>NZ_JBJXFV010000033.1:0-25260 GCF_046154365.1 Prosthecobacter sp.
AGCCGCGGGCGAAGTCTTCGCTCTTGTCGGCGATGAGGTCGCGGAGCTGGAAGTAGTCTTGGAAGGCGGGGCCGTTGTAGAACTGGCCGCTGGGGTCGATGGACCAGGTTTTCTTGCCGACGCCGCGTTTTTCGAAGGTCTCCTCGGTGCGCCATTTGCCGGCGGCGTTGAAGTTTTCGAGGCCGAAGCCGATGAAGTCGATCTTGCGATGGCACTGGGCGCACTGTGCTTCCTCCGTATGCGCGGCAAGTCTCTCGCGGGTGTTAAGCAGCTTGTTTTCGAGTCGCGTGAGCTGCGGGACGTTTGGCGGGGCGGGCGGTGGCGGGTTGTGGAGGAGCTTGCGCAGCACCCACGCACCGCGTTCGACGGGACTGGTGCGCTCGCCGTTGCTGCCCATCGCGAGGATGGCCGCCATGCCGAGCAATCCGCCGCGTGGCGAATTGGCGGACAGTTTCACTTTTTGAAACGCATCGCCGCTGATGCCTTCGATGCCGTAGTAGGTGGCGAGCAGGCCGTTGACGTGGATTTCGTCGCTCTTGAGCAGTTGGGCGAGGCTGCCGTTGTGGCGAAGGAGGTGCGCGAACGTTTCATACACCTCGCGACGCGCCGCGGCCTTCGCGCTCTCGTCGAAGTCGCGGAACTGCTTCGTGTCGAACTGGAAGAAATCGAGCCGGTCCATGCCGAGCCACTGATGCACGAAGCCGCTGACGAACTCGTCCGCCTTCGGACTGGCAATCATGCGATCCACCTCGCGGGCGATGACTTCAGGCTTCGAGAGGTCGGCCTGGAGCAATGGTTCATCCGGCGGAGCGCTCCAGAGAAAGTAGGACAGGCGTGAGGCGAGTTCGGGAGGTGACAGCGATCTCTGCCTTTCATCTTTTACCCCCAACTTTTTACCAGCCTCTTCTTTTGGTAAAAGATTTGGGGTAAAAGATTGAGGACCCGTTTCCTGAAGATACAAAAACCCCGGCGAGGCCAAAATGACGCTCAAAGGCTCGCGAATGGCCTTGTCGAAGCTGTCTCCGGCTTTGAGGCGTGTTTCGTGCAAAGCCGTCAATTTGTCCAAAAAGGCTGCGGAAGGCGCTTTGCCGCGAAAAGCTCGTTTCGCGAAGGTTTCGAGCACTTGGCGTGCATTTGTCTCACCTGTGGCGAGCACTTGCGGCACGCTCGATTTGGCATTCGCGGGCGCGAGTGGGCCGCTGTATTCGATCCAGTCGATCCAGAGCACGGGATCGCGTTGTTTGGCATCGGCGATCTGTCGCGTGCGACCAGGAAGGCTGATGGTTTCTTTTTTCAGCGGGCGTTTTTCGAAGAGCACAAACTTCCGTGGGCCGCCGGGGACGATCTTGAACGGCAGATCGATGATCTCCGGCTGGTCGAGCGTGGCGGTGATTTGTTTGTTCGCGAGGAAGGTGCGGTCGTCTTTGTCGATGGGGCTGGCCTCGACAAAGGTCAGAAACGCCCGCTCGCTCGGCATGTCCGGCACGCGACCGATCTTCACGCGCATCACGTAGTCGCCAGACGCGAGATCGGCGGGCATGTCGATGGCGTATTCGCAGGCTTCCTGCACGGTGTTGTCGAGAAAGAGGCCCGTCTTCGACAGCGGTCGGTCGAGGTATTGCTGGAACCAGCGGTTGTTGCTGTCCCACACGACCTTGGCGAACTCCGCGTGCGATTTGTCGGTGAAGTCGAACTCCTTCAGCCGCTTCTCATCGCCACCCGCGGCCTTCCACTTGGCGTATTGCTCGTTGAGATACTTGAAGCGCAAATGCCCGCGCTCCACCTCCGCGCGGCGCCTCTCCGGCTCGATGTGCTCCACCTTGGCGAGAGTCGTTTGCGGTGCGAGCGGACCTTCCCACTCCACCCAATCAATCCACAGTGCCGATGGCGGCCCGACGCCGGTTTCCTTCTGCGCCGTCATGAAAAGCTCGTGGTCGAGCTTCACATCGCGCTTCTCACGCAGCACAAAGGTGCGCGGGCCATTCGCGGAGATGCTCACGGGCACTTCGATGATCTGCGGCGAGTCGGTCGTGCCGCTGATTTGAAAGGTTTGCATCAAGGTGAACTCATCCTTCTCGATTCGGTTGCCGAGCGCGACGAAGTGCCGCTCCTTCGGCGTGCCCTTCACGGCACCGATGCGGAAGCGCAGCTTGTATTCGCCCGGCTCCGCCTTCTCGACCTCATGCTTCGTCTTCAGCCAACCCGAAGGCTGATCCGGCGGCAGCGTGATGACCTCCTCGGTGTGGACGTTGTAGATCGTCAAATAGGAGCCCGTCTTCGTCAGCGGATCATTCAGGTAGCGCTCAAAGGTCGGCCCGTGCTGCTCAAAGCCACGAATGCGAAACTTCGCCTCCTGCTCATCGGGAATGCCCTTTTGCGGCTGCTTGGTCTCCATGAACTTCTTCGCCGCCTCGTAACCGCCTTTGAAGTAGCCATTGTAAGTGCCGCCGACCATCGCGTTCGCATGCAGTTCGACTTCGCGACGCTCTTTGATCGTCTTTGCCGCGATCGAGCTCGTGCCCAGCGGCCCTTCCAGCTCCACAAAGTCCACCCAGATGCACGGACGCGGACCCGTGCCGGTTTTGTCCCACGCCTCGCGGAACATCGCATACTCCGCCTCGCGCGTATTCGGGCGTTTGTCGCGAATGGCGAAGTTGCGATCACCGCTCGCGTTGATCTCGACGGGGATCTCCAGCATCTGCGGATTCGCCAGTGTGCCGGTCACTTGATGCGAGCTCAGCACATTGAAATCCGCCGCGTCCGCCTTGCCGGTGCCGATCTCGATGAAGCGGCGTTCCTTCGGCGATTCATCGCTCGCGGCAAGGCGCACCCGTAGCGTGTATCTGCCCGCAGGCCAGTTCGCGGGCGCGGTGATGCCCGTGTAGCGACCGAGCGAGTAAAGCATGAGCCAGGTGCCCGTCTCACGCTGCGGTAGCTTCGCGTAGTCGAGATAGTATTGGTGGTGATAGGTGAACTCGCTGCGGGCGAACTGCGCATCATCCACATCCTTGAAACCGAACTGCGCGGGCGGCAGCGCGCCTTTGATCTCGGCGAAGCGGCTGTAAAACAAATGCGGCGACTGTTTCACCTTTGGGTCGTCGCGCAGCTTCTTCACGATGTCCGCGTTCTCCGGTTTCTTCGCCGCTTCATCAATCGCCGCGCACCATTTCTGGAAGCGCGCGTATTTCTCCGCGTAGCCTTGCGCATAGATGGGCATGTATTTGTTCGCCCACTGCTCGGGATCTTTGCGGAGCTTCTGCGGCTGGCCTGCGATGGATGATCCTGTCGCACTTCCCGCGCTCGCCACCTCGATCCAGTCAATCCACAGAGCGAATTCCGGACCGATGCCGTTCGCCTTTTGTCCCTCGGCGAACAACCGGTGCGCGACATCCTCTGATTCATAGGTGCCCTTCTCCTGGAAGAAGAAGCCGAAGCCTTTCGCGGGCGAGAACTTCAGCGGGATCTCCAGCACTTGCGGCTTGTCCATCGTGCCGGTGACTTGATGGCTGCTCGCTACCGCACGCACGCCGCTGTCGTGCTGCGAGCCGAACTCGACGAAGTGCCGCGAGGTTGGCGTGTTCGACGTGGCCGCGATTCGCACGCGCACCACGTAATCTCCCGCCGGCCAATCACCGGGCAGACGAAACGGGTGATACGGATTCACAAACACATCTTCGATGGTGAGGAAGGAGCCCGTCTTCGTCGCCGCATGCTCCAGATACGCGCGCTGATACGGCGCACTGCGCACCCAATTGCGGCGACCTTGTTCATCCGCATGGATCTCATCGGTGAAGCCGAACTCCTTCGGCGAAGCCGCGCCTTTGATGCGCTGCCATTGCGAATAGAAGTGCCGGTCATCTCCCTTCTTCTCTGCGCGGATCTTCACCGCAGAGTCAGTGTTTTCCGGCCTCTGCGCCGCAGCATCCACGGCTGCCGTCCACTTCACGTAGCGCTCATGCGCGTCCGTGCGCTCGGTAAGCGACTTCGCAATCCGTGCATTCCGTTCCTCCGCCTCCACATGCATGAGCCGAGGCTTCGCACCCGACGGGGCGATGTAGCGTGCAAAATGCTCATCCAACGCCTGCCGACCAAGCGCGAGGTATTGCTCAAACTGGTCGCTCGACATGAAAAGCGACGATCCCACTGTGTCGAAGGTCCCCGCGCCACCATCCGCCGGTAGTTCACGCACATTGATGTCCACGCCGAGCAGATCGCGGATCGTGTTCTTGTATTCGCGCCGGTTCAGCCGCCGCATGGTGATCTTGCCGCCGCTGTCGCTCAGCACCGCTCGAGCCGTCACCAGCATGCGCGAGAGGTCATCGAGGAAATCCGTCTTCGCCGCCGGGTCCGGCTGCTTTTCATCCTCCGGCGGCATTTCGCCCGAGTTGATCGAGTTCAGCACCTTTTGCCACAGATCCGCCTTCTCCACCGCGTCCACGCTGAACGCGATGTCATCCAGCCGCACCTTGCCCTTCTGCTTTTCGGCGTTGTGGCAGGAGAGGCAGTTGTCTTTGAAAAAGGCACGATGTTTGGCGTCGAGAGTGGCCTGAGGCTGTTGGGCAAGGGATGGGCAGGATAGGAGGCCCAGGGCCATGAGGATGGCTTTTGGCTGGTAAAAGGTTGGGGGTAAAAGATTGGAGAATGGATTGAAACCTTTTACCCCCAATCTTTTACCAGCCAGTTCAGTGCGTGTCGTTTGGATGCCGTTCATGAGAGAGTGGTGAAGCGAATCGAGGTTTGCGTGATGTTGATCCACTGAATCGCCTTCAGATTTGTATGTCGGAGCAGCCGGATGGCCTGACGCTCGAAGTCATCAAGCCGGTCTTGCAAAGCCGTCATCTTGAAAGCGACTCCCGGCGCGACGAGGCGCATGCGCTGATCCGCCAGATGGCCTTTGGGGCCAATCACCGGCACTGGCATAAGCACCTTTTCGTCTCCTCCGAGGATGTGGGTGATGGCCTCTTCGTAGAGTCCCGTTTCCAGCCCCGCACCCCAATCGGCGATCAGAGGCATGAGAGTGTCGCGGAGAGCTTCCGCGCCAGCGACCTCGCAGCTCCATTTGGTGTCGTAAATACGTGGGTTCTTGAGATCGACGAGTCTCGCCGGGCAATTGACGAACTCATTCCCCACGGACTCAGGGCGCATGTTGATGACCTTGCCGTGTGCGAGATCGAGTAGAAGCAGGTAGTTGAGCGTTTGGCCACGATGACGGGGATGAATCGCGTCTGCCGCCTTGAACTCGAAGAGGCCGCTGCTGTTGATCAGCACATCCACATAGTAGGTCTTCGAGAAGGTGCCGTGCTTGACGATGATTTCCAACTCCAGCACCACCCCGTTCATTCGATCAGCGAGTTCCTTCTTGTAAACGACCTCGTCAAAGAAGCGGCCGAAGTCATTGTGGATGGCGAAGACGTGATCCATGACCTCACTGGAAATCAGTTTGAATTGCTCCTGAGAGATGCGGCTTGTCGTGATCGGGCAGTGGATGGGCATCAGCGATGAGCGCTGGTAAAAGGTTAGGGGTAAAAGATTCAGAGATTTGGTTTCCAATTTTTTACCCCAAATCTTTTACCAAGAGAGTCTGTCAAGCTTGAAGCTCCTTCACCACGCCGGTGCTGTCGCCGTGGCGTTCGGCTTGGATGCCGAGGCCGTGGAGCATCGTGAGCCACACGTTGCACAGCGGCGTGTCTTTGGGCAGGACGAGGTGGTGGCCGAGTTTGAGGTTAGCGGCTCCGCCGGTGAGCAAAGTCGGGCAGTTGTCGAGGTAATGGATCGTGCGGATGTTGCTGCCATACGCGAGCGCGACGTGATCAAACAAACTCGTGCCATCGGCTTCCTTCGTGGCCTTCAGCTTGTCGATCAGTCCGGCGAGCAACTCGCTCTGCGTCGCATCACGCTTCTGCGAGGCCGCCATGCGGTCGCCGGGCGAGTAGTGGCTCATGTCATGCGGCGCGACCTTCGTGCCGAGGCTCTGCAACAGCGTCCCGACCGGTTGGCGATACGTCAGCACTCGCGTGCTGTCCGTCTGCAGCGCGGCGACGATGAGGTCATACATCACTTTGATCTCGTCCTTGCCCGCGAGGCCCGGTTTCGGCTCAGCGACGGGCGGTTTGGACTTCGGCACGCTCAGCCATTGCTCGTCCTTGCCGAGCCGCACCTCGATATCGCGGATGCTTTGGAAATACTCGTCCAATTTGTCGATGTCGGTCTTCGTGAGGCCGTTTTGCACGCGTTTCGCATCCTCCAGCACCGCATCGAGCACGCTGCGCTTCTGCGCGAGCATCGCCTGCCGTTCGCTCAGCGGCGTCGTTTCATTCGAAAAGAGTCGGTGAAACGCCGCGACCGGATTTTCCAGCCCCGCGACCGGTTTTCCGCGCACATCCCACGCCAGCGACAATCCAGGCCCGTGGCCTGAGTTCTGCGCATCCGGCGTGTTGAGTTGGATCGAGCTAAAACGCGTATCCGCGCCCAAATGCGCCGCCGCCACCTGATCCGCGCTGATGCTGTTGTGAAAGCTTTGCCCCGGCTCCGCATAGCGATTCGCCCCCGTGAGCCAGAACGTGCTCCCCCAGTGCGCCTCATTCGCAAACTTGTTCGAGCAACCCTGCACCATCGTGATGTCCTTCTGATGCCGCGAGAGCGGCCTCAACCCCTCCGACAACTCCCACGCCGCCCCCGTCTTCTTCACATCCGGAAACCACGTCTCATTCGTGACGCCCCAGCCAAAGCCGAGGAACACCATGCGCTTCGGTGGTGCGGTGGTCTTGGGAGCCGCGAAGGCTTTGAAACCCATCGACTCCAACGCTGGCAAGGTGATCAGCGCGGAAGTGCTGCGGAGGAAATGACGGCGGGTAGGCATGGAAGAGTGAGGGAAATGAATTCGGACAAATTACTTCGTGTGGAACTCTTTGCTTGCGACCAAAGCGTGAACAAAGGCCCGCAGGCCAAGTTTCTCCTTCTTCGCGGCGGCGAGCATGTCGGCGATGAGCGGTTCGTCGCGGAAGCCTGCGGTTCTGCCGAGTGCATACTCAATGAGGGCCGTGCTGAAGCCGCTGGCGAAGTTGTCAGCGCGTGAGGCGATGATGTCGCGCAGTTCGAAGTAGTCTTTGAAGGCGGGGCCTCGGTGCAATTGGGCGCTGGCTGCGATACTCCAGGTCTTGCTCGCGCCTTTGACCGGTTTGCCCTTCTCATCCATGACCTGATAGCTGTCCTCGGTGCGCCATTGGCCGACGGCGTCGAAGTTCTCCAGGCCAAAGCCCACGGGATCGATCTTGCGATGGCAACTAGCGCACTGCGCATCCTCTTGATGCATTTGCAGGCGCTCGCGTGTGGTCAGCACCTTGCCCGCGAGGCGGGCGATCTGGGGGACATTCGCGGGCGCAGGCGGCGGCGGATCGTTCAGAAGTTTGCGCAGCACCCACGCGCCGCGCTCGACGGGGCTGGTGCGTTCGCCATTGCCGCCCATGAAATGAATGGCCGCCATGCCGAGCAGGCCGCCTCGCGGCGAGTTCGCAGGCAGCTTCACCTTTTGAAAGGCATCGCCTTTAACGCCGTCGATGCCGTAAAAGTCGGCGAGCAGGTGGTTGATGATGGCGTAGTCGGCCTTGAGCAGGTCACTGAGAGGCGCGTCGTGCTTCAGCAGATGCGAAAAGGTGGCGAAGACTTCCTCCTTGGCATTCAGCTTCGTGCTGTCGTCGAAGCGCGGATACATCGCGCGGTTCACCTGAAAGAAGTCGATGCGGTCCATGCCGAGCCACTGATGCACGAAGCCGTGCACGAGTTCCTGCGAGCGTTCATCGTCGAGCAGGCGCTTCGTTTGCGCGGCGAGCACCTCGGGCTTGGCGAGCTCGGCTTTGAGCAGTTCGTCATCCGGCGGGGCGCTCCAGAGGAAATAAGAGAGGCGGTTGGCGAGCTCGGTATTCGACAGAAGAGTGGGGTCAGAAGCATGCGCTTCAGCATGCTGGCTCTGGTGTACCCCAGGTTTGGTTTCTTTATCTTTTACCCCCAACCTTTTACCAGCCTCTTCTTTTGGTAAAAGATTTGGGGTAAAAGATGGGGAGCTGCTTTCAGCCAGATACAAAAACATCGGCGAAGCCAGCACCACGGATAAAGTCTCCTTCAGCGCAGCGCTGTGCTTCACACCCGCCTTGCGCTGCGTGTCGTAGATGGCAGCCAGTTTGTCCACGAAGCTCGCAGGCGGCTCCAGACCGCGAAAAGCAGCGGCGCAGAAGCCTTGCAGCGCAGGTTTCACGTCAATGCGGTCAATGCGGTCAATGCGGTCAATGCTGTCATCCAGCGGCGCTCCCAGCGCGGCGAGACCAGGCGCTGAGTTCGCAGGATCGCTCACGCGCTCGATTTCCATGTAATCAATCCACAACACCGCCTCAGGACCGATGCCATTGCGCTTCACGGCTTCCTGGCGTTTGCGTCCGCCTTCCTCGTTGTTATCCCAAGCGCCTTTTTCGCGGATAAAAAGCGTGCGGTCACCGCCATCGGCCACCGCTTTGGTCAGCGTAAAGGGCATCTCAACGATCTGCGGCTTCTCCATCGTGCCGGTGATCTCGAAAGTGGCGCGCACCATGCCGTTGCGCGGATGCGTGCCCATTTCGAGGAACTTCTGCTCGGGCCGCGCCTCCTTCGCGGCGGCAATGCGCACGCGGAAGACGAAGTTGCCGCTCGCCCAGTCACCCGGCATGGGAAGCTGCAAAAAGCCCAGCGCCATGACCGCCGGATGCATCGTCGGCGTGCCGAGATAAGCGCCTTGGTCGAGATGTGGGCGGCCGAGGTAGTATTCGTGATACTTCTGCCAGTTCTCGCCGAGAGCGGAGTTGGCCTTGTCCGCGTTGTTCTCGGTGGTTTTGAAACCAAAGCTCTCGGGTGAGGGTGCGCCTTTGAATCTGGCCCACTCGCGGCGGAAGTTGTTCGGGTGCTTGGCTGTTTTTCGGAGTTCCGTGGCGGCCGCGACATTCTCCGGCTTTGCGGCGGCTTCATCCACGGCCTTCACCCAGGCATTGGCACGCGCACGGGCGTCGATCTGCTCCTTCACATACTTGCTGACCTTCTCATTGGCCGTTTCGCACTCGAAACGCACTTTGCTCACACCTTTCGCCGTTGTGCTGCCGACCTGGCGATTGTCCCCGATGCCAAACTTCACCAACTCGGACTCCTTCGGCTTCTTGTTGGCCGTTTTGCGCTCGATCTCGAACCAATCGACCCAGATCGCGAGTTCGGGGCCGCGGCCGTTTTTCGTCTTCCCGGCGTTAAAGATGCGCCGCGTCTGCTCATAGTGATCGTTCGTGCCTTTTTCGCGCAGGAAGATGGTGCGGTCCTGATTGTTGCTGTGCTCTTTTGTGATCGTGAGCGGCATTTCGATGATCTCCGGCTTCTCGATCGTGCCGCTGACGGCGTGCGTGCTCAAAGGCTTGCCGTTGCGCGGGTTCGTGCCGAACTCGATGTAGCGCTGCTCCGGCGCGGACTCCGGCGTGTGACTGAGGCGCACGCGGACGATGTAATCGCCCGCCGGCCACTTGTAGGGGATGAGCCACTGCAGGCTGTCATTGCCCAGATCCCCGACACTGACGGTCAAATACGCGCCGGAGTCGAGATGCGGCTTTTTGAGGTAATGCTCATGATACGGCCGCGTGAAGCCCGTGCCCATTTTCGTGCCGTAGCCGAGCGCTCGGGTCGCCTTGTCAGCGTTGTTCTCCACCGTTTTGAAACCAAAGCTCTCGGGCGCGGGGGCGCCTTGGATCTTGGCCCACTCGCGGAGGAACATGTCGTTGTTCTTCGCCGCTTTTCGCAGTTCGGCCACCACGGCGGCGTTCTCTGGCCTAGCAGCGGCCTTTTCTACCTCGGCGGCCCATTTCGTCGCGCGTTCGAGCGCGGCGAGGTTCTCCTCGTAGTTCTTGCGGATGCGCGTGTTGTTCTCCTCGGCCTCGATGTGCAGCTTCAGCACCTCATCGGTGGCCGCGAAGCGCGTGAAGGCCTCGTCGAGCGCCTGCAGGCCGAGTGATTGATACTGCTCGAACTGGTTGGCCGACATGAAGAGATTCGAGCCAAAGGTGTCGAAGCCGCCGGTGCCCGTGTCGCTCGGCAACTCGGCCACATTGATATCCACGCCCAGCAAATCGCGCAGCGTATTTTTGTATTCACGCCGGTTCAGCCGCCGCATCGTGATCACCCCGTGCTGATCGTTCAGCGCACGTCTTGCCGCGACCATCACATTCGACAAATCATCGAGAAAATCCGCCTTCGCCTCGTTCGGTGGCTGCTTTTCATCCTCCGGCGGCATGTCGCCCGAGTTCATCGCATTCAGCACCTTCTGCCACTTCTCGGCGATTTCGACATTCGTGATCGCCAGCGGCAGATCATCGACCCGGAACTTCCCTTTCTGCTTCTCCGGCCCGTGGCAGCTCACACAGTGCTCTTTGAAAAGGGCACGGTGTTTGTCAGGCATCGCCGGATCGGCGGCGAGAAGGACGGAAGGGACAAAAAGGACGAAAAGGCTGGGCAGACGCATGACAAGATTTTCGTTGGCTCAAAGGCTCTTCAAATAAGCCACGATGTCGGCGATGCCTTGTTCGGTGAGGCCGAGCATGGAGGGCTCGAACATGAGGCTGCGGCCTTTGAGCTTTTTGAGGCTCTGGATGCGCTTTTTCGGCACGGTTTGCACGACGCCGCCCATGCATTTGATGAGGACGGGGTCGCCGCTGGTCAGGACGATGCCGGTGATGCTGAGGCCGTCGGTGGTGGTGATCTCGCTGCCTTCAAAGCCGTGCGAGATGCCTTTGCTGGGCTCGGCGATGGCCTGGATGAGGACGTCGGCGGTTTGTTGCTTGGCGAAGGTGGTCAGATCGGGGCCGTAGTCGATGCCGTTGCTGCCAAAGCGGTGGCAGGTGTAGCAGGCGGCGATGGCGGTGGCTCCGCGTTTGGGATCGCCCTGGAGTTTGGCGATGGCCTTGAGGTCGAAGGCTTTTGCGTTCGCGGGGAGCGGCGGCAGCGGGCTGGCGGTGAGCTGCACTTTGTCGGGATCGTAGATGCCGAGCGCCTTGAGGCTTTGCTCAACGTCGTAAGCTTTCCAATCATTGTTTTTGCGGTTCATGAGCCACCACTTGGCCATGTCTTGCAGCGGGAAATCCTTCTTCTGGGCGAGTTCGATCATCGCACCGGCGGCCTCGGCGCTTTTGGTGAAGGCGAGCGCGGTGAGCATGAGCTGGCGCTGCTCTTTGCTGAGCTTGTCATTGAGCGCACGGGCCTTGAAGTCGTTCACGGCCTCCGGCGGATGCAAACGCCAGGCGATGCGGGCGAAGGCGTCGCTCCAAGTTTCACCGCCGCTGCTTGTCATCGTCTGGAAGGTCTTCCAACCCGGCGCATGACCGGTGGTGAGCGCCGTGAAGAGTTCGCTCTCCTTGCCTTCGCTGCCGATGCCGAGCGCTTCCAGATACGAGCGATCTTTGCCATCAAAAGCATGAGCAAGCTGCACGAGAACGGGCATGCACTCGCTCGCTGGCATGTCGCGCACTGTCACCGCCACCTCACGTCGCACAGCTGCGTTGCTGTCGGAAGCCATCTTCCGGGCCATCGCGAGCACGTCATGATTTGCACGACGAAGCGCCCGATACCCAACAAGACGCTGCGTAGCATCTTTGGACTCCAACCACGGCTTCACCTTCGCGATGCCTTCATCGCCGAGTTGAGCGAGCAACCACACCGCACGCGCCGCGATGAAGGAATCGCTGTCATCGAGCAACGCGGCCACCGCAGGCACCGCTTTGGCTCCGGCGGCCTTCAGGCGGTTGAAGCCGCTGTTGCGCACGTTCACGGCGGGGCTCTTCAGCGCGGCGATCTGGCCTTCAACCGTATCCAATTTCAAATTTGAAATCTGAGATTTGAAATTCTTGGGCGCGATGCGGTAGATGGCTCCGGTGAAGCCATCATCACGCGTGCCGTGACCACCGACACGCGCGTCAAACCAGTCGGCGACATACAAAGCGCCATCGGGGCCCACGCACACATCACTGGGGCGGAATTTCGTTTTGAGCTCGTTGGTTTCCTTGCCGCCGAGGAAGTCGCTGCCGGCCCACTGCTTCTCCTTGTTCGACGTCATGAAGTCCATGCGCTCGAGTTTGAAGCCCGCGCCTTCGGGTTGCGGCTGGTAGCCGAAAATCACGTTCTTGCCCGCCTCGCACGCGAGCAGCAGGCCGCGCCATTTTTCACCGAGTGCGCCATTTTCATAAAAGGCCACGCCGGTGGGCGATCCGCCGCCATAGACATCGCCCGCGGGCATCGTGCCGGGGTCTTCCTGACGCCACTCGGCGGTCGGTGTGTCCTGGCCGGGACGTTTGTCCGCACCCCAACTGCGCTGACCATCGGCGCTGGCGAATCCGGCATTGCCGCCCTCCAGCACATGCGTCACGCGGCAGGCGGGCGGGTCATCGTTGTCGCTTTGGAAAAGATCGCCGTAGCTGGTGAGCGCCTGCTCGTAGCTGTTGCGGTAGTTGTGCCCGATGATGTTCACGTGCGTGCCATCGGGATTCATGCGCACGCTGAAGCCGCCGATCCACACGTGGCCGTCGTCGCTCTTCATGCCGGCGATGTTTTGCAGCTGATACGGGCTGCCCATGCGGAAGGTCTTGCCGCTACGGTCGGTGAACTCGGCGCCGGTGTTGCCTTGATTGAAATACCACTGCCCGTCCGGTCCGGCGGTGACGCTGTGCAGGCTGTGATCATGCTGGCGACCATTGAAGCCCGTGAGCAGCACCTCGCGCTTCTCCGGCTTCAAATCGCCATCGGCATCCGAATACACGAGCAGGTCCGGCGGTTGCGACACGACGACCTTGCCATCGATCACCGCGACACCGAGTGGCGACGCGAGCGCGGGCTCCTGCACAAAGACGCTGCTCTTGTCCGCCTTGCCATCGTGATCCGTGTCTTCCAGCACGACAATGCGGTCGCCCTCTTTGCGACGGCCGCCTTTGCCGCGATAATTCACGCCTTCCGCGACATACAAGCGGCCCTGCGCGTCGAAGTCGATGTTCGTCGGATTGAAAAGCATCGGCGAGGTGGCCCACAGCGTCACTTCGAGGCCCTCCGGCACGGTGAAAAGCTCTGCGGGCACCTGCGGCGGGCCTTCGCTGAAGTTCGGCGGATTCGCCGCGGCCTTCGCCTCCGGCGTGGCGGGCAGCGCGGTGTAAACTTGGAACTTCACCTTCGCATCGCTCGGCTTTCCAGCGCGAATCATGCCGCCGTCGTCCATGGCCACCTTCGCGGTGAAGCGTGCCACGCCCGCGGGCAAATCATACGCGATGGCCGAGGGCGCGTGCGTGCCGATGCCGTTCGGGTAGGTCTGCTTGTCCACGAGCATCGGCTTGCCGGTGTGATTCGTGCCGAGGCGTGTGCGGCCAAAGCCCGCGTCATCGCCCTTCCACTTCAGCGTGGTGAGATCCTTCACCGATCCATCGGCCATGATGAGCCGCGGCTCGATCCAGTTTGACCAATCGCAGCTCTTCGAGCCTTCATCGGAAACGACGAGATACAGCTCCTTCGCATCCTTCAGCGGCACGTCGATGGAAACCAGCCGCGGCGTGCTCGTGGAGGTCAGCGCCGGCGTTTCAAAGACCGGTTTCGCCGTGCCCGCAGGCTTCGCCACCTTCGGTCCGTGCGCCTCAGCCATCAGCGCATCGAGCTCGGCCTGCGTTGGTGTTTTCGACGCGATGCCGCCCGCTGGAATCTCCAAACCGCTCACCCAGGCCACGCCATTCAGCATCGTCGTGCGGAAGCTGTCGTTCGTCATGTTCGCGAAGAAATGGAAGCCCGTGAAGCCGAAGCCGCGACCGCCTTTCGGCCGGTCAAAGGCCCACGCGAGATGCTGCGGCTTGCCCGCCTTCACATCGGCGAATGCGTCCGGGTTTCCACCGTGCGGACTCGGCTTGTCGCCCTCTTTGAACTTCACCGTGTTCAGCGGCGCGATGGCGCTGAGCACCGGCGTCACGCCCTTCATCTCCGGCACGAAGCGCATGTGGTAATACCATTCATCCTTCGCCGAGAAGGCCTTCACACCATTCGCCACCGGATGCTGCCCCGGTTGCACGCTCGCGTCCCAAGTCGGGTTCACCGAGTAAAACGTCTCGAAGAAGCCGCCCATCCAGTCGAGGTAGTTTTTCCCCTGCGAGCCGATCTTCGCCTCCACGCCATAATGAATCGCCGCAAAGCCAGCCCCGCGATCGCAGGCCGCCTTGATGTTCGCATCGTCCGCCGCCCGCCCGCCGTGATTCAGCAGCACGATGATCGCATCCGCTTTGGTGAGATCCTTCGGCCAATTATTCTCCGGATACACCACCGCAAAGGCTTGCGGATAGGTCTCATTGATGCGCCGCGCCAGATACGAAGCCCCCGCGAGAAACTCATGCTGGCCACCGCCCCCATGCGTCCCCTTCGCCGCGATGAACACCAGCCGCCTCGTGCCCGCCGGTGCGTTGTTTTGGCCGGTGTAGTCAAAAATGTCACGCGGCTGGGCGAAAGCGGCCGTGGCGAGTAAAGTGAGAGCGAGGAGGGATTTCATGCGTTGAACGGGGCGTCTAAGTCGCCCGTTTGATGCCAGATTTTGCGACAAAAGCGAAGATTCAGAATCCCCATCCCGCATGGGCGGCTGAAACCAGACAGCGTTTGTTTCCGTTACCAGCTCATTCCTGGCCCGTGGCTTTCCGTGGAGTGGGAACATCCGACCCGCAACGCCGCACGCTCAGACCACTCGCACAGCATACTCAGAGCCGCTGCGTCATGCTCTTCAGGCAGGTTCAGCGAGGCTCAGACCCTATCCGCGCCACCCTCCGAGTAGCTCCGCCCCAGCTTCCGACCATGTGCGTCCATGTCTCCGTTGAGCTGCGTGCAGACCTCCGACCTTGTACGAGCTGCCCTCCGAGTAGCTGCGCGTCTGCCTCCGACCATGAACGCCCCCACCTCTCAAAAGTACGAAAGCCAGCCAAATACAAGGCTTCCTGGGCCAAAAAAGACATCAAAACCTACGCCGACAGCCTGCTCGCACTCCTGGAGGACAACAACGCCCCCGTCGCCGATGGCGGCGACACCGCCGAGCAAAAAGCCGCCAAGGCCGCCCTCCGCGCCCGCTTCCTCCAGCACGAGATCGCCTCCGACTTCGTCACGGACCTCCGCAGCGACCGCGACGCCATCGACCAGATCAACCAGCACAACACCACCGAAGTCCAGGAAGGCACCGAAGACACCGAGACCATCAGCGTTCAGCTCGCCGCCATCAGCAAGGAAATGGACATCCTCGACCCCATCATCGGCAACAAATACGCCACCAACCCCGAAAAACTCCACGCCTGGGAACGAGCCAGCCGCGTCGAACGCGATCCCAAGCGCGGCAAGAAAGACGGTGGCAACGGCGACACGCCAACCCCACCCGCCACGCCAAAGTAATTCGGCTCGCTCCACATCCTCACAACCCCAAGCGGCCTTCGGAAACGGAGGCCGCTTTTGTTTCCGCCCGCATTTCAGCCACAGCGCATACATGCTCAGGCCGATGGCCTCACGGAGTTCCTGTAGCCGACGCGGCAGCCGCCCGCGTACGCGCTCAGCCTAATCGTGGGCGTAGTGGTTGTCCGGCGCGGTGGGCATGGTGATTCATGCGGATTGCATTGCAGTTATCGGCGCGAGCCTCACGGAGGTGAGGCAGAAGGCGGGTCTTTGCGTCTTCATCACATTGCTCCGATTACCCGTGTCTATTTTTGCACGAACGCCGGAAGGATCCGCTGCTGCAAGGTTTGCAGCGTGTCGCCCATGCCTTTGTTGTGGGAGGTGATGACGGCTACCAAATCCAACTCGGGGAACATGAAGATAAACTGTCCACCCGCACCGCGGCCTTGGAAGCTGTGGTAGGTCTTGCCGCCAACGGCGAAATCATCGACCCACCAGAAGAAGCCGTAGTGCTCGTTGATCTGGCTCGGAGTGGTTGCGCGTGTGACATAGGCTTCGGGGATCAGTTGCTCGCCGTTCCATTTGCCTCTGTTGAGGATGAGTTGGCCAAACTTCAGCATGTCGCGTGACAGGATGCTGCTGCCTGCGGCGGATTTCGGCAGGCCGCTGATGGCGTGTTCCCAATGATACTGCGTGATGCTCATGCGCCCGAGCAGTTCAGTCTTGATGAACTCTTCCGCGCCGCCGGGAACGACGGCGTTCAGCACTTGCATCGCGATGGCGGTGTCAGGCTCCTGATACTTGAACTCGCGTGGCATCGCGGGGATCGGTGCGCTGTGTTGCAGATACGCTTGTAGCTCGCCCAGCCCCTTGAGTTGCGACGGATTCCTCATCAACTCTTTCTCCTTCTCTGCCGCCAGCCGAATGCCGGAGCTCATCTGCATTGCCTGCGCGAGTGTGATCGTGTCTGCACCTGCAATGAGCTTCGCGGTGTCGAGTTCCTTCAGGAAACCAATCGCCGGCTTGTCGAGGTCATCCATATTCAGCAGGCCGAGCTGAATCGCGCGCCCAATCGCCAGTGCGGTGTAGGACTTCGTGATCGACATCTGGTAATGCGGAAAATTCGCGCGTCCCCGGCGATAGTAGGATTCAAAGATCAGCTTGCCGCGATAGCTGATGAGCATGCTGTCCACATTGCCCGCCTTCTCGTCCTTCGCGGCCGCAGCAAGGTCGTTGGCGAAAGCTTCAATCGCGGCGCGATCTCCGCCATCCACACCCAGCTGTCCCACGACGAGCCCGTCCTGTTTGTCCGCCGGAGCGGCACTGATGAACGGCTTCTCCAAGTCCGCCAACTGCGCCTCAAGCTGGTAGAGCTTGTCCTTCAGATTCAGCCCCGGCACCTCGGGCGCGAGGCCGTTGCTTTCTGGTGCGACTTTGACTTCCGCAAACGCAGTCAGCGGCGCGAGCAGAACGAGGAAGAACGTGCGGATGTGTTTCGTCATTTCGCGTCCTTCGCTTCTGCTTCCTTTTTCATCGCACGGTTGGCCTTCCGCTTTGCCACTTTGTCATCAGTCGCGGCGGGTTTGGAGTCCGGTTCCTCGCCAGCTTCGGTGGCGGTGCCGCCGGACTTGTCGAGTGCGGGGTAGTTTTTCACGGCTTCGGCGAGCTTGGCGGGATCTTCGCGGACATCGAAGGCGGCCAGACAGTGATCGGTCTTTTCGATCATCCATTGGCGCAGACGATCCTGATACTTCTTCACGAGATCCTGATGCTTGGGATCGTGGATGAGGTTGTTCGTGCAGCCGGGATCTTTTTCGAGGTCGTAGAACTCCTGCGGGACACGGAGCCGGAACATGTCCACGCGAGCTTGGATGGCGGCATCGGTTTTGCCGGCTTCTTCCATCGCGGCGAAGCTCAGGCCTTCGTTGTTGTTCTTGTATTTGAATTTGCCGTCGGAAAAGGCGTTGAAGATGTAGCCGTAGCGCGCGTCTTGCACGCAACGCATCGGCTTGGGCGGGCCGCCGATGGTGTAGTCGATCTGGGTGAAGACAAAATCGCGTCCGTCTTGCTCGCCGCCTTTGAGGAGCGGGACCATGGAGCGTCCGTCGAGTCCGCTGGGAATGGGCAGGCCCGTGGCGTCCATGAAGGTGGCGAAGAAATCGACCTCGGAGACGAAGTGCGTTTTGTCCACCGAGCCGGGCGTCGTGACGCCCGGCCAGCGCATGAGCATCGGCGTTCGGTTGCTCGCGAGATAGGTGTTGGCCTTGGCAAAGGGAAAGGCGGAACCGTTGTCGGTGATGAAGACGACCAGCGTGCGGCTGGCGAGCCCGGAGGCATCGAGCGCCTGGAGCACGCGACCCACGGTGTCGTCGAGACGGCGCACGGAGTTGAAGTAATGCGCGTATTCCTCGCGCACTTTCGGCAGGTCGGGGAGATAGCTGGGAATGACCATCTCCTCGGGCTTGAAGAGCCGCGATGGGACTTCCTCTCCATTCTTGCCGCGCCCGTTGGGATCGTAAAACGGGCGATGCGGGTCATGGGAGTTGACCATGAAGTAGAAAGGTTTGTTCTCCTGCTTGCAGCGGGCGAAGAACTCCTGCGCAAAGTCGTGATACTTCGTCGGACTGCGACCCGCTCCGAGTTCCGCGAAGTCATGTTCATAGTCCCACTTGAACGCGGCATCAGGCGTGGAGTGACTGACTTTGCCGAGGACGCCCGTGAGATAACCCGCCTTCTGGAACGTGCCAAACACTGTGGGGATCGGCTTGGTCAGTTTGTTGAAACCAAACAACCCGCTGTTATGCCCATAGCGTCCCGTGGCAATGATGCTGCGGCTCGGACAACAAATGGCATTGTTGACGAAGCCATGCTGAAAGCTGAGGCCCTCGGAAGCGAGCCTACTCAGGTTTGGCGTGACGCCCGGCACCTTGCCATCGAGGAAGTCCATGGCCTCATAGCCGAGGTCATCGGCGGTGATGAGCAGGACGTTGAGCGGCGGCTCGGCGGCCTGCGCAGCGGCCAGCGAAGTGAGCAGCAGGGCAGTGAGGAGTGTGAGGGTGGGGTTCATGGTGTTCGACTTGGGGTTTTCATTTCGCATCTGGCAGTTCCCAAACCCGCACTGCATCGTCCATTCCAGCACTGGCAAGTGTGCGCGCGTCGGGTGCAAAGGCGATCGCTGTGACGGCGCTGCGATGACCTTTGAGCGTGGCGCTCTCCTTCGCATCGGCGACCCGCCAGAGCTTGATCGTTTCATCGCCGCTGCCGGAGGCGAGTGTTTTGCTGTCGGGTGAAAAGGTGAGGCAGTTGATGCTGCCGCGATGGCCGCGCAACACGGCGACTTCTTTTCGCGTGGCGGCATCCCACACACGCACGCTGCTGTCGGCGCTGCCAGTGGCGAGGAGTTTGCCATCGGGAGAGAAGGCGATGGCGCGCAGTTCGTCTTCGTGCGCGGCGATGGATTGGATCATTTTGCCCGACGCGACATCCCATAGCTTCATCGTGTGATCCGCACTCGCGGTAGCGAGTGTCTTGCCATCGGGTGAAAATGCCACGCTCATCACGGCGGCGGTGTGGCCGGTCAAGACGGCGCGTTCCTTCATCGTGGCGATGTCCCAGAGTCGCGCGGTGTTGTCGGCGGAACCGGTGGCGAGCGTCTGGCTGTCAGGTGAGATGGCGGCGGCGAAGACTTTGTTCGTGGGGCCTGTGAGTTCACCGACTTCCTTGCTCGCAGTGAGGTCGAAGACCTTGATTTGCGCGGTGGTCTTGCCGCCGTTTCGTGCAGGAGTGAATTCGCTGCCGCCAGCGATGATCAACCACTTGCCATCCGGCGAGTAGGCCACGGCGCAGAGGAAATCCTTCAGTGGCGATGGTCCGGGCAATGGTTTGTTGCCAGCGAGATCGATGACCTTCACGCCCTCGCCCCAACTACCACCGACGGCGAGCGCCTTGCCACCCGGCGAGAATGCCAGCGCCGCGCTGCCACTCGGCAATCCCGCTGGCGTGCTTGATTTGAACTGAGCCTGCGTTCCCGCGATGGCCACTTGGTCTTTCGCCGCAAGCGACACACATACCAGCTCGCGATCATTGCGGACGAAGATGCTTTGGTTCGCGAAAGCCGGATGCGCCCAAGTCAGTGCGCCCTGCGCGCGGTAACCAGCGGTCGGCTCCACGAGAAGGCAGCGCCCGCGCTCCTCGTAACCCTTCGGCGTGAGATGCGCGAGGATGAGATGACCGGTGTGATTGAAAATGAAAACGCGATCCCCGTTGCGCACGAGATGCGCGTTGCCCATGCGCTTGCCCGTCGGCTCCTGCGTGGACCACACTTTGTCGCCCGTGGCGGAGTTCATGCACGCAAGGCTGCCGTCATTGAGGATCGCGTAGAAGTGACCGCCGTCCTGAAACACCGGCGTGGAGTGCATGGTGCTCGGGTCTTCGCGCGTCTCCCACAACACGGTCGCCGCAGGCTTGGTCGCATCGAGCTTGAGCATCTTCGAGCCGCGGCTCCATGCGCCGAGACCGAGCAGCAGGTCATCATGCCGCACCAGCGTGGCGACCATCTGCGCCGGATCAAAGTTCGCCTTCCATCCCACCTGCCAGTGAATCATCCCGCTCGGCGGATCGAGGCTCGTGATCGCATCCGCCGTCCATACGATCAATTGCTCACAGCCACCTGCCTGAGTCACGATGGGCGCACTGTAAGCCACGCGATCCGGCAGCGCCGTCCATCGCGTTTCACCCGTCTTGCGATCCAGCGCGACCACGCAGGCATCGGGCTTGCCGCCAGCCATGACGATCAACAAATCGCCGACCACCAGCGGCGCAGCACTCGTGCCGTAGGTCGGCAGCTTGGCGTTGAAATCCGTCACCAAGTCCTTCTTCCACACCACCGATCCATTCGCCGCATCGATACAAAACAAGTGCCCCCGCGTGCCGAGCGTATAGACCCTGCCATCGGCCACGGTCGGCGCGGCACGCGGACCGTTGCCGTATTCCATGTCTTTGTAGTCCACGGCGTAACTGTGCATCCAGAGCTGCTTCCCCGTCGCTTCATCGAAGCAAAGCACGCGCTCGAGTTCCGGCTCAGTCACATGATCGGTGATAAACACGCGGCCCGCCGCCACACTCGGCGACGAGTAGCCATTGCTCACCTTCGCGCTCCACCGCACCGCCAGTCCCTGCTCGGGAATGCGCTCCACGATTCCCGTCTCGCTCCACACACCATCACGATTCACTCCGCGCCATTGGGGCCAGTCGGCGGCGTTGGTCATCACGCTGATGCTGACGACGAGAAGTGAGATGCATGTGAGTTTCATGGCGTTGGATTGCTGGCTGTCACTTCAACGCCACTCGGAGCGTCGCCCAATCGGATTTCACATAGCCAGCATAGGCGCGCGGATAGGTGATGACGAACTCCTTCGTCTCGCGGTCTTCGATGACCCAGAAGTGACTGAGGTCGAGCTTGGCCTTCGCCTTGCCGGTGAGTTCGAGGCCGCGGGCTTCGTCTTCGGGGTGCCGCGAGTCGAGTTCGATCACGCTGCTGCGGATGAGCATGAGCGTTTTCGGATTGACCTCGCCCATCATCAAGGGGAAGCGCGGGTCGTTGCCGCTGCTGTTCGTCGGCGAGATGTTGCCGACCCAGAACACACGCCCGTTGCTGTGCCGCATGAGCGTGTTCATGCTGCTCGGGGAGAAAAAGCTCGCGCCATCGTCGTATCGCCACGGCTCGGGTGCAGACCACGTTTCGCCGTCGTTCTTCGAGATGGAGAACCACTTGTAACCCGGCAGTTCGGGCTTCTTCGCGTTGCTGCCGCGCATGACCATTAGGATTCGGCCATCGTCGAACTGCGCGATGCTCGGCTCGACGACTCCACGCGTGGAACGCTCGACGCCGAGTTGCACGCGCGGCGAGGCGCGCCATTCGATGCGGCCATCGTCCCGCCATTTCCCGAGGAGCAGGAAGACTTCGGAGAACGACGTGGTGCCGCCGGGATTCCATAACTTGCCGTCTTTCATGATCATCGCCTGCACGGGAAACAGGATGCGCCCGCTGCGCGTGATGATCGGGAAGGTGCCGCAGTCGCCAGCCATGATCGCGTTCACGCCGCGCTTGATGCCCTCAAAGGGTTCCTTTTCCGTGAACCTGCCGCCCGCATGAACGATCGGCTCGTCGAGCAGCCAGGTTCGCCCGCGATCCGCTGACACGCGATAACGCAGATAGTATTCGCTGAGAGCGCCCTCGGGTTCGTCAATGGTGGTATCCACATGCGGTGCGTCCAGCGCATCGGAGATGAACAGCGCCCGGCCGTTGCGCGGATCGACCACCGACTGGCCCATCTCGCGACGAAAACCTTTTTTCTGCCCGGTGTTGAAGTCCGGCTTGATGGTGAACGGAGTCCACGTCTTCCCGTTGTCGTCCGACGCTCGGCCTGGTGAGACGAGGCGCACGCCTGTCGGCTCGGTGTAACGGGCATGGCTGATCGCGGGCCTGCTCGTGGTGACCTCGCGGCTGACCACGCGCAAGGCGGGATCGTTGGGATCGAAGGGCGGCGGCTCGGCGGCGTGGAGCGCGGCCAGCGGCAGTAGCGATGCGAGGAGAACAAGGAATGCTTTCATGCGGGTCATGGGAGAGATCACAGGCGTGGTTGTCAAAGTAGGGGCCAGTGTGGGAAATGTCACAGAATCGGCCGCGCGGGTGAATCTGACAGGCCTATGGCACCACCCGTATGGGTTGCGGATTGCCCGCGAGCGCTTGCCGAATGAGCGCGTCCAACTTGGCTTTCAGATTTTCGGAAGGAACAAAGGCGGTTGGCGTATCGGCCTGCTGCGTCATGATGAGGGCGGCGTATTTGCCGTCGGCGGCGATCCACGGTGCCCAGCCGAACTTGCCAGTGCTCGACCAGCGATTGAGCGGATTGTCGCGGGTGGGCGCCTGCCCGTTCTCCGTTTCGAGCCAGTTTCCCAAGCCGTAATGATACTTCTTGCCGAGAAAGCCATAGGCGCTGTGGGTGATGGTGGTGGATGGGCCGAAGGCATCGGCATGCTGTGCGGCAATGCTCGCGGCATCCAGAAAGCGCGTGCTGCCATCCATGCCTGACCTGAATTGCATCATCAGAAAGCGCGTGTATTCACGTCCGGTGCAGACCAAGCCTATGGCAGGACTGGGGTTGGTCGGCTTGCTAGCGCCGCCGTAGGTGCTCTCCGCGCTCCAGCCGAGCGGTAGGCGGAAATACTTGTCGTAAAGTTCCCGCCAGCTGAGGCCAGTGGCGCGTTCCGCCATTCGGGCTGCGATGCGCATTTGGGTCACTCCCCCATAAAAAAAGGCGGAACCCGGCGGCGTGGCTGTGGGCGATTGGTCGTCATAAATCCGCAGGATCGCCTCTTCCAAATTAATTTTCTTGTCCTCGGAAGCTTTCGAATCCGAGCTGATGCCCGCGGTGAAACTCAGCAGATGACGCAGGCGTATCTCGCCCATATTGCCGGACCACGGCCGACCCGCGCGGTCCACGAGCAGTGACTTGGTTTGCGTGTCGAGGGACAGGTCGCCGTGCTCCACGATCCGCAGGAGCACCGTGGCCGTGACCCACTTGGAGGCCGATGCGATGATCGCACGTCTTGAGTTGGAGAATCCGCCGAAGTCCCGTGAGAACACAACGCCCGCCGGAGTCATCACTTCCAAGGTGAGCCCGCCCGGAAACTCGGACTGCGATGCCTCGATGGCAGCGGTGACTGGTTGCCAGGGATCGAGGGGCGGCGACTCGGCAGCGTGCAGCAAGGCCAGCGGGGCGAAGAGAAGAGCAGTGAGGAGGGTGAGGGAATGGTTCATGCGATCGAATCGCTTGAATCAAAATCCGGAGAGAATCAGCGCCGATGGCTCCGCGGCATGAGCGCCGTCTTGCCCGGCGTTGCCGATGGGGAAGTGATCGAGAGCGGTGGTCATGATTTTGATGCCTTCCTCTGTGTGACCGCCGCCGATGAGGACGAGGCCGAGCTGGAAGCTGCGCTTGAGGTCTTCCTTGATGGCGTAGTGCGTCGGCGTGCCGCGAGTGGCGTGTTCGGAGGTGGAGGTGCCTGTGTTTGGGTCCGTCATCGGGGCGATGTGCTTGAGCGCGAAGGCCTGGGCCTTCTTCACGGCGGCGGTCAGCTTCTCTTCGCGATAGGTGGGATTGAACTTTTGCAGGTCCATCAGTTCCTTCGTCGTGAGCATGAAGTAGCCGAGCACGTCCTTGTCCTTCGGATCTTTGTCCAGAAGGCTGTAATGCCAGAAGCCATCCTCCAACTGCGCGGGGATGATCTGGCTGTAGATGCACTTGTCGGCCTTGCGCTTCAGACTCGCGGCTAGTTCGGGTGCGATCTCGCCCACATAGCCACTGACGATCCCGGCGGCCATGGCGACGGCGGCGGTTTTGTTGATGATCGCGGGTTTGGTCATCGGCAGTTTTGATTCGCCCGTGTCCACGTCGATGGTGGAGGCAAACCAGCCCTCCTCGCTCCACGGATAGCGGTCGAGCACAGTGGCGATGTATTTGAGGTCATCGTTGCGTCTGCCTTCCTTGTGCAAAATGTAAGCGACGCCCGATGTGTAAGCCCCCAGCGCAGGCGGTCCTCCGCCGATGATTGTTTTCCCGCCTGGCTTATCCTTTTCCTTGATCGGCAGCACACCATGCTTCGTCGCCCGCATGTCTTTCAAGACTTGATCGGCCAGCGTGATTGCAGCCTTGCGAAACTTCTGCTCCCCCGTGACCTCGAACATCAGATAAAATGCCAGCGCACCATTTCCTTCGGAAGTCTTGCCCTTCATCGCGGCGACGGAACCATCGTCCTTGATGAGCTGGTTCAGATGTTTTACCAGCGTGACCTGAAGTTTGGCTTTGAACTCCGTCAGCATGGGTTCAACGGGCTTCGTGGTGTCGGCGGCTTGGAGCGCAGCTAGCGGGCCGAGCAGTAGAGCGGTGAGGAGGGTGTATTTCATTGAATGCAGGTTTTACCGGAGTTGATCTAAACGAATGAAGGCGGTGATTACTGCGTCATTCTCGGGCGCTCCCAGTCTTTGAAGTTCCTTTTCGCGTCGCGGGCTTCGTCGGTCATTTCGGGTTTCTCCACGCCCGCGTCGGGATTTTTGGGATCGAAGAGCGGCCAGGCGTCGGTCCGGAAGGGTGAGGCGGGAAGGCCTTCCTGGTTGTAGAGCAGATTGCGTTGCGAGGGATTCATCGCCCAGGCGTAGCGGGCGGCCACGGGAGTCGGCACGTCTTTGGAGGAAACGATGACCTTGTTTCCGGCGATCTCGGCGTCCGCCCAATGCCACTTCTGGTCCGCTCCGGCGATGGCGAAGGCATCCAGCTTGCCCGGTTTTGCGGCCATCATGCCGGTGCCGATGCTGTCGAACTCAAGGGTGATTTTGCTGCCTTCGATTTTCTGGCTGACGTAGCGCGGGCCGCAGGGGACGATGTCTTTGCCATAGGCTTCTTTGAGCGCGAGGTAGGCGTGGCGGATGCCGATGGGCTTCTTGTTTTGCGGATGCAGGGCAACGGGGTCGCCGCAGTCAATGCCAACCGCCATGCCGGTGTGAGGCATCTCCATGCTGACGAGCCTCATGGTCTCGCGGTTGACCGCCCAGGTGGCGTCGAAGCCCTCGACGGGCTGCGTTTGCGGCGCTTCCCAACTGGGCAACTGCGTGAAGAAGAAGGGGAAGTCTTTCGCGACGTTGCCGCCGGAGAGTTCATGCCATGAGGAGCGGTAGTAGCTGATGAGCCGCTTCAGTTGTTCGCCGTAGGCGACGGCCTGGGGCGAGGTCTTGGAGTTGCGCTCGCCCTGATACCAGATGGC
>NZ_JBJXFV010000046.1:0-20796 GCF_046154365.1 Prosthecobacter sp.
TCAAGACCGCGCAGGAGCCACCCGTGATTGATGGCGACCTCAACAAGCCCTTCTGGCGTGCCGACGATCCCCAAGGCTACGCCTTCCACCCCCTGCGCGAGATGCTGACCGGCGAACCGCCGCACCATGTGGACACCCAGGTCGCGTTCCGCTGGCTCGATGACAACTCCGCCTTGATCGTCGGCATCGAGTGTCGCGAGCCGAAGATGAATCGGCTCGTCGAGGCCTGCAAAGAGCCCGACTCCATGGACATCTTTGGCGACGACATGGTGGAAATCCGTCTCGAGACCGCGGGCGGCATCCGTCCCTTCATCGGCATCAACTCCGCCGGGGTGATTTTCGATCAATGCGTCACCGAGCGAGTCGAGGACCTGCCCGCCTTCTACCGGGTCGGAAAAGCCGCCGTGAAAAAACACCCCGACCGCTGGACCGTCGAAGTCCGCATCGACGCCAAACCGCTCTCCGGCACCCGCCCCACGCCCTTCCTCCCCTGGGGAGTCAACATCTGCCGCCAACGCAAAGCCGGCAACACCACCGAGCACTACATGCTCTCCCCCAGCGGAACCAACTTCCGGGAACCCACCGTGATGGGTAATATCTTCGTGCGGAAATAGCCGGTGCGGCTCGCGGCGCAGAAGCCATCACCAAGTCCATGGAAGAAGTGACCGAAGCCCGCAAACCCCGATAAAGCAGCCATCCAACATGAAACCCATTTGCACCATTCTCCCGGCAGTCTTATGCGCTCTGGCATTAACCGCTTCTTCCGCAACGGCCGCTGAAGCCGTTCACGAACTCGGCAGGTTCGGCGCGATTCCTGTCTGGCTCATTGTTAAAGCGCCGGACGCGCCCTTGGAGAAAGACCCGTTCGAGGCGGTCGGTGGCGAGGCGAAGGTGGCTGCGATGGCGGATGAAAAACTCGCACCGCTCGGCGGCAGTCCGTTCGAGGTGGCTGACGGCAAAGGCGGCAAACTGCGCATTGGCGATGGCGTGTGGGAGGCAGTGAAGATGGTGTTGCCGGAGCTGCCGGGCGTTTGGAATGAGTATCCGCGCCTCGTCGTGCCGGAGGGCTACCGGTTTGCTTATTGCCGCTTGGACAGCCCGGCCGACATGAAGGCGAATCTGCTCACGGGCCTCAGTCGGAACGGCGGCAAGTGCCGGATTTTCCTCAACGGCAAAGAAGCCGGAACCGTCATCGGTGGCTCGGGCTGGGAGACGAAACAGGAACTCCCCATCGAGCTGAAGAAGGGCGCGAATCATCTGCTCGTGCGCTTCCAGCTCGGCTCAAACTTCGCGTGCAGACTCCTCGGTGAATATGCTGCGCCGCTGCGAGAGGTGAAGGCCCGCATTGCCAGCCCCGCCCCGCGCATGGTCTGGAAGGAAACACCTCTCGTCGCGCTGCCGGAGAACCAAAAGTTTTCCAACCTCGTGAAGCAGATGCCACCGCTCGCTGCGCCGAAGAACGCGGAGTTCATGGGCATCCACCTCGGTCGCACGATGGCGCTGCTGGAGTCTGGCAAGTTCACGCAGCGCCCGGTGCGCATCGTTTTCGACGGGCAATCCATTGAGGCTGGCTGGACCGAGCTTTTCATTCGCAACCTCCGCGAACGCTATCCCGACACAAAAATCGTGGCCGAGAATCGTGCGATTGGCGGCTGGTTCGTCTGGCGCATGCAGAAGCTGCTCAAGCACGACATCCTTCGCTGGCAGCCCGACCTGGTGCTCTTTAGCGCCTATCAGGGCACGGCGGAGGTTTGGGAGCGCTTGCTCGCTGAACTCCGCGCCGAGACCACGGCGGACATCGTCATCCGCACGCAGCACTTCAGCGGCAACGACAAGCTCGACGGCCCGGTGGAAAATCCCGAGACCCTCGCCCTCCGCAGTCTCGCCGCGAAATACGACGTCGAGTTAGTCGAGGTCACCCGGGAATGGCGCGAGTATCTGGTGGCGAACCAGATGGAGGTAAGGTCGCTCCTCAGTGACGGCATTCACCTCAACCAAAAGGGCGACACGCTGATGGCGATGCTTTACGACCGGCATTTCAAATACCATCCCGCCGCCAAGGGCTGGGCCGACACGGTGCGGCGCTTTGACGTGGGCAGCTTCGTCGAAGACCACCAACGCGACGGCATTGTCCTCGAAGGCAACGGCTGGACCCGTCGCGAGCGCTTTGCCAAATCGAACTCGGCGGACGACAAGCTGCGGCTCAAGTTCAAAGGCACGCGCGTGGACCTGGTGCTGCCCGCCGGGCATGGCCGAGCCAACGTGTTCATTGACGGCAAGAAACCGAGCGAGCTGAACCTCTTCCACGGCACCCGCCCGCAAGGCAGGACGATGGCCGACACGGACAGCAAGCTCAGACCGAACGGACCGATGGCTTATCACACCGGCGCGAACATGCAGGAGGAGACCTGGACGCTCACCCTCACGCACGGCAACGTTTCCACCGAGCCCAAGAAGGCCAACATCTCGGTCAAGTTCAGTCTCAGCGGCTCAAAGACCGGTTTTGACGGCGAAGGCAGCAGCGATGCGAACTTCACCTCCAAGAGCGGCCGCATCACCATTCTCAAGTCCGACTGGCACACCGAAGTGGCCACGCTCAGAGACGGAGAAACCGCGCCGGAGCTGGCTGCGTTTGAGAAGCCCGTGCAATACACTTGGCACATCGTCCCGGACGGCATGGACACCATCCCGCTCGGGCCAGGCGGCGTGAGCACCGACCACTACATGGGCCAAGCCTATGAATACCTCACCGTCGCGGACGGCCTGCCACTCGGCGTCCACGAACTGACCCTCGTGCCCATCCCCGACGCGAACCCCAACAACGCCTTCCTCTTTCTCGGCGTGGACGTTCACCGCCCGCCACTCGCCAGGAAGGAAGTCGAACTCACGCGCCAACCATGAAACTACTGACCATGAAACTCACTTGTATGCTTCTCTCGCTTGCTCCGCTGGCGATGTTTTATGCTCAATCGCCATCCGCGTTTGTGCCGCCGCCTGTTGCCTCCCAGTCTCGATGGGAGAAGCAAATGCTTCACTACGGCGAGCTGCATTTGAAGCAGATGCAAAAGGCCATCGCGGACCCCAAGGCGGATGCGACGATCGGTGCCAACTTTTATGACCGCGTCCGCCTCCTGTATGGCATGGCCGACTACACCAAGGATGACAAGTGGGCCAAAGCGGCAGCGGCGCTCGCAGTTGCATATCGGGACAGATACGTCCTGCCGCACAAGGGCAACATCCAACCCTGGTATCTCGCGCCGGATGGCCTGGCCGAACACTTCAAACGCACAGGTGATGTGAAGTCCAAGGAAGCCGTTCTCCTGCTGTCCAAAGTGATGTGGGCTGCGGATTCGCAACCAAAGGAGTGGAGCGAGGGCGCTGCGCGCAGTCGTGAAGTGGCACACAGTCTGCGTGCCCTGATGCGTGCCCAGGAACTGGGTGCGCCGCCGCGCGAGAAGACCCAGTTCCTTGTCATGCGAGCGCTCGGTCACATCGACCAATGGTGCAGCGACAAACCCGACAATGTGGTCCCGTCGTTCATGACCGGCCTGACTATGGAGTCCCTCATCCAGTGGTATGAGAAAACGAAAGACCCACACGTGCCGCCCGCCATTCGCAAGATGACCGACTGGCTGTGGAAAAACACCTGGGTGCCGGAGGCCAAGGCGTTCAAGTATTACAGCATTGATACCACCTCCGTATCGAAGGGCGGGAAGTTCCCGGACGACAACAGCTATGCCAACCAAGGCGGACCGAAGCCGGTGCCGGATTTGAATATGTTCATCGGCCCCGCCTTTGCCTGGCTGTATCATCAGGAAGGCAAGGTTCAGGATCGCGAGCGTGCGGATCAATGTCTCGCCGGCGCGGTCGATGGCAAGCCGGACGGAATCCAAGCCGCCTGGCTGGATGGCCCGAAGCAGTTCAATCAGGTCTATACTTGGAGTTTTGATTTCATGAAATGGCGGCTCAGCAGGCCGCTGAGCACGCAGGAATAGCCCTCTGGCAACGCACCCCGCTCATTATCCCATGAAGATTCTCTTTCTCCTCTGTTTCTGGATCACTGCCGTATCCTTTGCACAGCCCGTCACCACAGTGGCAGAACTCCTTGAATCCGTGAGTCGTGCGGCTCAAGGAACCGTGATCGACATCGGTGAAGGCACATTTCGGCTGTCGCAGCCACTTGATCTGAAATCCGGCACGACCCTGAAGGGCGCAGGCATCGGCAAGACTATCGTCACACACACGCCCGAATGGAAAGCCGCCACGGACTCGCTGCCGGACCCCGAGACGAACCACCAGAAGTTTGATCGCAGCGGTTACTTGATCCGATTCGCTGACAAGGCAACCGCGATCACGCTGTCCGACATGACGCTCACGGGGCCGCAACTGCATGGGGCCATCTTCGGCTTTGGGAACACGGAATTGAAGCTCCATCACCTCCGTATCGAGGACTTCCTGTATGCGGGCATTCGCACCTACGCCATGAGTCACGCGAAGATTCACGACTGCACGTTTGTTGACTCCGGTCAGCGCTGGGAGCGCGGCCAGCCCGGAGTGAAGGGCGGCATCACCGGTGGCGGCATTTTTGTCATCTGGTTGAGCGATAGCGAAATCTGGAACAACCGCTTCCTGCGCACGAAGACCGCACCCAACGAGCACTACTACGGCATCAAGGGACGACAGGGGAAGCGCTGCCACATCCATCACAACACCATCGAGACAAACTTCTCCATCGAGTTCCCTTTCGAGAACGACCAGGACGTGGAAATCGACCACAACATCTGCCACGGCACCATCTCCATCCCGAAACACGCTGGTGGCCCCGTGCCAGCCAGCGGCAAGACCTTTCACATCCATCACAATCTCTTCCGCGATTCTTACTCCATCGAGTTCGTGCGCAATGGGGTCGAGATTGACCATAACCTTTTCGACTTCGATCCGGCCCAGGATCACGGCAACACCATCAGCGGTTTCGGCAAAGCGGCGGCGTCCGGCCCTGCGCAGTTTCATAATAACCTCGTCAGCAATCCCGGACGTGGCGTGATCTGGATCAACGAGCCTTTCAATCGTCTCGAAGTGCGCAACAACCACATCATCGCCCGCACCACGGCCACACCGCGCACGGAGGGTCTGCTTGGTTTCAATGCTGATTGCGACTTCAAAACCTTTGTCTTCAAGGACAACATCATCGAGTGCCTCGGCACTGCGCGCCCGCTTTTCCGCAACGACGCCAGCGCAGCCGCATTGGTGGAAAACAATCGCCTCACCAACGTGACTGACACCGCCCGCTACATGAACCAGCAGTCCGGCGCTCTCGTCGGGCTGGAGGGGCCGCTAGCCTTCCGCTGTGGCGTCGATGGCGAAGTCGTGGTCGAGGGCTGGAAATCACAACCGGCGGCGAAGTAGCCCGCACACCCGGCCCCACGCTCCCATGAAACATGCCATTCTCCTGCTCATCATGATCACGGCGGCTCGCGCTGCAGAGACGCCCATCGTCTTTCCCGATGAGAGCGGAGTGATCAATGTGCGCGACTACGGCGCGGCTCCCGACACCACCACGGATGACACTGCGGCGATTCAAAAAGCACTCGATGCCTTTCCCAATGGCAACCGTATCGTGTATCTGCCGGCAGGCACATGGATGGTCACTGACACGCTCCGCTGGCCGAAAGGCGAGGGCGGTAATGGCGAGAAGCGGACGATTCTGCAAGGCGCGGGCAGGAGCCTGACCACGCTGCGTCTCCCAGATGCAACGGCTGCTTTTGCAAACGCGAAACCCAAGGCGCTGATCTGGACGGGTGAGAAGCCCGCGCAGCGATTCCGCAACGCGGTGCGCGATCTAACCATCGAGATCGGCGCGGGTAATCCAATGGCGACGGGTTTGCAGTTCAATGCCAGCAACCAAGGCTGCATTCGCAACGTCACCATCCGTGCCGCCAAGGACAGCGGGCATATCGGCCTGGACATGGGATTTACCGATGAGATCGGGCCGCTGCTGGTTCGCGGCCTGGAAGTGGAGGGCTTCGAGACAGGCATCAGCACGAAGTGGCCGGTGAACTCGAATACCTTTGAGCACGTCACGCTGCGCGGGCAGCGAAAGCTCGGCTGGCACAACTATCATCAGATGGTCTTCGTGCGCGATCTGGTGAGTGAAAACGCCGTGACCGCGATCTACAACGAGAAGGACTCGTGGGGAACCGTCACGCTGGTGGATGTGAAGCTGCAAGGCAGCGGTGCCACGGCGAAGACGCCGGGTGTGCTCAATCAACGGCAGATGTATCTGCGCAATGTCGATGTGAGCTGCTACTCGCTCGCCATCGATCATGCGGACAAGGGACGCGACAAGGGCGATGTCGCCACGGCGGGCATGATCGCTGAGGACACGTCTCATGCGAATGTGAGTGCGCTGTTTCGCGAGGCGAAGGACAAGACGTTTGCCACCGCAGGCGCCGTGAAACATTTGCCCGTCAAAGAGACACCTGACATCGCCTGGGGTGATCCCGCGAAGGACTGGGTGAGCCTGCTAAAGCATGGTGCCGATCCCGATGGCAAGAGCGATAGCAGTGCCGCGTTGCAGGCAGCGATTGATTCGGGCGCGAAGACGATCTTCCTGCCCGCGAGTGCGAACTTCCGCTTCGAGAGCGAGGTGCAGATTCGCGGCCCCGTGGAGCGCATCATCGGACTGGAAGGACGCTTCTTTACCGAGGGCGGCGCGGTCTGGCGTCTCGTCGATGGCAAACACCCGCGCGGTCTGCCCGATGCGCCTGCTGTCATCCTCGAGCGCTGCAACAACCGCAGCGGCGGTCATGGCATCGCCTTTCGGCATGAGTCGAAGCGCACGCTCATCGTCAGTTCCTGGATCGGCATGAACGTGGAGGGGGAGGGCAGCGGCGACATCTTTCTCGATGACTTCTGCGGTCGCCTGAATCTCAACCAGCCCGGCCAGAGCGCGTGGTGCCGCCAGCTCAACACCGAGCACTCTGGAACCATGTGCCGCAACAACGGCGGCAAGCTGTGGATACTCGGCATGAAGACCGAAAAGATCGGCACCATCATCGAGACGCTGAACGGTGGCATCACCGACGCTGCGGGCATTTTTATCTACTCGAATCAGGGCTGGGACGAGAATGTGCCCGCATTCGCCATCACCGACAGCACCGCCACGCTTTGCGGCATCAATGAACGCAACTTCAACCGTCGCCCCGTGAGCTTTTGGGTGCGCGAGACACAGAAAGGCGAGACCCGTGAATTGCGGGAGATGCCGTGGGTCTATTTGAGCCGCTGATCTGCCAACCAATCCATCCCACCACACCACCCATGCTTTATCGCCTCCTGCTTCTCACCGCCCTCCATTTCTCCATCACCGCGCTGGCGGCGGAAGAGTGGCAAACGATCTTCAACGGCAAAGACCTCAGCGGCTGGCGTGCGAACGTCACACCCGAATCCTTTGCGGTGGTGAACGGCGCGATCCGCGCCAATGCCACCGGCCCGCGTGCTCATCTCTTCTTCGTCGGTGCTCAGCGAGATGGATTCGTGCGCTTCAAAAACTTCGAGCTGGAGCTGACCGCTCGCGGCAAGCCTGATGCGAACTCCGGCATCTTCATTCATACGGATGACAGCACTCGGGACAAGGTGCTGCACCTGGCGAAAGGCTACGAGATTCAGCTCAACAGCAGCGCCAAGGAGAAACGCAAAACCGGCAGCCTCTACGCCATTGTGGACCTCGATAAGTCGCCCGTGGATGAAACCCAGTGGTTCCGAGTGCACATCACCGTGCGTGATCAACGCATCACCGTGCGCATCAACGACCAGCAAGTCATCGACTACACGGAGCCACCGGGCGTGCAGCGCCCGCCGGAGCGCGCCGGGAGAAAGCTCGATCCACAAGGCGGTGCCATAGCGCTCCAGGCGCATGACCCGAAGAGTGTTTTCTTCTTTAAAGACATACGCATCAAGCGGCTGCCGTAAGGCTTTCAGACCTCGTGCTTGATCGCTGACATCCCGCCTATTTTTGAAACCAATCCCCCATCAAGCATGAGATTTACCCCCCTCACACTCCTCTCCGTGCATCGTGCCTCTGTGTTAAATACAAAACCCAACATGCTGGCGGCTGCCCTGCTGCTCGTAGCAGGCATCGCCATGGCGCAGGAAAAGCCTGCTGCTGATGCGATCAACGGCGTCAAAGGTGTGAAGCAGGAGGCCGTGCAGAGCATCAAAAAAATCGCGCCACCGACTGTTGTGCCCGTGACTCCGCCGCCACCGACGTTCATCCATGCGTTCATCCCCGTCGCGCTGGAGTTCTTTGGCTCGGACTGGAAGGTGCGCAGCGTCAGGAAGGAGGCGGCATTGGCACGATGAGGAAGTTTTTCACCCTGCTCTGGCTGCTGTGTCCCGTGGCGGCGTTGTATTACCACTTCAATGAAGGTCAAAACGAGCTGGCTTGCATCAAGGCGCGCAAGCACGTCGAGCAAATCCGCGAGCTGGAGCGCATGAAGGAGCCGGACTGGGCGGTCATCATCGAGGAGTATGACAAACTCAGCTCTGAGCTGCCGAAGTCCGAAGCCCCGCTCGTGCATCATCAGATTCGTCTGGCGAAATCAAAGGCGCAGTTGGAGCTGCTCGATGTCGCGGGTTCCATCGAAGAACTGACCGGCCTGCTGCGTGAGGCGGCGCAGACGCATGGCGAGGACGCGAAGATCACCCGCGCCGTGCGCGAGATGCTCGGCAAGGCGCACTACTACGTGACCTATCTGCTGAAGACGAACGGTGCTGCCGAGGAAGAATGGCGGCCCTTCGCCGAGCGCACGCGGCAGATCTTCCGCTTCCTCGCGGTGCATCAGGAGCCCGGCGCGCTCGCGAAGTAAGAAGACCGCGTCGCAGCTGAGTTTGAGAAGACCATTGAGAAATGAAGACGGCGAGGCGCAGCTTATAAGGATCATGAAACTCATCCTCTCCCTTCTCCTCATCCTCTGCGTCTATCTTGCCTCAGTGGCCCCATTCCACGCTGCCGAAACCGTGCTGATCGAGAACGGCCAGCCACGCGCGGGAATCGTCGTCGCGGTGTTGGAGAAGGCTCGATGAAGGGCGGCAGGCAGCTAATCCAAAACTCTCAATCAGGCCGAACTCAATCTATGAAAGCTATCCCGGCTCTTTTCACCGCCCTGCTGCTCGCTCCGCTGGCCGCACTGAATGCGGCCGATGCGTCTTCACCCGACCTCGCAATGCAACCCGCGCACATTATCGTGGCTCCGTGGAAGCTGCACATTCCGCCGACGAAGCGGCAAGGTGTGGCGGGCATCGAGCGCACGGCGAAGGGGAGGCTGTGGGCGGTCTATGGCCGTGATGTCGAGAGCACGCGCAATTTCCAGGTGCTCAAGTGCAGCGACGACGACGGCAAGACGTGGTCCGACGTGAGGCTCATGATCCTGCCGCGTGCTGGCACGCGTGCGATGTCGGCGAATGTGTGGACCGATCCGCTCGGGCGTCTGTGGGTGTTCTGGGGGCAGAGCGCGGAGATGCAGGATGGCCGCTTCGGCGTCTGGGCCATCGTGACCGATGAACCCGATGCCGCCGAGCCAAAGTGGTCTGCGCCGCGTCGTATTGGCGATGGTATCATGCTCAACAAACCCACCGTGCTGACCAATGGCGACTGGCTGCTCACCTCGTCGGTGTGGAAGGCGGATGACAGCATCAAAGTGTATGCCAGCAGGGACAAGGGTGCGACTTTCACTCTGCGTGGCACGGCGAACATCGAAGCTGCGGCGTCACGAGGCCCGGACGAGCCGATGATCGTCGAGCGCAAGGACGGCTCGCTCTGGATGATGGTGCGCTGTCACGGACTCGCCGAGACGCTATCGAAAGACCAAGGCAAGACGTGGACACCGGTGCAACACCTCCCGATGCAGCATCCCACCTCGCGCTTCTTCCTGCGGCGTCTGCAATCGGGTGCGCTGCTGCTCGTAAAGCACGGCGGATTGAATGAGAAAGTGAAGCGCGAAAAACTCATGGCCTTCATCTCCGACGACGACGGCAAGACATGGCAAGGCGGACTCATGATCGATGAGCGCGACGACGTGACCTATCCCGACGGCGTGCAAGCCACCGACGGCACGATCTATCTCGTCTATGACTACCACCGCACACCCGAAGGCATCATCCACATGGCCACCTTCTGCGAAGAAGACGTCCGTGCCGGGAAGCAGGTCTCGGAAAAGGTGCGCCTGCGCGAATTGATCAGCCGCCTGCCGGAAACCACTCCATGAAATGAATGACACACTCGTTCTTCTTGGCCAGCCTGTATCTCGCGCAGTTGCGCGAGGGACTGGGCGATGCGTCGGTGAAGAATATCAGCGTATTGAAACCCTTCACAAATCTCTACCAGACACTCTCACGCCCCCCGTTCCTTCAAAGTATGAACCCACATTCCATCCCGATGAGACTCTGCATCGCTGTTGGCCTGATTGTCAGCACTGCGCCACTCCTTGCCGCTGATTTCACTCCTGCTGCCCGCAAGTTCCTCGATAACAACTGCGCGGAGTGTCACAACGAGGATGTGCAAAAGGGCGGTCTGCGTGTGGATCAGCTGTCGCTCGCGAAACCCGACCGCGACCAGTTCAACCAGCTCGTGCATCTTTTTGATCGTGTGCAGTCGGGTGAGATGCCGCCGAAGAAGGCGGATCAACCATCGCCAGCGGCGCGCTCCGAGTTCCTCAAAGAACTTCATGTGAGTTTGAACAACGCTGAACGACTGGTGGCATCGGATGATTCCGGCCGCAGTTCGGTGCGTCGCATGAATCGCACGGAGTATGAAAGCTCCCTGCGGGATCTGCTCGCCCTGCCGCTCCTGCGTGTGAAGGAGATGCTGCCGGAGGATGGACAACAGTTTGGCTTCGACAAGGTCGGCGGAGGCCTGGACATTTCGCACATTCAGTTGGCGAAGTATCTGCAAACCGCGGACATCGCGGTGAATCAGGCGAATGCGAAGGTCGCCACGCCACCGCCCTCCAAGGTCTGGCGTGAGTCCGCCACCATGCAGAACTCGGCTCATGGTGCCGTGGTCGTGAAGTGTGGTGTGCCGATCAATGGACGGGAGATGGCGCCAGGTCTGGACATGTATGTCGCCGGCAATCCCGAAACGGACTACGGCAATTCGTTCCGTGCCGCATCCTTCAAAGGCGATGCGGAATCATTCGTCGTGCTGACCAGCGTGCTCGGGCATCATCAGCCAGAGGGTATTCAGATTGACCGTTTCAATCCACCCGTGGGCGGCTGGTATCGCGTCCGCTTCTCCATCTGGAGTCTGCATTGGAATCGCGACAAGGTCGAGCCTGCAAAGCGCGGAATGGTCAAAGTTTATCGATCGCTTGGGAAGCCTTACTTCAAGGACGAGCGCGGACGTTGGCAGGCCACACCGCTGCCGAAAGATCAGCTTGCGCGTAGTTGGATGGAAAACGTCGAGTTCTACGGCGAGGGGGAGGCCACGCATGTGGTGCGTGCATCGCTGAAGGGTCAGCCCATCGGTTACTTCGATGCGCCTTCGATGAAGCCGACGAAGCATGAGATCAAAATCTGGCTCAATCCTGGCGAACGCATTTCGTTTCATGCGATGACGCTGCCCGCAGGTTCCGTGGTCACGGGGTCGGTCGAAGGACGCGGCGTGCTTGATTACGAGGGGCCAGGCATCGCATACGACTGGTTCGAAGTGGAGGGGCCGCTCATTGATCAGTGGCCGCCAGAGAGCAAGCGGCGCATGTTTGGCGTGCCAGCAAAGGAGCGAGCGGATCATCGGAAGTTGTTGTGCGATTTCGCCACTCGCGCGTTTCGTCATCCCGTCAGTGAAGCCGAACTCACGTCAGTCTTCGCCATCGTTGATGAACAGATCAAACGCGGCGTGAGCTGGGAACAGGCGATGCTCGCTGGATGCAAAGCGATCCTCTGCGCTCCGGACTTCCTCATCATCGGGTTGGAGTCCGGCGTGCCGAAGCCATCGGCGAAAGAGCCTGTGCGACTCGGTGACTACGCGCTCGCATCGCGCCTGTCGTTCTTTCTCTGGAACTCGGTGCCGGATGCGGAGCTGCTGGAGTTGGCCGGCAAAGGGGAGCTTTCACAGCCGAAAATACTCCGCTCACAAGTCGAACGCATGATGGCAGATGGGCGCTCCGAGCGATTCGTGGAACACTTCCTCGATGAATGGCTGGAGTTGAAAAAGATCGACTTCACCACGCCGGACCCGAATCTTTACCCCGAGTATGATCCGTGGCTCCATGACTCCATGCTCGCGGAGACGCGGGCTACGTTCCAGCGCATGCTCACGGGAAATCTCGGTGTGCGTGAACTCATCGCCTCTGACACTGTCGTTATCAATCAACGCCTCGCCGAGCTGTATGGCATTCATGATGTGATCGGCGCGAAGCTTCGTGAGATCAAGGTGCCTGCAGGTAATCCACGCGGAGGTTTTCTGACACAGGCAGCCGTGTTGAAGGTCACCGCCAATGGCACCGTGACGTCACCGACGCTGCGTGGCGTCTGGATCGCCGAGAGATTGCTGGGCATCCCGCGCCAGCCGCCACCGCCCAACATCCCCGCCATTGAACCTGACTCCACAGGAGCGGTGACGATCCGTCAGATTATTGAGAAACACCGCGCCGATGCCTCCTGCGCTTCGTGTCACGCGAAGATGGATCCGCCTGGACTCGCGCTAGAGAGCTTCGATGTCATCGGCGGTTGGCGTGATCACTACCGACTCAGTGGACAACCGAAGAAGGTGCGTCAGGGCAAAGTGATGGTCGATGAGCCGACCATCGAAGTCATCAACAGTGCCGCCGTTCGACCGCGCGCCAAGCTGCGGACCGGTGGTGAAGTGGACGCTTCCGGCGAACTCGCCGATGGTCGGAAGTTTGCCGACATCAGCGAACTGCGCACGCTGCTGCTGGCCGACGAAGATGCGCTGGCCCGCAACCTCGTGCGTCAGCTCCTGATCTATTCCACCGGCGCAGGCATTCGCTTCGCAGATCGGGAGGCGATCGAAGCCATCATCGCACGCACCAAATCTTCCCATCACGGGCTGCGTTCCATCATTCAAGAGGTGGTCGCGAGTGAACTTTTCCAAATCAAGTAATCATGACACACATTGCCCGCACTCCACTTTCTCGGCGTAGCATCCTCCGCAGTGCCGGAGCCTTTCTCGCCCTTCCCATGCTCGATGCGATGCAGCCCGTGTTTGGCAGGGAGAAGCTCGCGACTCCGCGCAGACTCTTCGCCATCTGCACCAACCTCGGCATCCTCGACCGCCATCTCTATCCCGCGCAGATTGGTCGCGATTACGAGATGACGACCTATCTCGAAACGCTGAAGGACTTCCGCGAGCAGTTCACGCTCGTCTCCGGCACGTCGCATCTGGAGGTCGCGGGTGGACACTCGGCCGAGTTCACCTTCCTCACTGCCGCACCGCATCCAGGCACCGCATCGTTTCGCAACAGTGTGTCGCTAGATCAATTCGCCGCCGAGCGCATCGGACACGAAACGCGCGTTGCCGCGCTGCCGCTGGGTGTGGCCAAAAGCGGCAATCAATCCCTCTCCGTCACACCGAATGGCGTGATGCTGCCCGCCGAACGCAGCCCGTCACAAGTCTTTCGCACACTCTTCGTCGAGGGGGATGCCACATCGGTTGAGAAGCAAATTGAAGATCTGCGCACTGGGCGCAGCATCCTGGACTCGATGGCCGAGCGATCCGCCGCTTTGCAGAAGCAACTCGGCGGCGCTGACCGTGATCGCATGGATCAATACTTCACCGCTGTGCGCGAAGTGGAGCGCCGCTTACTCATTGCCGAGGAATGGGAGCGCAAACCAAAGCCCAAGGTCTCTGTGCCTGCGCCCAAGGACGGCGTATACTTGATGGAGCAGCTCACCTCGATGTATGACCTCGCGCATCTCGCTCTCTCCACCGACAGCACGCGACTCATCACGCTGATGATCCGGCTCGACGGCTTTAGCGGGAACACACCAGGTGTGACTTATGAGAGCCACAACCTCTCGCATCACACCAATCGCCCCGAAGCTCTGACGCAACTCAAGAACCTCGAACTCGCCGAGTTCCGCCAACTCGCCGCCTTCCTCACCAAGCTCAAAGCAACTCAGGAAGGACAGGGGACCTTGCTCGATCAAACGCAGGTGCTCTACGGCAGCAGCCTCGGCAACGCCAACAGCCACGATAACAAAAACTTACCGATTATCCTCGCCGGTGGAGGCTTTAAGCATGGCCAGCATCTCGCATTCAACAAACAACACATCGAGACCATCACCGCACCCGCCGGAGTGAAGAGACCCCCCGCAGCGAAAAGCAACGACCAGGGAAACCTGTGCAATCTTTATGTCTCCATGCTGCAACGCCTTGGCATCGAGACGGACAAGTTCGCATCATCCACAAGCACCCTGAAGGGGTTGGAAATGGCGGAATAGCCCATTGCCGAACACTGCCATGAAACCACTCCTCTCGCTCCTCCTCACCTTGCTGCTGGCGTTCGCATCCCCCGTCCTTTCCGCCGCAGATTTGCTCCTCATCGAAAACGGCGAGCCGCGCGCGGAGATTGTCATTGCGGAAAAACGGCCGCGTATGGTGACGCTGGCGGCGCTCGAACTGCGGCTGTTTCTCGAGAAGATGAGCGGCGCTCGACTGCCGATCGTGACTGCGCCCACGGCGGGGGCGCGGGTGAAGATTCACATCGGACGGAGCGCGGAGACGGACCGGCTGGGTGTCACGAATGACGGGCTGCGCGACGGGGCTTACCGGATGGTTTCCGGCCAGGACTGGCTGGTCTTGATCGGGAAGGATTTGGATTTTGATGTCTCAAAACTGCCGTGGCCGATGAAGCGCAACGATGCTCCGCGTGCGATGGCGGAGTGGGAGAAGATGACCAAGGGCAAGACCGATGCGGCTTGGGGATTTCCGTTTGCGTCCGGCTTTAAGGGCTATTGGAAGCCGGGTGATTTCGATGCCGTGATGGCGGGGAAATACGGCGAGGATTTCGCGGCGCTGTGGAAAGGATCGGAGGGTGGGAAGCCCGGCTTTTGGAATCAGGATGAGAGCGGCTCGATGAACGCGGTGTATGGCTTGCTGCGCGGGCTCGGCGTGCGGTGGTTCATGGCGGGTGAATTGGGCGAGGTCGTGCCGCAGAAGGCGACGGTCTCCATCGGTGCGCTCAATGAAACGGTGAAGCCCGATTTTCCGCTCCGCGCCTTCCTTTGGAATAACTATGCGAGCTTTGGTTTCGACGACGTCATCTGGGCGCGGCGTCTCGGTATGAACTCGGGCCAGGAGCAGCTCGGGCCTTTGCGCGGACCTCACGGGCTCGTGAATGTGTATGGCCACGAGTCGATGCAGAAGGCGCACCCGGAGTATTTTGCGCTGCTCGGTGGAAAGCGCGACACGGACAAACGCGCGAGTGGCAAGGACGGCACGTCGTGTTTCACCTCGGAAGGACTGATCACCGAAACGGTCCACTACATCCGCTTTCTCTACGACACCTTCGACCTTCCCAGTGTGGATATCTGGCCGGTGGACGGACTGCAACTGTGCGGGTGCGATGGATGCAAGGGCAAGTCGGCGTCGGAGCTGGTCTGGGGCTTCGCCGACCGCGTGGCGCGCGAGGTTTACAAAACGCATCCAGACAAGCGCATCACCTGCGGTGCCTACACGAGCTACATCGATGCGCCGGATACGATCACGAAGTTCAGCCCGAATCTGGCCGTCTGGATCGCCAATGCCGGGCGTCCGCTGATGGAGGACCCCGAGCATTGGACGGATTATCGGAACCGCGTGCAGAAATGGCAGAGCAAGATCGCGCCGGGGAACATTCTGCGGCTCGAGAACAACCGCTACCACATCTGGGGACAGGACGCGCCGATCGCGTATCCCGTGCTTCACCCGCGTGCCACCGCGAGAGATCTCAAGGCGCTCAAGGGAATTTCGCTCGGCGACTTCGGCGAGCAGAGCCAGGCAGACGGTAAATGGCGCGCGCCGGGGCTCGAACACGTCACGCTCTATGTGCAGTCACGTTTTCTCTGGGACGCCAGCCAGGACATCGACGCCGTGCTCGATGAATACTGCGCGCTTTATTACGGTCCCGCCGCCAAGGCGATGAAGGAGGCCATCACCTACGCGGAGCAAAATCTCGCGTATAAAGATCAGAGCCGCGGCCGGGGCAAGGGCAGCCCCGCCAACGTCCCGCTGGCGACCAACCTGCGCTTCCGCGAATTGCTCGACCAAGCGCGGCAGATCGCTGGCGACAGCGTCTATGGCGAACGCATCCAGCTCATGATCTCGGAACTCCAGCCGAAGGACGAACTCATCGCGATGAAACGAAAGAAAGAGGAGACGCTGGTGCAGGCCCGCGCGAAATCACTCGCTGCCGTCGCGATCAACGGCGCCGATCTTTCCAAGGCCACCGCCTATTCGCTGAAAGACAACATGACGTTCGCGCAGCCCGCTGCGGGGACCACCTTCCGCGTCGGATGGGACAACAACGCGATCCTTTTCGACATCCTCTGCCAGGAGCCGGAGATGAAGAAGCTGAACGTCAGCAACGACGTCTTCAGCGGGGACAACGTCATCATCCTGCTCGAAACGCCGCTGCACTCGCCCTACTACTACATCGAGATCAATCCCGACGGCGCGGTCTCGCAAGGCAACCCCGGCAGGAACTGGCAATCGCTCGCCGAAGTGAAGACCGAGCGCAGCAGCGATTCCTGGCGCGTCCGCGTCCGCATCCCCGTCGTCGGCGAGGTCGAAGCCAATTCGGACCCGCGCCATCGCGTGGCGGGCACGAAGCCCACAGCGCAGGCACCGTGGTATTTCAACGTGGGCCGCCAGCGCGCCCTCGATTTCAAGAAACCCGAGCTGCAAGCGTTCTCTCCCACGAGGGCCGGATGGCACGTGCCGGAGAAATTCGGTAAGCTCGAAATTAAGTAACCAAGTCTGACCAATCATGAAACCCACGCTTCTCTTTCTTATCCTGTTTCAATGCACGATCGCTGCGCTCCACGCGGCCGATTTCATCCTCACCGATGTCGGTGTTACACCCGCGCCCATCATCATTTTCAAAGACGCTCCGCCGCGCACCCGGGATGCAGCGGTAACGCTGGCGAAATACATCGAGAAGATCAGCGGCCAGAAGCCGGAGGTGATCGATGGTGAACCGAAGCCGATGCCGGAGCGGGCGATTTGGATCGGCGTGCAGCCGGTGTTGAAGAAGCTGTTTCCGAAGACGGACTTCGATTTCAAGCATCCCGAAGAGACGCTCATCCTTGCGAACGAAAAGCATCTCGTCATCGCCGGGCGCGACCGCTGGGACCCGGCGCACATGGAGGCCAAGGGGCGGCTCAGCACGAAGACGGGCATGCAGCAGGAGTATGGCACGGCGAACGCGGTTTATACCTTCCTGCACGACCAGCTCGGCGTGCGCTGGCTGTGGCCGGGCGAGGAGGATGTCATCACGCGGGAGCGCATCGCCATCGCGCCGTGCGAGGTGCGTTATCATCCGCAGATTCGGGCGCGCGCGGCCCTCTTCACCAAGCTCAAGCTCGGCGATCACAAGGAAGGTCCTGACATGGAATGGGCACGCGTGCAGCGCCTCCAACTCGACTCGATGGAGATCGATGGTGGCCACGGTTTCGGGCACTGGTGGGACAAGTATTCGAAAACGCATCCCGAATACTTCGCGCTGCAACCCGACGGAACGCGCAGTCCGCACGCGACGCCGCACAACACGAAGCTGTGCGAGTCGAACCCGCAGGTGTGGCAGCAGTGGCTCGCCGAGGTGGACGAGCAGCTCCGCGAAGACCCCACGCGCCGCGTTTTCAACGTCAGCGAGAACGACGGCTACAACTTTGGCCATTGCGTGTGCAAGGACTGCGTCGCGAAGGACCATCCCGATGGCGAGAAGTTCCCCTTCCGCTGGAAGAACCTGACCGAAGAACGCCCCGCATTGAGCGACCGGCAGGTCATCTTCGCCAACACGCTCGGGCGAATGTTGAAGAAGCGTTACCCGGACAAGGAGCTGTATGTGCAACTGCTCGCCTACGGTTACTCACGGCCCGCGCCCATCGCTGCCGTGCCGGATGCCAATGTCATCATCGCCAGCGTGAGCAACTTTCCCATGCGCGGGCCCAAGGAGCGCGTGACACCGATGAAACAGCACGCCGAATGGGCCGCGAAAGCGAAGCACATCATGTGGCGGCCCAATCTCGGCAGTCCCGCCGGTCTGAGCTGGGGCATGCCCGATGTGCCCATCACGCAGATGGCCGAGGATTTTCGTTTCGCCGCCGACAACCACTGCCTCGGCCTCTACTTCGACATGTTCTGGTATCACTGGTCCACCCAAGGCCCGCTCTACTACGCGCTCGCCCATCTCGCGTGGAATCCGCACACCGATGTGAAGGCGCTGATGGACGACTACTACCAGCGCACCTACGGCCCCGCCGCCGCCGATGTGAAAGCCTACTGGGAACTGCTGGAGCGCACCCGCATGGAGTTCGTCGCCGAGAAACCGAGCCGCTGGCGCGCCTTCGACCTGCCGGAAAAATACACACCCGCGCTCTTCGCAAAGGCACAAGCCCATCTCGATGCCGCCGCTGCGAAAGTCGCCACCGCCGATGAGAAATACCGCCGCCGGTTGCACTTCACCCGCTGCGGCTTCGAGTTCGCAAAGCTCGTCGTCGATACCCGCGCCGGGATGCAGCAGTTCGAGGCCAGCAAAGGCAAGGACGAAGCCGCCAAGGCCCGTGTGCTCGCCAACTGGGACCGCACCGTGGTCATGCAGAAAGAGTTCCCCCCCTTCGCGATCAACTGGATGGCCACCTTCCACACTCCCGGTGCCGCCCCAGGCAAACGCGACAAACGCGGCGAAGGCCTCCACCCCAAATCCCCGATCAACGCCCGGACACTCGAAGAGATGCGGGCACCAGGGCTGGAGTGAACTAGGCCGATCACGTTGTTCTCCCAATGAACCGCCCACTCACTATCTTCACCGCCCTCCTGCTGGCTTCACTGGCCGCGCTCTACGCCGTCGATGATCCGCCGAAGAAAGACTTCAGCGACCTGATTGCGCTCGCTGACAAGAATCAGGATGGCAAAGTCACTCGCGAAGAAGCCACCAAGGCGCAGTGGCAGAAGCTCGAACGGATGGACACGGACGGGGACGGAGCTGTGACGCTGTCGGAGACGGCGAACTTCCGCCAGCGAGGCACCCGGCCCGCCGGTGTGCCGATGAGCTATGAAGTCCGCAGTTTCACCGGCAAAGATGATCAGACTTTGTCGTTCGGATGGCTGCGACCGGACAAGATGGAACAAGACAAGCGTTACCCGCTGGTGCTCTGCCTTCATGGTGCTGGCAGCAGCAGTTATGCGGCTGAAGTGCTCGCCATCGCCCGGATGCGCGAGCGCTATCCGTGCTTTGTGATGGCGCCTGGCACCAGCAAGAAGGAGGCGTTTTGGATGAACACCGATGTGCTCGAACGGCGAACAGAGACCGAGAAACTGCCCATCGTGATCGAGGCCTTGCGGTCCCTGTTGCCGGTGGAGCCCATCGACTTGTCCCGCATCTACATCACCGGTCAATCCATGGGTGGCGCTGGAACGTGGGGAGCCATCGCCACCTGCCCAGCGCTGTTCGCCGCCGCAGTGCCCATTGCCGGAGCATGGAATCCCAATCAAGCCGCCAACATGACCCGCGTGCCTGTGTGGGCCTTCCACGGCGGTGCCGACACGGTTGTTCCTCCCCATTGGTCACGGGAACTGTGCGAGGCGATCAGCAAGGCAGGCGGCATCGCCAAATACACCGAGTATCCCGGCCAAGGCCACAATAGCTGGACCAAGGCCTACGACGACGTCGCCACATGGGACTGGCTGTTCAGTGTGCAGAAGCCAGTTGCAGCGGGAAGGTGAACTCTGGCGAGCCTTGAGCCGAAAGAAATGGAGAGCCAGTGGTGACGTTGAAGTAAGCGAAGCTGCCGAAACAGAATCATGAAACCCACCCTTAGCCTCCTCCCGGCCCTGCTGCTGACTCCGCTTGTTGCGCTGCACGCCGCTGAAACATCTCCCATCCAGATCAGCGACCACACGGTCATTTTCAAACACACCAGCACCGACCCGAAAGACCCGGCGAATACCTCGGGCTTTAATTCTACCTTGTTAAATATAGTCATTGCTATTTTACCACGATCAGCGAGTTAGCGGCGCATGTCCTCACACGCGGAGGGCATACAACGACAGCCACCTATCCACCCACAGCACAGGCCGCCATTGAGCGGCCATTCAAAAATGACGCTCGTGCCCTGAGTGCCTTGAGCGAACATCTCGTCACCTTCGTGCATTCTTTCTCCGGCTGCTTCAAAACCAAGACCGATGATGGCGCTGACTATGCCAAGCTCTATCTCCAAGGTCTCGTCACTCAGGCCCCGCGCAAGAACATGGAGCGCATCGACGAGCATCTCGACTCGCGTTGCTATCAGAACGTGCAGCAGTTCATCTCCGACAGCCCCTGGGACGAGCGTCCCGTCTATGATGCCATCGCCCTGCGCGCCAATGCCCGCTTGGGCGGCAGGGCCGACAGTTGTCTGATCATCGACGAAAGTGCCCATACCAAAAAGGGTACCTTGTCGGTGGGTGTCGCCCGACAATACAACGGCAGACTCGGCAAGCAGGATAACTGCCAAGTCGGCGTTTACAGCGCGTTGAACTGCGGCACCCACACCGCCATCATCGGCACCCGATTGTATTTGCCCGACGAGTGGGTGCAGGAT
>NZ_JBJXFV010000048.1:0-6602 GCF_046154365.1 Prosthecobacter sp.
ACTGCTCGCGGTGCTGTGCTTGGTGGCGGTGCTGTCGTTTCTCATCGTTTCGGCTGTTTCCATTTCAAAACAGCATGGCGACATGCAGCAGGCGCGGCAGGGCGTGATGCGCGCACGCCAACTGGCGGAGATGGGCGTGGCGGTGGCCGCGCATCCGATGATCCAGCCGGGCGATCCGCTGTTGCGGCGAAAGGTGTCGGGCATCGAGCGCTTTGAAGTGATCCTCAGCACGGAGGAAAGCAGGCTGAACCTGAATGCGCTGCTCACGGAGGAGCGCCTGCCGCTGCTGGAGCGCATCTTTGCCGCGTGGGGCATTTCTCCGGCGGATGCCCAGAGCCTCGCGGCGACGCTGATGGACTGGACGGATGCGGATGACCTGAAACGTCGGCCCGACAGCGCGGAGAAACTCGATTACGCCATGATGGGGTTTCCCGACCGGCCGTTGAATCGCCAACTGCTCAGCCTTGACGAAGTCGATCTGATGCTGCGTGCGGATGAAATCCAGGCCGCCAAGCCGGACTGGCGCTCTTTTTTCACCCTGCGCGGCAATGGGCAACTGGATGTGAACATGGCCTCCGCCGAAGTCCTCGCCGCTGCGACGGGGGCGTCGCTGGAAAATGCGCAACAGCTCGTGCAGAAGCGCAGCGGGCTGGATGAACTGCCGCAAACGGAGGATGATATGCCGTTGGCAAGTCTCGAGGAGGCGCTGGCGCTGCTGGGCCTGGCCGGACAGCAGGCGGCGGAAATCACGCCGTTGCTGACGCTGCATGGCACGACGCTGCGCATCGAAAGCATCGGTACGGCGGGGGATGCGCGCTGTGGGATCGCGGTGCTGGTGCGCAAGAATGAAGGCACGCCACGCATCACCGAGTGGCGCGAATTTCCTGTGGAAGGAGCACGCCAACTTTGATGATCATGCCGTTTCAACGTCCAGCGTTATCAGCGCTCAGCTTCCCAGGTGAAGCTGCTAGGGAGTCATGGACTTGCGGCGCCGACGGCGTCTGGAAGCGTGGCGAGTTTGCCGCTGGCGGCGTGATGGGCGTCGAAACCATCGCCTTTGACAGTGCGCCGTTCTGGTCTCTCAACCTTGCCGACTCACCCGCCGAGGCCGTGGCGTTGCGCTGGGAGGGCTTTGGCCTGACCAACGCCGGCGGGGCGCAGTTGTGGGCGCACTGGCCGGTCACGCGCAAGGGCAAACAGGTGCTCGTGGCCACGCTGGCGCTCGCGGCGGAAGCCGCCGGTCCCGATTGGGAGAACTCCCGTGCCGCAGGATTTGAACCCAGCGCCCGCATGCTGCCGCTGCCGGACAACGGGCTGGTCGTGTGGCAGGAGCTGGGGCGTCAGGTGGTGGCGTTCACGCGTGAGGCGCAACTGCTGCACGTCACCGTGCTTACTTCGCGCCGGCTGGATGCGGACGCGGCCTTTGAACTGCGCGACTTGGCCGCCGCGCTGCAAACTCACGGTTTCATCGACGCGATCGCCGCCATTCATGTGTGGACGCGCTGCGAGACGGATTTCGCTCCGCAACTGGCCTGTTTGTTTGAAGAGGCCGACGTCATCAAGGAACCACGGCCTGACCCACGGCTTCCCGCAGCAGCCAGCGGCCTGCTGCCGGCGCAGGTGGCGGCGCTGCGGCAGCAACAACGGCTCAAGCAGCGGCAGTTGCTGCTGCTGGCGACGGCGGCGCTGGTTTACCTGTGCTTCTTCGGGGCCTGGTGGCTGCGCCTGCAATGGCGTGAGTCGCGTTTGAATCAAACGGACCTGCAAATGGCCGCCACGCAGCCGGAGATCGATCTCGTGCGCGAGGCACAAGGACACTGGCTGGAGATGGAGGGCGCGATCAACCCCGACCTGTATCCGGTGGAGCTGTTCCACCAAATCGTGTCACTGCTGCCGAACGAAGGCATTCGTTTGAAGGAGTTTCAAATCGCGGACGGCAGGCTCATCGTGAGCGGCGAGGCGACGACCGTCAATCACGCGCTCGGATTCAAGGACCGGCTGGTCGCATGCGAGCCATTGCAGCGCTACCACTGGAATTTCCCCGTGCCGGCGATTCGTGAGGACAACCGCGCGGAGTTCCGCGCCGAAGGAACACTCAGCGGAGGATCTGCGCATGAAGGCCAGTGAACGTCGGCTGCTCATGATTCTGGCCGTGCTGGCCGCCTTAGCCGGCGGTGCCATCCTGACGCAGCGTCTGTTGGGCCGACAGCATGCCATTGAGCGGCGGGAACAGTCGCTCGAACTGCAGCAGATGGAGGCGCAGGCGATGCTGGCCGAGGCCGGGCTGTGGAAGCAGCGTCTTGACTGGCTGCAGGCCAATCAGCCCACCATGACGAGCGAGAGCCAGGCCAGCGAGAAATTGCTCGAAGAAATGCTGGCCGCAGCGGGCAAGCACAACCTGGTGGTGCAGAAGCAGCAGTTGCACGAAGCTTCCCGGCAGGCCTTTTTTCATGAAGTGGGGGTGACGCTCACCGTCCTCGGCGATCTGCCCGATGTCTTCCGCTGGATGCATGGCCTGCTGACGCCGGCATCCTTCCAGCTGGTGTCCCAGTTGAAAATTGTGCCGGATGCCAAAGACAAAACCAAGGTCATCGCCACGGTGCGCATCAACCGCCGCCATGCGCCAGCCATCACCGCCGTTGCAACGCCGCAGGAGGGGGCAGGATCATGAAGCGTGTCCTGGCCATGCTTGCCATCCTGTGCTGCGGATTTGCACTCGCCGAGGAGGCCGCAGTGTTCACCGCGCCCCAAGTTTATCCCGTGGAGCGCTATGAAACCGGCTGGAGCAAAAATCCGTTCACCTTGAAAACCGCGCCGGTGGCGGTGGAAAACGCCCCATTTGCCAGGGATCTCGCCATCGGTGCCTACTATGGCGACACCGCCAATCCCACCATCGTGATCGTCAATACGAAGACCAACGAGCGCATCAGCCTCAAAAAAGGTCAGCCGGCCGCCAACGGCATGCAACTCGGCCACGTCACGCTCGGCGGCAGCCGCAAGGACATCACCGCCGCAGTCACGCTTGGTGCGGAAACCTCCGAAATCCGCTACAATGACAGCTATCTCAAACAGGTGGCCGCTGCCGAGGTGTCCAAGTCACCCGCGGTTCAGCAGCAACTACACCAGCAGCAAATGCGTCAGCCGCCTGGCTCTCCTCTCAGAATTCCCATGCCGCAGCCACCGGTCCAGCCAGGCCAGGCTGCTCCGCCTGGCACGGCTCGTGTGGGTGGCTCTTCCGTGCTCCCAGGCCAGCAGGGTGCCGCGCCGCAGCCCGTCTTGTCGCAGCTTGGCGTGCCGCAGCCCGGCACGGTAGCGCTCACGGTCTCGCCAGCAGCCAATAGCACCGGCGGCAATCCGAATTTGACGGTTTCCATCGGCACGCAGCCGGGCACCACGCCTTCCACCTCTCTTGTTTCACAGGCGGGCAATCCCAACACCTCTCCGGTGCCGGTGCGGCGCCGTTTGATCTCACCCGTGGTCAATGAGTCCGCGCTTCCGCCATGAACATCCGCTCCGCCGTCATCATGAAATTGACCTGTAAAATCGACCTGCTCTGCGCCGCCGTCCTGTGCATGGTTCCCGGGTTCCTGGCGGCGCAGAACGCTCCTGTCCCGCCGCAGCGGATCCGACCGGCAAACGCAGATGCACTCCTGCCCGCGCCGGCAAGCGCTCCCATAAACGCACCGGCTCCGCCTGCCGCCGCGCCACCGCCGGCCTCCGGCAAAAACGCCATCGGCTTCACCGCCACGCCGCTCGCTGAAGTCCTGGGCGAATACTATCGGGTGACGGGCCGCCGCGTGCTCAAAGACCGCGGCCTCGAAAGTGCCACCGTCACCATCGAAGTGCCCGGCGAGTTCAGTGATGAAGAGTACCGCTCCATCATCGAAAAAGGCCTGCTAATGCACGGCTATGCGCTGGTTCCCAGCGGGGCGGATCTGTTCAAGCTCGTCGCCGCCGAGCAGGGCACCTCGCCTTCGTCACAGGGCGTGCCGATGATTCTGCGCGCCGCCGACCTGCCCGACAGTGACCAGGTGGTCTCCCATGTCATCGAACTCAGCAATCTACAGGCCGAAGAAGCCTCCACCGCTTTCCAGCAGCTCATCCCGCTGCATCCGTATGGCAAAATCCTCGCCATGTCGAATGCCAGGGCCTTGGTGATCACCGAAGCCTCACAGACCATTCGGGCTTACCTCGATCTCGCCAAGCAGGTGGACGTGCCGCCCATGGAAACCGTCCAGCAGACCATCCGCTTAGAGCGTTCAGAGGCCACCGAAGTCGTTGAGCAGCTCAACGCCTTCTTGGGCCTCGGCGGCAGCGGTAGCGGCGGCGGCGGTGCGCTCCGCAGTGCTGCTGGTCAGGCACCAGCGTTTGGGGGGGCTCCTGGAGCAGTGGCAGCCGGCGGGACAGCGGCTTCAATCGGTGGTGCTGCCGGAGGTGTCAGCCCCGAGGCTTCCAAACCCATCATTCAGGCCATTGCACGCACCAACAGCCTGCTGATCGTCGCACGTCCGGTGGACATGCAAAAGATTGAACGCCTCGTGCTTGAACTCGATGCCGAGTCCACCTCCACACGGTATTTCTCACGCAAGTTGAAGTACCTCGATCTCACCGTGTTTCTGGGCATCGCCGAAAAGGCTCTTCAGAGAAATGCCAAAGGCACCGGTCAAAGCGGCATCCCCCAGCAGAACACCCCCGCGACGCCAACCAGCAACACTTTTGGCAGCAACACCTCCAATTCAGCCTTCGGCTCCAATTCAGGCATGGGCTCCAGTCTCGGTGGTGGTCTTGGTTCCGGGATGTCGGGTTCGAGTTCCTTCGGTTCAGGATCGAGCACGCCCCTGGAAGTCACCAAAAAGCCCATCAGCGTGCTGATCGGCAACACGCTGGTCATTGCCGATCCCGCCAGCTCGAAATTTTTCGCCAGCGGCCCGCCGGAGCAGATCAAGGCCCTCGAAGAACTGGCCGATGAGCTGGATGTGCGCCCACGCCAGATCCTGCTCTCCGCCATCATCGGCGAATTCACGCTTGGCGACGACTTCAACTTTGGTCTCGACTGGATTCAAACACTCAAGCAGGCCGGTGGTGACGGTCTCGTCGGTGGTGTGCTCAACACACAAGGCACCGCCTTTGCCAATCCATCCAACTTGAGGGACATCGCGGGCTTCCTCGGTGCCGGCGGACCTTCCGCGCTCAGCGGCCTCACCGCCTACGGTCAGATCAACAAAAACCTCAACATCTTCCTCCAGACCCTCGAAAGCACCCGGCGCTTCCATGTGCTGCAGAAGCCCACCATCACCGCGCTCAATCATCAGTCCGCCAGCATCTACATCGGCCAGCAGATCGCCATCGCCGGGCAGACCTACACCAACGGCGCCGGCGGTGTTGGCGGTCTTGGCTTCACCAGCACTACGCAGTACATTCCCGTGCGCCTCCAGCTCGACATCACGCCGCACATTTACAATGACAACGAAGTCATGCTCGAATTCAAACAGCAGAACAACGACGTCTCCGGCTTCACCACCATCAGCGGCAACCGCGTGCCCAACATCTCTGAGCAGGGCATGCAGAACAGCCTCATCGTCCCTGACCGTGCCACCGCCATGCTCGGCGGCCTCATCACCGAACGTGACACCAAGAACAAGAGCGGCCTGCCGTTCCTCGTGCGCATTCCCATCATCAAGCATCTCTTCGGCAGCACCAACACCACCAAAGAACGGCGTGAGATGATGATCTTCGTCCAGCCGCGCATCCTGCCGGATGAAGCCTCCCACATGCTGGAGCAGGCCCGCATCGGCGATGGCAGTGAGAGTTTTGACAAAGCCTTCCAGTTCGAAAACATGCCCGAAACCATCGTCCCGCGTGCCATCCCAGCTCGCGCAGACAAGCCCAACGACCTCCTCCCACCGCCGGGCGCGGTGGCGACGCCGAAGAAGTCCATTTTTAGCCGGATCAAGGGTCTGTTTCAAAGATCGAAGGCAGAGTAGTAATTCCATGCCCGACCCAGTCCTGACCCAGCGTGCTGACAAATATCTGCATCACATCCGCGTCTTCAAAACACGCACCATTGCCACTCAAGCGTGTGCGCGAGGGAATGTGATGATCGGCGGTCAGCCGGTGAAGGCGTCGCGGGATTTGAAGCCGGGGGATGTGCTGGAAGTCGTGCGCGGTGAGCTGCGGCTCAAGCTGCGAGTGACCGCCTTTTCACCACAGCGGCTCGGCGCACCCCGCGTGCCGGAGTTCAGCGAAGACCTCACGCCGCCGGAGTGTTATCAAAAGGCAGCGGAGGCAAGACGGGAGCGTGCGCTGATCACGCCACATGCACATGAGATGATCGCCAAGCCGGACAAGAAGCAACTGCGTGACCTGCGGAAGTTCTGGGAAGAGCACGGTGAGTAGCCGCATTCGCCAGAATGCGGATGTGGCATGTGTGCAGGAGGCTCCACGCTCTGGCGAGCGTGGCTACGCGGTGTAGCCGCATTCGCCAGAATGCGGATGTGGCATGTGTGCAGGATGCTCCACGCTCTGGCGAGCGTGGCTACGCGGTGTAGCCGCATTCGCCAGAATGCGGATGTGGCATGTGTGCAGGATGCTCCACGCTCTGG
>NZ_JBJXFV010000055.1:0-16606 GCF_046154365.1 Prosthecobacter sp.
GGCGCAAGCGCGAGCAGAGTGAAGAATGGCGGGGGAAATACCGGCGACGAGCAGGCATCGAGAGCCTGAACCGAGGGTTGGATCGAGTCACTGGCATCAAGCAACTGCGAGTCAGAGGACTCGTCGCGGTGAGTCATGCCGTGATTGGGAAAGCCTGCGGGTGGAACATCCTGCAAGCCGCCCGGGCCAAGGCCAAAGCCGCGCGAGCCGAGCGCAAAAGCGGCAAAAGTGGTAGTCAAAAAGTCTGGCAAGCACTTCGAGCAGCATGGCGGCGATTCGACGCGTTGGTGAGCCCCCACCTGCTGGCCAGCACCGCCCGAACTAGAGCGCTGATGAACCCTCGCCCTGCCCTCCAGTATTAATCGCCGCCCAACAATGCCCGCCAGGTTCCAAATCCGAAATCATTTTTGCGCTCTCGTCATATCTGCTTTGTTGCCCATGGTCACCGCTCTGTGGTGATTGTCCCGAGTTGGCAAGCTCACAGGCTGGGGGCACAGAAAAGCTTTCGCCAGATACTTGAACCCATGCTAGATGCCATTTTTTGCAACGCAACATGAGTAGACGCATTCTCATCTTCATCCCCACCTATCAGGAGCGTGACAATGCCGAACGCATGTGCCGTGAGCTTTTCGCTCTCGGCCTGGACGCCGATGTCCTGTTCCTTGACGATAATTCCCCTGATGGCACCGGGCAAGCACTCGAAGCGCTGAAGCCGGAGTTTCCGCGTCTTGTCGTTCATCATCGAAATGGAAAACTTGGCATTGGCACAGCACATCGGGAGAGCATCCAATGGGCTTATGACCAAGATTATGACATCCTGGTCACCATGGATTGCGATTACACGCATCAACCGGAGGATGTAAGCCGCCTGCTCGCCGCCAGTGAACAATCAGACATAGTCGTCGGTTCCCGCTTCATGGAACCTGGCAGCCTCCCCGGCTGGATTTGGTACCGCCGTATGCTTACCATCATAGGACATACGCTCACACATTCAGCACTGGGGCTGCCCCATGATGCCAGTGGGGCTTTTCGCGTCTACCGCCTGCGCCAAATCCCCCGGAGTCTCTTCGACCTCGTTCAAGCATGCAACTATGCGTTTTTCTACGAAAGCCTGTTTGTTCTCTCAAAAAACGGCCTCCGTATCAAGGATGTCGCCATTATACTGCCCGCCCGCACCTACGGACATTCGAAAATGTCATGGCGCGAGGCCATGCGCAGCGGTTTCGGTGTCTTTAAACTCGCGCTCAGATTCTACGCCCATCCCGAGCGTTTTCGGCTCAACCATGCAAGGCTGAATCTGAATCCCGGCTTGGTCGATCCCCAAAATTGGAACGCCTACTGGTCTGCTGACAAAAAAAACGACGCGCTTGCCTACGAGGTCATTGCCTCAATTTACCGCCGGAATGTGATCCGCCCCCATCTTGAATGTGCCATTCACCGTCACTTCGCCAAAAAGGCACGCCTGTTGCACTGCGGCTGTGGCAGCGGCCAGGTGGATATGCGACTGCACGACGAATACCACGTCAACGCCCTCGATATCTCAGATGGGGCCTTGCGGCTCTACGCCAATAACAACCCGCATGCAGAATCCTACAATCATGGCAGCATTTACGACATTCCCGCACCCGAGGGCAGCTTCGACGGGGTTTATAGCCTTGGTGTCATGGAACATTTCACACGTAATGAGATCGAGCACATCATTCGCCAGATGACCCGCGTCACGCGCCCAGGCGGCATTCTCTTGTTTCTCTGGCCGCATCAAAGAGCTTCAAGCGTCGCCGTGCTCAAGATGGTCCACTCACTTCGTCGCAAGGTCGCAGGCGCAAATTCCGCTTTTCACCCGCCAGAAATCTCTCTCATGCCTGGAAGATCCTGGGCGCAGGATCTTCTATCCGGGCTTGGATTGGAAATGGTGGAATATTCCTTCGGTCTAAATGACCTTTTTGTTCAAGCAGTCATCGCTGCACGGAAGCCAGTTTTATGAAAGTTTTTTGCCTAGAGTTCTATCATCTGATCGGCGTTTCTGTTATGGAGGAACTACAGCGACGGCATGGCATCCAACCCATCCTCTGGACCTCCTCCCATCTGCTGGAAAAACCCGTGGCAGAAAAATTCCCGGACTGCGTTTTTCTTCATGGTGGCGACGCCAAGATGGGTATCTGGCCCGGGCCGCTCCGTTGGTGTGAGCACGGCCCCTTTGACGAGGCATGCCAGCATGTCTGGAATCAATGGCATCACCAGATCGCCGACTTGTTTCGTCGCTGGGATTTTGCGGACGATTACCCCATGCACGAAATGAGCGAGGATTTCTATGAGCAGCTCGTCGCCTGGAATCACTTTCTGACCACAACGAAACCCGACTTTATTTTTTTGTGGGAGCCTCCGCATGTACAGTACTCTTTGATGCTCTATTCGCTCGCACGCTATTACCAAATTCCGGTGCTTTGGGTGATTTCCAACATGGGTGCGTTCAGCACGATCTCGGATGATCTCAGCGGCGGAACTCGTTGGTTGAATGGCCTGCGCCTTGCAACATGGGAGCAACAGCATGGCTTTCAAACAGGGACGGAAGATCTGCATGAAGAAATCACGGCGGTTTTTGCTCGTGCCACAAATCAATCCTATGCAGAAGGCATGCCCTGGTGGCAGCGCAACTATCTCCAGCTCAAATCAGGTTCGATCAATTTTCTCTTCATCCATAAAATGTGGCGCATGCTGAGTGGGCATCTCAAACGTGACTTGAAACGCCTGCGCAAAGGCCTAGACAAAGAAGCGGGCAGTCCGGTGCAAGGCATCTACCCGCACAAGGAACGGCATCATCGCGTCAAAGACTCATTCGTCGGGCGATTTGTCTGGCTGCGCTACGGGTGGTCGCAAGTTAGAAACTACCTGGCAACCATGAAGCATGAGCGCGCCTACAACGCCCTCGTCTTCAAGGATGTGCCCCGTGGCACCAAATACGTGCTCGTCTGCCTGGCCTTCCAGCCAGAGCTGACTAGCAATCCTTTTGGCGGAATTTTTCTGCATCAGTGGCTAATGGCCAACATCGTGGCGCATTCCGTGCCGGAGGGCTATGAGGTGTGGATTAAGGAACATCCAGCGCAGTTCGTCTCTCTTGGCGGCACTTCATCTTATCGAAACACCCACTATTACCAGCTTCTTGCCCGACTGCCCCGCGTTCGCCTTGTTCCGCTGAACGCCGACCAGTTTGATCTCATCGACAACAGTCTTGCCATCGCCACGCTCACTGGCACAGTGGGTTTTGAATCCATGGCCAGGGGCAAACCGGTGTTGATTTTTGGCAGCGTCTGGTACAGCCGCTGCCAGATGGCATATAAGATACGCTCTCTCAAAGACTGCCGCGCAGCCATGCAACAAATTCTATCAAGACAGCCGGGCGAGGGTGTGCCTCTCTTGTTGCTACTCAAGGAGCTTGAGCTGGGAGCTTTTCGTTTTGGGGCGGAGGCATCTCTCGTGGGTGGCGCGACCGCATCTACAGATGAAAATATCAACGACATGTCTGACCATGTCGGCAGATACCTCAATCTGACCGTCCCGTCGGACCCCAAAACCGCCTGCCTTCGCGAACTGCTCAACGACGAATCTTGAACTCACGCCAAACTGCCACACCATGATCGACTGGAACCAGCCTATTGACCAGCTTCCTGAAGAAATTGCTTTTTCAGATCTTCCACCACTTGCTCGCGAACTCATCCGCAGAAACGTGAAACTGCGGCAGCAACTCCAGCTCGCCGAAGCATCTCTGCGTGCAGAGAATTCCGCAACGCTCAAAGCTGAATTGGAGTCTGCCCGGCAGCGTATTCAAACTTTGGAAGAAGCATTGAGAGAGCTGGGGCAGCGCATTGACGAACGGTGAGATGTTTTTTTCATCAGCCTGCGCCCAATGATTCGATGGCGCGGATGACGCCCTCAACAGGGATGTGAGTGGGCGAAGGACGATGTTCATGGCAATGGTCCGAGGCATCCAGCGCGACGTTGGTTCTATCGTCGCAATGCCACATCCAGCGGTAGGACGGCCCAAACAAGGTTACACAAGGAATTTGAAATGCTCTGGCCAGATGAGTGGCGGCACCATCAATGCAAAGCACTGCTTTCGCCTTGGAGATGATGTAGAGAAACTCCTTCATGCTCGTCTTCCCTGAAATATCGATGACGGAGATAGCTTTGGCAGAAGCTGCGGCCATGATCTGCATGCAGTGATCGCGCTGCCAGTTTTCCGCGCCTCCGGTCATCAGCACTCGTGTAAAGCCCAGATCATATGCTCCGGCCAGCACGGCCGCCCATTTCCCGGCAGCATAACACTTGCGTTTCCATGCAGAAACAGGATTCAACAGCAAATAGGGTTCATCCACCCATGCCTGCGGCCTCCACTCCTGAGACGGCGTCGCCAGTACGAGGGGTGTAAACACCGGCTTCACAGCCGCCGTGGTCGTATGATCCCAAAAGTAATGTGAGATATAGCGGTCCAGATACGGCTCCACCTGCAAATGTGAAAACACTGTCCGGTGCAACACCGTCAGCCACTCGGATCTGGGAATGAGCAGGTGCTTCTCACGGCAGAATGTGATGGCTGCGGCACGAGTGGTCTTGCCGCCCCAGTCATATGCCCACAGACGGTCAGGGCACCAGCGCCCGCGGCCTGAGGCAAGGCGTGTGTGGGGCATCAGCTCGATCACTGGTTCAAACTGGCGCGGGCAGAGCAGTTGCACCTGCTCGCCAGATGCCTGGGCGAGTTTTCTCAACACAGGTTCCAGGAGCACGGTGTCACCGAGTTGTTTGTGAAAAATGACCAGTTCGCTCATGTGCCAAACGTGGAAGGCTTAATTGCCGAAAAAGCCCGTCATAAGCTGCTCCAGCACATCCAGCCGCTCGTCGTTCACGAACTGGTTGTTGCCGATGTAAAAGGCGTTGCGGTGCAGCATGTCGGCCACATCGAACTGGCCGGGAACGTAATACTTCTTGAGGAAGGGCTGCTGCAGCAGATTGCCGCTGATCAGCGGGCGGGATTCGATCCCACTCTCGCGAATCAAGGCCTGGAAGGGCTGTTTTTTTGTGCCGTCCTTCAGCACAAACGGCAGCACAAAGGATGACATGCCGGGACGTTCCAGGGTGATGAGATCATCGGGGTAACGGCGGCAAAAGTCGAGGAAGCGGCGGTAGCTGCGGTTGCGCATTTCGATGAAGCCGTTGAGCTTCGGAAGTTGGGAGAGGCCGAGTACGGCGTTGAACTCGGTGTTGCGGAAGTTGAAGCCGTCCGTCAGGAAGAGGAACTGGAAGTCGATGTCCGCATGCTGCTGGCGGATGGCGGCCTGATACTTTTCGGGCAGTTCGCGTGCGAGGCCGTGCGAGCGCTTGAGGATGTTGAGTTTGTAAAACTCCTCGTCGTTGGTGCAGATCATGCCGCCTTCCACCGTGGTCATGTGATGACCCCAGTAAAAGCTAAAGCTGCTACCCAGGCCGAAATTCCCGACCTTCACGCCGTCAATCGTGCCGCCCTGCGTCTCGCAGGTGTCTTCGAGCAGTACGATGTCACGGTCGCCGATGATCTGTTTGATACGGGCGACATTCGCCGGAAAACCGAGGATGTGAACGAGGAAAATGGCACGCGTGCGCGGCGTGATCTTCGCGGCGAGCTGATCGTAGTCGAAGGCGAAGTCGTGCAGGTTTGCATCCACGAACACGGGTGTGAAACCAGCCTGCATCACGGGCGTCACGGTGGTCGGCCAGGTGAGGGCGGGTACAATCACTTCATCGCCTGGCTTCCATCCGTAACGCTCGGCGGCGGCATAAATCATGAGCAGGTTCGCCGAACTGCCAGAGTTTACAAACACACTGTGCTTGCAGCCCATCCACTCAGAGTAAGCCGCTTCAAACTCGCGCACTTTCGTGAACTGCGTGAAGCGTTTCGTCTCACGGATGAAGGTGACGAGCAGTTCTAGGTCGTCGTTGCCAATGATGTTTTCTTGGAGAGGCCAGAACATGAAGAATGATATTAAAAGTGCCGTTGCAGGTAGTCAGCGTAGGCGCGTTTGATGCCATCACGCAAGTTTGTTTCAGCTTTCCAGCCCAGGGCGGCGGCGCGGCTGCTGTCGAGCAGCTTGCGGGCGATGCCATCAGGCTTGGTGGCGTCGAATTCGAGTTTGCCCTGGTAGCCGATGACTTCGCAGACAGTTTCCACCAGCTCACGAATGCTGTGGTCGGTGCCGAGGCCGATGTTGATGGGATCAGCGTCGTGGTAGTGCTGCATCAGGAAGACGGCAGCCTTTGCGGCATCTTCTACATCCATCAGTTCGCGTCTTGGCGTGCCGGTGCCCCACAATGTGACGGCAGGCTGGTTCTCCGCCTTGGCGCGATGCACCTTGGAGATAAGAGCGGCCATGACGTGGCTGTTTTCGGGATGGTAGTTGTCGTAGAGGCCGAAAAGATTGCTCGGCACCACGCTGAAAAAGGCGCAGCCATGCTGATCGTGATAGGCGCGGCACATTTCGATGCCGGCCAGCTTTGCCACGGCGTAGGGAGAGTTTGTCGGCTCCAGATGGCCGCTCCACAGATGCTCCTCACGCATCGGCTGCGAGCATTCACGCGGATAGATGCAGGAGCTGGCCATGAACAGCAGCTTCTTTACACCCTGCAGATACGCGGCGTGAATGACGTTGGTCTGAATCTGCAGATTGATCGTGATGAAATCGGCGCGGTAGGTTTTGTTCGCCATCAGGCCGCCGACTTTGGCGGCGGCGAGAAAAATATACTCAGGCCGGGCCTCCGCAAAAAAGCGCTCCACGTCCGCTTGACGTGTGAGATCGAGTGCTGCCTTGGATTTGAGCAGGAGATTCGTGAAGCCGTTGCGCTGCAACTCACGCACGATGGCGGAACCGACCATGCCGTTGTGTCCGGCGACGAAAATTCTGGTGTCAGTGTTCATGGACTACTCGATGACGCAGTAGGTGGCCCGTGCGGTGTAAGGCAGGCGGCGCAGGGCGATGTTGCCCAGTCCGAGCGCCTCCATGACAGCCAGCGTCTCGCCGGGTGTGGCGTGTTCATTGAGCTCATCGAAGCCGAGCACGCTGCCCTTCGTCAGGCGCGATTTGAGCAGTTCCAGGCAGCGTTTCGTGGGTGCATAGAGGTCGAGGTCGAAGTAGGCCAGTGCCACGATGGTGTGGGTGTTGGCTTCAAGGTATGCAGGAAGCGTCTGCGTGACATCACCTTCCACCAGCTCGAATTTTTTGATGTGGGAGAGCGGATTTTCGAGTTCATGGAACTCCATGATCTTCTCCAGGTAGTCGCGATAACCGGGCGTGACGGCGTAGGCACCTTTTTCCATGATTTTGCCGTCCTGCGTGGCCGTGCCGGGGAAACCGGCAAAGGTGTCGAAGCCGATGATTTTGCGATGACGATGGAACGGCTCATAAATGCCGCGCAACGAGGCAAAGGTGGCCAGGTTCTGGCCCCAGCGAGTGCCGAACTCCATAATGACGCCGGGGACATCAATGATTTTTTGGTAGATGAAGTCCATGAACTTCAGCCGTGCCCAGGTCTTGGAGTTGAGGAAGAGACCGATGTTGTCCAGCCGCTCTTCCGGCGGGATGGGGCAGTTTTGCATGAGGTCCACCATGGCCTGGCGGCGCTGGCGTTCATCGCTGGTGGAGAAGGTGGCAACTTTGTAGGACTCGCTCATGAAATCTTGGGTTCTAGGGTTCAGGCCTTGGCTGTGGTGTGTAGCAGATGCCAGTCAATCGTACGGTGCAGGCCGGTGTCGAAGTCGATGTAGCGTAGCGGGCCGAATTCAGTCTGATAACGGCTCATGTCCAGCGTGACATGCGCCGGCGCTCCGGCGAGCGGACGGGCATCTTCCGGCACACGCACCGGCACATCGAGCATGCGGCCGATTTTTTCGGCGACGTTCAGGATACTCAGTGTGCTGTTGCCACCGACGTTGTAAACAGGCTGGCGGCCTTCGAGCAGGATGCGGAACATCATGCGCACGGCATCAGCGGCGTAGCAGTAGCTGCGCAGTGCTTCACCACGATCCATGAGCGTGATGCCACGGTCGCGGATGGCGTTGTCGATGAAGGAATACAGCGCACGCCGGTCGCCTGGACGCGCTCCTGGCCCGTAGGCGAGCGACAGACGCGCAGAAATAGCTTTCAGGCCGTTCGCATGCGCGGCAAAGCAGGCCGCTTCGCCACAACGCTTGCCTTCGATGTAGCAGGCTCGCGGATGATCCGGGCCGCTGGTGCCGATCTGGTTTTCACGATGCGGTGTATCCGCAGGCAGGCCCGCATAGACCTCGCTGCTGCTAACAAACAGCAGGCGTCCGGTGGCAGGCAGATGCTCGAGCAGATCGAGCGTGGCCTCGGTGTTCAGGCGGATCGTCTTGCCCGGATTCTCTAGAAACCTCCCCGGCTGTGCATAACCAGCGGAATGAAAAATGAAATCCGCCTGCGGCAGTGTGGCACGAAAAGCGGAGCTGGTGAGATCGCCACGGATGGTGTGAAAGCGTGGATGATCCAGCAACTCGGCGATGCGACCGGTGACTTCGCTTTGAAACGTCGCGTAAACGTCAAACTCGATGCCGTCCGCCGCAAGCTGTCTCAGCGCAGCGAGCGCATGAATGCCCACAGCGCCCGTAGCACCGGTGATAAGAATGCGGCTGCCGGAAAACAGTCCGCCACGCACGCCTTCCAGCGCGGTGCGGGCATCTGGGACGAAAAAGGAGTCAAACATGACGGAGTTGGTCAAAGCGGGCACGGATTTGCGGCGGCGTGAGGCCACAAGCTGCGTCGTGATCCTCCACTTCTCCATACGCAGTGAGGAAGCGGCGTGGAACACCGAGGAAGTCGAGCGCCACACGCATGCCACGCAACGCTTGGTGAATCACCGGCGCCAGCGTGCCTTCATAACAGGGTTCCACACACATCACACGGCCTGCGGCACGCATGGCGTGATGTTTCAGCGTGGCTTCATCCAGCGGCGAAACCGTGCTGGTGTATAGAATCGTGGCGTCGGTGCCTTCCAGTGCCTGCATCACACGGTCGAGCATCGGGCCGATGGCGAGAACGACGGGGCCTGCGCCTTCGCGCATGACCATCATTTTGCCATCAGCACTCACATGCGGTGCGCTGTTGCTGCGCTCAGACACACGGTAGTAGGTTGGCCTGCCGTTCGCATAGCTCGTGCGCAGATGATGATCAAACTCCTGCGGATGCCCCGGCACATGAATTTCCATGCCGGGAACCGTCAGCAGCAGCGACACGTCGCCTGGACAATGATGCGTGCAACCGAGCGCAGGATAATCATACGAACCGCCGACAGTGACGAAGTTGCCGCCGAGCGCCTGATAGCCGAAATCGACTTTGATCTGCTCAAACGCACGCTCGACGACGAACGGAGCGATGCTGTGGAAGAACGGAATCAGTCCCTCTTTGGCGAGACCGGCGGCGACACTGACGGAGGCCTGCTCCAGAATGCCGATGTTGATCGTGCGCTGCGGATGTTTGGCAAAGGAGTTGCGAAAGCCGAACACGCCGATGTCGCCGAGCAGCAGCACCACGCGGGGGTCTTCGTTGAGCAGTCGCTCCAGGGTGATCACAAACTGGCGTCTCATGTGAGCTGGGCGATGAGGGATTCGAGTTCCGTTGGCGTCGGGATTTTGTGATGCCAGGCGGGGTTGTGTTCCATTTCCGGGCAGCCTTTGCCTTTGATCGTGTTCGCCACGACCAGACGCGGCACATCACCACCGGTGGGCGTGAGCGCATGCAGGATCTGCGCGTGATCATGGCCGTCGATCTCACAGCTTTCCCAGCCGAAGGCGGCGAACTTGGTGCTCAAATCACCGAGACGCAGCGCCCGGTCGCCGGAGTGGTTGTAATCGAGGATGCAGGTCAGATTGCCCAGCTTGTGATGTACGGCGAGCATCGCCGCTTCCCAAATCGAGCCTTCGTTCGCTTCACCATCGCCGATCAGTGTGATGACACGGGGTGTTTCCGCCTTGATGCGCAATCCCATTGCCATGCCCACGGCCATCGGCATGCCATGGCCGAGCGATCCGGTGGAAGCCTCGACGCCCGGCACCTTGCGACAGTCAGGATGACCGCCCAGCAGACTGTCCGAGGCGGCAAACTTCAGCAGTTCCTCGAACGCGATGAAGCCGCGTTGCGCCAGGATCGCATACAGGCCCACAGCGGCATGCCCTTTGCTCAGGACGAAGCGGTCACGCTCCGCCGCACGTGGATTCGCTGGATCAATCCGCAGTACATCATGATAAAGCACCCACAGGATGTCCATGATCGAAAAGGCGCTGGCAAGATGCCCTTCGCCCGATATGGCGGTGGCTCGCAGGATGTGTTCGCGGAGGCTGCGGAGAGGATGACTCACGGGTGGTTGGAGGCTGGGCGGAAAAGGAAAGAGGGAGAACCGCTTCTACCTTCCGGGCCGCCATGGAGCAAGCGTGTTTTGCTTGCTTCACCTGAGGGCATTAATGGTTGCGTGCCCGTGACGCGGCGGATAGAGGGAATCGTATTACCATGAGTTTAGTAGATCGTGTCATCCATGATGGGTATGCCAGTCTTTTACGCAGACTGGGCAGAAAAGTGCCTCTGTGCCTGGATGTGCCCGCCGCGGTGCGTGTTCACGATCTGCGGCCGGCAGGATCTTGCCGTCATGACACCGACCTTGAAGCGGAGTTTCATGGCTACACGGAAACAGGCGTGACTTACGAGTGGCCGACATGGAAAGGCTATGAGATCAAAGATGCATTCGTGGCGGGTGACCAAGGCTTCGTTTTTTTGCCAGATGGCCGGTTTTTCGCTCCTGCCCTCTATCCGCATCACGAGCGCACCGCCATCTACAAGATCCGCCGACCGATCCCGCTGCTCTCACGCAATATCAAAGGCACCGTGTTTCATCTCACCGGGCCGAATCACGAAAATCGCGGCCATTTCATGCTCGACCACCTGCCGCGTCTGATCGTTGCGCGCGAGCTGCTCCAGCAGATCGGTGATTATCAGATCCTGCTGACGGGACGGCACATTCGCTGGCAGCGCGAGCAGGTGCGCACGCTCGGCTTTCCTGACGACAGGATCGTCGCGTGTGAAGCTGGCACGCTCCAGGTGGAGCGACTGTTGCATGTGCGCTTTGGATCGCCCTATTCCTCGTTTTCCCCGCCCCATGCGCTTTGCGAGCTGCGCGACTGTGCCGGACGTTATGCACAGGCGGAAAATGAAACAGAGGGGCCACCGGTGTTTCTGTCACGTCGCGATGCGCCGAACCGCCGCCTGATCAATGAAGAGCGGATCTTTGCCATCGCGAAATCGCTCATCCCGAGCCTGATCGAGGTCAAACTCACCGGCATGCCGCTCAAGGAGCAGATACGGCTCTTCCGCCGCACCCCGCTCTTCCTTTCACCGCTGGGTCAGGCATCCTGCAACATCGCCCTCAGCAAAGGCAGCACCATCATCAATCTGAAATTCGGTGCCACTCCGTCGGATGCCTCGGGCAGCCTCGGCACCTTCATCGCCTCCGCCACCGGCAACCGGGGGCTCACGATTTATTCTGGCACGGACATGGGTGAGAATTTCGACTGGAGCTATGATGAAAGTCTTTTCGCCCGGCATCTGACACGTTTCCTTGAAATCGAACAGCAGGCCGGACGCTCGTACGCATGAACCCATCTTCGCCAAGCCGTTCCTGGTCCGTGATTGTCAGTTCCTGCGACGCTTACAGCGATCTCTGGCCCTTCTTCTTCCATTTCTTCGAGCAGCGCTGGCCCCAGGCGCCACGACCACTCTATCTCGTCGCCAATTTCCAAACGTTCGACCACGCCGGAGTCCGCACGCTGGCCGTCGGCCCGGATCGTTCATGGGGGGCGACGATTCATGCCGCGCTGGAGAAAATCCCCGACGAATTCGTCATTTTTCTGCTGGATGACTTCTTCCTCGATCAAACCATCCCCATGGGCTGGGTTGAAGATCTTGTCGCGCAGCTTGACCAGGCGAGGGGGGATTTCGTCAGCCTCTACCATGTGGCGGTTGGCGGCGCCCCGCTTGCTGAGGGCAGCATGCTTTCGGAGATCCGTGAGCGCATGGAGTGCCCCGGCTTTCACGCGGGAATATTTCGCCGTTCCTATCTCATGAAACTGGCAGCCGCCGGTGAGAACATCTGGCGCACGGAAAGCCTGATGCGTGATGACGCCCTGGACAGACGATTCAAACAATTCAGCCTCACCGCTGCCTCGCCCTTCCATCTCACCTATGTGGAAAGCGTTCGCGGGCGCTTCTGGAAAAAGAACGGCCTCGACTATCTGAAGCAAAACGGCCTGAAGCCCGATCTTTGGCGGCGGCCCCACCCGCCGTCAGGCGATGATGTTATTTCCAAAGTGATCCGCAGTTTTCACAAGCGGCGCATGCAATGGATGGAGAGGTTGCGTTCCAAAGCTCACACCAAACCCGTGCAGCCGCTCAAGTCTGACACCCATGCCTGAACCGCATTCCAAATGGCAGGTGCTCGCCAGCGAGGTCGTCTTCAGTGCACGGCCTTTCGTGGAAATTTCTCGGCAGAAGATCAAACTGCCCGATGGCCGGGTGATCCCCGACTTCCATCAGGCCTGGATTACCAACTACGCGATCATCTGCGCTGAAACCGCCGATGGTCAGGTGGTCATGGAGCGTCTTTACAAACACGGCGTTCGCGATGTGACGCTGATGTTCCCAGGCGGCGGCATCCTGGATGGCGAAGATCCTCTCGCCGCCGCACAACGAGAACTGCTCGAGGAAACCGGCTATGCGGCCGAATCCTGGGTGCTGCTGCAAAAGCTGGTCGTGCACTCCAACTATGGCTGCGGTCATGCCTATTTTTTTCACGCCAAAGGGGCCAATCTGCTCCAGCCGCCGGGGCATGATGATCTAGAAGACATTCAGGTGGAACTGCACCCCCGTTCCGAACTCGGCAAGCTGGTCGACGGTGGCCAGATTGTGCTGATGGATTGCGTGGCGATGCTGGGGGCGTTAAATCTCTCAGAAAGGCTCTGACGCCTATCGCCACATGGGTGGCTACTTTTGGGTGATCCAAGACAGCGATTCGATTTCAAGCCCCTTGAGGATCAACTTGCCAGTGCGTTTGAGGGCTGCATACTAGCGCCAGTATCGACAAGGAAATTGAGTCGGATTAAGCCACACATTTCCAATGGATCTGCATGGATAGCTCAGTGGTAGAGCGGCTCGTTTACACCGAGTTGGTCGGGGGTTCGAATCCCTCTCCGTGCACCACCTCGCGAGATCACTTCGAGGTTATTTTCATCCACTTCGTCGCCACCATGCCGCTCGCCAGCTCCTTCACGCGCACTTCCCACGTCCCCGCATCTTCATTCGGAGCCAGATTCAGCTCCAATTCCGCGATGCCGTTCTCCGCAGCATAAAAACCGCTGCCTTCAGCAGATTTCCCGCTCGCATCGCGAATGTCCACGCGCACGGGAATCACGGCCTTCGTCGGCACATCCTGCGTGGTGGTGATTTGGGCAGTGATCTTGGCGGTGTTACCCACCACCGCGCTCTCCGGCACCTCCAGTTTGATTCCCAGCAGCGGTTTCGGTGTGATCATGAAGATTTTTCCGTCGCACGGCCCCAGATCGACCGGCCAGCTCAGGCTGCCGTCCTCACCACGTTTAGGCACGATGAACTGCGTGCCCGTCAATTCATACACATTCGCTGATTCCGCCTTCAAACTCACCACACCGCTCGATGGCAGCCCGTTTTCCATCACCAGGCCATGCTGGCCGACATAGCTGCCAAACTCACGTTTGTCGTTCACCACGAAGACATATAGCGCATCGCCAAACTTCCGTGTGCGCACGATGATCTCAGGGTTGTCACACATCGCCTTCTGCGGCAGAGCGAACCCGCCGAGCGTCTTCGCCAGCTCCAGCACCCGCGCCTTGTCCTCAGCGGCCTTTTTCTCGCGTTTGAAGCTCTGGATCGTGAAATCCGCCTTCAAGCCGGGGCACAGAAACTCATCCGCCACGATCTTGCCGCCTTTTTTCTGCCAGTCCGCGATTCGCACGACCACACTCTTCGTCAACACGTCGCAGTACGGCATCACCAGCACTTTGCGGCCGCTCAGGCCGTTTTTAAGCAGCGTCTCTTCATACAGGATGTCCGTCTGCACATGCGCATGCTGCAATGCGAGCCACACATCCGCCGCCCAGTCCGTGTTCGAACCATAGCTGCCGCGCCGGGCGAACATCTGCGACGTGAAGCTCTCCAGCAACGCCACCTCGCTCCGCTCATCGGGAATCGCCATCAAAGTCGGCCCCAGCGGCACGATCACGTCGTGAATGAGCTGCTGGAGCACCGGCGCGGTGTTCGGATTCGTGTAGCGATACGCACTCGTGCTGTCCGTCGGCACCAGCGACTGCCAGCCGTGATACATGATGCCCTGAATCGGCCGCGCGATCTTCGTCCACAGCGCCTCCTTCAAATGCATCGGCGCAATTGTGATGTAAGCCGCCTCTGGATCATGATCCTGCCACGCTACGACATCTCCCGGCACTTTCTGCTCCATCGGCGCTGTCTGTGAGCGATACCAGATCAACTGCGTCATCTTCATCACGCGCTGGTTTTTCCCGCTTGCCGCACTCATCGCGAAGAGCTGGTCTGCGCACATCCCGATCTTCAGCGGATCAGGATACGTGTACGTCCAGTGCGAGATCACATCCACGCCGCCGCCCGCGCCGCTGATGCTTGGCTGCCGCACCGCCGGATCGAAGAACGACCACACCTTGCTGCCGCTCTTCACTCCGCGGCTCAACGACGTGTGCAGGTTGTTCCAGCCATCGCCCACCGTCCAGAACCAGCGCAGGTATTTCAAAATGGGGTGGTCATCTGCGATCACGCGATCCCCCGGAAAATCCTTCAGCTTCGTCCAGTCCACGCCCCACTTCGCCGTCACCTCGGCAGGAATCTCTGCGTTCGAAAACTTGCGATAGTTCGCCACGTCCACCGGATTGAAGCTCACTGCCGTATGGTCCCGCACCTCGGTGTCAATCAGCGCTGCGGTGAACGCCGGATGATCGCCATACGTCTTCGCCATGCTCATGCCCACGTTTTGGAAAAACGGCGCGAACTCCGGCATGGCGGCGGCGATGTCCTGCCGCGCGTACGGCTTCCCGGCACGATCCACACGCAGGTTTTTGGGATCGCTCTCCAGCACACTCGCCGGTGACAGGCTCGCCACCACCTCCAGTCCCTTCGCCAATGCTTCATCGAGATGCCGTCGATTGCGCTCGATTACTTCGAGCCTGCCCGGCGGCACCGCCTTCTTCTGCGTCCAAATTTCGCCCACATCCGCTCCCAGGCCGATGAAATGCGTGAAGCCGATGTCCTTCAATCGGTCCATCTCCTCCGCATTCGCGCCCCACATCACCACCGGCATGCGCGGCGCCAGTCTCGGCACGATCTCAAACTCCGTCGTCTGCTCCGTCGCATACTCGCCAATCGAAAATCGCGCGCGCATCACATAGCGCTCCGGTTTCAGCGCTGTGTTCATCGTGTACTTCGCCGTGAAGCTCTTTCCCGCCGCCAGATCCGGCACGATGAAGTTCTCCTCCTTGCCGCCGCAGTTCAGCGTCAAACTCGCCGCCTGCATCGTCTCACGCCGCAGATTCGTCACCACGATCTCCACCGGCCTCGCCGGCTCCATGCGCCGCCACACACTGCGATTGCTCACGATCTGCATCGCTACCTGCTCAAAACTCCGCACGCCCTCGCAGATGCGCACCTCGTCAATCAAACCGGGAAACCCGCCGTAATTGCTGCCCAGTCGATCCCCGATGCTCAGCGGCTTCGTTCCCGGCACCACCGCCCCATAGCCGTTCAGCTTCATCCCGCCCGCCGCCACGCCGTTCAGATAAAACTTCCCGTCACCCGCCCCATCATACGTGAAGGCCACATGCTGCCACGCATCCGCCGTCAGCTTCAGCGGCTGCGATGTGATTGTCTTCGACTCCGCGCCGAAGCCCAGCACCACCCACATGCGCCGCAGCCCGCCTTTGTCCGCCTCACCGATCTGCCACTGGTAATCCGTGTGATCGACATACTTCTTGTCGAGCAGGAAACAGCGCAGCTTCGCCTCAAACTCCGCCTTCGGCCTGATCCACATCTCCAACGTGAAGGCTCCCTTCACCGCCTTCACCTCCACCAGCGCCGCATGCCGCTTGTCCTGTAGCGGAAAGCCCGGAAACGACTCCAGCCCGCCGCCAAACTTGCCCTTGGGATTCAATACCGCCCCATGCAGCGTCACGTCCTTCGCCTCCTCATCAAACTTCCAATACCCCAGCACATGCGCGCCGGTGGCATCGTCCTTCGTGTAACCGGTCTCCCAGGTTTCTTGAAGAGCAGAGGCGGCCCACGGAAAACACAGAAGACACGGAAGGAGGCGGCGAAAGAATCGAAGCATGGCTGCCTCATACGATTGAGGTAGGGACGGCGCATTGAGTTGCGCCGCCCCTCCCACCGAACCGGACTGGCGGTTCTCCCGCATCCGGCTCTCCAGTCAGTAGTTGGCTGCTTTCCGCAGGCTGATGATTTCAAGTCGG
>NZ_JBJXFV010000075.1:0-13020 GCF_046154365.1 Prosthecobacter sp.
GGTCCATGGTGGTTATAGTCGCTCGAATCCCCTGAAATCAAGGCTTCCAGCGCTTCTCTATCTGGCCCATCATCCCGGCTTTTCAATCCCTTTGTCTTGCCTCTGCCTTAACTTAACGACATTGACTGAGCACTGAGCACTGAGTCGTTGGGCTGCGAAAAATTTAGCCGCCCCCTACCGGATCGCGCCCCAATTACGTCCCAACGGGAAATAGCACCACAACGCCGGGCCGACGAGATTGCGCTCCGGCACCGTGCCCCAGTAGCGGCTGTCGGAGCTGTTGTAGCTGTTGTCGCCCATGGCCCAGTATTCACGCCGTGAGTCCTTGTTTAGAATAATCCTGCGTTCGGGATCTAACAGTTCGATGTTCCCGTAACCCTTATACGGCCCCTCCATCGCCCCCACACGCTTCATGCCAAATTCCTCAGCAGGCTTCCCATTGACCCATAGCACCGGGGATTTCACCTCCAGCTCATCACCTGGCACTCCCACCAGACGCTTGATGTAGTGCTGCGAGCCTTGCTCCACAGGCACGTTCATATAGCGGCTGCGGATATTCTGCGTGGTGAAAACAAACACCTCGCCGCGCACCGGATGCCGGAAGTGGTAGGAAAATTTGTTCACCAGCACATGATCGCCCGTGTCGAGCGTGCCACGGGCCAACACCTGCCCCGTGGTCACATAGGTGTTGCCAGAACCCACGATACGGCGCTCCGGCTGCGCATCCGGCGTGATGCTGCTGCCGTCCTCCGTTATGGGCACATTCAAATAGTGGTTTAGACCGAGATCCGTCACCTGCCGCAGCGGCGACCAGATCCAAATCGTGTGTCCATCGGCAAAGTGCAGGCGGCAGTGCGTGAAGAAGCCCATGAAGCCATGCTCCGTCACCATATCGGTGCCCTGCTTCAGATAGCCGGAATGATTCGCCACCACGTTGATGTAGCTGCGTCCGGTCACGAAATCCTTGCACTGCTGGAAGAATCCGGGTGAGACGTCCTTCTCCGTATGATTTGCCACAATGCCGTACAGCGTCGGTTGCATGGAGCCAGTGGGAATCTTGAATGGCTGTGCGATGTAGCTGCGAATGCCGAGTGCGATGACGATGGCAACGAAGAACACCTCCACGTTGTCGGCAAGGTCTGAGTGCTCCGCATGCGGCAGCGCTTTTTCGCAGGCCTTGTTGATCTCATCATTCAGCGTGGCAATGCGCGCCTTGTCTTTCGCACGCATCGCATCCTCAAGACTGGTGCGCAACGTGGTGATCTCGTCCAGCTTCGCCCGTGGCAGGATGTCGCGCTTGTAATCAATGAAGCGTGTCACGCCCTTGTGCAGGAGCTTCGCGTGCTTGAGATAGCGTGGAGTGAGGAAAAACATGGGAGGAAGCCGATACTAGGGCGTGATGAACAATGCTCAAGCCCCGTCATTTGCAAACGCGAGTTGATCGTGGGTGGTGGATCGTTGATGCCCTGAGAACCCACCGTTCGCAAAGCCCCTCAGACTCTGGCTATCAACCATCCACTCTCAACCATCAACCGCACCTCTTCAGGTTCAGCCCGGCGGCTCGACCACGAGTACATCCCGCAGAACCTCGGCAGCACGCGCATTGTCGGAACAGACGAGGCTAGCGGTGGTGCAGGCCGCATCACGGCGCAGGATGTGCATCGAGCGCAGGTCGATCCCCGCATCCTTCAAGCGCATGGCAACGGCGGCAAGCGCCCCTGGCCTGTCCTCCAACCGCACCAGCAGGGTGTCCTGGGTAATGACACGGAAGCCCTGCTCACTGAGCACCCGCAGCGCCTCGTCATAACGATCCACACTGAGCACGACGATGCCGTGATCCTCCACGCCTTCGATGTCGATCTCGTCAATGTTGATGCCGCGTTCGGCAAGGCAGGCGGTGAGCCTGGCGGCGATGCCAAGCTCGTTCGGCACGAGGACGGTGAGCTGTTTCATGAGGTTCGTTATCGGTTCGCAGTTCGCGGTTCACAGTTCAATGCGGCGGCGAAGTCGGTGACGAATTCGTCGATGATTGCCGTGGTCACATGGGGCATCACAATCAAGTGCCCGATTTTTTTGCGCGGCGCGATGATCCATTTCTCCATCATCGACTGCGGGGGCTTGGGGAACACCACGGTGACGGAGTTCGGGTGCCGCCACGCGTCGATGCCCTGCGCGCGGAGCTGCTGCACGGCGTAGTCGGCGCGCTCCAGGCATTCCTGCACCATACCGCGCAATCCAGCATCACCGAGCGTGCGCAGCCGGTGCCAGAGCATGAGCGGAGCAAAAGCGCTGCGCGATCCGGCGATGGTGGTGTCCAGCGCGCCGATGTACTCGATGGAACGGGCGATGCGGTCCACATGCGCCTTGCGGGCGAGCACCACACCGCAAGGCACGGGCGCCCCGAGCATCTTGTGGCCGCTGATGGAGACGCTGTCGGCCCCATCGGCGAAATTCCAGGCCTGCGGCGCATCCACAAACGGCAGGATCATGCCACTGAGCGCCGCATCCGCATGGATGTAGGCATTGGCGATGGCGAGATCGTCCAGAATGGCCCGAATCTGCGCCAGATCATCCACCGCGCCCTTCATCGTGCTGCCGATGTTGGCAAAGATGATCGGCGGCACGTCACGATGGATGCGCAGCGTCTCGCGCAGGTCGTCGTAGTCCATCTGGCCGTCCGGCTGACTTTTGATCATGATGTTCCGCGTGTGCTGGAGGCGCAGCACCTTGGCCACACTGTAATGCGTGTCCTCACTGAAGTAGCAGATGCCCTCAGGGAACAGCTCCCGCGCCACGTAGAGGCCATACATGTTCCCCTCCGTGCCACCGCTGGTGACGTAGCCCCACCATTCGTCCGCAGGCGCACGGGTGAAGCGGGCGAAGTCCGCCAGCACCTCGCGCTCGAACTCCATCGTATTCAGACGGTAGTTCGTGCCGCCAAACGGATCGCCGACGTTGTTGATGCTGAACTGGAGGAAGCGAAACAGCTCGCTGTAATCAAACGCCTGATTACATGGATAGCCGACATTGCGCAGGCTCTGGGCACACAGCCGCTCATGCAGGTCGTCAAGCCGTTGCTGGTCTGCGGGGTTGAGGTGGGAGGGCATGGTAGCTGCGATTGGCAATCGAAGCTTTCCTCCAAACCATTCGATTGCCAATCGAATCTACGGGAGCGGATCAGTTGTTCTTCAAGACTTCAATGAACGCCTCTTGCGGGATGTTCACGCGGCCGATGGATTTCATGCGCTTCTTGCCCTCTTTCTGCTTATCGAGCAGTTTGCGTTTGCGCGAGATGTCACCGCCATAGCACTTGGCGGTCACGTCCTTGCGCAGGGCGCTGATGGATTCGCGGGCAATGATCTTGCCACCGATGGCGGCCTGGATGGCGACGACGAAGAGCTGTTGGGGAATGACTTCCTTCAGCTTCGCACATAGCTGGCGGCCACGGCTCTCGGCTTTGCTGCGATGGACGATGCAGGAGAAGGCATCCACCGGCTCGCTGGCGATCAGAATGTCCATCTTGACCAACTCAGATGCCTGAGTGCCAGCGTGCTCATAATCCATGCTGCCGTAACCCCGTGTGATGGATTTGAGCTTGTCGTTGAAGTCCACGAGAATTTCGTTCAGCGGCATGACAGTGTGCAGCAACACGCGGCGGTCATCCAGGGTCTCGGTGTTGTTCACCACGCCGCGCTTGTCCATGACGAGCTGCATGATGTCGCCAATGTACTCGTTGGGGATCATGACGTTCACCTTCACGATGGGCTCGCGGATCTCGTCGATCTCGTTCGCCGCCGGCAGGAAGGTGGGATTGTCCACTTGGAGTTCGGTGCCATCGGTCCTCCGCACATCGTAAATGACGGACGGATAAGTCGAAATGACATCCATGTTGAACTCACGGCGCAGACGTTCCTGAACGATTTCCATGTGAAGCAGCCCCAGGAAGCCACAACGGAAGCCGAAACCCAGAGCGGCAGAGCTTTCCGCCATGAACGTGAAGGCAGCGTCATTGATCTGCAGCTTGCCGACGGCGAGCTTCAGGGCCTCAAAGTCATCCGTGCTGACCGGGTAGATGCCACTGAAGACGAGCGGATGGATTTCTTTGAAGCCGGGCAGCGGCTCAGGCGCAGGTTTGCGTGACTCGGTGAGCGTGTCACCGATTTTCACGTCAGCGGTGGTCTTGACGTTGGCGATGATATAACCGACGTCACCCGCCTCCAGTTTTTCGCAGGGAACCATCTTGGGGCGGAAGGTGCCGAGATCCTTGATTTCGGAATCGTTGCCCGATGCCATGAGACGCACCTTTTGGCCACGCATGATGGTGCCAGACATGACTCGCACATAACTGACGACACCACGATACGGATCGAAGATCGAATCGAACACCGAAGCGCGCAGATACCCATCGCCGGGATCTGTCGGCGGCGGAATGAATGCCACGATGGCTTCCAGAATGTCCACGATGCCGATGCCCATTTTGGCACTGGCAGGCACCGCCTCATCGGCCGAAAGCTGCAGAATGTCCTCAAGCTGTCGCTTGACCTTTTCGATGTCGGCGCTCGGAAGGTCGATCTTGTTGATGATCGGGACGACGTGCAGCTTCTGCGCGAGCGCCAGATTGAGATTAGCGACCGTTTGAGCCTCGACGCCTTGCGAGGCATCCACCAGCAGCAGTGCCCCCTCACAAGCTGCAAGTGAGCGGCTCACTTCGTAGCTAAAATCGACGTGTCCGGGGGTGTCTAGCAGGTTGAGCTTGTACATCTGGCCGTTTTTGGCCTTGTAGTTCATACACACCGGGTGCGCCTTGATGGTAATGCCACGTTCACGCTCCAGATCCATCGAATCCAGCAGTTGGTCCTGCTGCTGTCTAACCGTGATGGTCTGTGTCGTCTCCAGCAGCCTGTCCGAGAGTGTGGTTTTCCCATGGTCGATGTGGGCAATGATGGAGAAGTTGCGGGTGTTGGCGATGGACATTCGGGTGGCTTGGCAGGGGGGCGGCGTATCTAGTGCAGCGGCAGGGGAAATGCAATTCCGATGCTTGAAGGTGGCTTCTTCATGCCAGATGCTGCCGCACATGAAGCCGGAACTGTTAAACGATGTCACCATCCATGCGGAACTCGCCCAATTGCCCGGCTGGCAGGTGGAAGGCCGTGAACTCGTGAAAGAGTTCCGGTTTGGCAGCTACCTGGCCGGCATTGAGTTTGTACAACAAGTCGCCCGCCTTGCAGAAGCGATGAATCATCACCCCGATCTGTTGGTGCGATGGCGTAAAGTCAGCGTGCGGCTGACGACGCACAGCGCAGGCGGACTGACCGCGCTGGACTTTACGCTGGCCGGAAAAATTGAGCTGTCGCAGTCACCCACGATCACTGCGCCACCGCCGCCGTCTGGCGGTTAACCTTCTGGCCGGACGGATCAACCACATCCACGGTCACGAAAATAATAATATTCTTCGTCTCCGTCTTCGTGACGTCACTCTTGAAAAAGCGTCCCACGAAGGGCAAATCACCCAAAATCGGCAGCTTGTCATTCACCATGGTACGCTTCTGCACCTTAGCCCCGCCCAGCACAATGGTGGCACCATCCCAGATCTTGACCGCCGTGGCGACTTTTTGAGATTTGAAGATGGGCTGGAGGATCATGTTGGGGGTGATAAGCTGCTCCGGCTGACTAAAGGGGACATATCCGGTATTAAATACTAAGGTGGGTGGATTAAAAGGCGGGACAGGATTGGGGACAGACCCCTGAATAGGTTGGAAACTCGTGCTGGCTGCACTGAGAATGGGCGAACCATAGTTCACAAACCCTTCAAATTGAGTCAAGCTGGGCGTGATCGTAAGCTCCACCGAGCGCCCATCCTCGGAGATGATCGGCTCCACTTCGAGTTCCACGCCGGTTTTGCGCATTTCAAATGCCGTTGGCGTCGTAGGTGTTGCGATCTGTGTCGCCGGCCGAGCGTTAAAACCGATGAGAATAGTGGTTATGTTGCCATTGGTTGGAAGCTGCGGCGGATCAAATTCGGTCGGGTAAATGAACTCCTGAGTGATCTCTACGGTGGCTTTCAAGCCGTTCTTGGTCGTCACGCTTGGGGAGGCATTGATATCGACCCCCTTCTTTTGGGACAGCCCGCGCAAGACACTTTGAAATTGCGGGTCGGTAAAAACACCGGCCACGGAAAGCACCCCTGGTGCCGCACTCGCAGATGTCATGGCTGAACCAGTCGCCAGCAGGCCATCAAGAGTGTTATTACCAATAGCTAAACTGCCAGTTCGAAGCCCTGAAGTCAGCGCCCCCCCGCCGCCGCCATTCACCGGCGTCACCCCCAGGGGAGTCGGCCCACCCAAGGCGTTTTGAACTGTTTGCGCAGGGAAAACCGTCGCCGCACCCAAGGTCACCGCTGGAATGACCGCCGTACCACCAAATGGATAGTTGCTAGCTGAGAATGGATTCCCGTTACCTGGCGTGCCACCGCCCATAAACACATTATTGCCATTCGCTCCCACTCCACCGAGCAGCCAGTCATAACCAATCTCCTCCAGATTTGTCTGATTCACCTCCAGCATGCGCACGGTGATCACCGCCATCTTGGGAGCATTCTTGGTCGCCTGTTCCACGAACAACTCAATCATCTCCATGTTGGCCAGCGTGTTACGCACCGTGAGTGTGCTGGTCGCTGAATTGAAGCTGGCACTGGTGCCTTCCGGGAAGGTCACGCCGCGGGCTTCGAGAAACTCTTTGGCCCCCATGCGGCGGATGGTCAGCCCTCCACCTGCAGGAGTCTGCGCGGCAAAGGGATCCGCAGGCGCGGCGGCCGCCGGGTCACCAGCCGGGGCGTTCTGAATAAAATCAGGCGGCACCCGGAACGAGCGCGAGATGATGGTGCCATCCCGCTCGCTGAGAGAAATAAAGATCACGGCATGGTCATCCACCCGGTAAGTGACCCCGCACATTTCGCTCACGTAGCGCAGCACCTCCTCCATGGGCACATTGAAAAGATTGAGGCTGACCGGCTTGTTCCGCGCCTCGGGCGGCACACTGAGAACAAAACTCACACCCTTACCCTGCGGATCAAGATCGCGGCTGCGAACGCGCAACAACTCGGCCACTTCATCCAGCGTCGCTCCAGAAAACTCCACCTTCGGGAAGATCAGCGTGCGCAGCCTCTGGGTGATGGTCTCCCGGCCGCTCTGCGCATAGCCTTGCTTCTGTGCAGCCCCAAACATGGCGCTGACATCCTGTTCCGGCAGCGGCACCGGATCTTCCCACGTCTGGTCCACCGCACTCAGCATTTTAGAGCGCTGGTGATCGTAGGCCGCCTTGTAGTAGCGTTGCTTCTCCTGCTCCGCCCGCTCCATGCCCCGCCGCGCGGCACTGTTGTTGGGATCAATGCGTAAAACGTCCTGATACGTCGCGATGGCTTTGTCTGGGTCGCCAATTTCAATGAACGAGTTTGCTTTGAGCAAGAGAGTCTTCACCGCCCCCACATTATCCACATGCTGGGGCGTCAGTGCTGGTGGAAAGCGATCTGGATCACTCAACCGCTTCTGCAGCGCCAGCACTCGCGCATCTTTGGGTGCGACCTCCGGTGACAGCAGTTTGTCCAGCAGCTTGTTAGCTTCAGCAATATCACCCTTGGCCGCCAATTCCTGCGCGTGCAGGCAACCCGCCACCACATAGCCGTTGCGAGCCGCAAAGCGGTGTTCTTGAGCCAACGGAATGTTCGGCAGCGCTTCGTAGGCAGCGGCAAACACCGCCAGCGCCTCTTCAGCCTTCCGTTCGTCGATCAACTGATAACCACGTTCGATCTGCTCGCCCGCCTTGTTGACCTGCACGGCACGACGATTCGCCTCGGCCTGGGCCAGCGATGCCACGGATGCAGGCTGAGCCAAAGCAACCGCCATGACACCAAGGCTGTACATCAGGCACACCAGCACGCCGGTGTGGGTCAGGCGGCGCAGGGACTTGGCTTCGGGACGTTGTTGGGAAAGCTGCGGGAGCATCAAGGATTTTTGGGAAATCAGGTTTATAACAGGACTCAGCCCAGCGCCCAAGCATTTTCTGCCACGAATCACAGCCCGGCAGTTGCCCCGCTGCCGCATCTTGCTCTGATGCCCGCCTCATCCCCTCCCCTTCATGTCCAAAGCCCCCATCAAAGTCGCAGTCACCGGTGCCGCCGGTCAAATCGGTTACGCCCTCCTGTTCCGCATCGCCTCCGGTGCCATGTTTGGTCCCGATCAGCCGGTGATCCTCCAGCTCATCGAAGCGCCGTTTGAAAAGCCGCTGGCCGCCCTCGCCGGCGTCGCCATGGAACTCGACGACTGCGCCTTCCCGCTGCTCAAGGGCATCGTGCAGACCAGCGATCCCGCCATCGGCTTTAAGGACGCCAACTGGTGCCTCCTCGTCGGTGCCAAGCCGCGTGGCCCCGGCATGGAGCGTGCCGATCTGCTCAAGGACAACGGCAAAATTTTCATCGAGCAGGGCAAAATCATCGACGCCGTGGCCGCAGACGATTGCCGCGTGGCGGTTGTCGGCAATCCAGCCAACACGAACTGCATGATCGCCGCCTCGCAGGCCAAGCGCCTCACCCCGGACCGCTTCACCGCCATGGTGCGCCTTGATCAAAACCGCGCGCAATCCCAGCTCGCGCAAAAAGCCGGCGTGGACCTCACCACCGTCGAAAACATCTTCATCTACGGCAATCACAGCCCCACGATGTTCCCCGCCTTTGCGCACGCCATCATCGGCGGCAAAGCTGCGACAGCCGTCATCAACGACCAAGCCTGGCTCGAAGGCCCCTTCCTCGAAACCGTCGGCAAACGCGGCGCCGCCATCATCGCCGCCCGTGGCGCTTCGTCCGCCGCTTCGGCTGCGAACGCCCTCGTCGATCACGTCCGCTCCCTCGTCACTCCCGGTGCGATTCATTCCGTCGCCGTGAAAAGCAACGGCCTCTACGGCTTCGATCCTGAAGTCTGGGCCGGCATGCCCGTGCGCACCACGACCCCAGGCAGCTACGAAGTCATCACCGACTACACCATGGACGACTTCGCCAAATCGAAGATCGCCGCCACCAACAAGGAACTCACCGATGAGCGTTCCTTTGTGGCCGACATGCTCAAGTAAACACCACGCTCATCCCCCCCTCCGTCCCATGCCTCCCATCCGGTCGCATGGGACTTTTTTTGCCTCCCACCGCAAAACCACCGACCCTCCCGCGTTCACTCCTCATGCTTTCCACCCGACGCGATTTCCTGCAAACCACCGGCTGTGGCTTCGGCTACCTCGCCTGGCAGGCCATGGCGCAAAGTCAGGCCGCGCTGGCAAACCCACTCGCCATCAAACGAGCGCACCACGCCCCGAAGGCGAAACGCGTCATCTTCCTCTTCATGCAGGGCGGCGTCAGCCATGTGGACTCCTACGACTACAAGCCGCGTCTCTTCAAAGACGACGGCAAGATCATCGAGGTGGCCGATTCCCGCTCCGTCGCTCGCACCGGCAAAGGTGCGCTTCAGCGCGTGATGAAGCCGCTCTGGGACTTCAAACAGCACGGTGAAACCGGCCGCTGGGCCTCGAATCTCTTCCCGCACATCAACCAGCATGTCGATGACCTGTGCTTCCTGCACGGCATGCACACCGAAGGCGTCGCCCACGGCCCCGCCACGCTGTTCCTACACACCGGCACCACCAGTTTCATTCGCCCGAGCATGGGGGCCTGGGTCATGTATGGCCTTGGCGCAGAAAACGAAAACCTCCCCGGCTTCGTCACCATCAGCCCCAGCCTCGGCAACGGTGGCCCGCGCAATTACGGCAACGCCTTCCTCCCCGCCGTGTTCCAAGGCACGCCCGTCGGTCGTAGCGGCATGCCCGCGAAGGAATCGACGATCAAGAACATCACCAACACGATCTGGACGCCCGAGCAGCAGCGCAAGCAGTTCGGCCTGCTCAGTTCCCTCAACGCCGAGCAAGCCGCCCGCTCCATGCCCGGCGACACCGAGATCGACGCCGTCATCCGCAGCTACGAACTCGCCGCCCGCATGCAAAACAAGGCCCCGGATGCCATGGACATCAGCGGCGAGTCCGAGGCCACGCTCAAACTCTACGGCATCAACGAAAAGCCCACCGACAACTTCGGCCGCCAGTGCCTCATGGCCCGCCGCCTCGTCGAGCAGGACGTGCGCTACATCCAGGTCAATTACGGCGACAACTCCAACAACCCCGCGTGGGATCAGCACTCCAATCTACCGAAACACGGCGACCACGCCGCCGCCGTCGATAAACCCATCGCCGGACTCCTAGCCGATCTCAAACAACGCGGCCTCCTCGAAGACACCATCGTCTGGTGGGGCGGTGAATTTGGTCGCACGCCCTACGCCGAGAAAAACGGCACCGGTCGCGATCACAACCCGCTCGGCTTCACCGTCTGGGTCGCCGGTGGCGGCTTCAAATCCGGCTTCGCCCACGGCGTCACCGACGACATCGGCCACATGGCCGTCGATGGCAAAGTCCACATGCACGACCTGCATGCCACCATCCTGCACCAACTCGGCCTCGATCACGAAAAACTCACCTTCCGCCACGCCGGCCGCGACTTCCGTCTCACCGACGTTCACGGCCATGTGGTGAAGGAAATCATCGCCTAAATCTCCTCGTCCTCGTCCTCGAACTCGTCCCCTGCCGCAGTGCTTCGCAGCAGCGATGCAGGCGGGTCGGTTCTACCGGTTCACCAGCACCCAAACCGCCCAAGCCCATCGCAATGTCTCACACCACAATGTTCACCAGCTTTCCCGGCACGACGATGATTTTCTTCGGCGGCTTGCCCTCCATGAATTCCTGCACGCGGGCGCTGGCGAGGGCGATTTTTTCGATCTCCTCCTTCGTGGCCTGGATCGGCACGCGGGCTTTGTCGCGGAGCTTGCCGTTGACCTGGAAGACGACTTCGACTTCGTCTTCGATGAGCGCAGCAGGATCGTAGGTCGGCCAGGTGGCGTCACTGAGCAGGCCGTTCACGGCAAGATTGGGGAACTTGCTGGCGATGCGGGCGTTGAGTTCGTCGGCCACATGCGGCGCGAAGGGGCTGAGCACTTTCAGGAAGGTGACGATGGCCGATGCGGGCTTCACTTCCGCGCCGGTGAAAGCATTCGTGCAAACCATCATCTGACTGATCGCGGTGTTGAAGCTGAGCTTCTCGATGTCTTCTCCGGCCTTCTTGATGGTTTCATGCAGCGCTTTGGTGAGCTGCTTATTCGCAGGCACGTCTTGCAGGGCCGATGACACGCTCCACACGCCTTCGTCATCCACTTCCATGACCAGACGCCACACGCGGGCGAGGAAGCGATACACGCCCTCGACACCCTTCATGCTCCACGGCTTCACCTGCTCCAGCGGCCCCATGAACATCTCATACAGGCGCAGCGCATCGGCGCCATACTCGGCCACGACATCGTCGGGATTCACCACGTTGCCGCGTGACTTCGACATCTTCTGGCCATCCTCGCCCATGATCAGGCCTTGATTCACCAGACGCTGGAACGGCTCCGGCGTGCTGACGTAGCCGAGGTCGAAGAGCACCTTGTGCCAGAAGCGTGCGTAAAGCAGGTGCAGCACGGCGTGCTCGGTGCCGCCGACGTATAAGTCCACGCCACCGGGTTTCGGGGCAGAGTGCTCAGTGCTCAGTGGTGGAGTGCTCAGTTTCTCAGAGTCTGAGCACTGAGCACTAAGCAATGAGCACTTGCCCGTCATCCAATACCTCTCGGCTTCCTCACCGACAAAACGCTCGCTGTTCGTCGCATCGCAGTAACGCAGGTAATACCAGCACGAACCGGCCCACTGCGGCATCGTGTTGAGTTCACGCGTCGCGGTGTCGGAGTAGCGCACCCAATCCGTGGCCTTCGATAGCGGCGGCTCGGGCGTGCCGGTCGGTTTGAAGTCTTCCAGCGTCGGCGGCAGCAGCGGCAGCTCGCTTTCAGGAATGCAGCGATGCTTGCCGTCTTCCCAAACAATCGGGAACGGCTCACCCCAGTAGCGCTGACGGCTGAAGAGCCAGTCACGCAGCTTGAAGTTCACCGTGCCTTTGCCGAGGCCTTTTTCTTCGAGCCAGGACGCGATCTTCTTCTTCGCTTCCGGTGTTGGCAGTCCGTCAAGGAAGCCAGAGTTCACCACGATGCCATTGTCGGTGAAACCTTGCCAATCTTTGCCCTCTGGTGGCTGCACGACCTGCTTGATCGGCAGTTTGAACTTCTTTGCGAACTCAAAGTCACGCTCATCATGCCCTGGCACGGCCATGATGGCTCCGGTGCCGTAGCCTTGGAGCACGTAATCGGCGATCCAGATCGGGATCTTCTCCTCATTGACCGGATTGATGGCGTAAGCGCCGGTGAATACGCCGGATTTCTCCTTGGCGAGTTCGGTGCGCTCCAGATCGCTCTTGCGGGCGGTCTTCTCGCGATACTCCTCGACGGCGGCGAGCTGTTCCTCGGTGACGATTTCATCCACGAGGCGATGTTCCGGCGCGAGCACCATGTAAGTGGCTCCAAACAGCGTGTCGGGCCGTGTGGTGAAGACGGTGATGAAGTGCTCAGTGTTCGCTTCGCGGCTTCGCAGCAGTGCCGAGTTCTCAGTGACTGAGCACTGAGCACTGAGCACTTTGAACTTCACTTCCGCACCTTCACTGCGGCCAATCCAGTTGCGTTGCAGCATGCGGATGCCTTCCGGCCAGTCGAGGCCGTTGAGTTCGTCGATCAAACGCTGCGCGAAGGCGGTGATGCGCAGCATCCACTGGCGCATGGGGCGGCGCTCGACGGGGAACCCGCCGACTTCGCTTTTGCCATCCACGACTTCTTCATTCGCCAGCACGGTGCCGAGTTCCGGGCACCAGTTCACGGGTGCGGATGAGATGTAGGCGAGACGTTTCGCATCGATCTCCTCGCGGCTCAGGCCCTGGGCTTCGAGTTCGGCGATGGGGCGGGCTTTGCCCTCGTCGTTCACATAGGCGTTGTAGAGCTTGAGGAAGATCCACTGCGTCCA
>NZ_JBJXFV010000118.1:0-11267 GCF_046154365.1 Prosthecobacter sp.
GTTTTCTGAAAGATCGTTTCTGATTTTCGGGAAATGCGAGCCGCTTTTTGCGTCTCGCGCTTCCTTGTCTCAGCCGCTGTTTTTCGCTAGCGGATTGGCAGACTAGTACAACTCGGAGACCGTGCAATATCATTTTGAAGTTTTTTGTTCGAAAGCCGCAACTCATCGTGAAACTTTTTCAATTTTAGCTCCCTCAGTGAGTTGACATCTGCCTAAATCTTTGCGGTGAAGCCTATGCCTGCACATTCAATGAAAATGCTTCGTTGCGGCTGCAACCCTTAATATACAAGGCCTGCAGCGTCACCGGTCGTGATGCGATCGCTGCTTCGTGTGTTCGACACGGCATATGATGGTTAAATGAACTGATGAGGCAACACTTCATGTTCAACCATCATCCGAGCACGAATGATCACGCGCCACGCTGCTTCTTCATCATTCGATACACCAGCCACGCAGCGATGTTGATCACCGCCATCGCTGCCAACAACTGCATGAGTGTATGCGCGAGACTCCCTTTGCCCAAACCGCTCCCCACCAGACTGAACGCCACATTCAACGGCATGTACCCCAGTAGAGTACCCAGAAGAAACCGGCTGTGGCGCACGGGCGTCATGCCCAGCAACACATTCAACACCAGACCGGGCACCATCAACTGCCGCACCCAGAACACGCGCATGATCGAAGGCTTCTTGAGCAACTTTTTCAGCCACGGCCACTTCTCCGCACGAGATTCGGCCGCGCGTCGGAATCCATGTCGCGACAACACAAACGCTCCATACGATCCCAGCGTCGATCCAACCAGCGACAGCCCCAGGCCCTCGCCAAAGCCGAAAATCAGCCCCGCGGCAGCGCACAGCGGCAATCGCGGCACTCCCAGCATCACGACCAGGGCACAAGCCGCCACAAACACCGCATGCGCGCCCCATCCAAAGTCACGCACAAGGCCCTTCCAAGCCTGCACGTTCGTAATCCAGGCCTTCAATGGTGTGAAATGCGCCAGCGCCATGAACGCGGCCACCAGCAGCACCGCCAGGAGCACCTGGCGTGTTTCTTTGCTTAAAGCACGAGACGTCTCCTGCTCCACCTCGACGTCGGTCGAAACATCCAGTTCTTCGGGCTCCTGCGCGGGATCGTCGGTTGTCGGCATCATTGCAGCTTCCAGAGCTTCGTGTCACTGCGCACATAGATCGCACCGTCGGAGATCGCCGGCGTCGTCAAAACGGTCTCCTTCAGCTCGATCTCCTGCGTCACCTTGCCTTCAGGTGCCTCGGGATCAATGGTTTGGAAAATGCCGCGCTCATTCACGATGAAGATACGCTTGCCCGCCGCCACCGGCGATCCGCTGAATGGCCCCTTCAATCGCAGCTTCCACAACTCATCGCCATTCTTCAGACTCGCCTTGATCAACACCCCCGCACCGTTCACGACGTAAAGGTGCTCGCCCAGTACCAGCGGACTGGCCGTGCCGGGGTTCAGCTTCTCATTGCGCCAGAGCTGCGTCACCGCGCCTTTCTCCGGCGCCAGCGCGGTGATGCCGTGTGACACCGCATACAGCACCTCGCCAGTCACCACGCTGGAGGGAGTCGTGCTCGCACCGTCTGTGTAGTTCCACACGGTCTTTCCCGTCGCCGACTCCACGGCCAGGATGCCCTTGCTCGACTGCAAAGCCACCGCGCCCTTCCACAGCGTCGCGCTCGACCAGTTCGCCGCCTTTGGACGATCCAGCTTCCACAGATTGCGTCCTGTGGCCACATCCAGTCCCGCTGCAAAGGACTCGCTGTCATTCTCACTTTGCACCACCAGCGTCCCATTCAGCACCACCGGCGACTGCGCCATGCCGAGGCTGTTGCTCGCGTTCGGATAATCAAGCGTCAGCCCGCGCAACCACAGCAGGTTGCCGTCGAGATCGAAGGCGAAGAGGTCATTCGACGAAAACAGCGCAAACACCCGATCCCCATCGCTGCACGGCGTGTTCGCCGCCACGCAGGTCTTGTTGTGCGACATCGTGCGCCCCGTCGCCCGCATCGCACGCTCCCATTTCTTCGACCCATCCTTCGCGTTGAAACAGAACACATGCAGCGTCTCCTGCCCCGGCCCGCTGGAGCACGTCACGAAGACCTTGTCGCCGACCACAATCGGTGCCGACAGCCCGCGTCCCGGCAATTCCGCCGTCCACGCGATCTTCAACTCCTCCGCAGGCACCTTTGCCTCAGTAGAAACCGCCGTCGCATTTGGCCCGCGAAATTGCAGCCAGTCCGCACGCACCAAACCTACCGTCAAACACATCACCGCACATATGGAAATCGTTTTCATGCTCATCATCGAATTCAAAGGTTACTTCGCTGCCAGAATCGCCGTCCCCGTCGCATCGCACACGCGCAGTTGGAATTCCCACTCCACCGTCCACTGCTCCGTCTGCTCATTCTGGCAGCACTTCACCAGCAGCGTGTTCTTCCCCTGCTTGAGCTGACACGGCAGCTTGTACTGATCCAGCTTCGCCCCACGGTGATACTCATCCCGCGCAAAGAGCAGCTCGCCGTTCAGCCACACCTTCCAGCCGTTCTTGCAGCCGATGCGGATCTCCGCCGCGCGATCCTCGGTGCTGAAAAAATCCGTCGCCGCATAACCCACCACGCTCTTCTCCATGCCGAAGGGCTTGTTGAAGTCGATCTTCCCGTACTCATCCGCACTCGTGAAATCCAGCCATTTGGCCGGCTTGATCTTCCCTTCATAGCTCGCATCAAACTTCAGCTCCTTTTCCGGCGGAAACACGGTGTCAAAACCACCGCGATCCGCATTGCTGAAGGCCGCGATCAGCTTCCAGTTCATCAAAAAGCCGAAATGCTTCGGCAAATCCACCTTTTGGCCCAGCTCGCGCAGCTTTTTCGTCAACTCCTTGATCTGATCCTCATCCCGCGCCCCGCTTAGGCCCTTCCCGAAGGCCACAATCGCCTTCTCCTTGTCCTGCTTCTCCAGCGCCGCATTCCCCGCCTCGATCAGCTTCGCCACCGGATGCCGCCGCAGGTCCGAACTCGGGTCTTCTAGCAGTGTCGGCGTCAAATCCTCCACCAGCTTCGCCTCCGCACGCTGGATCAGGTCAAACGCCACCACCCGTGATCCCGGGCTGTTCGCCGTGTCCTTCAAAAACGCCACCAGCGCCTCCACCGGCAGCTTCTTCGCCTTCAGCGCCTCATCCGCGATCACGCCCACCGCCGCCCGCAACCAGTTCTCCGCCAGCGCATTCGCCCCGTTCATGCCCTTCAGCACCTCCGGCAGATTCGCCGCATCCCCCTTCACGATCTCCTGCCAGGCCTTGCCAGCAGCCTCGTTCCCCTGCCCCTCTTTCTGCACCGCACGCAGCATCTCGATGGGTTTCGACAATTCGCCTCCATGCGCGGTCAAAGCGGTGGCGATCAACAACAAGGCGGTTTGTGTCTTCATGTGGGGAAAAGCGGGCGGATGCTCTCACAAAGAACGCCGCACGCCAACCGCGAGTTTCGCCAGCTTCCGGCAATTGCCCCATTGAAATGTGGACATCCAGCCGCCCGGTTTGCTATGATCCATCGGCATGTGCCTCAATCATACAGCCATCCTCAGTGGTTTCCTCGCAGCCACCATCGCCTCAATGGCCGCCGACCCGCCAGTGCCGCGTGAGCGCTATCTCCTCATCGAGAGCGGGCAGAAGCCGGACGACGAATCCCCGCTCGGGTCCACCGTCTTTGAAGAAACCGGTGTCAAAAAGGACTCCGACCTCGGCAGGCTGTTCCAGATGAAAACCATCGCGAAATGGAACGTCTTCGAGGATGACCGCGTGCGCTTTGCCTATCCCGACCATCCGGGCATCACCGTGAAGACCGCTGACAAGCGCGCACCGCTCGGCACCCGCGTGTATGGCGGCCCGGTCGGCAGTGTGAACCGAAAATCCAGCCGCTACTACACCATCGGCTCCGACGCGGCCACCTGGGCCGTCATCATGCTCCAGGACGAGCCCTGGCTCGACGAGGGCATCTGTCTTTGCGGTGCGGTGGCCTTGCGCGTCTATGTCCCCGATCAAGGCTGCCTGCGGGCCTACGACTTGCTGGAGGACGGCCAGCTCAAGAAGATGCAAGTGCTCGGCCAAAGCGTGTTGCTCCAAGTCTTTGAATGGACCCACATCCCCATGTCGCAAGACAGCTACCTGCGCCTGACTGAAAGCGTCACGCTGAAAAATGCCGGGACCAAATCCGCCGCAGAATGGGCTGCTGCGTTTCAAAAACACGCCACGGACCGCGACCCCGCCGGATGGTTGGTTCCGGGAATGGGTGAGAATGAAGTCATCGCTCTGCTCGGCCAGCCCGCTTCGCGCAAGAAAGACACCCTCATCTACAAGTACTCCGATGAAGACCAGGAATGGCTCACCACGACGCGCATTTCGCTTCCCGGCGGTCATTTTCGCACGCTCTCCAAACGCTGGCGTGTAATCGAGGAAATCCCACCCACTCCCGGCACGCTGCGCTGGGCGCTGAAACTCGTGGACGATGACGAACACAAGGCCACGAAGGCCGAGATCGCCCAGTTGAAGGAATCCTGCCTTGCCGGGCTGAAATCCTGTCCGGCCTCTCAGTGGAATCAATGGTGCCAGGTCGCTCGTGCGCTGATCGACGACGCAGACTGGAAAGAACCAGCCCTAGGCCCTCTCATCGCCAGCCGCTTTCTCGACAAAGATGTGGGCGTGAACCAAGCGTCCATCCTCATGGGTGACTTGAATCCTCCGGGCACGCAGGAACTCGTGACAAAACGTCTGCGTTTCGTTCTGGATGAAGCCGCGAAACCAGAAGCCATGAAGGACAAATACCTGCACTCGTCTCCTCTCGGCGATTTTCATAATTTGCTCTGCCAGATCGATCCCAAAGAGAAACGACTGCCTTTCGTCCGCGAAGGCATCGCACATCCGCACAGTGCGGTGCGTTGGTCGGCTTATCTTTCCTGGCTGGATTGCCTGCCGCCAGATGAAGCTCTCGCCGCCGCTCTGAAAGGCCTCTCCGACGAAGACGAGTGGGTCCGCCGGGAAGCCGCCGAGGCCTTTGAAAAGTCGATGGGCGCAAGGAAGCATGTCCCCATCCTCGAAAAGCATCTGGCCGCCGAAAAAGATGAACGAACCCGCGAATCGCTCGCCAAGGCACTCCAAAGACTCAAATCGTCTCCATGACGAGGAAGGATCGCCTCTCCGCCCGTCGTTCCAACCACCACCATGCGCCTCCTGCTCACCATCCTTTCGTCTTTCGCCATTCTGCATTCGTCATTCTCGGCGCAGCCGAATCTGATCCTCTTTCTCGCCGACGACCTCGGTTACGGCGATCTCGGCTGCTTTGGCCATCCCATCATCAAATCGCCCAACCTCGACGCCTTCGCGCAACAAGGCGTGCGACTCACGCAATGCTACTCCGGCAGCGCCGTGTGCAGTCCATCGCGTTCCGCGCTGCTCACCGGCCGCACACCGCATCGCAACGGCGTGTACACCTGGATCGCCGAAGGCGCGGAGGTGCATCTGCGCACGAGTGAAAACACATTGCCCGAATTGCTCAAAGGCGCGGGCTACACCACCTGCCACAGCGGCAAATGGCACCTCAACGGCCTCTTCAACAACCCCGCGCAGCCGCAGCCGAACGACCACGGCTACGATTGGTGGATGGCCACGCAAAACAACGCCGGCCCCACGCACGAGAACCCCAACAATTTCGCCCGCAACGGCCAACCGGTCGGCCAAATGCAAGGCTACTCCGCACCGCTCGTCGTCGGTGAGGCCATCACCTGGCTGAAAGACAAGCGCGATGCCTCCAAGCCCTTCTTCCTGGCCGTCTGGACCCACGAGCCGCATTACCCGATCAAATCCGACCCCAAGTTCAAAGCGCTCTACCCCGATCTCACCGACGACGTCCAGCGCGAGCATCACGCCAACGTCACCCAGATGGATCACGCTTTCGGCATGCTCATGCAGTCACTCGACGAGCAAAAACTCACCGACAACACCTTCGTCTTCTTCACCTCCGACAACGGCCCCGAAGGCGACGGCATCAAATCCCCCGGACGCGGCAGCAGCGGCGGCCTGCGTGGTCGCAAACGCGACATGCATGAAGGCGGCATCCGCGTCCCCGGCCTCGCCCGCTGGCCTGGAAACATCAAACCGGCCACCACCTGCGACGTTCCCGTCATCGGCAGCGACATTTTTCCCACCATGCTCGGCATCGCCGGCGTCAAAGCGCCCGCTGGTCGTACCCTTGATGGCGTCAACGCCCTCCCCGCCCTCAACGGCACCGCCACGAAGCTCGAACGGCCCCAACCGCTCTTCTGGCGTCTCCACATGGCCCCGAACATGAAAATCGCCATGCGCGTCGGTGACTGGAAAATCCTCGCCAATGCCGAGCTGACCGAGTTCGAACTCTACAACCTCAAATCGGACCCCAAAGAGACCTCCGACCTCAAAGACAAGGAAACCGAACGCTTCACCGCCCTCAAAACGCAGCTCATCCAGCACAACGCCACCATCGACGCCGAAGGCCCCGACTGGTGGAAACGCCTCAGCCCCAACGGCGGCAAGCCGAAGGGGAACGAGAGAAAAAAGCAGAAGAACGACTGATCTCCGTCACTGCGCCGCCAGGTCGTAGCAGAAGATCTGGTCCTGGGCGCGAATGAGCAGCTTTTTCTCGTGGATGCTCGGATGCGGCCAGCTTGGGCCTTTCACAGCGGGCAGTTTGAAGGTGCCTTGCAGCTTGTAGCCGCTCGGTGAGGCCTCCATGAGGCCCATCGTGCCGTCCTGCCAGCGGAAATAGAGCTGGCCCTCCGCACTGATCACTGCGGCGCTTTCACGACCAGGACGCTCGCTCTGCTCCCACACGACTTTGCCGGTTTTCCATTCGAGACACACCGGGATGCCATTGTTGTGACCGCTGCCGGCGTAAATGTAGTCGCCGATGCGCACCATGCCACCGTGGTGGTTTTGGAAGGTGGCCGCTTTGAGGAAGTATTTCTCTTCCATAGACACTCCATCGCCGTCTTTCTTGAGCTGGAGCAGCGCCGCACCCGTGCCGTAGCCGGACGACGTGAACACATAATCGTCCCACACCAGCGGCGTCGGGATGTTCGCCGTGCCATTGGCCACCGCGTTGTAAGTCCAGAGCGTTTTGCCATCACTGGCACGCACGCTGACCAGTCCGCGGCCCACCAGCGTGATGTATTGCTTCACGCCACCGCCATTTGAGATCACCACGCCCGTGTAACCCGCGCCATCTTTGCCGCGTGTGCCCACATCGGCTGGAAGCGATGATTTCCACTTCACTGCGCCCGTTTTCTTGTCCATCGCAGCCACGATGCTCTCATTGCCGCCCGGCACGCCAATTATGAGATCGCCATCGACGAGCGGTGACTCGCTGAAGCCCCAGCCGCTCATGATCAGACCGCCAAGATCGGCTGTGTAGCTCTTCCGCCACAGCAATTCACCGCTTTCGACATCACAACAGGCCAGGACGCCGTCTTTGCTCACGGCATACAGCCGTTCGCCATCAAACGTCGGCGCGCCATTCGGCTGGTCGCGCTTGTCGCTGATCACCGTGCTCCACACTTCCTGCTGCGTCGCCAGATCGAATGCGGTGAGCGACACGCCTTCCTTGCGATTGCCCACCACAAACACGCGCCCCTTCCCCACCGTCACCGATCCCATGCCGCCACCCGCGCCCTTGATCTCCCACAGCAGCTTCGGACCTTCCACCGGCCATGTTTTCATCAAACCGGTCTCCGCTGAGATGCCATCGCGGTTTGGCCCGCGGAATTGATGCCAGCCGGAAGGAAGTGTGGTGGTTTCGGCTGAGGCCAAGGAACTCGTCGCGAAAAGCGACACGATAAGAAGGCGTGTGGGATGCATGTGGGAGTGCAAACGCCTGCCAACGACGGCTTTTTCCCGAGCGCTCACGAAATCGCCGACAACCGCAGTCGTGCCGCGATTAACCCTGCGTCGCGTTGCTGGTGCTCACCGCCGCCCCTTTCACCCGGAAATACCCCAGCACCGATCTTGCCCAGTGGGCAGCACGCTCGGCATCGTTTTCCCAGAAGTAGATGCCATCACCCAGCCAGTCGGAATTTTAACCACCGGAGCCGCCTTTCCAAGCCGCAATTTCGTGGGTGGCACCGTCACCGATCTCGCCACGGCGTTTTCAATTCGACTCCTTCAACACCACCCACGTCGCGCCCCAGGAGCCGCTGGTTTCATCCGCAGGCCAGATCCATTGCTGAACTTCCGGCAGCGTCGCGAGCAGGTGATGCACGCCCGTTCTCAACGTGCCGCTGCCTTTGCCGTGGATGATGCGGACACGAAGGATGCCGCGTTGACGGCACTCGGCGAAGTATTCGGGCAGCAGGCTGCTGATTTCATCGGGCCGGAAGGTGTGCAGATCGAGTTCCGGGCCGATGGGGTGCTCGACCAACTCGGGAATCGCTGCGTCATCGGTTTCAGGCATGGGCGGAGTGTGCGTATCGAGATGAACTGAGTCCAGCGGCAAACGTCAGCTCTGTGGCATGCTGATTTTTACCGCAGAGGGGCGGAGGAGCAGAGATGGCAGAGGAATGAAATCTTTGCACCCTCCGCCTCTTTGCCTCTCTGCGGCAAATCTGCGCGTGGCAAAACTTGTGAACCACACTGCCGCGTCTAGCATGGGCGCATCGTTTTCCGAGGAGTTTCTCTTGTTGCCGCACCTACGAGCCTGGTTTCAGCGTCTGCGTGACCTCACACGTCATGGGCAGGTCATGCTGCAAACGGTCGTCGTCGAAAGTGCGCTCGATCCGTTTCCGCTACGGCGGTCGCTGCTTGGGTATGGCAGGCGCAGCTTCATCGCCGATCTACGAGCAGGCGTTACCTCTGCGCTGCTCAGCATCCCGCAGGGCATGGCTTACGCACTCATTGCCGGGCTGCCGCTGCAATACGGCATCACCTGCTCGGCCATCGCCGCACTGGTCGGGCCGCTGCTGTCTTCTTCGCGGCACACCGTCTTTGGGCCGACGAATGCGACGGCGTTCATGGTGTTCTCCTACTTCGCGGCGAATCCGCAGCTCGACCGCCTGGGCATGATGCCGCTGCTGGTGTTCCTGACGGCGGCGCTGCTCATTGCGGGCGCGTTTCTGCGCGTGGCGGACCTCACGCAGTTCATCAGCCGCACCGTCGTCGTCGCCTACGTCACCGGGGCGTCCATGCTCATCACGGTGAACCAGCTCCCGGTGCTACTGGGCATTCCGGCCGAGTCGCTGCATTCCAGCGGACGTCTTATCATCACGTTTCCAGGACACGTTCAGCGCATTCTCACGCATCTGGGTCACGTCGAGTGGCTGAGCATTGTTTTTTCAGTGCTGACGCTCGCTGGTTACCTCAGCATGAAGCGCTGGCTGCCACGCTGGCCGGCGTTTGCCACCACGCTCATCGCGGTGTCGCTGCTCGCACTCATTCCAGGAGCGTTCGGCCATCCTGTGCCGACCTTCAGCGATGCCACCTTCAGTTGGAGCGAACTGCTGCCGCCCTTCCCCGATTTCATCTCCAGCAGCACGCTGCCCGACTTCAGCCGCCTGTTCGGCCTCGCGCTCGCGATCGCCTTTCTCGCCACTTTGGAAAACAGCGCCATGTCCAAAACACTCGCGAGTCGTTCCAATCAACGCGTGGACCCGAACCAGGACATGCTGGCGCTCGGTGCCGCGAACTTGGCCTGCGCCTACCTCAGTGGCATGCCGGCCTCGTGCTCGCTGACACGCTCTGCTTTGAATTACGCCTCAGGGGCGCGCACCGGCTTTGCCAGCATGTGGAACGGCCTGTGCTGCCTCATCGGCGCGCTGACGCTCGGAGGCGCGGTGGCTTACATCCCGCGTTCAGCACTGGCCACGCTGGTCGTGTGCGTGGCGGTGTCACTGTTCAACCGGCGGCACATCACCATCTCCGTCAAATCTACGCGTTCGGATGCCCTCGTGTTTGTCATCACGCTGATCGCCACGCTGATGCTGCCGCTGCACGTCGCCATTTTCGTCGGCATCGGCGTTTCCATCGTGCTTTATCTGCGCAAAGCCAGCCGCCCCTCGCTCGTCGAATACGAATTCAATGAAGAGGGCCACCTCACCGAGGCACGCCAGGGCGGACGCCAGCATCCAGCGATCTCGATTGTGCATGTCGAGGGCGAATTGTTCTTCGCCTCCGCCGATCTGTTCCGCACCCAGATTCAGCGTTCGTGCGTCGATCCCAACCTGCGCATCATCATCCTGCGGCTCAAGAACGCCCGCCATCTGGATGCCACCTGCGCAATGGCCATCGAGGAGCTGGTGCGCGCGCTGCGCGCCGATGGCCGCGATCTTATCATCAGCGGAGTGGTGAAGGATCTTTATCGCGTGCTGCGTGATTCCGGCCTGGTGGAAGTCGTCGGCAAAGAAAACATCTTCCCTGCCAGCCCCACGAATCCCAACCTCGCCACGCGCAACGCCTTGCGTCGTGCGCAGGAAATCCTCGGCATCAAGGACGCCGAGGTGCGCATCTATTACGATCCATCCAAACAGCCGAAGGCGTAACCTCCATCAGCATGAAATGGTCCTTCCGCATCTTCACCTTCGCCGGCACCGAGGTGCGCATCCACCTTCTTCCTGCTGCTACTGTGTTTGCCATAGCCTTTACCGCCATGAACCTCCCTCGCTCATGATCTCCGCATCCTTTGCTTGGAATCGTCACGATGTCCTGTGTAGGCTCCATGCATGACTCCTTCCAGCCTCTCCCTCCGCCAGTCTGGAACCCTCGCCAGCGTCAGCGCCATTGCCGCGATGCTGCGAACGCAGATCGAAGCCGCCGACAAGGCCGCAGGTGGCAAGGTCTTCGGCCAAATGCTCAACGCTCCTGGCAAATCCATCCCGCCATGCACCCACTCGTTCGCTGAGGTCAAGGCGTTCTACCGTTGGCTTGATGTCGATCCGGGGAGTCTGGGCGGGGAGTCTTGAATTTTGTGCAGGAACGCCCATGGCTAGGCGCAATGCCGTTAAGCAATAATGACGCCCCTATTCCCAGGTGCAAATCTGGCCCCTCACCCCGACCCTCTCCCCGGAAAGAGAGCCAAACGCAAAACAAGTCTCTCGCCGGGGAGAGGGAGCCTGACGCTGGCGCACGATATTCAGGTCCCTCTCCCCGCGAGAAACGTGTTACGCAAACAGGCGAGCTTCGGGGCTAGCGAAGCGCCGCGAAGCGAAAGGTTAGGTGAGGGGCCAGTTCGGCGTTCGTT
>NZ_JBJXFV010000092.1:0-3621 GCF_046154365.1 Prosthecobacter sp.
GCTGCGCGTCGCTGAATTTCTTTCGCGTGCTCCATTCAAAAGAAACCACGCCCGCGATTCCCAGCAGATCACCGTCGGCATCGAGTTGCGCCGCCGAGGTCAGCCGCGTCTGCAGCAGAGCCGTCGAATCGGTGACTTCGCCAGCCATCGTTCCTTGCCCGAGGAAAATCCGCTCCGACTTAGACTCGGTAGCTTGAAGGGACTGACCGCGCCACACCAGCAGCGGGAAGAGCTTCAGGAAAAAACGGCGGGCGATGTTCATGATTCAGGTCCCAGCGGACAGGAGACAATTAAACTCAGTTCTTCGAGAAGGACTCGCTGAGCACGGCCAGTGCGGTGTAGGACTTTGTGATCGATATCTTTTAGCGCGGGATGGATTCTCATCGCGGGTATCAAGTTGGGTTTCACTATTTCGCGTTCTTCGCTTCCGCTTCCTTCTTCGCTGCTCGGTTGGCTTTGCGCTTTGCGGCCTTTTCGTCAGTTGCGGGAGGCATCGTGGTCTTTGAGTCCGGCTCCTCACCCGCTTCGGTGGCGGTGCCGCCGGATTTGTCGAGCACTGGGTAGTTCTTCACGGCTTCGGCTAGCTTGGCGGGATCTTCGCGGACATCGAAGGCCGCCAGGCAGTGGTCGGTCTTTTCGACCATCCATTGGCGCAGGCGATCCTGATACTTCTTCACCAGGGCCTGATGCTTGGGATCTCGAATGAGGTTGTTCGTGCAGCCTGGATCTTTTTCGAGATCATAGAACTCCTGCGGGACACGGTGCCGGAACATTTCCACGCGAGCTTGGATGGCTGCGTCAGTTTTTCCGGCTTTCTCCATTGCAGCAAAGGTCAGGCCTTCGTTGTTGTTCCTGTATTTGAACTTGCCGTCGGAGAAGGCGTTGAAGATGTAGCCGTAGTGCGCGTCTTGAACACAACGCATCGGCTTGGCCGGGCCGCCGATGGTGTAGTCGATCTGGGTGAAGACGTAGTCGCGTCCGCTCTGCTTGCCGCCTTTGAACAGCGGGACCAGCGAGAGCCCGTCGAGGCCTTCGGGAATGGGCTGACTCGTGGCGTCCATGAAGGTCGCGAAGAAATCGACCTCGGAGACGAAGTGCGACTTGTCCACCGAGCCGAGTTTGATGACGCCCGGCCAGCGAAACAACATCGGCGTGCGATTGCTCGCGAGATAGGTGTTGGCCTACGCAAAGGGAAAGGCGGAACCGTTATCGGTGATGAAGACGACCAGCGTGCGACTGGCCAGCCCGGAGTCATCGAGCGCCTTGAGGACGCGACCCACGGTGTCGTCGAGGCGGCGGACGGAGTTGAAGTAATGCGCGTATTCCTCGCGGACTTTCGGCAGGTCAGGGAGATAGCTCGGGATGACCATCTCCTCTGGCTTGAAGAGCCGCGACGGCACTTCCTCCCCGTTCTTGTTGCGACCGTTGGGATCGTAGAACGGGCGATGCGGGTCATGGGAGTTGACCATAAAATAGAAGGGTTTGTTCTCCTTCTTGCAGCGGGCGAAGAACTCCTGCGCGAAGCCATGATATTTCGTCGGACTACGACCTGCGCCGAGTTCATTCTGGTCGTGGGCGAAATCCCATTTGAATGCAGGATCGGGCGTGGAGTGACTCACCTTGCCAAGAACGCCGGTGAGATAGCCCGCCTTCTGGAAGGTGCCAAACACCGTCGGGATCGGCTTGGTGAGCTTGTTGAAGCCAAACAACCCGCTGTTATGTCCGTAGCGTCCTGTGGCAATAATGCTGCGGCTCGGACAACAAATGGCGTTGTTGACGTAGCCATGCCGAAAGCTGAGGCCCTCGGCAGCGAGCTTGCTGAGGTTCGGTGTGACGCCGGGCACCTTGCCATCTAGGAAATCCATCGCCTCAAAGCCGAGGTCATCGGCAGTGATCAGAAGCACGTTTAGAGGCGGTTCAGCGGCGTGGAGCGGAACGAGCGATGCGATCAGCAGCAACGCGGTGAGGAGAGTGAACGCAAGTTTCATCGTCGGTGTCCGTAACAGGATTGGAGGTGGGTGAATTACTGCGTCATTCGGGGGCGTTCCCAGTCTTGGTAGTTCCTCTTGGCGTCGCGGGCTTCGTCGGTCTTTTCGGGTTTTTCCACGCCCACGTCGGGGTTGTTGGGATCGAAGAGCGGCCAGGTGTCGGTCCGGAAGGGTGAGGCGGGAAGACCTTCCTTGTTGTAGAGCAGATTGCGTTGCGAGGGATTCATCGCCCAGGCGTAGCGGACGGCCACGGGAGTTGGCACGTCTTTGCAGGAAACGATGACCTTGTTTCCGGCGATCTCGGCGTCCGCCCAGTGCCATTTCTGGTCCGCTCCGGCGATGGCGAAGGCGTCCAGCTTGCCCGGCTTGGCGGCCATCATGCCGCTGCCGATGCAGTCGAACTCGAGGGTGATTTTTCTGCCTTCGATTTTTTGGCTGAGATAGCGCGGGCCGCAGGGGACGATGTCTTTGCCATAGGCTTCTTTGAGCGCGAGGTAGGCGTGGCGGATGCCGATGGGCTTCTTGTTCTGGGGATGCAGGGCAATGGGGTCGCCGCAATCAATGCCAACGGCCATGCCGGTATGCGGCATCTCCTGGCTGACGAGCCGCATGGTCTCGCGGTTGACCGCCCAGGTGGCCTCGAAGCCCTCTACGGGCTGCGTTTGCGGCGGCTCCCAACTGGGCAACTGCGTGAAGAAGAACGGAAACTCTTTCGAGACGTTGCCGCCGGAGAGCTCATGCCATGACGAGCGGTAGTAGCTGATGAGCCGCTTCAGTTGTTCGCCATAGGCGACGGCCTGGGGCGCGGTTTTGGAGTTGCGCTCGCCCTGATACCAGATGGCGCCTTTGATGCCATAAGGCCGGACGGGATTGATCATGCCGTTGAAGATGTGGGCCGGATACTGATTCCCCAAGTCGGCGGGCTTGGTGATCGTGGGAGGTTGCAGTGCCCGCGCCTGGTTCTTCATGGTCTCGCCTGCGGCGATTTTGGCGTTGTAGTCAGCGAGTTCGCTTTCGAACTGCTGGAGCGCCTGCTCGCGGCTTTCGCCCTTGCCATCCTTTTGCCGCTGGGCGCTGCGATCCATGTCTTCCTTCTGCAGCTTTGATTGCGCGATGTCCTGCTGGACGTCCCACGGCATCCAACCCTCGATCGGCGTGCCCGCGTAAGCCTGCTGAATGATCCCGACGGGAACATTGAGAGCGAGACGCAGCTTCTTACCGAAGTGATACGCCACGACGGAGGTCTCAGCGGCGGACTCGGGATTGCAGGGCTTCCATTGATCGAGGAGATCACGTTTCTCCTTCAGCGGCTCATGCCAGTGCTCGCGGGCGGATTTGAAAATGCGGTAGTTCGGCAGATTGACGTTCGCCTCCATCTCCGCCTCTGCGGAGTTGCCCACCGACCAGCCCATGTTCGACTGCCCGGCGCAGAGCCACACTTCGCCGATCGCGACGTCTTTGATCTCGATGGTTTTCGAGCCGGTGATTTTCAGCGAATGCCCCGTGCCAAACGCGGGTGTATCCAGGAAGACCTTCCATCCGCCGTCTGCATCGGCTTGCGCCGTGGCCGAGGCACCCCAACTTGCCGCCACGGTGATTTGTTCTTTCGGATCGGCCCATCCCCAGATCGAGT
>NZ_JBJXFV010000095.1:0-33397 GCF_046154365.1 Prosthecobacter sp.
CCGAGCGCAGCGAGTTATGCCGGACTGCCCCTTGCACGGAGCGACGCATCTGATCCCTGGGTGTCGCGCACACAACTCCAAGCCTCCTCAATGGCACATAAAACCCCACGGGAAAGTCTCAATGGCCCAAAAAAATCGCCTCATCACTCGCCGCACTCGGCTCCTGCGCTGCGGCAAGCTCCGCGAGCTGACTCGCCTCCAATCGCGACAGGTTGGCCTGCTCCCGGGCAAAGCGCAGCAGCTCCTTGCGCACCAGATTCCACGCGATCGCCCGCAACCAAGCCCGAAACGACCCCGCCGAGGCCAACTCCGCCAAATTTTGATACGCAAAAACAAAACTCTCATGCGTGATCTCATCCGCCAGATGCGCCACCGGCAGCTTCATCGCCACAAACGCCCGAATCGCAGCCAAATGCCGCCGCACCAGCCAAGCAAACGCCGCCGCCTCGCCACCACGCACTGCCGCGACCAGCTCAGCGTCGGTCGGTTCAGGAAAGTCTGGTGAAAAAGGGGTCATTCACCCGCATTGTAACGCGAGCGGGCGGCGGCGTTACATGGAATGGCAATAAAACCCCCAAGTGCCTTCGCCTGGCCACGACACTGCTACTCAGCAGGTTGCAAAGATCCGCACGGCTTTTTTGCGCAAGAAGAGCAACTGGCGCTTGTTAGTTTGCCACATCAGGCAAATGAAGCCACCCCATGTCCACCAAAGCACGCTACATCATGATCGGAGGCTTCCTCGGAGCCGGTAAAACGACGACCGTCGGTCGGCTGGCGAAGCATCTGAGTGATCAAGGCCTCAAGGTGGGCCTCATCACGAATGATCAAGCGGGCGGACTCGTGGACACAAAACTTTTGCGCGGGCAAGGTTACGCGACAGAGGAAATCGCCGGCGGCTGCTTCTGCTGCCGCTTCAACACGCTGGTGGATGCCGCCAGCAAGCTGACAAGCAGCACGAAGCCGGATGTCTTCATCGCCGAGCCGGTGGGGAGCTGCACCGACCTCGTGGCGACCGTGACCTACCCGCTGCGCCGCATGTATGGCGATTCCTTCACCATCGCACCGCTGAGCGTGCTGGTGGACCCGATCCGGGCGCGGCGTGTGTTCGGACTCGATGCTGGCGGCACTTTTTCGACCAAGGTGGCCTACATCTTCAAGAAGCAGCTCGAAGAAGCCGACATCATCGTCATCAGCAAAAGCGATCTCATCGACGACACGCAGCGTGAGGAGCTGCGGGCCGTTCTGATGAAGGAATTTCCGCTCGCCAAGATCGTCACGGCTTCGCCACGACAGGAAACCGGTCTCGACGAACTTTTCGCCAGCCTCATGACGGATGAGCAAGCGCGGCGCAACCCGATGGCGGTGGATTACGAAGTGTATGCGGACGGTGAGGCGCTGCTCGGCTGGCTGAATGCGACTGTCACGCTGAAGTCGGACGATGAGTTCGAGGCGAATGATTTCCTGAAACGACTCGCCACGAACGTGCAGGGCCGTTTGCAGCTCGCCGGAGTCGAGATCGCGCATTTCAAGATGACCTTCAGCCCTGACGATGGCATCGCCGGCGAACTGGCGAGCATCAATCTCGTGCGTAGCGACTACGTGGCCGAACTCGGCATGGAACTCGACGAACCGAGCACCGGCGGCCAGTTGATCGTCAATCTGCGTGCCGAAGCCGATCCCGCCTCGCTGATTGAGTCGGTGAAAACAGGCTTGAACGAAGTCGCGGCCAGTTTCTTCGGCCTTCAGGCCACGCTAGATCACGAAGAACACTTCAGGCCGGGCAAGCCGACACCGACGCATCGCGACGGGTGATGATTTGGAACTGGGGCAGCGCAGCTATGAGAAACTGAGGCTCACGGTACCACCGTCGGTTTCATCGACACCAGCCGGGTCGTGACCTGCTGGCGCACGGGCATGGGTTTGCCCTCGACCTTGAGCTGGATGGTGGCGGAGAAGACGGCGAGGGAGATGGTCTTGCGTTCGAGGTCGAAGAAGACGTGGCCGTTGACCTTGGAGCCGTCGCCGAGAGTGACGAGGCGGTCGGTGCTGAGGTCGTTGCCGGTGCTGTCTTTGTCGCGCTGGGATTTCATGGTGCCTTCGAAGGCGATCTGGGCCTGGCGGCGGCCTTCGCGATCGACGATGCCGTCGAACTTGGCGTTGAGCTTCACCTGCACGGTGCCGGCCTGAGGGAAGGGGACGATTTCGTCGGAGATCCATTTGTCGCCGGGGCGGACGGGGATTTTGGGCAGGCCCATTTCGAGCGAGCGGCGGAACAGCGTGGCGAGCTGGCGGGCGTTGGCGATGGAGGCCAGGTCCGGCTCCACACCGCCGGTGACCATGGAGCCGGTGTCCTTGGCGTCGATGAAGGCGTCCTTGTCATCATAGACGAGGGTGAAACCTTTGCCCGTCGAGCCGCCGAGGATCTGCTGGAGGCCCGGGTGGGAGGAGCCGGGGTTCTTGGAGTCAAACACATGGCTTTTGCCCTCATAGGTCATCTCGCCGAGCAGCGATTCGATCATCACCCTGGCCTCGGTCTGGCCTTGTGGCGTCTTTTGTACGGAGATGCTGGTGGTTTGATGCAGCTTGAGCTTTTGATCGCTGGTTTTGCCCAGAGCGGTGAGGAAGTTCGTGGTGTCGGTGTCCGACTCCTGCAGGTAGGTCTGGCCGGGTTCCCAATGCAGCTTCAATTCCACCGGGGCGTCGTCCTGGGCGGGAGAGTGGAGGGCAAGGCAGAGGAAGGTCGATGCCAGGAGTGCGGCGGGGCGGAGCATGGGCCGAGGTAAGCCACCGGGCGGCGGTTTGCAACGCGGCTCTCCAACGTGCGCGGGCTTTTTCTGGCAGGGAAGAAATCGTGCCAGAAGTTGGCACGCTTCCGGCTTTAACTCGGTTCTGCAAAAGGTTGGACCAGGAAAATCATCTTCCCACGGTTCTGATCGTTGCAATTTGTGAAACCACACTTCTAATTGCTGTTAACCATGAAAAAAGTCGAAGCGATCATCAAACCGTTCAAACTGGAGGATGTTAAAGAGGCCCTCTCCGAAGTCGGAGTCGAAGGCATGACCGTCGTGGAGGTCAAAGGATTTGGCCGCCAGAAGGGCCACACCGAGATCTACCGCGGCAGCGAGTACACCGTCGATTTCCTCCCGAAGGTGAAGATTGAAGTCGTCGTGGACGACAGCCGTGCCGACACCGTGGTTGACGCCATTGTGAAGGCCGCCAACACCGGGAAAATCGGGGACGGCAAGGTGTTCGTGAGCGCCGTGCTCGACGCCATCCGCATCCGCACCGGTGAGCGTGGCTCCGACGCTGTTGCCAGCAGCTAGTCTCCCCCAGAACCGCAGTCCTTTAAAATCGTAACCCGCCAGTGGCTCCATGCTGCTGGCGGGTTTCTGTGTTCATGCCTTGGCATTGCGGAAGTGGCTTGTGTCGTTTTCGTCACCTGAGATCGCGCTGGTTGTCTTGACAGCCAGTGCTGCGCTTGCTCTAACTGCCACGCCCCTCGATTCCGGTGGGTTTTCCCCGCATGATCTCCTTCCAAAAAATCTTCGGCAAAACGGATGTGTTTTATGACCTGCTGGAAGCCAGCGCAGGCCAGGCTCGGCAGAGCGTACAGGCGCTGCACAAGCTGCTCTCCCGGCCCATCGGTTCCGCCCCCGATCTCGAAGCCTTTTCCGACTCGCGTCGGGAGGACAAGAAGATCACCCAGCAGATCGACGAGGCGTTGTGCCGCACGTTTGTGACCGAGCTGGAGCGTGAGGACATCGAGGCGCTGGCCAATGCGCTCTACAAGATCCCCAAGACCGTCGAAAAGATTGCCGAGCGGCTGCTGATCAGCCGTGAACGCCTTGGAAAGGTGGATTTTTCCCCGCAGGTCAAGCTGATGGACACGGCGGCCGACATCGTCCTCACCATGATCCTGGAGCTGCGCAAAAAGCTGCACCTGGAGCGGGTGAAGGTTTTGAATGACAAGATCCAGCAGGTCGAAGGCGAGGCCGACAAGCTCATCCTGAACTGCCTGCGTGAACTGTACACCAGTGAGAAAGACGCGGTGCAGGTCATCATCCTGAAAGACCTTTACGATCTCATGGAAAAGGTCGTGGACCGCTGCCGTGACGCCGGAAAAGTCGTCGCCCACATCGTTTTGAAGAACTCCTAGGCCCCTGCGGAAGCTCCCATGACCTCCGCGCTCTTCCTGCTGCTTGTCGTTCTGCTCGTGGTGTATGCCTTCGAGTACATCAACGGCTTCCATGACACGGCCAACGCCATCGCCACTGTCGTCTCCACCAAGGTGCTCACGCCGCGCCAAGCGCTGCTGCTGGCTGCGGGCATGAATCTGGTGGGCGCGTTCTTCGGCCAGGCGGTCGCCAAGACGATCCATAGCGGCATTGTCGATGACAAAGTGGTCGCGGTGACGACGCTGACGGTGTTTTGCGCCATGCTGGCCGGCATCATCTGGAATCTGCTGACGTGGTGGTTTGGCATGCCTTCCAGCTCCACCCATGCGCTGGTGGGCGGGTTGATCGGCGCGAGCCTGGGGGCTTCGAGCGGCAACTGGCAGGTGCTGATCTGGTCGCGGGTGAAGATCGACAAGGTGACCGGCAAGGAGAGCATGGAGGGCATTTATCACAAAGTCGTGGTGCCGATGATCACCTCGCCGTTGCTGGGGCTGGTGGTGGGCTTCCTCTTTATGGGCTTCCTGTTCTGGCTCATCCGCAACTGGCGGCCGCACAAGGTGAACACGGTGTTTGGCAGGCTCCAGATCGTCAGCGCTGGCTACATGGGCTTCGGCCACGGCATGGCGGATGCGCAGAAGACGATGGGCGTGATCATGCTGACGCTGTTTGCCGCCACGCAGGCCGGTGAACTCGACGGCCTGCCGGAATGGCTGAATTTCCTGAGAATCACAGACAAATCGGCCTCGATCCCCATCTGGATCGTCATGACCTGTGCCTTCACGATGGCCGCCGGCACCTACGCGGGCGGCTGGCGCATCATCAAGACCCTCGGCCACAAGATGGTCAAAATGAAGCCCGTGCATGGTTTCGCCGCCGAAACGACCGCCGCCACGATCCTCGCGACCACCGGCTACATGGGCATGCCGGTGAGTACCACGCACACCATCACCACCAGCATCATGGGCGTCGGCGCCGCGAAACGCTGGAGTTCTATGCGCTGGCCGCTCATCGAGAGCATCGTCTGGGCCTGGGTGATGACCATTCCTGCCACCGCCCTGCTCGGCTACGTTTTCCACCGGCTCATCACGCTGGCGCAGTGATCTCATCCAGCGCCGCCCGCAGCGCCGCCACCATGCGCTCGATTTCATCCAGCGTGACACATAGCGGCGGCATCAAAACGAGCGTGTTGCCGATGGGACGGGTCAGCAGGCCGTGCTGGCGTGCGGCGCGGCAGACTTTGGCACCCGTGCTCAAATCCGGCGAGTCCACGGTCATCGCGGCGATCATGCCGCATTGGCGAAAGGCGCTCAGGTCGCCCATCAGCTCGGCTAACCGCGCGATTTTGGCCGGCAGTTGCTCCAGAACTCGTTCCTCGCGAAAAATGCGCAGGCTGGCCAGCGCCGCCGCACAACCGAGCTGGCTGCCGGCATAGCTGTGACCGTAGAAAAACGTGCGCCCTTCGTCCGGTTCGCCGAGGAAGCCTTCAAACACGCGTTCCGTGGTCAACGTGGCGGCAAACGGCAGGTAACCACCGGTAATGCCCTTCGCGAGGCAGAGGAAGTCAGGAACCACGCCCTCATGCTCGCAGGCAAACATCCTGCCGGTGCGTCCGAAGCCCGTCATCACCTCATCCAGGATCAAAAACACGTCCTGCGCTGCGCACCACGCGTCCAGCGTCTTCAGCATGCTTTGCGGCCATAGGCGCATCCCCGCTGCACCTTGGATCAATGGCTCAATGATGACCGCAGCAATGCGATTGTGGTCGTCAACGGTCAAGCGGTCAAGGGCGTCAAGGCTCGGGACCGTGATGACGCGATAGCCGAAGTCATTGCCGCTGCCTTTGAACAGCGGAATGCCGCCCAAGCTCGCTGCACCGAGCGTGTCGCCGTGGTAGGCACGATCAAAGGCGACCAGTGTGTCGCGCTGCGGCCTGCCGTTTTGCTTCCAATACTGCAAGGCCATGCGCACGGCGGATTCGATGGCGGTGGAGCCGTTGTCGGTGAAAAACGCCCGCGTGAGCTTCCCGCCCGGCAGCAAATCCACGAGTTCCTTCGCCAGCCGGATCGCCGGTTCATGCGTAAAGCCGAGAAACGACGTGTGCGCCACCTTGCCAAGCTGCTCGATGATCGCCGCATTGATCACGGGATGGTTGTGCCCATGGACGTTCGTCCAGATCGAGGCGTTGCCGTCGAGGTACTCATTCCCAAATTGATCCCGCAACGTGCAGCCGTGCCCCGCCACCAGCAGCAGCGGCACCTGGTCCGCCGCGCACCACTGCCGCATCGGGGTGAAGGGGTGCCAGAGATGTTGCTTGTCGAGTTGGTGGAGATCGGTCATTGCTGGCAGGTTGATCTGCGGAGTTCCATAGGCGCTCGTTGACCTGTGGTAAATCGCTGATTCTTTGCTAAACTAGCGTCGTTTTGAGCTTGTTTGTCTGAGGAAACCTCGAGTTTTGCATGATGGCCGATTCTTCTGCACCTATTCACCAGTATGCTGCGCAAAATAGCGGTTCTTTTCCGCTGACGATGTGGTCGATGATTCGGGAGGTTAATTCTGAAACGGAAGCGGCTGTGGGGCTGGAGCGGCTGGCGCGTGCATATTGGCAGCCGTTGTATGTGTTTGCGCGGCAGCGCGGAGCAAACAGCGAGGTGGCAGCGGATCAGGTGCAGGGTTTCTTTGAGCATCTGATCTCTCAGGAGGCACTTGCAGACGTGAAACGAGGTGAGGTGCGTTTCCGCAGTTTTTTGCTGCGTTGTTTTACCAACTGGCTGGCCAACCTGCTGCGCGCCACGAACCGGCAAAAACGTGGTGGCGGCGTGCTTGTGGCCAGCATGGAGGAGATCGGTGGACTGGAGAAACATGCAGCACTGGTGGATGGTTCATCGCCGGATCTGGCCTATGACCGGCGCTGGGCGCGGGCAATGGTGGATCAGGTGCTGCGGAGACTCGATGAGGAGCATGCGGATCGTGTGCGCGGGGCGTTTTTGCAGGAAGTGCGCCAGCGGGTGTTCGCGGCGGATGATGGCACCCCCGATTGGGAGGCAGTGGCGGTGCGGCACGGCATGTCTCACGGCGCGGTCCGAAAAGCGGCGGCAGACATGCGGCAGCGTTTCCGCATGCTGCTGCGTGAGGAGGTGCGTCAAGTGGTGGCCACCGACGCGGACGTGGATGATGAGCTGAGGTATTTGGTGAGTTTGATGTGAACTGCATGAGTGACTCACCGCTGAAATCATGCGCCGTCTGCTCCCGACCGCTGGAACAGGACGGAATTTGCCTCGCGTGCTTGCTCAATGAGAGTATCAGCGAGGATGCGGCACCGCCAATGCCCACACGTCGGCTCGGCGAGCTGCCCTGTGACTTTGCGGGTTATCGGCTCATGAGGGAGATCGCCAGCGGTGGCATGGGCATCGTGTTTGAGGCATTGGATGTTAAGCTGAAACGCACCGTTGCCATGAAAGTCATTCGCAACGCCTACTTCGCCACTCACATGGAGGCAGCGCGGTTCCGTGCAGAGATGGAAGCCATCGCCCAACTCCTGCATCCGCACATCGTGCCGGTTTATGACAGCGGTGAGGAGGATGGCACGCCGTTTTTTACCATGCGTCTGGCGGAGGACGGTTCGCTGGCTGAACAACTGCAAAAGAGCGGGGCGATGTCGGTACGCGTTGCTGCGGCGATGATGATCCACATCGCCCGGGCCGTGCAGCATGCGCATGATCGTGGCGTGCTGCATCGTGACCTGAAGCCGGGGAATGTGCTGCTCGATGCTGAAGGCGGCCCGCTGCTGGCAGATTTTGGCCTGGCAAAGCAGTTGGACGGGGGCGGATCACTCATCACACGCAGTGGCTCACAGGTGGGCACGTTGCATTACATGAGTCCGGAGCAGGCCTCCGGTGGCGCGCAAGAGATCACCACCGCCAGTGATGTGTGGGCGCTGGGAGTGATGCTCTTTCAAATGCTGACCAACACACTGCCTTTTGACGGTGCTAGTGCTGTTGAGATATTACACCGCATCACGCAGGATGAGCCGGGGTTGCATTTGACCACCAAGACGCGGCACAGCGCTGCGTCTGCGGTGGCGAAACTGCATCCCGATCTCGCCACGCTGGTCCAACGCTGCCTGGAAAAGAAGCCAGAGAAGCGGCTGCGTAGCGCTGGCTTCCTCGCTGAGGAATTGGAGCGTTTTCTAGCCGGAGATGAGATCGAGTCACGCCCCGTCACCGGCATCGATTTGCTGTGGCGGCGTGCGGTGCGGCACAAGGTGGCTACCGCAGCGCTGTTTGTGGCGGTTTTTTCACTGCTGGCTGGCACGGTTATATCGACGTGGCAGGCGGTGAAGGCCCATAAGGCGGAAAACGCGGCGCTGAAGCAGAAAGCGGAGTCGGACGAGATTGCGCGCATCGTTTTGGACACGGTTCGCAGCATGGACGAGCATGTGATCGGGAAGGAGGTGGACCCGGATCAATGGCGCGAGGAATTACTGCGGCGAATGGCCGGATTTGGGGGTGATCCCCGGCGGAAGGCGGCCATGCTTGCGGAGGTGGCCACCATGATGAAGCAGCCGGCGGACGTGGAGGTTTTCCGTGTGGTGCTGTCTGAGGTGGAGCCTCTGCTCGATCCAAATGACCCGCTGCTCTGGAGCTTGCGCTATCGTCTAACACTCAAAAAAATGCTTTCCGCCGCTGCCGCAGGCCCGGATGCCGCCGCAGCACGCGATGAGTTGCGCCGCATCCTCGTCTGGCAGCAATCGCATCTCGAACGCGAGGACGCGCAAATTTGCAAGACGCAGTATGCGCTGGCCGAGGAGCTTATCGATGAAGTGCGCACGCCGGAGGCACTTCAGGAGGCAGAGTCGCTGCTCAAATCCTGTGTAGAGCATTATCGCCGCAAAAACGATGTCTTCGACGAGGTCACCGCGAATATCCAACTGATGACAGCCATTTTCGACCAGGGGCGGCAGCAGGAGGCGCTCCAACTCGGGCGCGACACCGTTGCGCAGTCCCTCAAGGCCCGTGGTGACCGCCATGCGCTCACCGGACGCGTATTCGGCAGGCTTGCCAAGCATTGCCGGGATGCCGGTTTGATCGAAGAATCCATCCTGCATGCCCGCCGGGCGCTCGACATTTACTGGCACACCGTGGGGCCGGACTACGTCAAAGCGAACGCCACGCTCGATGCGCTGGCGGACACGCTCGAAAAGCATGTGGGGGATGAAGCCGTGCTGGAATTACGCCAGGATGCCCTGCGTGCCTGTGATCAGGATCTTGGCCCCATGCACGGCTCCACATTGCGGCAAGCTGCCAAGGTCATTGAAGCTCTGCGGGACCTGAAACGCCTCGAAGAAGCTCGCAGCCTGGCGGAGGCCTGGCTGGATCGTGTGCGTTCTGGGGGCAGCCTGCCTCCTGACGCAGCAGCGATCGTGGTGAACCAATTTCAGACCCTCCAAGACCTCGGTCAATCTGGGGAAGCCGAGGAGCTGCTGCAAAAGCTCCCAGCCATGCTCCAGGTCCAAAAGTGGGACGAATCGACCTCCTTCAGCCGTTGGGAGGCGCTTGCCAATCGACTGCTCAAAGCTGGAAAGGCTGCGGAAGCCGTCCGCATCGTGAAACACCTCCTTGAAGTGCTGCCAAAGTCTCACATCAATGAACGCAAAGCTGCGGAATTACGGCCTGAGCTGCAAAAGCGGCTGAAGGATATCGAGGGAGACGGGAAATAAAATGATGTCTCAAGGTAACACGGCGTGTAAAACGGTTTGGATGATGAGTTGGCATGTATTTTTCTCATGCTGGAGCCAGATTTTCAGTTTAGCCGCTCGATCATGTCCCTGCCTCTCCCTCAGTCCAAATCCGTCGCCCGTGCCCGTCGGCACGCGGCTGATGCGTTTGTGCTGGAGATGATGGAGCCGCGCATCTTGCTGTCTGGCGCTCCAGTGGACCTGCCGCAGCCGGTGGTGGCTCTGGCGATCACGCCGCCGCCTGATGCATCGACGGATCAGGTCGTGATGATGATTCCCGGCAGCACCTCGCTGAACACCGAGATCACCGCCACTCCGAGTGCCATTTTGTTACAGTCCGCTTTTGGTGAAACGGAAGCGCTCCCCGCTGCCACAGAGACCAAGTCGGAGCCGCTGGCTCCTGAAAATGCGGACCAGTCGGCTGGACACGAAACGGCCCAAGTCGCGGCTAAAGCCGATGAAGCAGCCGTTGAACCGCCACTTCCTGCCGCTCTTGAGGCGGGGCTGGATGACTCTAAAGCGCAACCTGCCAGCAACGCCATGACCGGTGAGCTGGTGGAAACGCTACGAGCAGCCAATGGCCCCCCGGCCGCTACCGCCTTCTCCTCTGACGTAACAAACAGCTCAAATTCAACGATTTATAAAACCAGCGAAACGGGTGCCCCATCCGGCTCGTTGTCCGTGCCTGCGCAACTCATCATCATTGATGGCGCAGTGAGCGGTTTTCGCCCCCTGATCGAAGGGCTGCAAAGTGGTAACAGCAACATCCAGGTGGTCGTTTTGGACACACAGTCCAACGGCATCCAGCAGATCACCGAGTTGCTGAAAAACTTCCGCAATCTCGATGCGATCCACATTTTGGCGCATGGCGGAGACGGTTCCCTGCGGTTGGGCAATCTGGTCCTCAATGATTCCAAGCTGGCCGAAAATGGACAGTCCATTGCCTCTTGGGGAGCGGCTTTGAAGTCCGGCGGTGACATTTTACTGTATGGCTGCGAGGTGGCTCAAAGTGACAAAGCTGCTCAATTCGTTTCACGGCTCGCGCAGGTCACGGGTGCCGACATTGCCGCCTCCACCAATGCCACCGGGGCTTCGAATTTGGGCGGCGACTGGCGGTTGGAGTATCAAACGGGAGCCATTGAGGCCGGGGTGCCGTTTGTCGCCGAGGCCATGGCCACTTACAGCAGCCTGCTCGATTCGCTGCCCACCCTGACCCTCAGCAGCGGCGATACGACCACCGTCACAGTCGGTTCCACGGTCACGGTCGGCATCGGCGGCACGAACTACACCAATCTCACCGTCACCGGCACGGCGGCGCTCAATGGCACGCTCGCCGTCAGCATCGCCAACGGCTTCAACCTCGCGGCCGGGCAAACTTTTGATATTTTGACGGCGGGCAGCGTGACCGGGGCCTTCACCAACGCCACCGGCCTCTTTAATAATGGCAGCTTCCGCCTCGAAATCGTCCAGGCCGCCGACAAGCTGCAACTGGTGGTCAAACAAGTTCCGGGCAACCCGCCGGGTCCAGTCGGCCTCCTCATCAATGCCGGGATCCAGGCCGCCAAGGACGCGCTGGGCAAGCTGTTCAGCGACTACTTCACCAACACCCCGCCGGTGACCGCCAGCCTCGATCTCGCTCTCAGCAGCTTCGTCACTCTGAGCGGCAGCTTTGGTGCGCAGAAGACCGGTAACCTGATCACATTGGTGGCACAAAATGCCACAGCGTTGCTCTCTGCCGGCGGTGCCTCGGCGGGCATCAGCGGGGCCAATCTCGCCGTCCTGCTCAACACCGATGGTACCCGCGTGGTGTATGGGACTGGCAATTTCTCGATCACCGCCGGGTCAAGTTTCGTCAATGCCACCGGCACCGTCACGGTCACCCAGAACACCACCGCTTCCGCCGCCAGCGCCCAGACCGTCACGGTCAGCGGAGTCTCGGTGAACATGCCCGCCATCGCCGCTGGCGCGGAAAGCCTCGCTGGCACCGGCCTGAACCTCGGGGTGAACGGCTTCGTCACCCTCGGCGGCGACTTCGGCTTCAAGCAGGGCACGAACTCGATCGAGATCGTCGCCAACAACGCCAGCGCACTTCTGACCACCGCCGCTGCCAGCATTGGCGTCAACAGCGCCACCTTCGGCCTGCTCCTTCCATCCACCGGCGGCATCGCCCTGAGCGCTTCGGGCACACCGGTGCTGAACCTGCCCACCACCTTTGCCTCGGTGGGTGCCACGAGTGTCGGTGTCGATTACAACTCCACCGGAGCGGCCATCAACCAGACCCTCACGGTCAGTGGCGTCAGCCAGGCACTCAGCCTGCCGACCGGGTCCATCGCCTCTCCTTATAATACCGTCACCGTCACCGGCTTCACGGCCAGCATCGCCGACTTCGTCACGCTTTCCGGCAACTTCGGCTTCCAGAGGAGCGGCACCGACCTCCTCGCCGCCGCCACGAACGCCACCGCCCGCCTCGAAGCCGGCAGTACCGTCAAAGCCGGTCTCACAGGAGCTACCGTCGGCCTCATCATCAAAGCCGACCAAAAATTCGCCCTGCAAACCACCGGCGGCGCGGTTTCGCTCGATCTGGGCAGTGGTTTCGCCTCTGCCTCGGCCACCAGCATCAACGTTGCCTATAATATCACCGGCGCGGATGTGAACACGGCCCTGTCCATCACTGCCGGCGGCTCGACGGTGTCCGCCAACGTGGTGGTGGCGAACGGAGCCAACGCGGTCAGCGTCACCGGCCTCGATGCCACGGTGTCCAACTTCGTCCGCATCACCGGCGACTTCGGCATGCTCAAGAACAGCGGCGATTTGATCATCGCGGGCAGCAACGCCAGCGCCGTTCTGGAATCCGGCACGATGAAAGCCGGTGTCAGCGGTGTGACCCTCGGCCTCATCGTCAAACCCGACTTCACCCTCGCCTTGCAGGCCAGCGGTGCCGCCCAGCTCACCCTCGGCAGCGGTTTTGCCTCTGCCGCGGCCACGAGCGCCAGCGTCTCCTATAATAATACCGGGTCGAATGTGAACCGCACTGCCGCCGTGGTCATCGGCAGCACCAGCGTGTCCGCACCGGTGGTCGTCAACAATGGCGTCACCACCGTCACCGTCACCGGGTTCCTCGCCACCTTGGTTGATTTCGTCACCCTCTCCGGCGACTTCGGCTTCCAGAAGGACAGCGGCGATCTGATCATCGCGGGCAGCAATGTCTCCGCCCGTCTTGAAGTCGGCAGCACGGTGAAAGTCGGCCTCAATGGCGCGACGGTCGGCATGATCATCCGTTCGAACCAAAAACTCGCCTTCGAGGCCAGCGGTGGTTCCGTTCTATTCAATCTCGGCTCCGGCTTCAGCAGCGCCACCGCCGCCAGCCTGAATGTCTCTTATAATAACACCGGCTCGGATGTCAGCACGAACGCCAGCGTGACAGTCGGCACCTCGACGGTGAGCGCTCCGGTCAATGTGCTCAATGGCGTGACTTCGGTGTCCGTGACCGGCCTCAGCGCGGTGGTTTCGAACTTCGTCACCCTGTCCGGCGACTTCGGCATGAAGAAAACCTCCGGCGGCGACCTGCAAGTGGCCGCCAGCAACGCCAGCGCCCGTCTCGAAGCTGGCAGCACGGTGAAGGCGGGCGTCACAGGTGCGACGATCGGCCTGCTCGTGAAGGCGGATCAAAAAATCGCCCTGCAGACCACGGGCGGCTCCGCTTCGCTGCTTTTCGGCAGCGGCTTTGCCTCAGCGACCGCCACCAGCGTGAACGTCTCTTATAATAACACCGGCGCGGATGTGAACACGACCGCCAGTGTTACCATCGGCGGCACCACGGTCAGTGGCGCGATCAACGTGACCAACGGCGTCACCTCCGTGGCCGTGACCGGGCTGGATGCGACGGTGGCCGAGTTTGTGACGATCAGTGGCGACTTCGGCGTCGAAAAGACCTCCGGTGGTGATCTTGAAGTGGTCGGCAACAATGTGGGTGCCCGTTTGGTGCTGGCGGGCGGCCTCGTCGATGTCGGCGTGACCGGGGCAAAGCTGGGATTGCTCGTGAAGGCCGATGAAAAAATCGCGCTGCAAACCACCGGCGGCGCCATGAGCCTCAATCTAGGCAATGGTTTCGCCACTGCTACAGCGACATCGGTGAACGTGCGCTTCAACAACACCGGAGCCCTCGTCAATGAAACGCTGAGCGTGACCGTCGGTGGCACCACGATCGACGCGGGCGTCAATGTGGCGAATGGCACGACCTCCGTCGTGGTTGGCGGCCTCAATGCCCAGATCGCCGGTTATGTCACGCTGAGCGGTGACATGGGCTTCAAGAAGAGCGCGAGCGGCCGGTTGATCGCCGCAGGCAGCAACGTCAGTGCGACGCTGAACGCCGGTTCCGTCGCCCAGGTCGGCGTGACGGGTGCGACAGTTGGTTTGATCGTCACGCCCGACCAGAAGATCGCCTTGCAGGCCACCAACGGAGCCGTGTCGATCAATCTGGGCAGCGGTTTCGCTTCAGCGACGGCCACCAGCGTGGGCGTTTCATACAATAACACAGGTGCTGATGTGAACACGACGATCACCGGTCTCGACGGCGTGATCAACGCTCCAGTGAACGTGGTCAACGGTGTCACCAGCGTGATCGTCACCGGTCTGAATGCCACGGTATCCGAGTTCGTGACCGTCGGCGGTGATTTCGGTGTCGAGAAGACTTCGGGCGGTGATTTGGAGATCGTCGGCAACAATGCCGGTGCCCGCCTGGTGCTGGCCGGTAATCTGGTCGATGTCGGTGTGACCGGTGCGATGCTGGGCCTGCTGATCAAGCCCGACCAGACCTTCGCGATCCAGACCACCGGCGGCGCGATGAGTCTGAACCTCGGCAATGGCTTTGCGACTGCCACGGCGACCTCGGTGAACGTGCGCTTCAACAACACCGGTGCGTTGGTGAATCAGACGCTGAGCGTCACGACCGGCGGGACGACGATCAACGCGGCAGTAAACGTCGCCTATGGCACGACCTCGGTGGTCGTTGGCGGACTCAACGCACAAATCGGCGGCTTCGTGACGCTGAGTGGTGACATGGGCTTCAAGAAGAGCGCCAGTGGCCGTTTGATCGCGGCAGGCAGCAATGTGAGCGCGACGTTGAATGCGGGAGCGGTGGCGCAAGTCGGCGTGACCGGTGCGACGGTCGGTTTGATCGTCACGCCAGACCAGAAGATCGCGTTGCAAGCCTCCAGCGGCGCGGCCTCGATCAATCTGGGCAGCGGTTTCGCCACGGTGACGGCGACAAGCGTCGGTGTGTCTTACAACAACACGGGAGCTGACGTGGCGACCACGATCACCGGCCTCGACGGCGTGATCAGTGCGCCGGTGAATGTAACCAATGGTGTGACGAGTGTGACGGTGACCGGCCTGAGCGCGGTGGTGTCCGAGTTCGTGACGGTCAGCGGGGACTTTGGCGTGGAAAAGACCGTCGGCGGTGACTTGGAGATCGTGGGCAACAACGCCAGCGCCCGTCTCATGCTGTCCGGCGGCTTGGTTGATGTTGGCGTGACGGGCGCGACGCTGGGCCTCCTCGTCAAAGCGGATCAAACTTTCGCGCTGCAAACGACCGGTGGTTCTCTGAACCTGAATCTCGGCAACGGCTTCGCCACGGCGACGGCTTCGACGGTGAACGTGCGTTTCAACAACACGGGAGCCCTGGTCAATGAAACGCTGAGCGTGACCGTTGGCGGCACCACGATCAACGCGGGCATCAACGTGGCGAACGGCACGACTTCGGTGGTCGTTGGCAACCTCAACGCGCAGATCGGCGGTTTTGTGACCTTGAGCGGCGACATGGGCTTCAAGAAGAGCGCTAGCGGCCGCCTCATCGCCGCAGGCAACAACATCAGCGCGACGCTAAATGCTGGCGCGGTGGTACAGGCCGGTGTCACGGGTGCGACGGCCGGTTTGATCGTCACGCCAGATCAGAAGATCGCATTCCAGACCACCGGCGGTTCCGCTTCGCTGAACTTCGGCAGCGGTTTCGCCATGGCGACCGCGACGAGCGTCAACGTCTCTTATAATAACACCGGTGCCGACGTGAACACGACCATCACCGGCCTCGGCGGTGCGATCAGTGCGCCGGTCAATGTGGTCGATGGAGTGACATCTGTCGTTGTCATCGGCCTGAATGCGCAGGTGGCGAACTTTGTGACACTCAGCGGGGACTTCGGCATCAAAAAGAATACCGGCGGCGATCTGGAAATCGCTGCCAACAACGCGGGCGCGACGCTCAACGCAGGCAGCGTGGTGCGGGCAGGTGTGACTGGCGCGACGATCGGCCTGCTGGTGAAGGCGGATCAGAAGATCGCCCTTCAGGCCACTGGCGGCACGGCCTCCCTCGATTTTGGCAGTGGTTTCGCCACCGCGACCGCCACCAGCGTGAACGTGTCCTACAACAACACCGGCGCGGATGTGGACACGACGGCGAGCGCGACGGTCGGTGGCACGACGGTCAGCGCGGATGTCAAAGTGCTCACCGGCGTGACTTCGGTCGTGGTGATCGGTTTGAATGCGCAAATCGCGAACTTTGTGACACTGAGCGGTGACTTTGGCATCAAGAAGACCACGGGTGGCGATCTCGAAATCGCGGGCAACAACGCCACGGCCCGCCTCGAAGCTGGCAGCGTGGTGAAGGCTGGTGTGACGGGGGCGACACTCGGTTTGCTCGTGAAGGCTGATCAGAAGATCGCGCTGCAAACCACCGGCGGCGCGGCATCCTTGATCCTCGGCAGCGGTTTCGCCTCGGCGACGGCGACGAGTGTGAACGTGTCTTATAATAACACGGGTGCTGATGTTAACACGACCGCGAGCGCAATAGTCGGCGGCACGACGATCAGCGCGGACATCGAAGTGCTCAACGGCGTGACCTCGGTCGTCGTGATCGGACTGAATGCTCAAGTGGCGAACTTTGTTTTCCTCAGCGGTGATTTCGGCATCAAAAAAACGACCGGTGGCGATCTCGAAATCGCAGGCAACAACGCCACGGCCCGCCTCGAAGCCGGCAGTGTGGTGAAGGCCGGTGTGACGGGCGCGACACTCGGTTTGCTCGTGAAAGCCGATCAGAAAATCGCGTTGCAGACGACCGGCGGCACGGCCTCGCTGATTTTGGGCGGCGGATTTGCCTCGGCGACGGCGACGAGCGTGAACGTGTCTTATAACAACACCGGAGCCGATGTTAACACGACCGCCAGCGTGACGGTCGGCGGAACGACCGTCAGCGGAGCGGTCAATGTGCTCAACGGTGTCACTTCGGTGGTGGTGACCGGCCTGGATGCCACAGTGGCGGAGTTTGTGACGCTCAGCGGTGATTATGGCATCGAGAAAACTGTCGGCGGTGATTTAGAGATCGTGGGCAACAACGCCAGCGCCCGCCTGGTGCTGGCCGGTGGGTTCGTGGATGTCGGCGTGACCGGCGCGACGCTGGGCCTGCTCATCAAGCCTGACCAGACCTTTGCGCTGCAAACGACCGGCGGCGCGCTGAACCTGAACTTGGGCAATGGCTTTGCGACCGCGACGGCCTCGACGGTGAATGTGCGCTTCAACAACACGGGGGCACTCGTTAATGAAACGCTGAGCGTGACAGTCGGTGGCACGACGATCAATGCCGGCGTCAACGTCGCCAATGGCACGACTTCGGTGGTGGTGGGCAATCTCAACGCGCAAATCGGCGGCTTTGTGACGCTGAGCGGAGACATGGGCTTCAAGAAGAGCGCCAGCGGACGCTTGATCGCCGCCGGCAGCAACGTGAGCGCGACGTTGAACGCAGGCTCGGTGGTGCAGGCCGGTGTGACGGGCGCGACGGTGGGATTGATCATCACGCCAGACCAGAAGATCGCGCTGCAGGCCACGGGAGGCACGGCGTTCCTGAATCTGGGGAATGGTTTTGCTTCAGCGACGGCGACGAGCGTGGGTGTGAGCTACAACAACACCGGCGCGGACGTGAACACGACGATCACCGGCCTTGATGGTGTCATCAGTGCTCCGGTCAATGTGGTTAATGGTGTGACCAGCGTCACAGTGACCGGCTTGAACGCGGTGGTGGCCGACTTTGTGGCGGTGAGTGGTGACTTCGGCATCGAGAAGACCACCGGCGGTGATTTGGAGATCGTGGGCAACAACGCCAGCGCCCGCCTGGTGCTGACGGGCGGCTTGATCAATGTCGGCGTGACCGGCGCGACGCTGGGCCTGCTCATCAAGCAGGATCAAACCTTCGCGCTGCAAACCACGGGCGGTGCGTTGAGCCTGAATCTCGGCAACGGCTTCGCGACTGCGACGGCGAGCACCGTGAATGTCCGCTTCAACAACACCGGCGCTCTGGTCAATCAAACGCTGGACGTGACGACGGGCGGCACGACGATCAGCGCGGGCATCAACGTGGCGAACGGCACGACCTCGGTGGTCTTGGGCGGCCTGAACGCGCAGATCGGCGGTTTCGTGACGCTGGTCGGCGACATGGGCTTCAGGAAGAGCGCCAGTGGTCGTTTGATCGCGGCTGGCAGCAATGTCAGCGCGACGTTGAACGCCGGCGCGGTGGTGCAGGTGGGTGTGACGGGCGCGACGATCGGTTTGATCATCACACCGGATCAGAAGATCGCGTTCCAGGCCACGGGCGGCACGGCTTCGATCAACCTGGGCGGCGGTTTCGCCACGGTGACCGCCACGGGAGTCGGTGTCTCTTATAATAACACCGGCGCGGACGTGAACACGACGATCACCGGTCTGGATGGCGTGATCAACGCACCGGTGAACGTGCTGAACGGCGTGACTTCGGTGGCGGTGACCGGCCTGAACGCGCAGATCGCGAATTTTGTGACCCTGAGCGGTGACTTCGGCGTGAAGAAGACTGTTGGCGGTGATCTTGAAGTGGTCGCCAGCAACGCGAGCGCGGCGCTCAATGTGGGCAGCGTGGTGCGCGCGGGAGTGACGGGCGCGACGATCGGTTTGCTCGTGAAGGCGGATGAGAAGATTGCGCTGCAAACCACGGGCGGTTCTGCTTCCTTCAATCTCGGCAGCGGTTTCGCATCTGCGACTGCGACGAGTGTGAACGTGGCCTACAACAACACCGGCGCGGATGTGAACACCACGGTGGGTGCGACGGTGGGCGGCATTGCGGTGACCGCTGGCATTGAGGTGGATGACGGCACGACGGCAGTGGTTGTGACCGGCTTGTCTGCCAGCATCGCGGATTACGTCACGTTGAGTGGCGACTTCGGCTTCCAGAAGAACAGCAACGGCGACCTGATCGTCGCGAGCAGCAATGCCTCCGCGCGTCTTGAAGTGGGTTCAGTGATCAAAGTCGGCGTGAACAACGCCACAATCGGTTTGATCGTCCTCGCCAATGAGAAGATGGCCTTCGAGGCCAGCGGTGGTTCGGCGATAGTGAGCCTGGGCAGCGGCTTTGCCTCCGCGACGGCGACGAGCGTCTCCGTCCAATACAACAACACGGGGGCAAACGTGAACACGACGGCGACGGTGTCGGTGGACGGCACCACGGTGAATGGAACGATCAATGTGGCGGATGGAGTGACGGCGGTGAGCGTCACGGGCTTGAATGCGACGATCAGCAGCTTCGTCACGCTGACGGGCGACTACGGCTTCAAGAAAACGAGCGGCGGTGATTTGCTCGTGGTGGCGCAAAATGCGGGTGCAACTCTGAACGCGGGAACAAGCATCCAGCTCGGCGTCAGCGGCGCGACGTTCGGCATGCTGGTGAAGGCAGACGGCAAGATTGCACTGCAGGCTGATGGCGCAGCCGTTCTGAACCTTGGTTCCGGCATCGCCTCTGCGACTGCCACGTCGGTGACGGTGTCTTATAACAACACCGGCGCGGATGTGGCGATGACGGCGACTGTTGGTGCGGTCTCGGCTCCGATTAACGTGCTGAACAACACCACGACGATCACGGCGACAGGCCTGAACGCGACGATCAGCCAGTTCGTGACGCTGACGGGCAACTTCGGCTTCCAGAAGACTGCGGGCGGCGACATCAACGTGACCGCGAACAGCGCGAGCGCCACGTTGACTGCGGGCAGCCTGAATATCGGCGTCACCAGCGCGGCGCTCGGCATGATCCTCAAGGCGGACGGCAAGATCGCCATGCAGGCCTCCGGCACGCTGGCGATGAACCTGGGCGCGGGCTTCGCAAGTGTCAGCGCCACGTCGGTGACGGTGGCCTACAACAACACCGGCGCGGATGTGAACACCACACTGACCGTCGGCACCGTAGCTGCGCCGATCAATGTGGCGAACAACACGACCGCGATCAGTGCCGTTGGTTTCCTGGCGACGATCAGCGAGTTTGTCACGATTAGCGGCAACTTCGGCTTCAAGAAGACCGCCGGCGGCGACATCGTGCTGGCCGCGACGGGCGCGAGCGCAAAATTGACCGCCGGATCGAGCATCGAGATCGGCGTGGGCAACGCCACCATCGGTTTGATCATCCAGTCGAACGGCAAGATTGCCCTTGATGCCTCGGGTGCTTTCGCGATGAACCTGGGCAGCAGCTTCGCCAGCGCGAGCGCGACGAGTGTCACGGTGAAATACAACAACACCGGCGCGGATGTGAACACGAGCGTCACGGTGGGCGCGGTGACGGCCACGATCAATGTCGCCAACGGTGTCACCGCGATCTCCACGACCGGATTCAGTGCGACGATCGTGACCTTCGTGACGATCACTGGCGATTTCGGCTTCAAGAAGACCACCGGCGGCGACATCATCGTGGTGGCGCAGAATGCGGCGGCGAATTTGACCGTCAGCGGCCTCTCGGTGGGTGTGACGGGCGCGACGCTGGGCCTGATCATCAAGCCGGACAGCAAGATCGCCCTGCAAGGCAGCGGTGCGCTGAATTTCAACCTCGGCACGGCCTTCGCGAGCGTGTCCGCAGTCTCAGCCGCGATCGCCTTTAATAATACCGGCGCGAATGTGAACACCACGGTGACCGTGGGCGCGGTGAGTGCGCCGATTGTCGTAGATGACAACACCGTGGCGGTGTCGATGATCGGCTTTGAGGCCACGATCTCCAACTTCGTCACCCTGAAGGGTGATTTCGGCTTCAAGAAGTCCGGCAGTGACATGGCGGTCGCGGTGAACGGCGCGAGCGCGACGTTGACAGTCGGTTCCTTTGAAGTGGGTGTGACAAGTGCCACGCTCGGCCTGCTGGTGACTGCAGCGGGCAAGATCGCGCTGCAAGCGAGCGGCGCGCCACGCTTGGTGCTGCCTGGCAACTTCAGCGCCATCTCCGCCACGAGCGTCACGGTCAGCTACAACAACACCGGCGCGGATGTGAACACGACGGTGATCATTGGCAGTGTCACTGCACCGATCGTGGTGACGAACAACACCACTTCGATCAGCGTCACCGGTTTTGAGGCCTCGCTGCTCGATTTTGTGACGGTGAAGGGCGACTTCGGCTTCCAGAAGAATGGCAATGACATGATCATCGCCGCTTCCGGTGCCAGCGCGACGCTGAAGGTTGGAACAACCGAGGTCGGTGTGAGCAACGCCACGCTGGGCCTCATCATCAAGGATGGCGGCGGCACGATTCTCCAGGCCAGCGGCGCGCCACGTCTCGTGCTGCCGGGTGATTTCGCCACGGTGACGGCCACCAGCGTCAGCGTCGCCTACAACAACACGGCTGACGCGGTGAACACGACGCTCAACGTCGGCGGCGTCAGCGCCACGGTGAATGTGGCCGCGAACACGACCGCGGTGACCGTGACCGGGCTGAATGCCACGATCACGAACTTCGTCACGATCACCGGCAACTTCGGCTTCAAGAAATCCGGCAGCGACATTGTGACCATCGCCACCAATGCGAGCGCGATTATGTCGGCTGCCGGATTCAGCGTGGGCCTCACGAGCGCCTCGCTGGCGTTGCTGCTGAAGTCGGACGGCTCGTTTGCCTTGCAGGCCAGCGGTACGCCGGTGCTGACGATCCCGGTGGACATGTCCAGCGTGCTCAGCCTGTCGATCACGACGCTATCAGTCGCTTATAACACCACAGGAACCGCGATTGACACGACGTTGACGGTGGGAGCGCTCAGCGCCCCGCTGAAGGTGAGCAGCGGCACGAAGGTCAATCCTTACCTCTCCATCGGTGGCAGTGCCTCCGTCACCATCGCGGGTTTCATCACGCTCACCGGCGACTTTGGCTTCACCAAGACGACCGACAGCGCTACGGATACCACGAAGATCAAGATCGGTGCCGCCAACGTGACGGGATTGGGTGACGGCGACAAATACAGCCTCACGGACGGCACGCTCGGCCTCGTCTTGTTCCGCAAGACCTCCAACAGCACCTCGCTGGGCTATGCGATGGAGGCTTCAACGACAGGGCGTCTGGCGGCATCCATTTTGAGCGCCGAGGCGACGGTGACGCTGCGCCGCAACACGACGACCTTCGCGGTGAACGAGCTGGTGCCGGTGCTCACGCGCCAAGTGCCCGTGGTGTTCAGCGCGACCGAGGTGGCGAAGAACGGCACGCCGTTTAACACCGTCGCGGTCTCCGATGCGATCATCAAGATCGGTGACATCACCATCAAGGGCAGCTACGCCAGCCAGCCGAACGGGCCAAACGGCGAAAGCATCACGACGATCACCAACGCCAGCCTCGAATTCGGCGATCCGGTGCTCTTCAAGATCACGGCGGCTTCGGTGACCTACAAATCATTCTCCACCTCGGTCACGCTCGGCGGTGTGACTTATGCGGATGGTGTGCAGCAGGTCATCATCACCGGTGGTGAGATCTTGCTGGGCGACGCGGTCATCCTGTCCGGCTCCTTCAACATCACCCGCAGCAAGACGCCGGGCACGGCGCTGACGAACGTGGCCTTCTCCGATCTCGGTGTCAGCCTCAAGCTGGGTGGCCGCGTGATGGTCACGATCGCCGGTGACGGCTCCTTCCACTACGGTGGCGCGAACGGCTTCAAGCTCGACAGCTTCGTGCCGACAACCTTTGACATTCTGCCTGATAGGCAGCCTGGCTACACACCACCAGCCCCTCCGGCGCCTCCTGCACCCGGAGCGCCACCAGCCGCGCCGCCTGCAGCAACGACACCGAAGAGTCCACCGAAGACCATCAAGCTCGGCCCGCTGACACTCACCAATCCCTCGGTGAAGCTTACCGATTTTGGTGTTGGCTTTGGAAGCGGAGCGAACTCCGGCAAGATCGCGCTCAAACTGGAAGTGAGCGTCGGAGTGGAGACGGCTTCGCTTGCCGGTCCCGGCGGCACGGGCGCGAGCGTCAGCGACGGCACGGACGCGGACAAGTTTGGCATCGCCGGCATCTTCACGATGGATTTGTTCATCGATCCTGCGAACGGCTTTGCGCCCTCAGGCGCGGATCTGGGCAGCTTCTCGCTGGAGATCGACCAGTTCGAGCTGAATCTCGGTAGCTTCCTGGTGCTGAAGGCCAACGGCTTCGAGTTCAATCCCGACGCGGCGGCCAATGAGGCCATGTTCTCGTTTACCAGCCTGGAAGTCCTGGTGAAGGCTGGTCCGATCGCCATCGGCGGCGGCGCGAGCAATTTCTCGATCATGGGCGACGGCAGCTTCGTGGCCGGTCCGAACTTCGCCATCACACTGGCCGTGGGCGACGCGGATGCCGCCTCCACCTTGAAGACGCCGGCGTGGATGCCGCTCAAGAGCCTGCGCGTGACGCTGAAATGGGAGGGCAGCAACTTCAACACCGACCCGTCGAAGTTCCTCATCGTCGTGGACGCGCAGGTGGCCTCGCTGCAGGGCATGTCCGGCCTTTCGATCTCAGGTGGTGTGACCGGCCTGACCATCGACGTGGCGTTGCTCGCCGCCGGTGAGTTCCCGATCATCGGTATCGACTCCTTCAATGTGGGCGTCTCAGGCAACGCGTTTGGCGGCCAGGTCAAGGGCGCGCTGGTGATGGGCGTGGTGAAGCTCGACGCCGACTACAACATCATCCCGTCCGGCTCCAACACGGCGGTGGCGCGGCGCTTCTTCTACGGTGGCATCCAGGGCGCGATCACTATCGCGGGTCTGGGCTCGGTGGAGATGCGCATGGGCTTCTCGGACTTCGGGCCGCTGTCCTTTTTCATCAGCGCGGGCATTCCGATCATCCTTGATCCCCAAAGCGGCTTGGCGATCACCGATCTGCGCGGCGGTTTCGACTTCGGGGCCGCGCTCGAAGATCCCACGGTGTATGAGCTGGACTCGAACGGGCAGCAGGTGATCGACCCGACCACCGGCGTGGCGAAGATCGACGCGAAGGCGAGCGCCTTCGCCCTGCGCCCGCTGGCGCAGGCGAACACGCCCACCACCACCACGCCCGCTCAGTGGGAGACGATGCTCAAGCAGCAGATCGCCACGATCATCAAGAACGCCGGGGGCAGCAGCGTGAGCTTCAGCGATCTCGCCAAGAACATGGTCATCCACGCCGGGGCGACTTTGTATGATGCCTACGCGTCGAAGCAGACCTTCCGCGCGGAGGTGGACCTGGCCATCGACATCACCGGCAAGATTCTGCTCACCGGCAAGGTCATCTTTGCCGACAACATCACGATGGACGGCTATTTCTACGCGGACCTTAGCAAGGTCGCGAGCGGGTCGGGCCGGTTCCTCTTCCTGTTCGACAGTCCTGGCATGCCAAACCGGGACAATGGCGGCATCAGCTACTACGGCCTGCTCGACTTTGGTCTGGTGGACAGCACCGGCAAGCGATTGGCGGCCGCCGAGCTGGAGGACAAGTATTACATCGTCAAAACGACCCGTGACACCTTCACCTGGAGCTCCAGCACCAGCCGCACACTGGTTCTCGATCGCACGCCGATCACCACCGGCGCCACATTCACCGTCACCGTGGGCAGCCTGCATCTCGCGCCAAGCGGCTACACTCTGACCAATGGCAACACGATCACCCTGACGAACGCACCGGCTGATGGCGAGAGCATCGCGGTCGATTACAGCTACAAGGACGTCTATGGCCTCGACGCCAACGGTGACCCGATCGCCAATCCGAACTCCACGGTGCCCACACCGGATGGATTCCAGATTCTCATCGCCGGCGGAGCGCGTCTGGACCTCTTCAACAATTCGCTCTTCGTGCAGTTCTCCGGTCAGGTCACGCTGACCTTCACCTCCACCGAGTTCACCGTGGATGTGGAGGCCACGATGGAGACGAGCCTGCTCGGCGTGATCGGCGTGGCCGCCGGCCGTCTGACGGTGCGTTACGGCGGTGGCTTTGCCATCTACGGCGCGGTGAAGATCGCCACGGGCGACGGACTGCGGAAGCTGGAGGACTACGGCATCAAGATTCAGGCGCAGCTCACCATCACCATCAATACCACTTCCACCGAGAAGGATGTCGATCTGCGTCTGCCCGCGACGAAGCGGGCATTCACCACTGACAACTTCACGTTGGCGGCTGGCGACTTCCCGACGCTCTACATGAGCCACTCGTTGCAGGACGGCGGTCATTTGACGGTGACAGAGGACGGCACCACCACGCTGGTGGAAGGCGTCGATTATGCGTTCGATGTCTATAACTCAGCCGTCACGCTGCTCAGCGGCACATCGTCAGGCAGGTCCATCACGCTGGCTTATGACTCGAAGGATTATCTGGCTCTGCATCTCAAGGCCGCGCCCCAGTCCCTGAACATTGTGGCCTCCGCGCTCGCCGTCTTCTCTATCGGTGGCACCGAGTTCTTCCGCATGCAGGGCGGCCTTTCGATGACCATCGGCAGCCAGGGCTTCAGCTTGATATTGGTAGGCAAACTCATGGTCGGCCCTGCAGGCAGCCCATTCCTGACCTTCAATGCCACGGCACTCGTCTTTGCCGGTGTGTATGACGGCACGCTGGGCTTTGCGGCCATGTTCCAAGCCTCGCTCAATGCGAATCTCGGGCCGTTCGCCATCCAGGGTGACTTCCTGGTGCAGGTCAACACCTTTGGCAAAGCGGTCGTGTTCGACATTCCGAACGTCAATCCGGCCTTCCCGACCATCCGTGACGAAAACGGCCAGACTATCGAGAAGACGCGTCAGGATGTCGTCATCCTCCGCAATGCCGACGGTTCGCCACAGCTCGACGCGAATGGCAACGTGATGACAGCGCCAGTGACGCTGCGCACGGTGTCGATCTCCGGCGGCGCACCACGTCTGCTGGGTGGTTTCGAGGATGACGCGCCATACTTCGTGCTGCGTGGCAAGGGATCCATGGACCTGATCACCTCCAAGCTCGGCGGTCAGATTTATATCAGCCTGACCCCAAGCAAGTTCCACATCAACATGTCAGGTGAGATCACCGCTGCGGGCAACAGCTTCTTGGCGGCCGGGGATTTCAATCTGGTTTACGGAGCCGGAACCTTCTATGTGTTTGGCGGAGTGCTGGCGAAGCGGAAGCAGGGCAGTGGCGATCCACTGGAGTCCTTCGGCATCTCGGTTTCCGGCGCCGGGGTCATCCTGCTGAACACTGACACCGTCAGCCACCGCGTGACCTTGATCACACCGGCCATTGCGGGCAATCCGGGCACTCCGGCGGGTGTGCAGGAGATCGATGTGAATCCTGGCTTCGTCTTCAAGGCATCTGTGGTGGCGAGCTTCCGCATCGTCGGTGGCATGGAGCTTTTCCGCATCGAGGGCACGCTGATCATGGAGATCTCCACTGGCCCTGTCGGCTTCAAGCTGCTGATCCAGGGCTCCATGAAACTGGGTCCGGACAGCCACCCGCTCTTAACCTTCAACGCCAACGCAGTCATCTATGCGGGCCAGCTTAAGAGCGGCGCGGTGGGCTTCGCGGCGATGATCCACGTCGGCCTCGACGCTAGCGCCATCCCCGGGGTGACTCTTTCCGGTGGCTTTGTGTTCATAACCAACACCTTCAGCGAGGATGTCACCTTCGACATTGGCGAGAAGGATGATCCGAACTTCCAAGTGCCAACGATTGTCGATGAAAAGGGCAATAGCATCGAAACCGAGCGCAACACCTTCAAGCAGGCCGTTGATAGCAACGGTGCTCTACGATTTGATGCCAATGGCGATCCGATCTGGGAACTCGACGGCAATGGCGACAAGATTCCGAAAATCTACCGCCAGGTCATCGTCACAGGCGGCGCTCCGAACCTGACAGGCGGCTTTGAAAGCCCTGCTCCTTACGTCTTCATCCGCGGCTTCGGCGAGGTGAGCATCTTCGGAGCTTTCAAGTTCAGCGGCGGCTTTGGCATCTTGCTCACCCCGACGAAATTCCAGCTCAGCGTCAACGCCAGCCTGTCCCTCGGGCCGTTTGGTAGCCTGCAAGGCAACGGCTTCATGGAGCTCAGCGCCAACGGTGTCATCGGTGCCTTCTCGCTCAGCGTCGGCTCCGGCGGCTTTGGTTCGCTCATTGGCCTGGAGTTCAGCGCCACCTACATGTTTGCCGTCAACACCATCGGAGAAACAAGGACCGTGGTCTTCCTCGACGGCAGCACGCTGGTGGTGAATCCCGGTGTGCGCGTCAAGGTGGACGGCACCATCACTTTCATCAAACTGCTCGACGCGGAAGCGCATGTGGACATCCAGTTCTCCGGCAATGCCTGGCGCATGGACGGCTACGCCGCACTGAATCTGGCTGGCGGCCTCATCAACCAGTCCATCGAACTGCATGTCAGTGTCAGCGACAAGGGCTTCGTTCTCGTCACGGAGATGAACTCCCGCACCAATCTGGGTGGCGTGATCAAGATCAGCGCCACCGGCAAGCTCTACATCAACACCGGCAGCGAAGACCTCATGTTCACCCTGGCGAACGGCAGCCAGGTCAAGGTCTTCGCCAACTCCGTCTATTTCAAGCTCAGCGGCCAGATGGTCGTGCTCGAAATTTTCAAAATGAGCATCACCATCACCGCGCAAGTGGGTGGTGAGTTTATCAAGCCTGGCACGGACCCCTTGGATCCTCGGACCCCTCCGATTCGGTTGGCGAAAGGTGACTGGGCTTTCAGCTTCAGTTCCTCGACTTCCTTCTTCTTCTTCGGCGGAGTCAGCGTGAGCGGCTACATCATGTCGAACGGATCATTCTCCGTCGACATGAGTGGCGGCATCTCTGTGGGGAATGGCTTCTTCGGCTTCTCCGCAGGTGTCAGTGCTCACATTGGATACGATGCGGACTCGGGTGCCTTCAGCTTTGGCGCCTCAGCCCATGGTTCGATGCACATCGTTGGCATCGGTTTCGGCTTCTCGGCAGGGTTTGGCTATAACTCGGCAACAGGTCGGATCACGGTGCGTGGCTCCATCACACTCGATTTCTGGCTCTTCTCGATCACCTTCAGCGCCACCTTCACCGTTGGATATTTGGAGAAGCCCGTTCCTGCTTACCTCGCCACCGACAGCAATGGCCGCCGTCTGGCCGACGGCTCTGGAGCCGGACCTTCTGGCAAGCTGTATCTCACCACAGGCGATGGTCCTACCCGCAACTACCGCAAAGGCGACAACGATGCCACCTACTCAGTCAGCCATGTCAGCACCCAGGCGGACGGCACTGAGACTGTTCTGGTCACCTATCTTGGTCGCAGCGCCGAGTACTATGGCGTCAGAGAAATCATCATGAACGGTGATGATGGCAACGAAACGCTGTATGTGCATGACGGCGTGGTTTCTCCGCTCACCATCAATGGCGGCGGGGGCGACGATGAATTCTACATCGATGGTGGCAGCACCAATGTGGCCAACATCATCAACGGTGGCGGTGGCAACGACTATGTGAACATTGGGGCGACCAACGGGAACATCCGTTATGTGATCAGCGGTGGCTCCGGTATCAACACTCTCACTGGTGGCATCGGCAATGACACGATCTATGCCGGTCCGGATGTGGATTACATCACAGGCAATCTTGGCGCAGACACCATCTACACCGGCACGGGCAAGGCTTACATTCTGGGTGACCTTGGCGTTATCCGTGTGGCGCAGGGTTCCTCCTTTCCTGCGGTGATCAACTCCGGTCAGCAACTGCCACGTGCCCCGGGTGATCCTGATGACACCTTCGATTTCAATTACAACAGCGGCGCGGCCGACACCATCTACGCCAAAACCGGCACCAACTATATCTTTGGCGGTGCTGGCAATGACCGCATCTACGGCGGCGGCACCAACCATGTGGTGGGTGACAACGGCTACATGCAGTTTGATGCCCAAGGCAAAGTCACCAAGATCGCCGCAGAAGGCACGGCTGGTGGTGATGACTACATCGACAGCGCTGGTGCCTCGACCGTGAACGTCATGCTCGGCGGCTCCGGCGCCGACACCATCCTTGGCGGCAGCGCCTCCGATGTCGCGCTTGGCGACAACGGCTTTGCCACCTTCTACAGCTCCGGCAAACTCAGTGGCATCACGAGCGTCGCGGGAGCGGACTTCAACGACATCCTCAACCTCGGTGATGGCATCAACGTGGCCTTCGGTGGCAGCGGCAATGACAACATCGGCGGTGGCAAAGACCAGGACATCTTCGGTGGTGACAACGGGTCGGCATCCTTCGACACCAACGGCACGCTCATCAGTTTCACCGATCCCGGCACCGGTGGTGACGACATCCTGACCGCTGGGGCTGGCAACAACGTTCTCATCGGCGGCGGCGGCAACGACACGATCAATGGGGCCGAGGGCCACGACATCATCATCGGCGACGAGGGCACGGCGAACTTCAATTCCGGCGGCTTCCTCATCAACATCACCACCATCAACCATTCCAACGGCGGCAATGACATCCTTGGCGGCGGGGATGGCAACAACGTCATTCTTGGCGGCTTCGGCGCAGATACGATCACCCTGGGCGTCGGTTATTCAGTGGTGATCGGTGACAACGGTTCCGCCACGATGAGCAATGTCGGCGTTCTTGGCACCATCACCACGCTCGACCCGTCCATCGGTGCTGCGGACACCATCACCGGCGCGAATGGCAACAACGTCATCTTCGGCGGTGCAGGCGCTGACATCATCAACGTCAACGACCTCGGCGATGTGATCCTCGGCGACCACGGCAGCGCCATCTTCAACGCCGCCGGCCTGCTGCTTTCCCTGACCTCCAGCAATCCGAATGATGGCGACGCCGACCTCATCACCACCGGCATCGGCTCCAATGTCATCATCGGTGGTGTCGGCGCGGATCAAATCACCGCCGGCATCGGCAACAACATCATCCTTGGCGACAGCGGCCAGGCGAGTTTTAACGCCGTCGGCGGCAAGAGCATCCTCGCCAGCGTCGCCACCACGGACTTCGACATCGGCGCGGCTGACCGCATCATCTCCGGCAACGGCAAGAACATCGTCTTTGGCGGCGCAGGTGCTGACAACCTCAGCAGCGGCGCTGGCTTCAGCATCCTGGCCGGTGACAATGCCTCCGCGCTCTTCGACGCCACCGGCCTGCTCGTCTCGATTCAAACCGAGCAGCCCACAGTCGGCAACGGTGACACGATTCGCTCGACCGACGGTCGCACCATCGTGCTCGGCGGCGCAGGCGTGGATGACATCGCCACCGGACGTGGTGATGACGTGATTTTGGGCGACCACGGCAAGGCCACCTTCGTCACCTCGGGCACCACGCCGTCCAGCATCGGCACCATCGTCTTCAGCAACGACGGCATCCTGACCACCATCACCACCACCCAGCCTGAAATCGGCGCGAATGACATCGTCACTGGTTCGGATGGCTTCAATGTCATCGTCGGCGGTCTCGGCGCGGACCAAATTACCGGTGGTGCAAACCGCGACATCGTCATTGGCGACAACGGTCGCGCTAATTTCGACAACACGGGTGTCCTTGTTCTCATCGAGAGCACCGACGCGGCGCTCGGCGGTGATTCCATCGACAACATCATCGTCGGCAACGGTCCCGACATCGTCATCGGCGGCAACGGCGCCGACAACATCCAGGCTGCGGGTGACATCTCCGACGACATCGTCATCGGCGACAACGGGAAGGCCACCTTCGACAGCACCAATGGCGTCAGCGTCCTGCGTGACATCATCAGCACGGATCCTGATCTCGGCGACAATGACACCATCAACACAGGCGACGGCTACAACATCGTCATCGGCGGCTTTGGCACCGACGGCATCACTGGTGGCGCTCACACCGATGTCATCCTTGGTGACAACGGTCATGCGGTCTTCAATGCCGATGGTGTCCTGACCTTCATCACCACCACCAGCCCCGCCATTGGTAATGGCGACATCATCACCTTCGGTGCCGGTGGCAATACTGTTTTCGGCGGTGCCGGTTCGGACACGCTCACCGGCCTGGAAGGCACCGACGTCATCGTCGGCGACAATGGCAACGCCACTTTCACCGACGCCGGCCTCCTGACTTTCATCACCACCAGCGATGTCACCATCGGCGCGGCTGACATCATCAGCACCGGCGCAGGCTTCAACACGGTCCTCGGTGGTTTTGGCAAGGACAACATCACCGGTGGTGTGAACACCGACGTGATCATCGGCGACCATGGCAATGCCACCTTTGACCCCGCCAGCGGCGAAAGCATCATTCGCGACATCATCAGCACCGAAACCACCGATGGCGATGACGACATCATCACCGTCGGTGACGGCTTCAATGTGATCATCGGCGGCTTCGGGGCCGATCAGGTCAATGGTGGTGCCGGTGACGATGTCATTCTCGGCGACAACGGCCACGCCGTCTTCAATGCCACCGGCATTCTGACCTACATCACCACCATCGAACCCACCGTCGGCGGAAATGACATCATCATGGTCGGCGACGGCAACAACACCGTCCTCAGCGGCTTCGGCGCAGACGAAATCACCGGCGGTGTCGATGGTGATGTCGTCATCGGTGACCACGGCAATGCCACCTTCACTGATGCAGGCATCCTGACCTTTATCACCACCACCCAGCCCGGCATTGGCGGCGACGACATCATCAAGGTGGCGGACGGCTTCAACGTCATCCTTGCTGGCTTTGGCGCCGATCAGGTCACCGGTGGTGACGACCGCGACGTGGTGCTCGGTGACAACGGTAATGCGACCTTCACCACCGCGGGCATCCTGACCTACATCACCACCACCGAGCCAACCATTGGCAATGACGACATCATCAAGACGGGTGACGGCGACAACATCGTCATCGGCGGCTTCGGTGCTGACCAGGTCACCGGCGGCGATGACCGTGACATTGTCTTGGGCGACAACGGCAACGCGACCTTCACCACCGCGGGCATTCTCACCTTCATCACCACCACTGAGCCGACCATTGGCAATGATGACATCATCAAGACTGGTGACGGCGACAACATCGTCATCGGCGGCTTCGGGGCGGATCAAGTCACAGGGGGTGCGGACCGCGATGTGGTATTGGGCGACAACGGCAACGCGACCTTCACCACCGCTGGCATTCTGACCTACATCACCACCACCGAGCCGACCATTGGCAATGATGACGTCATCAAGACCGGTGACGGCGACAACATCGTCATCGGCGGCTTTGGCAAAGACGAAATCACCGGCGGAGACGGTCGTGACGTGGTGCTCGGTGACAATGGCAACGCCAGTTTCGACACCACGGGTGTCCTCACCTTCATCACCACCAGCGATCCTTCCATTGGCAGCGATGATGTCATCGTCACCGGCAACGGCTTCAACGTCATCTTTGCCGGCATCGGCGCTGACCGCGTGACCGGCGGCACCGGCCGCGACGTGGTCCTCGGCGACAACGGCAATGCCACCTTCGACAGCACCGGCGGCCAGAGCATCCTGCGTGACATCATCAGCACCGAGACCGACATCGGCGGCGCTGACATCATCGACGGCGGCACCGGTAATAACATCATCCTCGGCGGCACCGCCAATGACACCATCACCACCGGCGGCGGCGATGACATCGTGCTGGGCGACAGCGGCCACGCCGTCTTTAACGCCGTCGAAATCCTCACCTACATCACCACCATTACTCCTACCATCGGTGGCGACGACATCATCAACGTTGGCGATGGCTTCAACATCGTCTTCGGTGGCTTTGGCAAGGACAACATCACTGGCGGCGATGGTGTGGATCTGGTCCTGGGCGACAACGGCTACGCCACCTTCAACGATCTCGGTGCTCTAACCTACCTGACCACCACCGACCACACCATCGGTGATGACGACAGGATCTTCACCAACGGTGGGGATGACTTGATTTTTGGCGGCACCGCCAATGATTACATCGACAGCGGCAGTGGGGATGACACTGTCTTTGGGGACTTTGGCTACTTCAGTCTCGAGAAATTGAATGATCCGTACGTTTTTCATCCCCGCGGAGCGGATGTGCTGGAGGAGGAGACCGGCGGCAATGACACCATCTTCGGCGGTTCCGGTAAAGATTACATCCTTGGCGAAGGCGGCGACGACACCATCGATGGCCAGGCTGGCGACGACTCCATTTTTGCCGGCTATGGCTCTGACATTCTGCACGGCGGCGATGATAATGACATGATGCTCGGCGGACCCGGTGGCGACGTCTTCGACAGCG
>NZ_JBJXFV010000097.1:0-49535 GCF_046154365.1 Prosthecobacter sp.
CTCTAAGGCATAGAATAGCCATAGGGTACACTGGTATTTTTGAGAATCTACAGCCCTCTAATCTACATCATTCCGGCGACGCACCCGCCCGGATTGCGAGAACAAGGTCGTCGCCTGGTCCAAAGGCGGTGCCTTCACCGAGCACGTCTGCAAGTCCTGCGGTGGTGCCATGAAGCACTGCACCAGCCACTAGGCTTCGAATCCTTCAAGCCGTCCGGTTCGCCTAAAACCGGACGGCTTGAGCAAGCCGGTTGAAACTACGGTAGGGTTAGACCCCATAGGAAAAGCGCACCCGGCTACGCGATGTGAAATGACTCTGCTAACACTCGTTCCCAACAAACAACATTATGAAAGCCACTCACAAATCTATTCTGGCCGCGCTGAGCGTCGTCATCCTCGTTTCCTTCACCATCGCCAGTTGTGCGACTTCCCACCACAGTTCTGGCGGCGGCACGCATAACATGGCCACCGGTCCCAAAGACCGGATGATGATGCCCGATGCGAACATGCCCGGCAAACGCTGAACGACCTGTCAGCGAGAGCGGGCGCGGTGTGTGATCTCCAAATTTTTGCCTTTCCCAAAAAGCGTGAGCACCTTCTTTTTGCGCCCTCGTCATCCAAGGCCTCAGAGGTTCTGCCCTTCCACCTCTCCGCCCCTTGCGTCAAAAACGGGCGGGCATTTGCCACGCAGCAGACTTCAGGCAGCAGGCGGCGAAACAACTCAACCCTTCATCTTCCGGGTGTTCCGCGTGTCCCGTAGGCCGTCATTCCCGGATTTAGGGCAAGAGAATGGGTGGGCAAAAGATGAACGGACAGATGCTGGGCATCCGAAGCGCCAAAGCTCATCGGTTTCCAGCCGCAAACACCAGCCAGCGTTGTGCCAACGGCCTAGAGAAGTGTGCCGACGCGATCAAAGTACGTGCCGACGGCCTGGAGCGGCATGCCGCCGGGGTCAAAACGAGTGACGATGGCGTCGGGGCGGCGTTTAGATTCGTCGGCGCGCTTCTCCAACCCGTCGGCATAGCTCTGGAAGGCGTCGGCGGACCACTAGATGCCGTCGGGGCGGCTCTAGATGTTGTCGGAATGGTTCTGGCAGCCGTCAGGGTGGCGTTAGGACCCGTCGGCATGCCACTAGATGCCGTCGGAGTGCCTCTGGATGTCGTCGGTGACACCTCCTTATGGTAATTTTAGCCCCCTTTCCCCTGCCTAGGGGCCTCCTGGGGAGCTGGCTGAAACTTCTGGGTCGAATGACCGGACTTGGGAGTCGGGTCATTTTGAGGCGGCGCGCGGGGTCCTGGACACGCGGCTGGAGGCCATCCATGCGCTGACCCTGGCCGTGGTGGGCGTGATGCGCGTGCGGGCTCAGCGCCAGCCTAAATCGCAGCATGTGGTGGATGAGCTGAGCGCGCGAGCGGAGTCGCGCGACGGCAGGGAGAAGGAAGGCACGGCCTGCCTCTCGGCGTGGAAACTGGAGTTCGGCGGCGCTGCCTTCGCACCGGGGCCGGGCATGATGAATGAGGGTTTTCGCGAGCTGTTTTACGGACGTGCCGCTGATCCGGCCGCCACGCCGCCGGTGACGGCACTGCCTTCGCTACGCGAGCTGAAGGAAACGCACTCGGACAAGTCCACCATCGACCGGCGGGACGCGGGTCGGCTCAATGCGAGGCAAGCCACCGTGCAGCGTGACTGCCAGGACTGGTATGCGGAGGCCACCAAGGTCTTCGTCGCAGGCACCGAAATTGGTGATCTGATCCGCTCCGAGGTGCCCACCTCGGACGAGTACGGCACGCCCGGCACGCCAGCCCCGACGCCGACTCCTTGAGAGCAGGTCATGGTCTGATCAGTCACGGACAATGCGTGCCGCATAGGCTCCGTCCACACCGCTGTCTGGCGGGAAGCTGCGCTGCCCTTCCTCCAGACGGAAGCCGGGCACGCTGGCCAGCACGCGCTGCACCCGTTGCTCGGATCAATGCTGCAGTTCAAGGTTCCAAGTTTCAAGTTGGGCGGGGGAGGGCGTGACACAGGCAGCCTGCCAGTTGCGCCGAACCCACCGGCTGGCCCGCCTGCATCGCTACGCGAAGCGTTACGGGCAGGCAGCCGGTCACCCGAACTGGGGGCCGTGCGCGGTGGCGCGAGTCCTTACCTTTTAGCGGCGACCGGAGCTTTGCGTGTCGTCTTGCGAGCACGTGGCGCTGCGGCAGTGGGGTTACACCCCATCGTAATCCGTCTCCTGCTGGCACAACGTGGATGCATGCGAATCAGCAATAACTTGGTTCGCTGAACCAAACACATCCAACCAACACCACCATGACAACACTCGAAATCAAAGGCGACTGGAACATCACCAAGGGCAAGCTGAAGCAGAAGTGGGCCACGCTCACGGACGACGATCTGCAATACATCGAAGGCAAGAAGGACGAACTGGTGGGCCGCATCCAGAAGCGCACCGGCGAGACCCGTGAAGCGGTGGAACACGCCATCAAGGGAACTTCATCCTGCTGCAATTAAGCGGGCAGTTCAAACAACGCACCGATCATGCCGCGTCAGCGGCAATGAACCCGGCAGCATGGGCAGGCCCGTCACCCAGGTTTACCACGGCCAGGAGATCAAACTCAGGCTCGAATGCGCGGTGGGGTAACACCCCATCGCGCAGCCGCGCTCTGCGGCGCAAGTTGAACCATGGCCGCCACCGGCCAGCCATTCCAAACACCATGAAAACATTGTTTACAGCCGAAGCGATTTCCAAAGGCGGACGTTCCGGAACCATTGAGTCGCCGGACCAGTTGCTCAACATCACGCTGGGCAATCCGCTGGAGCAAGGCGCGGAAAAACTGGGGCCGAATCCCGAGCTGTTGTTTGCGGCGGCGTACTCCGCCTGCTTTCACGGCGCGGTGAGGGGCGCGGCTAAAAAACTCGGCACGCCGGTCGCGGATTCCACCGTGTGGGCGCAGGTGAGCCTGATCGAGGATGACGAAGGCGGCTATCGCCTCGCGGTGGAGCTGCGGGCGCAGCTCCTCGGCATCGACCATGCCCAATCTCAGCGCATCATGGAGGAAGCGCACCAAACCTGCCCCTATTCCAAAGCCCTGCGTGGCGACATCGCCGTCACCCTGGTGGTGGTATAACCGTAACAAAACGCGCATGCAAGACCACGTCTATAAACTCCTCGAACTCACCGGCACCTCGACCACGTCCATTGAGGATGCCGTTGAAAAGGCCATCAAACGGGCGCACAAAACGGTCAAGAACCTGAGCTGGTTCCAGGTGATCGAGACGCGCGGCAACATCGTCAAAGGGAAGGTGCAGCACTGGCAGGTGACCCTCAAAATTGGTTTCGCGGTGGAGGATTGAAGGCATGAAACCAGAGCCACCCGCAGTCGAAAAGAATCTCGGCACCGATCTGAAGACGTTTGAACAACTTCCCGCCAAAACCAAGGACCTCGAACTGCTCCAAGATCGAGCGGAGAAGGCGGCCGGCCCGGAACACGTGGCCCTGCATCAAAAGATACGGGACAAATCCAAGTAGGGCGCTGCACGCCAGCGGATGCCACGCTCGCAGGAAATGCCCGACCGGTGGCACATCCCGGCTGCAAGCGTGGAAACTTGCGCCATCATGCGCGGGTGGATTCCGCTACGCCTCTCTTTGATCAACTCATTCTGCATCTCGACCCCGCGCCGCATGATGGTGCTTGGAACATGGCGGTGGATCAGGCGTGGCTGGAGCAGAGCGAGGTGCCGGTGCTGCGGGTGTATCGCTGGAATGAGCCGACGGTGACGATTGGCTATGCGCAGAATCTTGCCAAGCTCGCCGATGCTCTGCCTAGCTGGCCGGTGGTGCGGCGCTGGACGGGCGGCGGTGTGGTGCTGCATGAGAATGATTTTACTTATTCGGTGATCGTGCCGGCGAGTCATGCATGGTCGCAAACGAACCCGCTGGACAGTTATCGGCTCATTCATGAGTCCCTGGCGGCGGCGCTGGCAGATGGCAGCAGGCTTGCGGGGCCGGAGGATTTGATCGAGGCACCGTTTTGTTTCATGGCACCGGCGTTGCACGATGTGGTGCGCGGCAAAGTGAAAATCGCCGGGGCAGGGCAGCGGCGTGGCAAGCTGGGGCTGCTGCATCAAGGCAGCGTGCAGCAGGTGCTGCTGCAGGATGATTTCTGGACACGTTGGGCTTCGCAACTGGCAAAAAACGTACTCGTGAAGCCAGGGATGACTGCTGCGATGATCGAACGTGCCGATGAACTCACCGCGAAGCGCTACCGCCTGAGTTCGTGGCTCAACGAACGGGAGGATCAGTTGGGATGACGCGGATTTTTGTCTATGGCACGCTGAAACGTGGCCGTGAGAACCACCACTGGCTCGCCGGGCAGCAATTCATCGCTGAAGCGCGCACGCAGCCGATTTATCGGCTGTTCGACATGGGAGGCTATCCTGGGATGATCCACGATGACCATGGCGTGGCGGTCGAAGGCGAGATTTGGGAGGTCGATGCAGGTGGTCTGGCACGCCTCGATGTGCTGGAGGACATCGACGGCGGCGAATACGAGCGCGTGCTGCTCGAACTCGAAGGCGATCGCGTCGAAGGCTATCTGTTCCTGCGCGATGTGAGCGGCAGGCCCGATGCGGGTGCGTGCTGGTGATCAGGCCGCGCCAAAGAAGCCGCCGAGCTTCCGAATGCGGGTGGGATGACGCAGTTTGCGCAGTGCCTTGGCCTCGATCTGGCGAATGCGTTCGCGGGTGACGCTGAACTGCTTGCCGACTTCTTCGAGCGTGCGACCTGCGCCGTCGCCGAGGCCAAAACGCTGCTCTAGCACTTCGCGTTCGCGTGGATTGAGCGTGTCGAGCACGTCTTTGAGCTTGTCGCGCAGCAGGTGCATGGCGGTGAGCTCCATCGGGTTGCTCGCCTCTTTGTCCTCGATGAAATCACCGAACTCGGTGTCGCCTTCACCTTCGCCGACTTTGGCCTGCATTGAAACAGGCTGTTGGGAAAGACGCAGCACGGCGTTCACGCGTTCGACGGGGAGATGGATCTCCTCGGAGATTTCTTCCGGCGTCGGATCGCGCCCAAGCTCTTGCAGCAGTTGCTTATGCACGCGCATGAGCTTGTTGATCGTCTCGATCATGTGGACCGGGATGCGGATGGTGCGCGCCTGGTCGGCGATGCTGCGGGTGATGGCCTGACGAATCCACCAGGTGGCATAGGTGCTGAACTTGTAGCCGCGCTGGTACTCAAACTTCTCCACCGCGCGCATGAGGCCCATGTTGCCTTCTTGAATGAGATCGAGGAAGGACAGGCCGCGGTTGGTGTATTTTTTGGCGATGGAAATGACGAGACGCAGGTTCGCCTCGATCATCTCAGTCTTCGCCTTGGTGGAATCACTGACATGCTTGAGGGTGTCGGTGATGAGGGTGCGGTAGTCCGCCGCCGTCATCCAACTGTCGAGTTCGAAGGCGCTCACGGCCTCTTTCGCGGCCTCGCTGCGCGGATGCTCCTTGATGTTGCGCTCCAAGGCACCCAGATCCGTCAGCCGCTGCTGCAGCAGCGTGACGAAGTCCTCAGTGATCTTGGATTTGAAGTAAAACTTCTCGCAGTGGCGGAAGAATGTCGTGCGGGCGGCCTCGAAGTCCTCCAGGCAGGCGCTGTGCTTGCGCGGACCGGCTTTGATGAGGGCTGCAAAGGTGTGGGTGGCCTGCTCATGTGCCTCGTGGGCTTGGTGCAGCAGCGGCTTCAGTTTTTTGAAGTAGGCGTCGCGTTCGTCGGCCTTGCGGTCGCTCACTAGGCGGTCGAAACGTTCGACGCCGTTGCCTAATGCCTCGGCAAACTGGAGGTAGGCCTGGCCGATGAAACCAATCGTGTGCAGGCACTGGCGCAGGCTGAGGTCGGCCTTTTCGATGCGCTTGGAGATGTGGATTTCCTGCTCGCGGGTGAGCAGCGGCACCTGGCCCATCTGGCGCAGGTACATGCGCACGGGATCGTCAAAGACATCCAGCTTGGCCGAGGCGGCGTCGCGTTCGGCGGAAATGCGCTCACGGGCGGCGGTGTGGCGTGCGGCCATGCCATCAACATCGTCGGTGATCTTGATCTCCATCGCGCGCAGGCGCGTGATGAGGGCGTCCATCAGGTCCGGCGTGACGAAGCCGGAAGGCAGGGCCTCATTGATGTCATCCCAGGTCAGATGGTCGTGCTCGCGGGCGGTGCGGATGAGATTACGCAGGCGTGCCTGCACGTCCGGCGAGTGGATGTCGTCGTGTGTGGTGTTCGCAAATTGTGTGATGCTGCCGCTATAGCTGCTCTTCGGCGGCCGACCGCGACGGCGCTTGAGCGGCTGACCATCGGCCCCGGCAGCGATGACGGGCCGTTCCTTGGGCGGATGAATGCGCGGCCTGCCGCGACCACGTTTCGCAGGAACGGCGGCATGGCCTGCGGCGGCGGTGTCACTCGCTTTGCTGGCTGCGGCTGGGGAATGGGATCCGTTAGGAGAACTTTTGGAGACGGCCATACATGCCTCGGGGGTTCCGGGAGCGTCGGTCAGGGAGCGCGACTATCTGGGGAGCCTTTCGCACGGTCAAGGCATTCTTTGAGCAGAGCGCTTAACCCGACCACCTGCTGCTGTAGGTCGTCGATTTGCGCAATGGTGACACCGGGCTGGCGCTGGCGTGCTTTGGACAGAGTGATCAAGCTCCGCAGTCGCACAATCTCCAAAGTGTAGAGCGCCTGCCGTGCCTCCTCGAGTCCGCCCGGTGGGTGCGGACGTGCCTGCAACTGCATGAACGCCGCCTCTTGATGCCGGTCCAGACCGGCCATGAAGGCGGGCTGCGAGGATTCATCCAGCGGATTGTAGCGGCTGTGTACGAGGAGGGTGAGCAGCTCCGTGCCCGGCACATCGCGCAAAATGTCCTCGCAGCCGGTTTCACGCAGCCAGTGCAGCACTTCGGCATCACCCAAGGCCATCTGGCAGAGCAGCACGGCGGTCTTGTGCTGGGAGGCGAGCAGTTTTTTGGCATCATCGGCGACGTTGAGCGCCGCATCCGGTGTGCGCTGCTGCGCGCCGCTTTTCTGCTCGTTGCCAGCTCGTTTGACCATTGCGTTGAGCTGCTCCTCGGAGATTTCGAGCAGCTTGGCGACTTTGTTCACGGCGGTGATGCGCTGGGCCACGCCGTTGAAGATGCTGATCGCGCTGGCCACCTGCTCCGCCATGCGCACGCGCTCGGCCATGCCGTCGCCTTTCGCGCTGGCGCGCATGTGGCGGATCTGATGCTCCAAGAACTCCGGCGCATCCGTGATGATGGTGCGCAGCGCATCTGCGCCGTCCTTGCGGATGAGCGAGTCCGGGTCTTCGCCCTGCGGCAGCGCCGCGACGCGCACGTTGATCCCCTGCGGTGAGAGAATGCGGAAGGCTTTCTCTGTGGCCTCGCGGCCCGCGTTGTCACTGTCATAGCAAAGAATGACCTCGTTGCAGACACGCTTGAGCATTTTCGCGTGATGCTCGGTGAAGGCGGTGCCTTGTCCCGCGACGACGTTTTGCAGCCCGGCCTCGAACACCATGATCATGTCGATCTGGCCCTCGCAGATGATCGCCTGGTCCGCTTTGGCGATGAAGCGCTTCGATTTGTCGAAGCCGAAGAGCACACGGCTTTTGCTGAACACCGGCGTCTCGGGTGAGTTGACATATTTGCCGGTGTTTTCCTTCTTTTCGAGCAAGCGGCCGCTGAAGGCGATCACATCGCCGTTGTCATTGCGGATGGGAAACATCAGGCGGTGTTTCCAGCGAGGGTAGCTCCAGCCGCCACGGCCGTCCTCGTCCTGCTTGAGCGCAAAAATGCCAGCCTCGATCATCGCCTGCTCGGAGAGCTGCTGCTGCGCCATCCATTCGCGGTAAAAGGCCCGGTTCTCCGGCGCGTACCCCATCTGCCAGCGTTTGGCCATCTCCGCGTTGATGCCGCGTGCTTTGAGGTAGCCACGGGCCGGTGCGGCCAACTGATGTTTCATCAGCAGTTGGTGAAACCACTCTGCCGCCTCACGGTTCGCCCGCAGCAGCAGCGTACGGTGTTTCGCTTCCGCTTCGGCATTCGCGTCCCAAACTTCTTCGACGATGCGGATGCCTGCCGCGTCCGCGAGACGCTTCACGGCTTCCACGAAAGAAAGGCTGTCATGCTCCATCACAAAACGGATCGCTGTGCCACCAGCACCACAGCCGAAGCAGTGATAGGTGCCGCGCGATGGACTGACGTTGAACGATGGCGAGCGCTCGGTGTGAAACGGGCAGAGACCCACATAATTTGTGCCCGCCTTGCGCAGCTTCACGGCACGCCCCACCAGCGCCACGATGTCCGTGGCGGCAATCACCTGCTGGATGGTTTCCTCTGGGATGCGCGACATGCGTACGAGTGTGCGGAGCGGCTGTGGTTGGTCAACCATTGCGGTGGGACAGTGCGTCAGTGCGTCAGTAAGCCGGTAACACGGTAGGTTAGCGCTAAGCCAAAGTGCGATGCACCGATCTACTGTCCCACTGCCCCACTGATCCACCGGCACACCACACTTGCTCCACACTCCAACTCCGCTTATAACACGCACACCATGCCAACCGCCCAGCACACCTTCTCACGTCGTCGCTTCCTGACCACCAGTGCTGCCGCGCTGGGCTTTCCCACGATCATTCCGGCCACCGCGCTCGGCAAAGGTGGCCGTCCGGCACCGTCGGAGCGCATCACGGTCGGCGCCATCGGCTGGGGCACCATCGCGGGTGACTGGACACCTTCCTTTTTGAGCAATCCGAAGTGCCAGGTCATCGCTGTGGCCGATCCGATGAAGGAATACAACCACTACGGCTACGACGGCAAGGAAGCCGGTGGACGTGAGGCCGGGCGCAAGATCATCGACGAGGCCTACTCGAAAGCGGAGCATAAGCCGACGAAAGTTTGCACCGCATACGCCGACTTCCGCGAGATGATGGAGAAGGAGGATCTCGACGCTGTGCAGGTCTCCACGCCGGATCACTGGCACGCCTACATGGCCATTTACGCCGCTCGCAAGGGCAAGCACATCTACGGCCAGAAGCCGCTCGCGTTGAACATCGCCGAAGGCCGCCGCATGAGCGATGAGGTGGCGAAGGCTGGCGTCACCTGGCAGACCGGCAGCCAGCAGCGCAGCGATGTCTATTTCCGCCTTGCCTGCGAGCAGGTGCGCAACGGCCGCATCGGCAAGCTCAAGAAGGTGCGGGTGGGTCTCCCCGGCGGCCACAAGAACTGGAACGGCATGGCCGACCAGATCAATCCCGCGCCGCTGCCGCCTGACTTCGATTATGAGATGTGGCTCGGCCCAGCGGAGCAGATGGACTATCGCCCCGCGCTGCTGCCGCTGAACTGGCGGCACAATTTCAACTTTTCCGGTGGCATGATCACCGACTTCGGCGCGCATCACATCGACATCGCGCAGTGGGGCATGGGCGCCGATTTGACCGGCCCCGTCGAAATCAACAACATCAGCGGCAAGATGGACGCCAAGGCGCTCTACAACACCGCCAGCGAGTTCACCTTCGAGTGCGTGTATGAAAGCGGCGTCGTCATGCACGTGGCCAGCGCCGAACATGCGCTGATGCCGGAAGTCGCAGCGTTGCAGGCGGACACGAAGAAGCCGTTCGATCACGTCGGCGTCTTCTTTGAAGGCGAGGATGGCAAGTGGATCTACGTCAACCGTGGCAAGATCCAGGCCAGCAACCCTGACATCCTGCGTGACAAGGCCCACGAAGGCGAAGTTCATCTCTATGAGAGCAAGGACCACACGGACAACTTCCTCTCCTGCATCTACGATGGCAAACCGACCGCCACGCCGATCGAGATCAGCCACCGCAGCATCAGCATCGCGCATCTGGCGAACATCGCCATCCGCAGCGGCAGTGCTGCGCTGAAATGGGACCCGAAGAGCGAGACGATTGCCGACAACGCTGCGGCATCGAAGCTGCTCAGCAAAGAATGGCGCAAGCCGTGGGCACTTTGATCGTCTCGTCTCGTATGTCACACCGTCGTTCGCTTCTCGCCTGCATGATCGCCGTCACGGCGACCTGCTGGCAATGCATCGCATGGGCGCAGGCACCGGAAACGATCAAGATCGGGCCGCAAAAACCGCTGGAGCGGCTGCCTTCCCTTGCGCCTCCTTCGCTGAATCTGCCTGCGGGGCCGCGTGTCGAGACGAAGCCAGAGGCACCTGTCACCAAGCCGTCGTCGGCACCACCGCCGCTCCCCACGAATGACTCACTCGTCATCACGGGCCCGATAGTGCAGGCTTATCTCTACGTGGAGCCCTATCAGACGCGCTTTGAAGTGCTGTTCGATGCCGCCACCATGCTGGCATGGCTCTCGCCCGACGAAGCCGTGCCGAAATCGCTCACGCCGGAGCAGCAGCAGCAGTTGTGTGAAAAGGCGGTGTCGCGTGCCGCCGAATGGTGTGCTCTCAGCACTGCGGATGAAACGCTGCCCGTGCCGCAGCCGCTGGTTAACGTGATCAAGGGGCTGCCGGGCAACACGCTGCCGCTCAAGGAAGATGAAGAGGTCGCGTTGAACCAGGCCATGCTGGGATTCATCTGGGAATTCGCCACACCACCCGGTCCGGATGAGCTGAACGTCACCTGGAAAGGCTGGATTAAAGGCACCACGAAACTGCCGGTGCGTGCGTTCTTTGGACCGTTGAGCGAAGTGGGTGAGATTCATTCCACCGTCAAAATCTATCGCTGGCGCAATCAGGGCCGTCTGCCGCGTCCTTCACCACTGGCGGCGGTGCCGCAGTTCGAGGTTCCAGCACCTACACGCGTGCCAATCGGCGGCATCCTCTGGCTTCTCTTCGGCATTGTTTTTTATGCTTATCTCAAGATCAAAGACCATCGGCTGCCCGGTGGCAGCCTGCCGTTTATTGCCGTCTGGCTGCTGGGGGCCGTGCTTATGAGCCAGCTCTTGGTGATGCCATATCAAACCGGCTCCAGCAGCCCGAAAGTCTCGCAGGTCGATGAGGCGCAAAAAATCGTCTCCCCGCTGCTGCGCAATGTGTACCGTGCCTTCGATCACCATGTCGAATCCGACGTCTATGACGTGCTCGCCCGCAGCGTCGATGGCGAACTGCTGCGCAAACTTTACCTCGAAACCATCCAGGCGCTCACGCTCGATGGCCGTGAAGGCACCCGTGTCACCATCGCTGAATTTTCCGCCACGGTGGACAAAGTCAGCGCCAATCCCAACGGCGAGGGTTTCATCGCCGATTGCAACTGGATGGCCCGCGGCATCGTCGGCCACTGGGGCCACAGCCATCCGCGCGTGAACATCTACAACGCCCGCATCACCATCACGCCAGCGAAGGGCGAGTGGAAGCTCACCGGCCTCGAAGTGCAGGAAGTGCGGCGTTTGTAGCTCTCCATGTCAGCCCGGTCTGATCCGTCCGAACTGACTGATCCGTCGAAAATGCAGCGTACATGGCTCATGCGCCGCCTTCTCCTCCTCATCGCCGTCCCCGCTCTCGCCGCCGATCTCCCGCCGGACAAATCCACCGAAATCCCCGCCAGCGGCAAACGTCCCGTCGTCGTCAAACTGAGCACTGAGCACTCCGCACTGGGCACTCCAGCTCACGACCTCCCCAGCGGCTACAAATTGGAGATCGCCGCCGCCGCACCCCTCGTCACTCATCCCATCATGGGCTGTCTCGATGACCAAGGCCGCCTCTTCATCGGTGATGGCGTCGGCGTGAACTGGAACAAGAAGCAGCTCGAAGCGAACCCACCGAATCGCGTCCTCATGCTCGAAGACACCGACAAGGATGGCAGCTTCGACAAGAGCACGATCTTCGCCGACAAGATGACCTTCCCGCAGGGCGCGTGCTGGCTCAACGGCAGCCTCTACGTCTGCTCCCCGCCCGGCCTCTGGAAGCTCACCGACACCGACAACGATGGCGTCGCCGACCAACGCGAGATGATCGTCGGCGGCTTCGAATACACCGGCAACGCCGCCGACGTCCACGGTCCCTTCCTGCATCCCAACGGCCGCCTCTACTGGTGCCACGGCCGCAAAGGCCATGATGTGAAACAGAAAGACGGCACACTCGTCGATGAATCCCTCGCCTGTGGCATCTGGAGCTGCCAGCCCGACGGCAGCGACATCGCCTGGCACTCCCTCGGCTGCGGTGACAACCCCGTCGAAGTCGATTTCACTCCTGATGGCGACATCATTGGCGTCCAGAACCTCTATTACTCGCAACCACGCGGCGACACGATCATCCACTGGCTCTACGGCGGCGTCTATGAGCGCGGCGACCAGCTCAAGGCCATCGCCCATCTCCCGCGCACGCTCGAAACCATGCCCGTCATGTACAACTTCGGCCACGTTGCCGTCAGCGGCTGCTGCTTTTGGCGCAACTACCGTAGCCACGCTCGCCAGAGCGTGGATCGAGCGTCCCCAGACCACGCTCTAGCGAGCGCGGCTACACCGCAGCAGTTCATGGTCACCCACTTCAACACCCAGCGCCTCGTCCGTATGGAACTCACCCCCGAAGGCAGCACCTACAAGGCCGTCGAAAACGAATTCCTCAAACTCCACAACCCCGACATCCACCTCACCGATGTCATGGAGGACGCCGATGGCTCCCTCCTCCTCATCGACACCGGCGGCTGGTTCCGCATCGGCTGCCCCAGTTCGCTGATGGCGAAGTCGGATCTGCTTGGTGCGGTGTATCGCATCAAGCCCATGAAGGCTTCTCGAATCGCTGATACGAAATCGAACACAGTGGCCCCGAGTCTCATGTTGAATGATCCTCAAGAACAACTTCGTGCCTGTCAGGCGATAGCCGAGTCACCTGTGCCTGATCGCTCACACAATCTCGAGCTGGAACGGCTCTTGGCTGAAGAAATCGATCCATCTCTTGAACATGCGGTCATTTACGCCCTCGCGAAGCTCAATCGGAATAAGATCGACAATTGGGTCATGGTTGCTCTGATGAAACATGCGGCGCCAAAAGGCAGCACCCCTGAATTCATCGCAAAGTTTGGGAAACTTCACTCCAAACTCTTCTTGGCGCGTTCCATTCACGTTGCATTGGCTGGAGGAATCAAGGGCAAGGCTTTGGAAACTGTGCTGCAAGTGGCGCTTCGGAGCCGTTCCGATCCTGTGGTTGATGCGGCTTTGTTCGCTTTGTTCATGCGCCCGGAACTGTCGAATGTCGTCGCTGACGGGCTAAAAGATCGTAGCACGCCATTGAAACCGCACCAGATCGCCAAACTTGAGCAACTAGCCGTGCGGGCCCTCGCTGACAAAGCATCGCAGGATTCAATCACCGAGGTGTTGAACAGTGGGAATCCTGATACCACCCAATCCACGCTTCGCATTCTCGCCGCTCAAACCACCGGCGTCAGCAACGACACATGGATCCCCGCGCTCGATAAGCTCCTCGCCGAGACTCCGACACCGCTCGTGCTCGACGCCATCAAGAAACTCAAGACCCCGCACTTCGACACCGCCCTCCAAGCCATCGCCAACGACACCAAACGTCCGCTCTCCATCCGCTTGAAGGCGCTTGATTCCGCCAAGAGTGTCAAGCTCACCGGCGAAACCTTCACGATGGTCAAAGGCGTGCTTGCCGATGCCACCTCATCTGCCGCTGCGAAGATTCAGGCCGCCGGCATGATCGCCGCCGCACCGTTGCAGAAGCCGCAACTGCTCGAACTTGCGCCACTCTTTGCCACGCTCGGCCCGGTCGAACTCAAATCGCTCCTCGCCATCGTGCGCAAATCGAAGGAACCCGAAGTCGGTCGCACCCTCGCCAGCGAGATCGCCAAAAACCCCGTCATCGCCAGCCAGCAGGAGAGTTTGTACCGCACCGCGTTCAGCGATCTGCCGCCCGACCTCTTTGAAACCATCATCCTGCCCGCCTACAACACCGCCGCCGCCGCCACCGAAGCCAAGAAACGCCAACTCGGCCCGCTGGCCGAAAAAGTCATCGCCAGCGGCAACGCCATGAATGGGCGGAAGCATTTCGACAGCGGCAAAGGCACCTGCATCGCCTGTCACAAGATCGGCGACATCGGCCGCCCCATCGGTCCTGATCTCTCCCACATCGGTGCCATCCGCACCGAGCGCGATCTGCTTGAAAGCATCCTCTTTCCCAGCAACACGCTCTCCCGCGACTACGAGGCTCATGTCATCGAAACCAGCGATGGTCAGCAGACCCTCGGCGTCATCAAAAGCCACACGGCTGAAGGCCTGCTCGTCATCGACATCGCCGGTCAGGAAAAAACCATCGCCCATCAGCTCATCACCGGCGACACGACGCTCCCAACGAGCCTTATGCCCCTGGGCCTCGATCAAACGCTGCCGGAGCCGGAGTTGCTCGATCTCGTGGCGTGGCTGCGCAGTTTGAAGTGAATCGGAATGTAGTCTTTTGGGTGCATCCCTTTGATCACTCCACCTCCGGCACCGGACGATCGAGGGAACCTTTGTTCCAGCGGCCGTCGAGGGTGAAGGAGAGGTGCGGGGTGTAGAGTTGCGGTTCGAGCAGGAAGGAGTCGTGGCCTTTGTCCGAATGCACGGTGATGTGCATGTTTGAGACCTCGGCTTGTTCGAGATGACTGACTAGTTCCGCCTGCTCCTCGGGGTAGAAGCAGAAGTCGCTGTCGATGCTGAAGACGAGGTAGTGCTGCCCGGCGGCGGCGCTGCGGGCGAACAGCTCGGCATACGATGCCACGCCGGCGTCGCGCAGCGGGTCGAAGCGCAGCCACATGTCGGCGATGCGCAGGTAGGTGTTCGCATCGAAGCGTTTCACAAATTTTTTGCCCTGATGCAGCATGTAGCTCTCGACGTTGTGCTGCACGCGATACCACGAGAGCGTGTCGCCGCCATGCTTCAAATCCTGCCGCGCACGGCGCTCAATGGTGTCGAGGTGGACGAAGGTCTTGTGGCTGATCATGCGGGCGAGGGCGAGGCCGTACTCGGGTGGTTCGCCGTCATAATAATCGCCGCCTTTGAAGTGCGGATCGTTCTCGATGGCGAGCACCTGCTCGAACAACGTGAGGCGGGTGAGCACCGTGGTGCGGCAGCCGCTGGCGATGGGAATGACGAGTTTCACCCGCTGCGGGTGCAGGGTGGCGAGATTGATGGCGAGCAGGCCGCCGATGGAGGAACCGATGACGGCGTGCAGCTTCTGAATGCCGAGATGATCGAGCAGGGCGAGGTGCGAGTTCACGACATCGCTGGTGCGCACCGCCGGGAAACTGCTGCCGTAGGGCTGGCCGGTGGCGGGATTGAGCGAAGCCGGGCCGCTGGTGCCGTAGCAGCCGCCGAGGTAGTTCGCGCAGATGATGAAGTAGCGGTTGGTGTCGAGCGCCTTGTCGGGGCCGATGAACAGATCCCACCAGCCGGTGTGGCAGTCCTCCGTCCAGCGGGCGTCGGTGCCCGCGACTTCGCGCGTGATGCCGGCGGCATGCTGGCTGCCGGAGAGGGCGTGGAACAGCAGGATGGCGTTGCTGCGTGTCGCGTTGAGTTTGCCGTAGGTCTCATAGGCCACCGTGATGCCGGGCAGCGTGTCGCCGGACGCGAACACGAACGGTTCCTGCGCGCTTCCGGTGTGGAAAAACTTGGTTTCTTCTATTTTGGCGGCCTTCGACATGTGGCGCGGAAGAAACAGGGTTTTGGAGATGCGGCAAGCTGGATCACTGGATGCTCGATTCTGGATACTCGATGAATGGAGTGGTGGATTATTGGATGAGTGCGGCTTTGGTACCGTCAATGAATCGCCATCCAGCAACCAGTATCTAGTTCCCAGTCATCCAGCCCATGCTCGATCCCTTTGTCACCCTCGAAGAAGCCGGCTTTTCGCTGCGGCGGAGCGGTGGGGTGAACCGGCTGGACGGCTGGTCGCCGGAGTTGATCGCGGGTCTGGACTGGGCGCGCATGTCGGAGCTGGCGCGGGCGATTGCCGCCGAAGCAGGCTGCGAACTGGCAGGTTCGCGTGTGATGCCGGACGGCGCGGTGTTGTTTGGCATGCTGGAAGCGCCGAAGTCCGCGAAACCGCGTCGCGCGATGGTCAAGATCGCCCCATGGAACGAATGGGGCGCCACGCCGGAGACGGTGCAACGTTTTGCGCAGGAAGTGCGCACTGCACGCGACACACGTGGCATTTTGATCGCGCCGTCGGGCTTCAGTCCGGCGGCGTTGCGCACGGCTCAGGAACTGCGCATCGAGGCAGTGGATGCAGCCGGCCTAGAGGCCGCTGTGCGGGCGCTGCCGGGAGATAAGAGCGATTTCCTGTTCGTCATCACCACCGCAGGCGATTTTTCCACGCCATCGTGTCCGGTTTGTTTGAAAAAACTCCGCCGCATCGAGCAGGAGACGCTGGAGCTGCCCTCGCGCACCATCGACACGGACGGGCTGATCGCCGATTTCGTCGTATGCGACAGCCTGGAAGTGGCCGCAGGATGCGAGGTGACGTTTTTGCAGGAGGTGCGGGCGCGTTCGATCACGGTCTCCGGTCATGCGTCGGGTGATTTCGTGTGTGAGGGACCGGTGACGCTGGAGCCGGGCGGCACGCTGTCAGGCACGGTGGCGGCACGTTCGCTCGTCGTGCGTGATGGTGGTGAGCTGCTGGGTCAATTCCGCATTCTGGAAGGCGAACTCGGCTCCTTCGTGAAGCCGTCGGTGCGCTGGCACTGGCGCTGTGCGGGCACGGAAGGACAGGCGGGGTGCGCCGGTGTGATCTTTGAATCACATCAGTGAATGTGAGATCGTTCTTGGCACGCAGGCCCTGAATGTGGAATGTAGCGCGCATGTCTCCCAACTCCTCCGGCCCCGGCGCATTGCTTCGACTGGTGTTTTACGCCGCCGCCTTCGTCATGGCGCTGCTGCATGTGTTTGTCACGTTTCGTGGCCTGAGCAGTGCTGAAGGCATGAACCAGGCGCAGGTCGCACGGCAGCTCGCCCGCACGGGTTCGTATCAGACGCGCGTAGTGCAGCCCTATGCCTGGGCGCAGTTGGAAGCGGCGGAGAAACAGCCGACGCCACTCGCCATGCCGGAAACGGTGCAGCCGCCATTGCAGCCGCTGCTGTGGTCCGTGGCATTTCGCTTTTTGAAGACGTGGCAGGTTTATGATCCGGTCCAGGGTGGGGCGATTTTCATGCTTGATCGAGTGATCGCCTGCTTCGGGGTCGCCTGGTATCTGCTGACGATTTTTTTCACGCATGGTGCCGCACGGCGGCTGTTTGATGAGCAAGTTGCCGCCATCGCCGCCATCGCGCTGCTCGTGTGCGAGCCAGCGTGGGAGCTGATGGTCAGCGGCTCACCGCGTGCGATGCTGCTGCCATTGTTTGCACTGGCGTTCCGTTTGTATGCCGCCGCAGCGGGCCGTGCGGCAGAGAATCGCGGTTCACTCATGGTGCAGGCGCTGTTGGGCATCGTCTGTGCGTTCATGGTGCTTACGCACTGGATGGCGCTGTGGCTCGTGCTGGGCATCCTCATCGGCGTGGCGGCGTTTCTGCCGCGTGGCCGTGCGGGCGTGATCTTGGTGGCGCTGTTCCCCGCGCTCGCGCTGGTCGCCTGGGGCTGGTGGCATGCGCAGCTCTGCGGCGATCCGCTCGGTGGCATCAAGGCGCTGCTACAGGCCCAATCGTCCGCAGTCGCGCATGACTCGCTGCTGCGCGACTTTTCGCCCAGCGTGCCACTGCTGCAGGTGGATGATCTGCTGCGTCGCGTCGGTCTCGGCTGGCAGGAGCAGCTCGGGCATCTCTACGCGCACCTCGGCTATGTCGTGCCGGCGCTGCTGTTTTTCATCGCGCTCATGCATCGCTTTCGCAAGGCGGACGCCGCCTCCGCACGCTGGCTGCTGGCGGTCGTCTTTGCCTGCACAGCCCTCGGCATGGGCCTGCTCGGCCTCGTGGGGCAGGAGAAGGACGACAACGCGCTCTACCTCGTGCTCATGCCCGCCATGACCACCTTCGGCTCCGCGATACTCGTGGTGCTGTGGTCACGGTTTCAGATCAGCGGCGAATTCATGGCGCGCTGGGGCGCACCCATCGCCGCGCTGTTCATCACCGCATTGCCACTGGCGGTGAATCTGCCCGTGCTGATGAAGTTCGGTCTCACCATGGGCGGCAAAATTCCACCGCACTGGCCGCCCTTCCTGCCGGAGCGTGTCTTCCTCGTGCGTCTGCTCACCGAGAAGAATGAATTTATCATCTCCGACTCACCTGCCTTCGTCGCCTGGTATGCCGACGTGCCTTGTGTGAACCTGCCTGTGCAGCGTGCCGACCTCGAACTCATGAAAACAAAAGCCGAGGAACGCGGCGCGAAGCTCGCCGGCTTCATCATGACCCCGGTCTCCGCCAAAGTGGAACGCATCACCGATCTTTATACCGGACCTTACTCTGAATGGCGTGACCTCATCATGCGCGGCCCCATGCTCGCCTTCGACAAGGATTTTGTCCCGAGTCCCGAGTTTCCCTTCAAAATCCCCATCCCGCTCGTCGGCACGCCGATTGGCGACAAAGAAAATTTGAGCCTGTCGATGGTCTTCTACACCGACAAGGCGCGCACGATTCGGAAATAGCGTGTCAGACCTGAATGGCACTCGAAGGAGCGCCCTCATAGTTGGCCGGATGTGTTTGGCGCATGACGCGCCGCAACTTCTGCGGTGACCGCCGCCAAACTATTCGGCTCCGGGTGTGTTCGAAAGCTCCCCAACCAACCGGATTGTTCGGCGCAGGACATCTTCGACCAACTCTGCGCACGGTGCCGAACACATCCAACCTACGCCAATGCGGCCAGCCGCTCGGGGCACGTCCTTATCCGAGTGCCATTCGTGTCAGACCTTCAGAGAATACCCTGAAAAACCGCAACGTGTCCGCCAGATGCGCGTGCCAGTAGTCCCACGTGTGGCCGCCTGAGAACTCCTCATACACATGCGGAATGCCCACCGCCTCCAGATCGCGATGCAGCGTGCGGTTGTGCTCGATCAAGGCATCGTCGCTGCCGCAATCGAAACGCAGATGCGGCAGGCGCTGGCTCAGTTTCTCACAATCAATCACGGCCAGTGGGTCATGGTCGGTGAGATCGAACTCAGTCATCGTTTCTTCCTCGAAACCCTGCCTCATTGATGACCCGGTCCAGCACGCGATGCGCCCCGCCCTTGAACAACCACGCCCAGTGACTGCCATACTCACCGTGCAGCAAGATCACCAGCGGCAGTTACTCCGCCTTCACCTCTGGCAGCACATAAAAGCTGATGTCGGCCCGTCCGTGCAACACCGCAGACTTCACCGTGACGTGATGAATGCCGTCGCCGAGCAAGGTGGCGTCGGAGATCTCGATGGTGCGGAAACTCATGCCAGAATGTCCTTGATCACCTTCGCGCCTTCGACGCCGCTGAGGCGGGCATCGAGGCCCTGGAACTTGAAGCTGAAGGCATCGTGCTTGATGCCGAGCTGATGGAGCATGGTGGCTTGGAGGTCGTGGACGGTGGTGATTTTTTCCACAGCGGCATAGCCGAGGTCGTCGGTCGCGCCATGCACGATGCCGCCCTGAATCCCAGCACCAGCCATCCAAACCGACATGGCCTTGTTGTGATGATCACGCCCGCTGCCGCCCTGCGACATCGGCGTGCGGCCGAATTCACCGGCCCAGACGATGAGCGTTTCATCGAGCATGCCGCGCTGTTTGAGATCGGTGATCAACGCCATGCAGGCGCGGTCGATTTCCTTCGCCTTTTGCTCCACGCCAAGCTTCACACCACCGTGGTGGTCCCAGTCCTTGTGATAAAGCTGGATGAAACGCGTGCCGCGCTCCGCGAGTCGGCGTGCGAGCAGGCAATTCGACGCGAAGGAGCCATCACCAGGTTGGCAGCCGTAGAGTTCGAGCGTTTTGGCTCCTTCAGCGCTCACATCCATCAAATCGGGCACACTCGCCTGCATCTGGAAGGCCATTTCATACTGCGCGATGCGTGTGGCGATCTCGGGATCATCGACGAGCGCATCGTGCTGCTTGTTGATCGCATTGATCGCCGCCACATCGGCTCCTTGGCGGTCACGCGTGACGCCGTTCGGGTTCGTGAGATACAACACGGGATCACCCTTCGCCCTCAGTTGCACGCCTTGATACTTCGACGGCAAAAAGCCGCTGCTCCACTGCCGAGCCGCGATGGGCTGGTTCTGCCCGCCTTGGCCCAGTGATGTCAGTACGACGAAGCCCGGCAAATCCGCCGCTTCCGTTCCAAGTCCATACGTGATCCATGAACCCATGCTCGGCCGACCGGCGATTTGCGAGCCGGTGTTCATGAACATGTGCGCGGGGTCGTGATTGATCGCGTCCGTGGTCATGCTGCGAATGAGGCAGATGTCATCAATGACGCTGCCGATCTGCGGAAACATCTCACAAATCTCGATCTGGTTCTTCCCGAACTTCGCGAACTTGTGCTGCGGCCCGAAGCAGTTCAGCGGCTTGCCTTGAAGCTGCGCGAGCTGCTGTCCCTTCGTGAACGACTCCGGCATCGGCTTGCCATCCATCTCCGCCAGCTTCGGCTTCGGATCAAACGTCTCCAAATGCGATGGTCCGCCCGCCATTGTCAGCCAGATCACGCGCTTCGCCTTCTGCGGCAGCGGCAAGGTTTTTAAAACACCCGGCGTGGGCGCTGCGGAGGCCGGTTTGAGCAACGAAGCCAATGCAACGGCCCCGAGGCCTTGGGAAGTTTTGCCAAGAAAGGCGCGTCGATGAAGTGGGGAGGTCATGTCGCAGAATCAAACGTGGTTCGCTTCATTTTCCATACATCATCGCTCAACCCTCCCTGACAAAGTGTGGCGTCTTAGAACGTTTCGTTGCCATCTCTCATGCGATTTGCCGTTTTCACGCTGCTTTGGCTTTTCTCCTCCTTCGTCACCCTCCGGGCGGACGAGGCCAGTGCGCGGCTCGATGGCATTTTGGAGGCGCATTGGCAGAAAAGGGGCCTCAAACCGAACGCGCCGGCCGCGGACGAGGTTTTTCTGCGACGCGTGTACTTGGATGTGATCGGACGAATCCCGACGCTGGAGGAGGCGCGGGCGTTTTTGGCGGATTCGAGTGCGGACAAGCGAGCGCGGCTCATTGACCGACTGCTGGCCAGCGATGGCTATGCGCTGCATTGGTTCAATTACTGGGCGGACGTGCTTCGTGCGCAGTCCCAGCTCACGCGGCGCGGGCATCATGCCGTGTTTTGCGATCTCACCCGCGATTCACTGCGGACGAACAAACCCTATGATCAATGGGTGCGTGAGATGCTCGCGGCGCGTGGCGACATCTTTGATGCACCGGGCACGTCGTTCTACCTGCGGGACACCGGCATGCCGCTGGACAATTTGGCCAACCTCACGCGCATCTTCCTCGGCACACGCATCGAGTGCGCACAGTGCCACAATCATCCCTTCGACAAATGGTCGCAGATGGACTTCTACCACATGGCGGCGTTCACCTTTGGCAATGAGTTCAGTCACTGGAAGAAAATCCCTCTGTTCCGCGAGGCGCTCAACAAAGTCGGTCCCTACAAAGGTCCCGAGCGGCCCAAAATGGGCGTCGCCATCGAGAACTCGCTCAGCCCACAAACCTACACTGGCATGGTGTGGATGGACCATCCGCTGAAACTGCCGCACGACTATCAATACAGCGACGCCAAGCCGCACGACGAGGTGAAGGCCGCTGTCATGTTCGGCAAAGCGCCGCCGCAGGTCACGGGCGAGGCGCATCTCGACACCTTTGCCACCTGGGTCACCTCGCCGGAGAATCCACGCTTCACCATCGTCGTCGTGAACCGCCTGTGGAAGCGCTTGTTTGGCCTCGCCAACATTGAACCGCTCGATGAGCTCATGGACAGCACTGTGCCCGTCATTCCGGCGCTGCAAAAGGAGCTGGAGCAGCATATGAAGGTGCTGCGTTACGACTTGAAGGCCTTTTTGCGCACGCTGCTGAACACACGAGCTTACCAGGCCGAGTGTGTGCGTGCTGAGATCGCGGCGGGTGAGACCAGTCACTTCATCGGCCCCATTTTGCGCCGCATGAGCGCGGAGCAGGCCTGGGACAGCCTCGTCACGCTGATCAATGTCACGCCCGATGTGCCGAATCGCATCACTCGCGACTACCTGCGCCGCAACCGCGCCATCGGCCGCGACTCCATCGTCGCCCAGCGGCTCATGACCTCCGGCGAGATCTTTGAAGGCGTCAAAACCGCCGCTGCGACCTACGTGCAAAACGCGCAGACCACCCAGCGCCTGCAAAAGGAACTCGAAGCCGCCAAAGCCGCTGGCGACAAAGAACTCATCAGGCAGATCAGCAAGCAGATGACCACCGTCGAGAACAACCAACGTGATGCCGTGCGCACCCATGTCCACATTCCCGCCGCGAAGAAGCTCGCCGCCAAAGAGCAGCGCGTCATCGCTAACTTCGATGGCCCGGATGCTGGCCTGCAAGGCAGTGACTTGTTCGAGAAGGTGTATCGGGAGTTCCGCGATCTGCGGAAGTGGGACGACCTCTTCCCCGCCGATGCACAGCGCTGGAACATTCCGGAGAAAGACCGCGAGAAGTTCAGCCAGGCCCGCTTCATGCAATGCGCCAGCTACCTGCGTGCCTCCGAGATCGAGCAACCTGCCAGCGGTGGCCATTTCCTGCGCGAGTTCGGCCAAAGCGACCGCGAAGTCATCGAAAACGCCTCCACCGACGCTTCCATCACCCAAGCCCTGCAATTGATGAACAGCAGCCTCATCCCCGTCGCCCTCAGCGAATGGAGCGCACTGAGACTTTCGCTGAAAAATGCCCCGGAGCCGATTGAGGCCATCTATCTCGCTCTACTGACCCGCAAGCCCACGAAAACCGAGAAGGCGAAGCTTGCGGGTTTGAGCACGGAGGACGTCGTTTATGCGCTGCTGAACGGGCAGCAGTTTTTGTTCGTGCAGTGAGGTGAGCGTCACTTCTTCAGCAAGGCCGCCACATTGTCGAGAGACACGCTGAATACTTCGATCTGTGTCTTCAAGCGGGAGAGCGCGATCAGCAACCGGCCATCCTGCTCGATGACGTGCGGATATTGCAGCGTCGAAATGCCCGCGCGGAATTTGTGCTGGATTCGCGAGACCGATTCGGGGACCGGCGGCGGTGTGGGGACCTCGAGCAGGGCGAGACGTGTGAATGTTTTTCCGTCCTCGCTTACGGCGAGATGCAGTTCGCGCCGGCTGACCTTCGGGTTCGCGTTCAGCACCAGCACCCGGAAGCCGCGGCTCGTTTGAAGGGAGAAGATTTTGCTGGTTGCGTTGGGGAAATTTGTCAACGCGGGCACCGCCCAGGTGCGGCCCTGATCGGTCGAAGTGGAGTGGAAGAGGCGCGACGAGCCGCCGTTGTCGCGGAAGAGCGCCTGCAGCGTGTGGTCCGGCTGCATCCAGATGATAGGTTCGTCGGGGCGGAAGCCTTTCAGTTCGCCGATCTGCACGACCGGGAAGGTTTGCCAGTCATCGAGCGCCCTGCGACCGCCGATCATCATGGTGACGTTGAACCGCGAGTCGCGCCGGGTGACGATCCAATCGCCGGAAGGAAGCGGCTGCGGGGCAAAGTTGTTGATCGCATCGTCGTAGAGCTTGCCGCGGAACTTCCACTGCCCGCTCTTCTCGTTCCACACGAAGGCCTGCAACTGCAATTCCTTGTCCGCGCCGAAGGCGCCCTTGCCTTTGTAATGCGCGCCGAGCGCGAGCAGTTCGCCGTCGCGCACCCACAGTCCGCGCGCAATGAATGCGTAGGGCGCAGCGGGCGTGCCGGTCACGGATTTCGCCGCGCTCCAGGTCACGCCGTCCTTGCTCGTGGCGTATTTGATTTCCTGAGTCGGCTCATCCTCGACCTTGGGGCCATCGCTCCAGATGCACCAAAACTTGCCGTCGTGATGAACGAGGTAGTTGTGAAGATTCAGGCGCAAATCGAGCAAATCGATCTTGTCCGGCGTTCGCGCATAAGGCCCGGGCGCCGCGTGATTCACGACAGCAGCGGTCCCATTCAAACGCGGCAGATTCGCGTAGTCGATGGCAGCCGGATGCGTGCCGGAGCCGGGTAGATCGAGAATGGTGACTGGTGATTCTGCGAATGAGGCATGCCGGACAGCGAATGACGAAAGGGCGATCGCCAGAATGAGGAACAATTTCACGGGAGGAATACGACTGCCACGGAATTACTTTCTTTGGGTCGGCATTTTGGAGTGAAGTGTCCGAGTTCGAAAGCGGAAGGCGAAGTGTGAACGCCGTCACTTCCCGAGTTCGCTGAGGTAGCGGATGAGGTGGGCGAGGTCCTGCTCGGTGAGGCCGGCAGTGAGACCGTCGGGCATCAGGCTGCCGCCGGTTTGAATTTTTACTGTGTCAGCTTTTCGAACAGTCTTGATAGCGCCAGTGGTCATGTCTCGGATGGCGATGGCGTCGGCGGCGTCGACCTGCTTGAAGCCGGTGATGACGCTGCCGTCTTGCTTTGTGGCGGTGACGGCTTCGTAGCCCTCCTTCACGTTAAGCGCGGGCCACACGACTTCAGTGACGATCATGTCGATAGGCAGTCCGCGTGCGATGGCGCTCAGGTCCGGTCCGATCTTGCTCTGCGCGGCTCCAGGAATGTGACAGGCGATGCAGCCGGTCCGCTCGTAAATCGTTTTGCCTTCGGTGGCGGTGCCGGTGGTCTGCGCGACTTTCACGATGTGGGCGACGTAGTCCTTGGTGTAGACAGGCAGGGCGGTATTGATACCGGCGAGTTTCATGAGCAAGGGCGAGAGCTTCGCGTGGCTGTGTCCGATGCTATTGAGGGCTTGCAGAACGACTTTCGCGGTGGCGGCGGAGAGGGCGTCAGGCCTTTGTAAGACGCGGGTGAGCGCACCGTGGCCTGCGGTGCGCGCGACGATCGGGCTGAGCAACGATGCGGCAGCCTGCGGAGTCTTGACGGAACCAATTCGTTGCAGCACGTGGGTCACCACGGCATCCGGCTCGATGTTGAGGAGCGCATCGAGTGCCTCGGCTCGTTGCGATGCGTTGTCGTCGAAGGCGATGTTGCGGATGCGATCGGTGAACGCGGTGAGCTTCCACATTCCGGCGAGCCTCAACGCCTGAGCGCGCAAGGCGACATCAGGGCTGCCAAGCAGCGGTTCGACCCATTTCTCCGCGTCCGTTGGCTTGTGGGAATTCAATGCGGCGAGGACGGCAGCATTTTTTCCACCGTGCTCGAAGATGAGCGGGAGATCATCCGTGCTCGCGACGGCGGCGAGCGCCTTGAGCCAGGTCGCTTGTTTGGTGCCGTCGCTGCGATGCTTCTCGATCTGCGCGCGGATGATGGCGGTGACGTTTGCGGATGCGACGTTCGGCTTGTAGGCCACGGGCGCACCGGAGAGGGCTTTCAAATCATCCGGGTTATTTTCCACCCAGCCGTTTTGAAGGGCGAAGATGAGGTGCTCGTCCCTGTCGAAGGCAAATTTCCCAACTGCGAGCAACGGCGACCAGAGCGGATTCAGAGCATGAAGAGTTTTGGTGAGCGCGTGCAGGTGGTAGGCGTTGAATTCCTTGTCGAGCGCCCGAGCGGCCACGGTGGCGGAGTGAGGATCGCTCACATAGCTCGCGGCGACAATGGCCTCGAGCCGCACGAGCGCGTCTTCATCGGCGATCTGTGTCTCCAGCAGATTCAGAGCGCCGGGAAGTCGTCCATCGCGGGCCCAGGTGCTCAGCGTTCGCGTGGCGCAGGCGCGGATGCGGGCGTCCTTTGCGCGCAGCAGTTCTTTGAGCAATTGCGGCTGAGGCGACTCATGCGCTTCGTAAAGCGAGAGCGCCTGGAGTTTGCGGTAGTCGTTCTGATTCGGCGCCCATGTCTTGAGTGCGGCGAGCACTTCCTGGCTGTCTCGCCCGATGAGCAGACGCTTCGCCTGATACCACGCCCAGCGCTCTTTCGAATCCACCTGTTCTAGCAGCTCAACGACGCTCGCATGGGACAGTTTTACTGGCGTTACCTTCTCGCCGCGTTTCCACGTCACGCGCCAAACACGCCCGTGTTGCTTGTCGCGATCCGGATGCCGGTAGCTCGCCTGGTAGTGACCGATGATCGGGTTATACCAATCGGCCACGTAGATGCCGCCATCCGGTCCCATGCGGACTTCGACCGGACGGAAGACGTTGCTCTTCGTCTCGATGATGTTTGGCAGCAGGTTCGTGGAGAACATGCCGTTCTCGAGCTTCAGCTCATGCCACTCCAGCAGGTTCGCGTAGTAGCCACCGATGATCACACGGCCCTGCATTTCGCCCGGAAAATGGCTGCTGTGCAGAAACTCCATGCCGACCTGCTTGATCGGCGCGAGGCAGAGATTCATCGCCTGCGCGTTCACCGCGAGGCTGGAGCGCACGAGGCCCGGCGTGCTGAAAAATGCGCCGATGTTTGCGCCGCTCTTGTGAAATGGCTGGCCGTGTTCCGTGGTGACGACGCCCCAGCAATTCGCACTCGCGGAGGAGAACTGGAAAAACGGATCGAGATGCCCCGTGCGCGGGCGCAGACGCCACACGCCGGCGCGGTTCAGCGTCTCCACGCCGAACGGAGTCTCCACGCGCGAGTAAATGTGATGCCCCTGCGTGAACCACAGCTCGCCGCCGAAGCCCCAGTTGATGCAGTTGATCATCTGGTGCGAATCCGCCGTGCCGAATCCGCCGAGCATGATGCGCTTCGTGTCCGCGCGGCCGTCGCCATCGGTGTCCTTAAAATGCAGCAGCTCCGTGCCTTGCGCGACGTAGAGTCCGCCGTCGCCGAATTCGAGTCCGCTGGGCATGAACAGTCCCTCGACAAACTTGCTGAACTTGTCCGCGCGACCATCGCCGTCCGTGTCCTCGCACACGAGCACGTAGTCGTTCGCCTTTTCGCCCGGCTTGATCTGCGGGTAGCTTACCGCGCACGCGACCCACAAGCGGCCGCGCTCGTCCCAGCGCATCTGGATCGGCTTTACGACTCCATCCGCCTCGCTGGCGAAAAGATTCACCTGAAAGCCATCGAGGATCTTGAAGCTCGCGAGTTCCTCTTCGGGCGACAGCGGTTTCGCGGTTGGCGGGTCGACGGGAATCGACGAACGGATGCCGATAGGCTTCACCGGTTTCCCCACGAGCGCGAGTGCGATGTTTTCCTCGGCCTGGCTGAGCAGCGGCAGGAAGTCCTGCATCTCCTGCGGAAAGATGCGCTTCGAGGGATCCTTCCAGTCCTGCGAGTAAGGCTGCGTGGTGCGGTCGCCGCTGAGGAAGGCCCAGTTCATCGGCCGCCAGTAGTCGAACCACAGGCGCTCAAACTCGACGACTTCCTTGCGGACGGAGTCGTTCACGACCGTCGAGAAGCCGAGCCCCAGCGCGATGCGATCGGCGACAAAGCGATGACCCGCTTCGGAAAGTTGATAGCCATTTTCCGTGAGCGGGCCCCGGTCTGCTCCCAAGAGATCGATCTCGATGAATGGAACTCCCAGCTTAGCCGCCAGCTCGCGAATCGCATTCGTGTAACCAGCGAGGCTCTCGTTGTGCATCGCCATCTTCCCCTCGAAAGCCACCGGCGCGACCAGCACCACGCGGCGCGCTTCGTCGGCAAACTCCGCGATCAGCTTCTCATACGCCGCCATGAACTGCGGCAGCTTCTCCACGCCATTGAGCGATTCCATCTGCCCAAACTGCGCGATCACCACAGTCGCGCCGACTTCTTTGAGTTGCTGCCGCCAGTCGCGCTGCTGCCGCCAGCTCGTCGAGCCCGTCTCCGCCTGGATGCGGCGCTCGGCCTCCTGGCGTTTCGCGTCGAGTTGCTCGACATTGCCGCCATCGCGCCACTGCTCGAAGACCGTGTCACCCTCCCAGCCGAAGTTGCGAACCTTGATCCTCAGTTCCGGCTTCGACGCGACAAGGTGCGTCTGCAGGAATCCATTAAAGCGTGTGCGCTCGATATTTGATCCGCCGGTGAGTGCGATGACATCATTGGCCTTGAGTCGAAATGCTCCGTGGGGCGCGGGCTTCACGTCCAACTCTTCGATGGTGATGTTCCGATACCGAATCTCAGTCGCCTCGCTGTGGATCTGAATCGCGATCTTGCCGGTGCGCGGGATGCCCGCGTCTGTCTCCGTGTAATCCACCGCGAGCACATCATTGATCCAAAGCTGGATGCGTGGCCCCTCGGTGCGGATACGGTAGCGATTCCACTCGCCGAGCCCGAGCTTCTTCGCGTTCTCCGCCTTCGAATCGAGCGCCTGCTTGATCAGAGCGCCCGGACGTCCCGCCTCACTCGAGAGATCCACATCCGCCACGCCGAACACAGCGAGAAAGCGGTTCCGCCGCGACTCATCGTAAAGACATCCATCGATGCCCGGCGCGAAGTCCGCCTGATAGCCGCTGACTTCGTGGTGATTCGGCACGCGCTCACTGCGGAACTGGATGCCGCCGTTGTTCTCACCGCGGCGGTATTCGAGACGCAGTTCAAAATCCGCGTAGTCGCGAGTGGTGCAGAGAAACTCGTTGCGCGGCTGCTTTACGTCCGGTTTGCCGGCGATGATCTGGCCATTCTCGATTCGCCACGTTTTCGCCGTGTCGCCCTCCCAGCCGGTGAAAGTCTTGCCGTCAAAAAGCGGGACGGGTGCAGCGGACGATCGAATGATCGTGAGCAGAAGCGCGAAGAGCATGGCGAATGGTTTCATGGTTGATGTTAATTTCACCTATTTCATCCGAAACACGTCGCTTTGCACGACGCCGTGCACCAGCGACCGCAGCCCGTATTTATCTTTGGCGGTGGATTTGACGATGGTTTGGATGGCGGGGGTGTCCACGGCGGTAGCGGGTTGGCCGGTGGCGTAGGTGATGAGGTGGCGGACGACGCCGTGGGCGAGCCGAGCGGGATTTTCGGCAAGCTTTTCACGGAGGGCGGTGATGCCTTTGAAATCCTTGCCATCGGGCGTGGTGCCAGCGCTGTCCACGAGGAGGCCGTTTTTCCAGGTGGGGGTTTTGCGCTGATGGGCGTGCAGCTTGATAACCTCGGGGTCGGGAACGCGATAAGCGGTGCGGTAGGCTCCGGTGACATCAAAGCTCTCCAGCGCGAACCCATACCCGTCGAACTTGGCATGGCAGGCCTGACAGGAGCCTTTGCTGCTGTGGAGGGCGATTTGTTCGCGCAGGGTTGTGGCACCACTGATGTCGGGAGTGACGCTACCGGCGGCGGGCGGGGGCGGTGGGATCTTGATGCCGAGGAGGCGCTCGGCGACCCAGACGCCGCGTTTGATGGGCGAGGTGAGTGTGCCGTTGGCGGTGACCTTCATGGTGGCGGATTGGGTCCACACGCCGCCGTAGGGCGTGTCGGCAGGCAGATCGACGCGGCGGAGATCGAAGCCTTCGCACGCGGGCAGTCCGTAGTGCCTGGCGAGACGCTCATTGAGGAGCGCCCACTTCGGCGCGACGAAATCCACGACGCTGAGGTTCTCGGCGAGCATGTGGCGGAAGGTGGCCTGTGTCTCCATCGTGCTGGAGAGCTTCAAGTAGTCGTCGTATTCGGGATACACGTAAGCGTCGGGTGAGGTGCTGTCCATGGCCCAGAGGCCGAGCCATTGATCGGTGAAGTCCTTGATGAAACGCTCGGCTTTTGGCGACTTGAGGAGGCGCTCGGTTTGCTCACGCAGGGTCTGGGAGTCGCTGAGCTTGCCCTGGCGGGCGAGGGTGAGCAGTTCCTCGTCGGGAGTGGAGTTGTTGAGGAAATACCCGAGGCGGGTGGCGAGGGCGAAGTCGCTGAGACGGCCCGGCTGTTCGATGATGGAGAGGCTGTCCGGCGCGGTCATGAGCTTGACGATGGACTCGGCGAAGAGGGCGCGCGGTTGTTCCCCGTTATCGAGGCGCTCCAGGAAGGACTGCGCGGGACGCGTGGCTTCGGCATCCGTGAGGTCGCGGCGGAAAAAACGTGCCCCGACCCGGCGGATGGTTTTTTCCAGTGACTGGCGAAGCTGCTCGCGATCCACGGCGGCGAGGGCTTTCTTCAGATCCCAGGGCTCAGCCTCGATCAGCTTGCGCATCGGTTCGGAGAAATCTGCCATCAGGAAGCGGTATCCGGGCAAGGGCAGCTCCGGCTCGATGATGTCCACCCATTGCACTGCGAGGCCGGGGCCGGTGCCCAGCTTGCTGGCGAGGTTATTTTTCGGCACGGGCACGCCGAGGCCAAAGGGCACGAGGCGAAAGCTGTCTGTGACGGGCGAGAGGTCGTTGTTCGGAGTGGTGCGGAAGTAAATCTCCGTCTCCAGCACCGTGGGTTTGCCGGGCTGGGCGCTGAGTGTGCCTGCGAGGCTCACCATCTGCGGGTAGGCCCCTGTATGCCCGGCATAGATGCCAAAGGGGAGCGGCTTGTCGGTTTGATAGCCATAGACGGACAGGCGCAGCTTGTGCACGCCGGGCACGCGGATGGGGATATACCTGAAATTGCCCTTTTCGTCCTTGGTGCCGAGCGGCCCAGAGCTCAGGTCGGAATTGAACGAGACCACCGTGCCATCGGGCAATTCCAGAAGATGCCCCGGCGACGCCTGGCTGGGCATGGCAAAGGCTCGCACGGTGCCGTTGGTTTTCGGGTCGGCGGTTTTGGGCGCGGTGAGGAGTGTGTGGATGGTGTCCTCGGCCGTTTTCATGAAGCCTTCCATTCCGGCGGCGGAAAAGGGGAGCGCCTCGCTGATCTTGTCGTAACCATCCACGCGGCCATCTGGCGGCAAATGACGGTTCACCGCGGGGCGGATGCCGAGGATGTCGAGCACCGTGTTGCCCCACTCTTCCCGGGAAAGGCGGCGCAAATGGCTGCGGCCCTCGCGTTGGCGGATGCTGGCGAGTTCGGCGGAAAGCGGACCACGCACCCAATCGAGGACGGCCTGGCGTTGTTTGGGCGTGAGAGGCGCTTCATCATCGGGCGGCATGGTTCCGGCCTCGATTTGATCCGCCATGCGCATCCACAGCTCGGCATCGGTGCTGAGTTGCTCGGGCGTGCGGGCCGCGGCGAAGTTGATGTTTGCCTTCTGCTTCGTCTTGCCGTGGCAGCTCGTGCAGTGCTCTTTGAGCACGGGTTGCACGTTTTTCTTGAAGGAGTCGGCCGGGTCGGCGGCGAGTCCGCTCTGCGTGGTGCTGAGCAGGGACAGGACGAATAAGGAAAGGAGCGATGTTCTCATGGTTCGCAGAGATCAAGCGGATCAAATCAGAGCATCGATGGTTCCCTCGCCCGAGCCGAACTTGCCGGCCTCGACGCCGAAGCGCTGCAGCATGTTGACGAAGAGTTTGGCGAGGGGCGTGTTCTTGCTCACATCACCGGCGATGTGCCGGCCGTGCTTGTAGCCGCCGCCCGCGAGCAGGATGGGCAGGTTGCTGGTGCCGTGGCCGCTGGCATCGCCGAGATTGCTGCCGATGAGCACCTGAGTGCTGTCCAGCAGGCTGCCGCCGCCTTCCTTGGTTTCCTTCAATCCGGTCAGCAGTTCGCGGAAGGCATTCATTTTCACTGTCTCGATGATCTTCAATTTGGCGATCTTTTCCTCGCTGCGGCCGTGATGCGAAAGGTCGTGATGGCCCTGATCGACACCATTGATGGGTGGTTTTGCATCCGAGCCGCGGATGAAGACACTGACCACGCGGGTCGAGTCGGTCTGCACGGCGAGTTTGGCCAGTTGAAACATGATCTTCGCCCGGCCGATGGAGTCGCTGAGATCGGCGAAGGGGCTGGGGTAGCCTTCCGTGGGCTGAGGATCGGTGACCGTGGGCTTGGGGCGATGGATCCAGGCCTCCTCGGCCACCAGTTGCTTTTCCATCTCGCGCACGGCTTCCGCGTAGTCGGCAAGCTGCTGCTGGTCGTGCTTGCTGACGGTGCGTCCCAGGTCGCCGAGGCGCTCTTTCATGTTGTCGAGCAGACTGTGACCGCTGCGCAGGCGTTGAAGTTCCTTTTCCATTTCCGCCTTGGTGCCCGCGAGGAACATTTTCGCGTAAATCTGCGACGGCGTGGTCAGGGCCGGGATGTTTGCCCCGGTCATGGTGTAGGAGAGCGGGCTGCCATTCAGCGTGCTGAAGGTCAGCAGCGGAAAGCGCGTGGCACCGGCGGCATGCTGGGAGGCCAGCACATCCATCGACACCGTGTTGCGAAAGCCCGGCTGGGTGGGGCGCTTGGCGCTGGTGAGGAAACAGGACTCCGACGCATGATCGCCGCCGATGTCCGGATGCGAGATGCCGGAGAAGACGGTGAAGTCATTGCGAAAGTCCTTCAGCACCTGCAGATACTCGCTCATCTCGTAATCCGCCCCTGCCGTGGAGGGAAAGAACGATGGCCCATAAAGGCCAAAATTGGTGCACACAGTGATGATGCGCTTTGGCGGCGTGGGAGAGCCACCTTCGGCAAAAGTCTCCAACCACGGCAGCGCGAGCAGCGTGGAACTGGCGCGAAGAAATTGGCGGCGATTGGTTTTCATGAGTGGGATCGAGAATGGTGTGATACGGCGCGTCATCAAGAACGGATGGACCTTCAAGTTACCCGAGGTCCGCCTGGATTTCCACCCAGGCGCGTTTCTCGAATGACTCCAGCACCGCGTCGGCCACGGCTTGGGCGGTGGCCCCATGGTCGAAGCCTGGCACAGCATCGCGGCCCTCCACAATGGCGGAGACAAACTCCCAGACAAGGTCGTAGCGGAACACGGTGCTGGGCACGCCTTGGGTCGGATCGCGCGGGCTGCCAGGGATCACCAGGAACTCCTTGGGGACCGGCACCTTTTCCATCGTGCCGCCGTATTTGCCCAGGATCACGTTGTTCGGGTCCGTGAGCTGATACGCCGCTGAGCCTTCCGAGCCATTCACTTCCGCCCATTCGTAACCAAAGCCATTGTTGTGGTGGCCTTTCATGAGGGTGCTGCCTTCCCAAACGCCGGTGGCACCATTGTCGAACAGGCCGATCAAAGACGACCAGTCATCGACCTCGGACGGAGCACAAGGCTGCCCGTCCACCGTCTTGTCACGTGGGGCGAACTGAGCCACCGCGCCGCAGATGGACTTGATCGGCCCCATCAGATCCTGGGAGAAATCAATGCGGTGAATAGTCATGTCGAAGAGGTCGCCTGCGCCGGCAAGCTTCTTGTATTGGCGCCAGCCCCAGCTGGTTTCCGGCCAGTCGAGAAAGCGCTGACTGCGGAAGTGGCGCGGCGTGCCCAGCGCACCACTCTTCACCAAATGCCGCACATAACGCATGGACGGCGCAAAACGGTAGGTGAACGCCGTCATGTGCCGCAGTCCCCGATCCCGCGCCGCCCGAAACATCTGGGCCGATTCCTCGAAGCTCAGCCCCAGCGGCTTTTCGCACATCACATGCTTATTGCCCTCCAGGCAGGCCAGCGTCTGCGCGAGGTGAGTGAAATTCGGCGTGGCAATGATGACCGCATCGACCTCCGGATCACGGGCCAGATCTTCATAGTTCGCATAAGCCCGCGTTGGCCCCCAGTCCTTCTGCCGCTGCTGCAGCAACGCCTCATTGGGATCCGCGATCGCGACCAGTTCACAACGCGGATCAAGCCGAATGCCGGGAACATGATGATAATCCGAAACCGCTCCGGCTCCGATGATGCCTATTCTGACTTTGTTTGCCATAGTCTGATGATTGGGTGGTGAAGGTGGAATGCAGGACGGGAAAAATCAAGCGAGTGAGCAAGAACGAGCCGCGACGCAGCCTTATGAAAGGCCAGAAGGCTGACAGGGCATCACTCCATCCAAAACGAAAACAGCCGCCCGTTTTTCACACTGAACTCCAGCCTCACCGGCTGGCCTTTACGAGCGCTGAGCTTCGTCAACTCGGGGACGGCGATGTCGATGGCATCGCGTTCGTTGATCGTGATTTTTTGAATCGAAGTGCCTGACTCATCGAGCAGGTTCACAGTGACGCGGCCAAACTTCACCGCCGCATTCACGTGCAGCACGCCGCCATCGTGAATGAAGGGCTTCGTGCGCAAGATGCCGGGCCGGTAGTTGCCCTCCATCGCGACAAAGCGGTCGCGCTTGATCGTGGCGAGGCCCAGCGAGCCGCGAAACGGCGACACACCGGGCAGCAGCTTCGGATTGTCCTCAGGAATCCAGCGTGTGCTGTGCAGGCCGTTTCGACCCGTGTAGTAGAACCACAACTCATCACTGACGACGAGCGGATCACTCGTCGGCGGCGAGATCACGCTGCGATCCCACTCGCCGAAGCCGCCCTGCGCGAGAAATGGCGAGCGGTCGCTGATTCGCTGCCACGTTTTGTTATCGCGGCTGATGCCGAGTTGGATCGGCAGCGTGACGCCGTCGGGATCATTCAAAAAAATGTGCACAAGGCCGATGTGCAGCCCCTCATACGGAATGCTGCGCATGTCATAAATCTCGGTGGTGGGCGAGTCCTTGGCATCACTCGCCAAAACGAGATCGCCCTTCGCCGGCGTCCAGTGGATGAAGTCCGTGCTCTCGCAGCGGATCACGGCGCGGCCCGCGTTGTATTGCAAATTTGGCTCAGCAGCATGCGCGGCCTTCTTTTCATCCGATACGACACCAAAGGCCCGGCCGAGCATGATCCAGCGTTGGCGTTTCTCATCCCAGTTCACATGGATCGGCGCATCGAGCGTGGCGTAGCTCGCCGGTTCGTTGTGCGGCGTCCACTGGATGCCATCCGGGCTAAAGGCCACGCCCAGCGCGGTGAGTTTGCCCGGCTTCGATGTGGGAGTGCGCTGAAACTTTCGGTCAATCCACAGGTAGGCCATCTTGTAGCGCTTCTGCGGGTCCGTTTCGCGCTTGTCTTTGATGACACCGCTCGCATAGCAAAAATAAGCCCACCCACGCTCGCGCGAGCGCAGGTAGGCCAACTTTTCCTGTGGTGCTTCCTTTTGATCAAACTCAAAACCGCTCAGGATCACCCGATTCGTCGGCTCCGCGTCGAACTGCGGAAACAAATGCAGCTTCGGCCGCTCCCACGCGATACCGTCCTTGCTCGTGAAGTAAAACACACCCGGCCCACCGCCATCGATCCACGCTTTGCAGATGCGCTCCTCCTCATCAAAGATCACCGAAGGCAAAAAGTAACCCTCCGGCTCCCACTTTGCGCGTGGCACGATCATCGGATTCGCCTCATGCTTTCGCGCCTGCTGCACCCGCCGCGTCAGATGTTCCGTGTGCTCAATGAGGTGATCATCAAGGAAAAGCTGATGCGTCTTGCCGATTCGCGGCGGTTCTCCGCCAAAAGCGGAGACAGCAGTGGACGTCAGGATCAGAGTGATGAGAGGGCGCACGACCTTCCATACGTCTGGCAGAGGCGGTTACTTCTTCTTTCCCACGCTCTTCAGGTTTCATCTGCACGGTCAGCGATTCGGTCCTCACACCATCTCCAGACCCTTCATCGTGCTCTTGCCTGTGGAGAACTCGCCAGCCTTGATGCCGATGCGCTGGAGCATGGAGACGTGCAGATTGGTTAGCGGGTGATTGTTCACTTTGTCGAAGGCGAGATGCTGGCCGTGCTTGAAGCCGCCACCGGCGAGCAGGACGGGCAGGTTGACGTTGCTGTGCGAGTTCGCGCTACCCATGCAGGTGCCGTAGAGCACTTGAGTGCGTTCAAGCAGGTTGGAGTCCTGTTCCTTCGTGTCGCGCATGGCGTTGAGGAAGCCGTTGAGGGCGTCGAACTGGCGTTCTTCATGCCCGCGCAGCTCACCGAGCACTTCGGGGCGATTGCCATGGTGCGTGATGTTGTGGATGACGGTGGTGTCGATGAAGAGCGAGATCACGCGCGTGCTGTCGGTCTCCAGCGCGAGCTTCATCACGTCAAAGGTCTGCTCCGTGCGGCGGACGAATTCCTTCGCGTCGGTGATTTCGTCGGGCGCTTTGGCGGCGACGGCGGGCTTGGGCTTGGTTTCCCACTCCTGGGCGCTGTGCAGGCGCTGCTCCAGTTCACGCACGGCGGTGTAGTATTGATCGAGACGGTTCTGGTCGTTCTTGGAGAGCGTTTTGCCAAGGCGTTTGGATTGATCGCTGACGAAATCCATCAGGCTGCGGCCACGCTGCAGCGCTTCGACGTTGCTGGCGACTTCTTTGGCGTTGCCTTGGAGAAACAACCGCTCAAAAAGCTTCTTCGGACTCTGCTCGGAGGGAATGGAGGCGCCGTTGCGTGTGAAGCTCATCGTGGCGTTCTCGTTGGTGACGGCGAGCACGAGCGAAGGATGCCGCGTTTGATTGCCGACCTCTTCAGCGGCGAATTGATCGAGCGAGATGCCGTTGCGGAAGCCGCCGCGTGCCGGATGCGGTGTGCCGGTGAGGAAACACTTCTGCGCGGTGTGGCCGCCATCGACACCGGGATAGCTGACGCCGGAAAACACGGTGATTTGATCGCGATGCGCCTTCAAGCGCTCCAAATAGGGACTGGGGGCGTAATCACGTCCGGCTTGCTCAGGGAAGAAAAACTGCGGCAGGATGCCCATGTTCGTCTGGATGCAAACCATGCGGCGCGGGATGCTCAATTTGGCCTGGGAGCCAAACACAGGCTGCATGGCTTCGAGCAACGGCAGCGTGAGCGTGACGCCGGCTCCACGCAGGAAGGCGCGACGGTTGAGAGGAGTGCGGGGGATGTGCATGACGTCAGTTCTTGGGCTTGGGTTCTTGCTTGTCAGTAGTTTCTACGATCTTGATGTCTTTCTTCTTCAAAACCTCCGCCACAGCCTCACGGCTGGTTTTGGCGGGATCAATGAAGGCGATGAGTCTGCCATCGTGAAAGCTGGCGGTGGCGCGCTCGACGCCCTCAATCGCGACGACGGTGGAATACGCGCCATAGGAGCAGCCGAGGCAGTCCAGACCTTCGATGGTGAACTCGATGCGCTTGAGCTTGTCATCGGCAAGAGCGCGCGGTTGCTGGAGTGTGAAGGTGTGGTTGGTGGCGTTGCGGACCTGGTTGTCGATCTGCTGGAGGATCTGCTCCGGCTTGGCCTTCTTGAAGCCCTGTGCTTCGTCATCGTAGGCGAAAGTGGCACGGGCGAGATCGTAGTTCACTTCGATGAGGCGGCAGTTTTCGAGCGCTGTGGCGGCCTTGATGAGCGCGTCTTTGCGATCGGGCTGAAACAGGCCGCGCACGCTGTATTGGACGGTTTGCTCGGCGGCGGTCGCCGACAGCGTGAGCATGATCAAGATGGCAAGAGGCTTCATCGGGTTTGGAAGAGCGGGCTTTGAATGATGGCGTGAATGAGCGTGCGAACGCCGCCTTGCGGGCCGGTTTTATCAAGGATGGCCTTGAGCGCGGGGCGGTCGCTGAAAGCGACTTCATGGCCGGTGCTGTAGCTGAGCAGGTTTTGCGCGAGGGCGCGCAGCAGCAACTCAGGTTTTGCGGCAAGAAGGCGCTGCATGTCGCGAATGTCGGTGAAGGTCAGGTCGCCGATCATTTCGCCGGCGGGATCGACCTTGGGGCCGAGCTTGAAGCTGATGCCGATGAAGGGATCAATGCTGCCGCGTGGTGCGGGATCGCCCGTGCCTTCGACAACGATGCGGTAGCGGTCGCGCTGACCGCCGATGACATCGAAGGATTCGAGAGCAAATCCCGGCGGATCAATCTTGGCGTGACAGCTTGCGCAGATGGCGTTGTTGCGATGCTGCGCTAGCTGCTCGCGGATCGTCGTGGTGCCGCGCACGTCGGGTTCGACGGCAGCAACACTGCTTGGCGGCGGATCCGGCGGCTGACCGAGCAAACGATCGAGCACAAAAGCCCCGCGCACGACCGGCGAGGTGGTGGTGCCGTTCGCGGTGATCTTCAAAATGGCCGCCTGAGTGAGGAAACCGCCGCGTGGGCAATCCTGTGGCAATTCAACGCGACGAATCTTTGGCCCGACGACGCCGTCGATGCCGTAGTGCGTGGCGAGCTTCTGATTGAGCATGGCGAAGCCGGATTTCACTAGATGCGTGGCGTTGAGATCCTTGTTGATGAGTTCGCGGAAGTAGGCGCGTGTTTCTGCGACCATGCTGTCCTGCAAATACGGGCTGAACTCGGGATACAGCTTCTTGTCGGGATCATTCGCGGCGATGAGGCGGAGCTTGAGCCATTGGCCAAGGAAGTCTTCGACAAAGCGCTGCGATTTCGCGTCGCGCAGCAGACGCTCGGTTTGCGCACGCAGGATTTTGGCGTCGTGCAGATTGGCGGCGACGAGTTCGGCATCAGGCGCAGAGTTCCAGAGGAAGTAGCTGAGGCGGCAGGCCAGCGCGTGCTGCGCGAGCTTGATTTCCGGCTCGGCATGATACAAAAAGTCCGGCGAGCACAGCGCCGAGCGGTAGGCCTCGCGCATGGCCGATTCGAAGCATTCACCGGCTTGCAGGCGGCCCGCGACGATGTCGATGTAGGCCTTGAGCGTAGCATCAGCGACGGGTTTGCGGAATGCTTTCGGCAAAAAGGCCGCCAGCAATCGCTGCGCATCGGCGAGTGGGTTGTCGCTGCGGACCGTCCAAATACCCGTGACCGGATCAGCCTTGTTCTTGCCACCACGCAGCCATGTTTTCTCCCAGTTCTTGCGCGCAGGCACGCGGACGTCGGGATGATCCTTCGCGATGAATTCCTCGATCGGCAGATCGCCAAACAGCAACTGGTGCGAGCGTGGTGGCCACACATCATGGATCGGTCCTTCGACATCCATCCAGTCAACCGCGATGCCCGGGCCGGTGAAGCCCATGGCGCGGTCTTTACGGCTGTAGTTTGCCGCCGGTGCGAGCGAAGCGACATCAAAGCCCATCAACTCGTTGTGATTCATCCACACTTCGAGTTCATGCTCAGTTGGTTTGAGCGAAGGTGCGTCGAAGTAATCGAGCGTGTAGTTCGGGTGCTGGCCGCCGCGCCCATCGGAGGTTAATTGCACCACGGCGAGCCGTGCCGCCTCGGTGCCGCGTGCGGGCAGCACCTTGCCCTTGTCCCATTGAAACGACCAAAGCGACGTGCGCACGCGATAGCGGCCAGGATAGATCGTGGTGTGGCCGCGAAAGTAGTAGTTCACCGATTCATCCTCGCGGCGGAAGACACCGACGGAACTGTCTGTTTCAAAACTGCTGATGCGCTCGTGTGCACCCTGATCGAGGTGACGGTGCTCGCTGGCGGGCGGGAAAGCGGGATCGGCTTTTTGATCCCGCAGCACGACCAAATCGCCCTGCATCGACAGATACGCGCCCTGGCCGCCGCGATTGAGCAGTGAGAGATGCACCTTTTGCGATGCAGGTGCCTTGGGCCGGGTGGCAATGGCCAGATCGAGCGCGAGATCAGCCGCTTCAACATACTTGGCGACGTTGACGTGCGAGACCTCAAGTGCGTCAGCATTTTTGTCAAAACCATGCGCGGTGCCATCGGCAGGCAGCAGGATTTGTAGCGCGAGGCCCGGCATGTCGAAAAGATCGCGCACCGTGTTCTCATACTCGACCCGCGTCATGCGCCGCACGCTCGTGCGGCTGGTTGCATCCAACTGGGCACGCTCCGCAACGATGAGGGATTGCGCCAGTGCCGCCGTCATCGCCTTCGTTTCCGCCTCCGCAGGACGCTTCTCCTTCTTCGGCGGCATCTCACCGGACTGGATGCGATCATGAATCTTCACCCAGTGCGCAAAGTTTTCTGCATTCGCATAGTCCGCCTTGAGTGCCGTGAGATCGAGATTGCCCTTCTGCGTGTCCGCATCGTGGCATTTCACACAGTGCTGCTCCAGAAACGCCGGCAGTTCTGCCAGAACGGGCAGGTTGAACAAAAACACGAGCGGGAGGACGATTGTGGGACGCATGTAAAAATGAATCGCCCTTACTTCCTTATCTTTTTCAACCCATCTTTGGCACACCTCAGCGCCCGGCTTTTGGTTGCATCACGAGTGGAATCCACGCCTTGGCTTCGATCGGCTGGCCATTGCATTCCCATTCGCGGCAAGCGTAGGCTCAATCAGCACGGTCAGCGCTTTAGCTTTCACGCCATCTCCAGCCCCTTCATCGTCGTTTTGCCGGTGGAAAACTCTCCGGCTTCGATGCCGAGGCGTTGCAGGATGGAGACGTAGAGGTTGGTGAGCGGGTAGTTGTTTGTTTTGTCGAAAGCGAGGTGCTGGCCGTGCTTGAAGCCACCGCCAGCGAGCAGCGCGGGTAGATTGACATTGCTGTGGGAGCTAGCGCTGCCCATGCAGGTGCCGTAAAGCACCATCGTGCTCTCCAGCAGTGAACTTCCGCCTTCCTTCGTCGTGGCGAGCTGAGTGAGGAAGTCGTTCAAGGCACCGAACTGGGCGGATTCATGCTCACTGAGTTCCGCGAGTGCCTCGGGACGATTGCCGTGATGCGTGATGGCGTGGATGACGGTGGTGTCGATGAAGAATGTGATCAGCCGCGAGCTGTCGGTCTCCAGCGCCAGTTTCACCACATCGAGCGTGAGTCGTGTGCGCTGGACGAACTCCTTTGCGTCGTCGATGTCCTGCGGTGGCTGCGCCTGCACGACGGGCTTCGGCTTGTATTCCCAGGCCTCGGCACTGCTCATGCGCTGCTCCAGTTCACGCACGCTGGTGAAGTATTGATCGAGCCGCTGCTGATCGCTTTTGGACAAAGTTTTGCTCAGGCGCTTCGATTGCTCGCCCACGAAGTCGAGCATGCTGCGGCCCTGGCGCAAGGCTTCGACGTTGGCTTCGATCTCGCCGGGCTTGCCTTGCACAAAGAGCTTCTCAAACAGCTTCCGTGGACTCTTGTCCGGTGCCACCGGCGCACCGCTGCGCGTGTAGCTCAAAGTCGGCCCACCTTCGTTGCTGCAAGCGAGACTGAGCGACGGAAACCGCGTCTCATTGCCAATGTGCTCCGCCGCGAACTGATCAAGCGACACCGTGTTGCGGAAGCCGCCGCGATCTGGATGCGGCGTGCCGGTGAGGAAGCATTTCTCCGCCGCGTGGCCTCCGGTGACGCCGGGATGACTGCAACCGGAGAAGATCGTCATCTGCTGCCGATGCGCGGCGAGCTTCTCCAGATACGGGGTGAGTTTGTAGTCCGCGCCCGCCTGCTCGGGGAAGAAATACTGCGGGATGATGCCCATGTTTGTCTGAATGGCCACGAGACGGCGCGGCAGCTTCCGCGCCTCATCTGCTCGGGCAAAGGACGGCAGCATCGCTTCGAGAAAGGGCAGGCCGATGGTCGCCCCGGCTGCGCGGAGCAGTGTGCGGCGGGAGAGGTGCTTTTGAGTGCTGATGTTCATGGGATACAAGTTGAGAGAAGTAAAGGTTCAGGGGTTATCACGAAAGGGTAGTAACCTGGCCGCGCTGGCCGTGAGTGTACGCATCTGGCGGATGGCGATGGCGTTGAGCTTTCGCAGCCGATCACCTGAAGGCAGGGCCATGTGAATGAGTTCAGCATTGAGACTTTCCATGTTTGCCAACACAAGCAATTGCTCAATGGAGGCATGGTCACGCATGTTGCCATCAAGTTTGGGATTGGCGTCGCGCCATTGGCGGGCGGTGCGGCCAAAAAGAGCCACGTTCAACAGATCGGCCTCGTTCGCATACATCATGGCCGCTTGAGCGGCAGTGACCTCTGGCGGGATGAGGTTCGCCTTGATCGCGTCGGTGTGGATGCGGTAGTTCAGCTTGGATAAGGTGCGGTTGAGGTTCCAGGCTAGAGACAACCTGCGGCTCTCATCCTCTTTCAACCTCTGAAACTCCTTGATGAGATAGATTTTGAACTCAGGGCTGATCCACATGCCGAACTCAAAGGCCAGATCAGGGTGGGCAAAGGTGCCTCCATAGCGTCCTGCGCTGGCGCGGAGACCGATGGCTCCCGTCTTTTCCACCCAGTCTTTCACACTGAGCTTGTAGCTGTTCAGACCTGCCTGACTTCTAATTATGGCGAATTCGCCGGAATTAAAATGTGGGTTATGAACCGTTTCCCAGATGCCCAGAAATTCGACGGTGTTGCGGTTGCGCAGCCAGTCGGAGATGAAGAAGTCGCCGTCCTTGGCCTTTAGCATGTCTGTCAGGGAGATGAACTGACCATCAGATGTGTTCAGCACGGTGATTTCCGTGCCCTGGACTTCAATGCTGGTTTTGACTGGCTTTTTCATGGCCTCAGTGCAGCTCCACCCGCGCCTTCTTCAGCGCGGCTTCGATGGCTTCTTTGTTCGTCTTCGTGGCATCGATCCACGCGGTGAGCGTGCGGCTGTCGGAGTTCACGCTGGCACGCTCGACGCCCTCGATCTTGGCGATGGCGATGTAGGCTCCGTAGCGGCAGCCTTTGCAGTCCAGCACGCCGACTTTGACCTGCACCTGCGTCAGTTTGCCGTCTGCGATGCCGGTTGCTTTCGTCGCGGTAAAGGTGCGCACGCTGGCTTTGCCGATCAGGTTATCGATGCGCTCCAGAATCTTCTCCGGCGCGAGTTCTTCGGGCTTCGGCTTCGGTTTACCAAGCAGGACCAGCGGGTCGTAGCTCAGCGTCGCGCTCGCTTTGTCGGCGTCGAGTGTGACGAGCTTTAGCTCCGGCAAGGTGGCGATCATTTTGTGAAAATCCGCGATACGTTCCTCATGGCTGAAGCCGAGGATGCGCACGGTCATTTCCTCCGCATGCAGCGAAGTGAGCGCGAGGCATAGAATGGCGGTGTAGAGTCTCATCGTGTTTGAAACAGGGTGCTGTGGGCGATTTCGTTCATGAGCGTGCGGATACCGCCGCCGTTTTTCTCCGCACGGGTCACGGTCTCCTCCAGCGCGGCGCGATCACCAAACGCGGTGTCCCGACCGGTCGCGAAGACGAGCAACTGCCGTGCGAGATTGTGCAGCAGACGATGTTTGTCCGCGCTGATGATCTCTTTGAATTCCCGGATGTCTTTGAAGGGACGTCCGTCGGTCAGCGCACCGGTTGCATCGACTTTCGGGCCCAGCTTGAACTTGATCGGGATTTTCGGGTCGATGCTGCCACGCGGCGCAGGCTCGGCTTTGTCATTGAGCGAGCGGTAACGGTCGCGGAAGCCGCCGATGACATCAAAGGCCTCCAGCGCGAAGCCCGGCGGATCGATCTTCGCGTGGCAACCAGCACACGCAGCGTTGTTGCGGTGCTTGTCCAGCATCTCGCGGATCGTCGTGGTGCCCTGCACGTCCGGCTCTACGGCGGGCACATTTGGCGGCGGCGGATCAGGCGGCTGGCCGAGCAGGCGGGCCATCACAAAGGCACCACGCGGCACAGGCGAGGTGGTGGTGCCATTCGCCGTCACCTTCAAAACCGCAGCCTGGGTGAGAAATCCGCCGCGCTCACAGCCGTCCGGCAGTTTCACACGGCGAATCTTCGGCCCGCTCACGCCTTTGATGCCGTAAAGCACCGCGAGCTTCTCATTGAGCATGGCGAAGTCGCTTTTGATCAAGTATCCGGCGTCGTAATTCTTTTCGATCAGTTCGCGGAAATACGCCCGCGTCTCTGCCACCATCGAATCCTGCATGTAAGGGTTAAATTCCGGGTAAAGCTGCTTGTCCGGGTCATTCGCGGCGATGCTGCGCAGCTTTAGCCACTGGCCGAGGAAATCGTCGATGAAGCGCTGCGCCTTCTTGTCCTTCAAGAGCCGCTCAAACTGCGCTGTGAGCGTTTTCGCATCACGCAGGCCGCCCTGGGCTGCCAGCGCAGTCAGTTCATCATCCGGCTGCGATCTCCACAGCCAATACGAAAGCCTCGAAGCCAGCGCGAAGTCATCCAATCGGCCAGCAGGCTCGATGTGATATAAAAAGTCCGGCGAGCACAAGGCCGTGCGATAGGCGAAGCGCATCGCCGTCTCAAAGCAATCGCCCGCTTTCAACCGAGTCTCCACCAGCCCGAGATAACCCTGGCGCGTGGCAGCTTCGACCGGACGACGAAACGCCTTCGGAAGAAAACTCGCCAGCAGCTTGTCCGCCTCCGCCAGCGCATCCTCCGGCTGCACGGTCCAGATGCCTTTGATCGGCGTGGGCCGGTTGTCCGCGCCGATGACTTCCTGTTTCAGCGGATTTCGCGTCGGCGCACGCACGCTCTTTTGCACGGCTGTTTTGAACTCCGTAAGCTTCCGCTCCCCAAAGAGCACCTGATGACTGCGCGGCGGCCACACGTCATGAAACGGCCCCTCCACATCCAGCCAATCACTCACGATGCACGGCCCGGTGAAGCCCATCGTGCGATTCACCTGCCCCCACGTGCCCACACGATACAGCACCACTGGCGCGAGTGAGGCGGTGTTGAAGCCAAAGGCCTCCTTCGGATTCATCCACAGCTCCAGCTCGTGAATTTTCGACTCCAGCGACGGCGCATCGTAATAACCGAGCACATAACTCGGATGCTGCCCTCCACGGCCATTTTCATTGAACTGCACCACCGAGAGCCGCGCGGCCTCCACACCGCGAGCGGGCAAAATTTGGCCCTTATCCCACCACAGGCTCCAAAACGAGGCCTTGGCGCGATACATGCCCGGATGCAGCACGACGAACTTCTGAAAGTAGGAGCTGAACGACTCATCCTCATGCCGGAACACGCCCACGCTGCTCATGCGATCAAACATGCCGATCTGCTCATGCGCACCATGATTGATGTGCGCATACTCACCCGCAGGCGGGAACTCAGGATCGATCTTCTTGTCGCGAAACAGCATCGCATCGCCCTGGATCAACATGATGTCAGGATGGTAGTTCCGCGCCAGCGAGAGCCGCACCGACTCCACCGGCGGAGCCTCCGGCTGCACCGCGATGGCCATGTCCAGCGCCTTGTCCGCCGCCTCAATGTATTTCGACAAATTGACGTGCGACACATCCAGCGCATCCGCATTCGTATCAAAGCCCAGCGCACTGCCATCCGTCGGCAGCATCATCTGCAAAGCGATCCCAGGCATGTGAAACAGATCCCGCAACGTGTGTTCATACTCCACCCGCGTCATCCGCCGCACGCTCGTGCGGTTTGCTTGATCATTCCGCGCCCGCTCGGCTGTGGTGAGCGATTTCGACAGCTCTCCGACCACCGCCTTGACCGCGCCCGCCTCCGGCCGCTGCTTCTCCTTCTTCGGCGGCATCTCCCCCGACTGGATGTGATCATGAATCTTCACCCACCGCGCGAAGTCCTCCGCATTCGTATAGTCCGCCTTGAGCGCCGTGAGATCGAGATTGCCCTTCTGTACCTCCGCATCGTGACACTTCACGCAATGCTGCTCGAAAAAAGCAGCGGGGTCTGCCTGCGAGGGCAAACCGGGAATCAGTAGGAACAGGAAGAGAAATGGCAGACGCATGTGAGGAAGCAATCGCCCTCAGTTCTAGCTTTTTTTCACTTCTGGGTCCACATCATCAGGCGCTCATTTCTAAACGCGACGGCTGAGTGCTGCGGAGGCGGTTGTGTGAATGCTACTCAATAAACAGGAACGCCTTCGTGTTCAGCAGCGCATGGATGGTGTCTTCGGCGCATGTGAGCTTTCGTGCAGCACAGAGGGCTTTTTCTTCGGCGGTGGGTTTACGGCTCAAAAGGGCCAGGTAGGCCGCTTCGAGTTGTCGGTCGGCTGTCGTGGCTTGGGTCACGTTGAGCATCAGTGGCGACCACGGGGAAAGCAGGGCCTTGTCGGTCATGATCTCGTTGTTCATGAGCATGAGGGCTTGTGGTATGGAGGCTTGGAGGTTGGCGTTTTCGACGAAATCGCGGTCGCTTTGGCCCAAGGTGCGGAGCGGATGACCGCGAGGCGCGGGAGAGTCGAGTTCGGAGGCGCGATGCCAGTCGGCGAGGATTTTCTTCGTGTGCGTGATGAAGTCGTTTTGCTTTTCGGCGGGGATTTGCAGGCGCTGGGCCAGTTCGGTGAACTGCACGACCTTTTGAGCCTCTACGGCCTTCAACTCGGCTTCAGTAGCCGGTTTGGGACCGTAGCCGGGGAGCCACATACGCCGCCAGGTTTCGCTCACCAACACGCCAGGGTTGGGATTGATCTTGTAGAGCGTGTCTTCAAAGACCTGGACGCCTTTTTGCTCAGCTAGGCCGTTCAAGACGGGTTTGATGAACTTCTCGACCATCTTCGTCGCACGCTCGCGGCGGATGTCTCCCTGGGCGTGACGCAGGGTCAGCACTTTCGCGTCGTCTTTGGTGCGGTTTGCCTGCGTCATCTCCTCCATGATGGCGGCATCTTTGGCCTGCAGCTCCATGTCAGGCCCGAGCGCCTCGTAGGCGATATCCACGAGCTTTTTGCCGTCAAAGGCCAGATAGGCATCGCAAACCATCTGCGAGATGCCGACGCGGCGCGCGTCGTTGAACTCGCGCTGCGTGTCACGCGCGTCTGGATCATGCGAGATGAGCGCCACGAGCGAATCCCACACCTGCTCCGCGCTCATGCGGCGCAATAAAGGGCCGGGGAAGTGGTAAACTGATCCCAGTGAATGTGCCTCGCTGCTGGCCTGCGCCTGATACACCCGCGTGCGTGCGATGGTGCCAAGGAATGCCTTCATATCGTAGCGCAGCGTGATCATGAGTTGGATGAGATGCTCCTCGAGTTCGGGAATCATCGCCTTGGTATCGTCACGCAAGTTGTCGAAGCGTTCCGCGACCGGCAGGCCAAGCATCTGCCGCCACAGGCGGTTCACGATGACGCGTGTGAAACGCGGATTCTTCGGCGAGGTGACCCAGTTCGCAAAAGCCTCGGCAGAGTCCTGACCCACAGTAATCGACGCAGCCTCGCCCATGAGCGAGGCGGGCATCATCACATCGAAAGGCTTGCCGTCATCCTCTTTGAAGTCGTGCGGCAGCTTCAAAACGCTGTCCGCTTTCCGATTCAGGCCGATGGGGCTCAAAAGCTGGCCCACGGGGTTCTTGATCACGCCAACCACGGGCCGGTAGTGCATGTCATCGAGGCGCTGCTGCTTTCTCGCTTCCGCCACTTTGCCGCCATCGGTGGCGGTTTTCTTTTCCGCTTTGAAATCGGCCTCGATGAGGTCCTGGCGGCGTTTGATCTCGACGCGCGCGCCTTCAAAGGCCTCGTTCACCGACTTGTTGGCATGCGTGTAGGCGGCGAGCTGGTAGAAATCGGTTTGCAGCCATTTGTCGAAGGGATCGTTGTGACACTGCGCGCACTCAATGCGCGTGCCGAGAAAGATGCGCGAAGTAAGTGCCATGTTGTCCAGCGGCATGTCGGGATCGCGCTGGTAGTAGCCGATGGCTGGATTGTCCCACGCGTAGCCTTTGGCGGAGAGCATCTCGCGCACGAAGACATCGTAGGGCTTGTTGTCGCGCAGGCTCTCGCGGATGTAGCGGCGATAGGCGGATGGGATGACGTTCGACGTGTTGACGTAGTGCGTCTTGAAGCGCAGCACATCGGCCCACACGTTGAAGAAGTGCGAGGCGTAGCTCTCGCGTTGGAGCAACTCGTCGATCAAAGCGCTACGCTTGCTACTTGCACTTGAGTTGAGAAACTGCCGCGCCTCCGCCGTCGTTGGGATGCGTCCAGCGAGATCGAGATAGATGCGCCGCAGAAAGGTCTCATCACTCGCCGGCGGGTTCGGCGTGACCTTTTTCACCTGCCAGTGCGTCTCCAGCACACGATCAATGGCTGCGGCGTGCTGCTGGAGCGTCGTTTCTGCGAGCGAGGCAGTGGTAAGGAGAAGCGGGAGGAGAATAGCGAGCTTCATGGCAGGAGAAATGGGTTGGAACGCCTGCGCTGTGGCGCACAGAGCGACGAATTGACAAAGCCACGCTCAGCGGGAACACTGCGCAGCATGATCAAGAGCAAACTCACTCCGCACCCACGAGATGTGGCGACACGGCAGGCTTTGGCGAAGCAGCCTCCGCCCTCGCTGGAGCTTGTGCTGCGCCAGGCGAAAGCCTCGCACAAAGTCAGGTTCGGCGGCCCATCGAGTGGGCCGAAGCCCGCCAGTGCCTGATCCGCGAGGAGGATTTTGAGGCGCTTCCTCTGGTTTCGGATGAGACCAGCGAACATGAGGTGCGCTTTCGACCGAGTGACCAGCGCGTGGTGAAGCGCACCTGGAATGGCACCTTTGGTATGACGCCTGTGCGGTCGGCGGATGGATGGATTCCCGCGATGGCGACGCCGCTGCAATACCTTCAGCGGTTTGCCGCGCTCAGCCAGCTCTTCGATGATGACCTCCGCTTTGAAGGCATCATCTTGTCCGCCAAGGAATCGCAACTCGTCGATGCCGTGCCGGGTGGATGCTCGATGGTCATCTCGCAGCAGTGGTTGATCGCCGCAGAGCCGGATGATCCCGCGCCTTCGCTCGAAGAGATCGCCGCTTACATGGCTGAACGCGGCTTCGAGCCGATCCCCAACTCGTTTTTCGGCTGGATACGCGGGACGGACGGCCTGCTTATTTTGGACGCTAAGCCGGACAACTTCGTCAAGACCGTCGCAGGCATCCTGCCATTCGATTTGATGATCGGTTGAAGGTCTCATGCGAAGAGGCTCGTAGCAGGCTTGCCCTTGTTCGCGACGGTGAAGGGACGCATCGTGGGCGAGTGCACGATCTGCTCCAGCGGCAGGCCGAGCGCGTAGGCGAGCGTGGCATTGAAATCGGGAACGCGGAGCGCATCGGACTCAATCTCAGCACCTGTTTTGTCGGTGGAGCCGAATACGCTGCCGCCTTTCACGCCGCCGCCGAAGAGCGCGGAGGAAAACGCCTTCGGGTAGTGATCGCGGCCCTGGTTCACATTGATCTCCGGCGTGCGGCCGAACTCGCTCGTGACGACGACGAGCGTGTCCTTGAGCATGCCGCGCTGACGCAAGTCCTCGACGAGCGTAGCAAGGCCAGCGTCGAGCTTTTCACAGAGATCCGGCGTGCCGACGAAGTTGTTTGCGTGCGTGTCCCAGCCATGCAGGCTGACTTCGACGAAACGGATGCCATGCTCGACCAAACGCCGCGCCAGCAGGCAGCCCTGACCAAAGGGATCGCTGCCGTAGCGCTCGCGCAGCTCTTTTTTCTCCTGCGTGAGATCAAAAGCGGCAATGTCCGCGCTCTTCATCATCTTGAAGGCTCCATCGTAGGCCTCGGCATAGGCTTTCACCTCGCGCTGCGGATACTTTTTGAGAAACAACGCATCGAGATCGCCAGCAAAGTCCATGCGAGCCTTGTGGGAGTCAGGCGTGAGTCCCTTTGGCAGTTCAATGTCGCGCAAACCCGCCTCGGGGTTGTTCACGAACAACGGCGTATGCACTGGAGGAAAGAAACCCGCGCCAGAATGACGGCTAGAATTGCCAATGTAAGCACTAGAGGGCAATTCGGGATTGCCCGGTCCCTGAAACACGCTGAGCCACGCTCCAAGACTGGGATGCAAAATGGTGCCGCGCTCCTCATAGCTGGTGTGCATGAAGTAGTTCCCCGGCCCATGCGCCCCCTGCGTGGAGGTGATGCTGCGCACGATACTGCCGTGGTGCATCTGCTTTGCAGTGCGCGGCAAGTATTCGGCGATCTGGATGTCGTCCACGCTAGTTCTGCTTTGTTAGAAAAATTCATTGACATTTTTGGTGGACGCGAGCATTAGGACGGACCGCGTGCGCGCATTCTGTGCGCACGCGAGCAAAGACAACAACCAGCCCAGGCCGACGTACGTCG
>NZ_JBJXFV010000101.1:0-41404 GCF_046154365.1 Prosthecobacter sp.
GTTCTTTTGGTTGCTCTCCACCCCGCCTCACGGCGACGCAGTTACTTTAAGTTCTCACCCGGAACACGGTTCCAGATGGCCGAGGTATTCCACCTCGGAGGGTTGTGGCGCTCCACAGCGCACGAGGCTCCAGCTTCGCGTGGTGATCTTCCAGCAGATGGTAGCAGGCTTCCGAAGGCGGTGTGCCTGGCTCCAGCGGCGGTTTGCGGGCTGCCGAAACCTACAAGCAAGTATCCAGCAGCTGCAGCGGCGATTCCGACGGTGGTCCGCAGGCTTCAAGCGGGGGTAAGCCGCCGAAGAAATTGTCAAGATGCCTCCAAGCAGCGGAGCCGTGAAAAATGACGAATTTCCAAAGACGAATGGCCTGACGTAGATGCACATTGTTCGCGCATTCGTCCTTTCATCATTTCCATGTCTCCCCTTGCCTCAAGCCTGCAATCCTCAGCGGAGTCGCACCTCCCCGCCACGCTCGACCTCCTGCGTCGTCTCGTCGCCATCAACAGCTTCACCGCGAATGCCGCTGGCGTTGACGCTGTCGCCCAATTGACCGCCGAAGCCTTCGAAGCGCTCGGTTTCTCCGCCGAACTCGCGCCCTGCTCCACGCCAGGCACCGGTCATCATCTTTTCCTCACGCATCGCGGCAACGGTGGCGGTCCCATCGTGCTCGTCACGCATTCCGACACCGTGTTTCCGCCCGAGGAAGAGCAGCGCAATGATTTCCAGTGGGACGAACGCCCTGATGAAGGCCGCATCTACGGCCCCGGGACCGTCGATAACAAAGGCGGCACTGCCTTGATCTGGCTCATTCTGCAAATCCTCCGCGACTGCGCGCCTGAAGCTTTTGCGCAAACACACTGGCTCGTCGCCGCGAACGCCGCCGAAGAAATCACTGGGGATGACTTCGGCCACGCCACCATCGAGCGCTGCGGCGGCAAGGCACGCGCCGTGCTCGTGTTTGAAGGCGGTCCCGTCGATGCCCAAGGCTGGCACATCGTCACCTCGCGCAAGGGCCGCAGCACCTGGCAGCTCACGGCGGATGGCAAAGCCGCGCATGCTGGCAGCAAGCACCATGAAGGCATCAACGCCATCGACGCTCTCGCGCTGGTGCTGCCCGACATCGCTGCGCGGACCAGCGCCGCCGAAGAACGCACCGTGAACATCGGCATGATTCACGGCGGCACCGTCGTCAATCGCGTCCCGCACGAGGCCACTGCCGAATGGGAATGCCGCGCCACCGCGCCCGCTGCGTTGCAACGTGCGGATGACTTCTTTGCCTCACTCACCGGCACCGCTGCCAATGGCGCGAAGCTCATCGCCGCACGCACCGGCCACACCAATGCCTGGCCCGGCAGCGTGGAATCCGAAGCTCTGTTTCATCTCTGGCACGAAGCCGCCGCCGCCATGAATCTCACCGCCGTCTCCGTTCCACGCGGCGGCCTCAGCGATGCCAACCACCTCTGGCAGCTCGCCCCCACCCTTGACGGTCTCGGTCCCCACGGCGGCAACGCCCACTGCTCCGAACGCAGCGCCGATGGCTCCAAGCTGCCCGAATACGTCGAACCGGATTCCTTCGTGCCCAAGGCCGTGATGAATGCCTTGGCACTCATCAAAGTAGTTGCGAGCTTTAGCTCGTGATTGGAAGACAGGCAGATGCTTGGCTGTGGCTGCGGCGTTTTCCCACTTCGGCAGATGAACGAAGTGGGTTTGGCGCGCGTCATTAGACGTGCTCGACTTTTTACCGTATCCAAACGTATTATCATTCACCATGAAAACCCTCCTCCGCTCCTGCCTTGGCCTGTTGGCCGCAGCTTTGCTGACCCAATGTGCCTCCTCCACGCCGCAGTCACGCATCGGACGCAATCCGCAACTGTTCGCGCAACTCAGTACCAAGGACCGCCAACTCGTCACGAGCGGGGTGATCCGTGAAGGAATGACCCGCGACGCGGTGTTCCTCGCCTGGGGCCGCCCGGATCGTGTCACCATGGGCACCAGCCACGGTCGTGAGCTGGAAAGTTGGACCTATGTGGATCAGCAACCGGTGCGGACGATGAACATGAGCATGGGATTTGGCTACGGCGGTTTTGGGTACGGCGGGTACGGCCCCTATGGCTACGGCGGCTATCCTTACATGGGCGGCGGCCCGTCAGTGACCTACATCCCCTACACGGCGGGCGTGGTGGAATTCTCCCGCGGACGCGTGACGCGCTGGATGGCAAGCGCCCGCTGATTTTTGTTCGTCTCATGAGCGTTCCCGAAGAACCTCTGGCCCTCGCGTTGTGTATTGAAGTCTGAGGTGGCGGTGTGGATGGCCTACCTGCGCGTGCTGGAATATCCCGCGGAATCATGCATCTTATGACCGCCATCGAAACGTTTTTCCGACGACCTTTATAATCTCTCCATGAAAAAAGCCCTGTTCCTCATCGCCACCGCCGCTCTGGCTGTCGGTCTTCACGCCTCTGACTTTCCCGCAGACAGTCCCAAGTTCGCCACCAACGCGGACACAGTGATGACCGCCGCTACAACGAACGGCAAACCCACGATTCTGGTGTTCTCCGCCTCGTGGTGCGGCCCGTGCCAGGAGATGAAGAAGGATGTTTATCCGAGCGCAGCGGTGAAGCCGTTTCACGACCAATTCAACTGGGCCTATCTCGACATTGATGTGGCGGCCAACACCAAGCTGTTCGAAAGCCACAAGCTGGAGTCGGTGCCGCACCTGCTGTTTCTGGATTCCACCGGCAAGGTCATCGACCAGCAGGAGGGCGCGTCGTCGCCCCATGAATTCGCCCAAAAACTGACCCAGGTGCTGAAAAAAGCAGCGGCCAAGACGGTGAGCGTGAACTGAGCGGCCCTCATGGCCGCAAAGACGGGCCTCTGGCGATACAGCCCCCGATTTTCCATAAGAAAGTGGGGTTTTGGGTGTGGCTATCTCGTGTCGAAAAAAGGCGGGATTGAAATCAAAGATTGCTTTCGGTGGGCGCTTACCCCAGAATAAGTAGTCTAAAAGGAAAGTTAATAATCAGCATATTGTTGATAACAATGCGCCCTCCCATCCTCCTCCTTCTCGGCTTTGCTGCCTGCATGCTTGCTTCCTGCTCCTCGTCTGGAGTGTTCGGCTCGAGCCCGCTCAATAAAAACGCCACGCGCATCAACGCCGTCCGCACCACTGCGTACACCCACGGGGAGTCTGATCACATCGTTTATGGTGCCCGGACAGCAGTGGGAACGCAGCTCAAGTATGGCAACGTCCGCAGTGCCGCCGCTGACTGGTCGGTGTATCCGGTGGGAACGATCTTCCAGATTGAAGGACTGCCCTACGTATATCAGGTCGATGACTATGGCTCTGCCTTGGTCGGCACCAACACCATCGACCTCTACAAGCCCGACAAAGCGACCATGAAGGCCTGGGGCGTGCGCAATGTGAACATTCGAGTGCTGAAATGGGGCTCGTTCTCCAAGAGCCTGTCCATCATGAAAGATCGCACCCGCTTTTCCCACATTCGCCGCATGGTGGCGCGTATTGAAGGCAGCTCGTAGTCCCAGGAGACTCGCATCCAGTGATCAAGCAGGAGCGTGTTGGGTATATTCTGAAACGGCTGGGCGAATTGTATCCACGACCGCCGATTCCGTTGGATCATGCGGATGCGTTCACGCTGCTGGTGGCGGTTTTGCTGTCAGCGCAATGCACCGATGTCCGCGTCAATCAGGTGACTCCGGCGTTGTTTCAACTTGGACGCACCCCCGCCGCACTCGCCGCCGCCCCGCTCGAAAAGATCGAGGCTATTGTGCGCCCGTGCGGTCTGGGACCACAGAAAGCCAAGGCCATCAAAATGCTGTCAGGCATGCTGCTTGCCGAACATCAGGGCCAAGTGCCAGCCTCCCTGGAAGCCTTGGAGCGACTGCCGGGAGTCGGTCATAAAACGGCTCAGGTCGTGATGGCCCAGGCCTTCGGTGTGCCCTCTTTTCCGGTGGACACGCATATTCATCGTCTCGCGCAGCGCTGGGTTTTGACGACGGGGAAATCAGTCCTGCAAACCGAACGCGATCTGAAACGTCTGTTTCCAGAGGAATCATGGAACCGGCTGCACCTCCAGATCATCTATTACGGACGCGAGCACTGCACCGCGCGTGGCTGCGACGGCACTGTCTGTGAAATCTGCCGCACCTGTTTCCCAGAGCGCCAGAAGTCACTCCGCACCCGCAGGGCATAAAAAAAGGCACCCTGCGGGGACAGGGTGCCAGTCTTTGAGCAGAGGAAAACTCGGCAGGATCACCAACGCAGACGCAGGCTGGTGCGGAAAGCACGTGAGGCATCACCCAAATCAGCCCCAATACCGACATCAAACATGGGCAGCAGCCGGAAGTAAGTCGAGACATCCAGCACCTTGCTGTCATACCTGTCCGAACTGGTGACCGTGACGCCCGCCTGCACTTCCATGAAGTCGAAAGGCGTGAACCGCAGGGCAGGACGAATATAAATCGAGCCATCGCTGAAGCTCAGGGCCGAATTCGTGGCACGCAGACTGGAGTAAATCAGACCAGCCTCAGCCACGAAAGTGAGACGATCGTGGATCAGTGCCGTATGGAAACCTGCGCCGGCCTGAATACTGGCAAAATCGTAATCCGCATTCGCCGCCCCACCCACTGTGCTGGCCCCTCCCGAACCACTGCCCCACGAGGCCCCAAATTTCAAATACAGCGGATTGAACAAAGCGACAGTGAGTGCGCCGCCAATGGTATGCGCCCCATCAAGCTCTTTGTTCTTTGGATCCACATAGCGATAGAAAACTTCCAGACTGTCAAAGTTGACCAAATTAGGGCCGGGTTTGGCACCGTAATTCGCCGCGCCAGGAGCCGGTGCGCCATAGGCTCCCGTTCCTTGAGGTGAATAGGAGGACACTTGGCCGGGCGGCGGCGCAGAGGCGTATGGATCAATGTAAGGCGGTGGGGCCACCACCCCCGCAGAGACCGTCGGTGGCGGGAGCGAATTGGGATAAGCAGGGACCGAAGGCGGTGGCGGAGCGCCATACCCAGGCGGCGGCACCCCCATGACCCCATAACCGGGAGGCGGTGCCCCTTGACCAAGGACATTGTGGCAAAGGGCGACGCTGAAGCTCAGGGCGCTAAAAAGAATCCTTTTCATGGTAAGCGGGAGGACTTATTGATTATTCAGATAAGTTAAATAATCTCTCAAATCAATAGATTCGGCAAATCTTTTTTGCAGTTTTGAGATTTTCACTCCTGGCACTCGCTATGCCTCATCCTTCCAAACAGGCCCTGCTATCGCCAGTAATGCCAAAAACAGGCATTTTCCTGCCCGGTAGCTCAAACACCAGCTTTCTTCGGTCGCAGGCAAAAAACACCGAGTAAAACGGTCCCCAGAGTTACAACGGCCATGATGATCGCACCAGATTTCGATGCTGCGGCCTCGCCGTCATCAGCCGCTGAGATCCTCACGACTTCTGGAACCGCCGCAGCCTTTGGAACAGCCGAAGTGACGCTGGCGGATGGTTCTGCGGCTGAAACGACCGATTGGAGCGCTTTCTCCCAATCCACATTAAGCAAAATGTCCCAGCCGGGGTTTTCGTTCTTCAGCCGACAGCCACAGCGGCCCACCAGGAACATGCTGGCGTCTTCAAGTGCCGCATCATCGAGCAAAGCCAGCGGCCAGGCACCGAGCACCCTGCCCCGCCCGAATACGGCAGCGGCAAAGCTGGTCGTGCCGGGATCAACCTTGCCTTGCGGCCCTGCAAGCATGCGCAGCAGCACACTTTCAGCGGGATCATCACGTCGCAGCCGCAGCGTGGTGAATTTCAGCCGCAAGGGCGGTCCGGGCCCCAATTGGCTGTCTGGGTCATTCGGATCTTGAATCGGCAGCGACGCCACCTGCTCCAGAAATCGTAACCGCTGCTCGATGCGCTCCACCTCCACCGCATCCTCAGGCGATCCACTGTCTGCGATGACCCAGATGAAGGAATCTCCCGCCAGCATGCTGGCGACGATCTTTTTCCGCGCAGGCGAATCCAGCAAGGCAGCCAACGCCGCCTCATTCAGCGCCCCCGACCAGACAAGTCGGCTGCTCTCACGCGAATTGCGCAACTCCGCCATCGTCACCGAGACATCACGCGACGACATGATGTCCAGATTCGCCGTTCCATTCGCCCGCAACGGCCGCAGCAGATCCTGCAACGCCGTATCCTGCGCCGCACTCGCAGGCAGCACGAGATGAAACTTATCCGCCTCCCAACGATCCAGCGCATAGCGAAACACCGGAATCGTGCAGGCGCACACGCCACTGGCATAAAGCGTGGAAATGAGGGTGAGCAGGCGCATCATCTGCCGAAGCACTGAAGTTTGCCATCCATCGTGCTTACATAGACACGGCCCTGCGCCACCGTGATGCCATCCCACACCGGTGGGCTGGTGAGTTCGAGACCGGCACTCTGTTCACCCGTTTCAACGTTCACGGCCCACATCTTGGCACCACGACGGCCTTCCAGCGCTTCGTTCTGCTCGTCGAGTTCTTTGAGAATGGCGGGATCTTTGGCGGCGAGACGTTCAAAGGCGTACTCTTCATCAATCATGTCCGGCGCACCGCTGACGAGCACGGTCTTGCCCGCCAGCGCCATGCTGCGAGCAACAATCGGCACAAAGCGGTCCCAAGTGTGCTGCACGAAGCTGCCACCTGCTTTACCGGGCTTGCCACCGGCAGCGCCGCTTTTGAACCACAGCGCACCGCCGACCTTGCCTTTGCCTGTCTCCAGCCCAGCGCCGACACCATGCGCATCGTTGCCGGAACTGTCGCGCGAGTCGCCGTTGTCGAAGTTGCACACGAGCACGGCATCAGCGGGCTTAGTGTCGGGTGCTTCGAAGCGCTGCTGCACCTCGGCGGCGGTCAGCGCCTTATGATACAGCGCGAATTGATCGAGCAGGCCGCTGAATCCTCCAGTTTCGCCTTCGGCGACACCATTGCCATTGCCCACAAACAGTGGATTCGCCGGTTTCGCAGCGACGAGGTCGCTCGCCGCACCTTCGGCGACAAGTTTGCCGTCGATATAGAGAGTCATCTTCTTGTCGGCAGCGAGAACACCAACGAGGTGATGCCAGCCTTCGGTGAGCGCCTCTGCAGAAACGATGCTGCTGAGCTGGCTTTCACTGCGCACATGGAACTGCGGCTTCTTGTCGCGAATATCGAGCGCCACACCCTGCCGCGGACCACCGTGATTCAAAATCGTGCCGTTCGCAGTGTCAGGCAGCACCCAGGCCTCGACGCTGATCGGCGTTTTCGTCGGATCAAGGACCGCCACATCGGGGAACTGCACGCTGCCAGGAACTGGAGCGCCTTTCACTTTCGCCGCAGCCTTGGCTTCCGCCTTTTTGCCCTTGCCCTTCTTCTTCGCTTCCGCCTGGGCCTTCAGGGTCTCACTGTGACCGACCTGCGTTTCGCCTTTGGGCTGCACGGCGAGTGGTTTGCCTGCGGCATCGAGCACCACGCTGTTACCTTTGCGCTCAGTCGTTGCGCCGGCGAGATCATAGGCTTGTTCCGGCGGCGCTTTCGGCGTGGCGAACAGCGTGTACTCCATCGTCGTCGTCCATTTGTAGTACTGCGCCTCTCGGCCATACGAATACACGTTCTTGTCATCGTGAACGAGGATGCGGCCCGCCGGCGCATACTTGCCGGCCTGGAAGTAACCGCCATGACCGCCGGCGAAGCTCTTGCCATACACCCAGTAGCTACGGTGGAAGTTTGAATCATCGAGGAAGCCCATCGGTGCGAACAGATGCGAGCCTTCGCCTTTGTGCGCCCCGGCCTGCTTGTCGAATTCACCCGAGATCGGCCCAACCTCCACGCGCACGCCATCCGTGCCGATCTTCTGCGTGCGCAGGAAGGTCCACTTGCCATCGCTGCTCAAGATGTCGTTCAGCGCCACTGGCATCTGCAGCGTCTTGTGGCGGTCGTTCAAATCGCCGCCGGTGTCGGGATCGCGATCATCGTAGTGCGTCTTCACCTTCATGGCACCGGTCTTCGCATCGAGGCGGTAGAACCACAGCCCATCATCCAGGAAGCACGAGTGCCCGGCGATGCAGCTCACCAACCCGTTCTCCACCAGCACGCTGCCATGCACCGGCCACACGCTCTCCATCATTTCCCACGCCCCGTGGCTCAGCATGACGGGCGCGGCCTGGAACTTCCACACCAGCGCGCCATCCTTGGCACGCAGGCAATAAACTTGGCCATCCTTGCCGCCAAAGAACACCCTGCCCTGCCAGTACGTCGGCGGTGAATCCACGCGGCCACCCGCGATGAAATGCCACGCTTCCTTGCCCGTCGCCGAGTCAAACGCATGCAGCGTGTGCTTGTCCACTTCCGAGACAAACGTCAGCCCTGCGGCGGTCGTGGTCGTGCTCAGCGGCGGCGTCAGCTTCACCTCCCAGGCCATGCCGAGATCCTTCTTCAAATCCTGGTTCGAGAAGCCGCTGCGCGCATTGTCAGCGCGATACGTCGGCCAATCTTTCGCATCCGCCGCCACTTCAGTGATCGCTTCCGCATACGCCGGCCCCTTGGTCAAACGCGCGTTGTCCGCCGTGTAGGCCGGCATGGGATAACGCGGCGCGGAGGCCATCACGCTCATGCCGTCGAGCTTCGCTTCAGGATAGCACGCGCAGTTGTGCGGTCCGGCATACGTCAGGCCGTTGCATGGCATCACGCCATAGAGACACGCACCGCGCACCCAGTGGTTCAGATCCCAGTGCTGCTTCTCCATATCGACATACTCGATGCCCGTGCGCGATGGCATGAGGAACTTCTCCGTCGCCTTCGCCATGTAGCAGCGATGGTGAAACCAGTACGTCCCCTCCGGCACATCGGGGTAGAACTGCTTTTTCACCTCACCCGTCAGCGGATCGCGGCCTGTGTACTCGCCCGTTTGATTCCCGCTCGTCGTGCCCGCATTCCACACCAGGCCCTGCGCCACGATCACGTCCTCCATACTGCGGTAGCCGCTCTTCTCGTGCGATGAACTCCACAGCTCCTTGCCCGTGTCCGCGTTGATGCCCTTCATCAGGCCATCACCGCCCGCATACAGGATCACGTCGTTGTTCAGCACCACACGCGGCGCGAAGTTGAACTCATAGAGCTTGCGCCGGTTCTCCGGCACGTCGGCAAACTTCACCGTGCCCGTCTTCACCTCGCGGCAGGTCAGCCCGTCGCCGTTGTAATAGACGAGACGTTGATCATCCAGCGCCAGCGTGATCGGCCCGATCTTGTCCTCCACCTGCCACAAGGTCTTGCCGCTCGCCGCCTCGATGGCGAACAGCTTGCGTGGCTTGCCATCCCAGTTGAATTCCGTCTCCACGCGTTTCTGATCGCTCTGCTGCTTCACCGCAAACTCCTCGTTCAAGCGCCACGCCTCCGGATTCACCAACGCATAGAGCGTGCCATTGCGATACAGCAGCTCCTCCGCGCCCTTCGTCTGCGCATACTCGCGCACCACTTCACCCGTCGCACCATCCAGGCAGGTGATCGGGTCGGTGATGCCCAGCGTCACGTAAACCTTGTCACCAATCGCCGCGAGACGACGCGTGAGCTGTGTCGGCCCTGACTTCAGCGGCCACAGATGCGTGCTCCACTGCGGGATCGGCTTTTTCCACAAGACGGTGCCATTGAACGCATCACGAGCGATCAATGCAAACTTCGCCGGCATCAGGATCGAAATGCGGCTGCCCTCATCCATGATGTAATAGATCCGACCACCCGCGCTCACCTGTGCGCTCACTGAAGACATACGGTCATGATGGCGGCTCCAGCGCGGGTTTCCCACCCACTGCATGCGCGACGGCGGCCCCACCAGCGCATCCTTCGAAGTTGGGTTGCCCTTCGAGTCATACGCATAATGCGTCCACTCATCCATGCCCTTCGGCCACGCCTTGGTGATCTTCTCCCAGCCCCCGCCCGCCTTGCGCACCATCGCCACGCCCAGCGGCGTCAGCACGCGGTCGATCTCCTCGTTTGAAACGGCCGCCGCATCCTCGACAACAAGCAGATTCACATAATTCTCGATGTACGGCAGATGCGTCCCATCCCAGCTCTCCACCGCTACCGCTCCATACTTCCCTGCTTGATGAATCACCTCCCGCACTCCCGGCACCGTCGTCGCGTCCTGCGTCAATCCCTGCACCTGATAGCGCTCATTCACCTGCAACGCCTGCGTCAATTTCCCGTCCCCGCAGCCCACATGCACCACGATCCCGCCTTTGACGCCGGATTGCGCGATCAGATCAGCCGCATCATCGGCCAGCAGGGAAGAAGACAGCAGGAAGGAGAGCAGGAATCGTTTCATGGTAAAATGGAAGCCGCGTAACGACTGCCACGCCACGGATGTTTCCACCAATCCACCAATTCAGTTTGAGGGCCGGAAAGCGGAGCGTGTGAAGCCCTGCGCTATTGATGACCAATCCTTGGAATGATCTGCCGAGATGTCGCGCCTCATGGCGAGAAGCTGGTGGTGGCACGGCTCGTTATCACCGGGCATGCGCACTCTTTCGCGTGGGGCAACTCCTTGATGCGGATGTTCCGAAACCGCACCAGTGAGGCACCGCACTCGCCGTTCGTGTTCACTTTCGTTACTGCCTGTCAGGTTCTTTGCGTTGCTTGGAACAGGGACGCCGCACCCGGAGTGTGCGGACCACTTCATGATGGGTTGAGGCAACGCCTCACTTCGTCTTCATCACAAAGACGCCATCCCAATCGGCGGGCGGGGGCTCGGCTTTGAGGGCGTCGCAACGCCCGATCATGACGAGGGAGGGATTGGAGTCTTTATGGATTTCGCGGGTGGCGGAAGACTGGAACAGGGTCTTCGCGCCGTCCCAGTCCTGAGCGAGGTAGCGCTCCATGCCGCGCTTGTGCAAAGAGAGGCATTCCTGGGTCTCGGGGGTGATCTCGGCATCGAAACCGACGAGTTCATACATTTCGACGGGCGTGCTGCGGCCTTTGACAATGATGCGGTCGAGAAAACGGTAGGTGATGTCGTCCTTGAAGGCCTGGGCGAGGGTCTTGGTCTCGCTGGTGATCATGGTATAGACGCCGTAGCTCTTCGCGCCGCTTTCGCTGCGGGCGGCGAGGTTCACGGTGTCGCCCATCATGGTGTAATTGAAACGACGGCGGGAACCCATGTTCCCGATGATGGCCTGACCGGAATTGAGGCCGATGCGGGTCTGCATTTCGAAAACGATGTCGGGCCAATCGCCCTCTTTGCGCCATTTCTCGCGCAGTTCGAGCTGACGTTTCTGCATGAGCAAGGCGGCACGGCAGGCGCTGTACGCATGACCGGCAAAGGCCAGCGGAGCGCCGAACATGAAGACGATGGCGTCGCCGATGAATTTGTCGAGCGTGCCGCCATTATCGTGGAGGATGTCGGTCATCTCCGTGAGGTAGTCGTTCATCAGGAGCACAAGGCGTTCGGCGGACATTTTTTCTGAGAAGGAGGAAAAGCCGGCGATGTCGCTGAAGAAGGCGGTGATCTCCGCCTGGTGGCCGCCCAACTTCGGCTCCTCGCCGGACGAGATCATCTGTTTGACCACTTGCGGTGCGACGAAGGTTCCGAACATGCCGGTGATGCGGCTCTTGGCGCGCAGTTCGATCACCAGGCGGTGGAGCATGGAGCCACCCTGCACCATGACAAAGCCGAAGATGGGCCACACGACGGGCAGTTGCAGGCTCGCAGCCTGGAAGAGATAAAAGGCGGCGAACACATAGGCACCGATCATCAGCGCTGGCACCAACACCGAAAGCCAGATGGCACCATGCCGCAGCAGCAGACTGGTGAGCAGCGCCAGGAGGATCCAGCCAGCGATGACGATGCGAAGATCGGGATACGTGATGAAATCCTGGCTGAGGATGTTGCTGAGGGCATTGGCATGAATCAGCACCAGTGGAATCTGCGGACCATGTGGCGTGGGGCCAAGGTCGGAGAGACCGGCAGCGGACTGACCGACGAAAAGAATCTGCCCTTCGACGGGTGGGAAGTTTTTGGGCCATTCCCTGCCCTGCTGCGCCTCCAACTGCGACACCAAGCCGGCATACGGAAAGAAGGTGAAGCTGTCAGGACGACGATAGTTGACGGTCATCTGACCGGCTTCATCGATGGGAATGTTCCAGGCCTGCTTGGCACCTTTGACACGCACCTGCTGGCCGAGCACGACATCCACGGCATCGGTGTCGAGTCCTTCGCTTTGCAGCAATGCCTGCAATACCAAGCTGGGGAAAACCCGCGTCCCACAACGCACGACAAGCGGCAAAAGACGACGCACACCATCCGGGCCGGGCGGTGAGTTCACAAAACCGGTGTGGGAACTCTCGGCAATGATCTGGACGGGCAGCAGACCGGTATCGTTGCCGATAAGACGAGCAGGATCACCTTGGAAGTGCGTAATCGCTTTCGTGTTACCCGCATACTCGGCGGTGAACTTCGCGACGTGTTCCAATGTTTCCGCAGCAGCGGCGGTGATGGAGGAAGGCAGGAGCGCCAAGCCATCGCCAAACTTTTGATCCATGACCGGATCGGCACTGGGTTCGGTGAAGAGCAGATCGAAGGCCACAGCCGCCGGAGGACGAGCAGCAAGCTGCGTCATCAGTTTGCCGTGAACATCACGCGACCACGGCCAGCGGCCATACTTGGCCAGCGCATCCTCATCAATGCCGACAACGAGCACCTTGGCATGCGCCGCCGGATCTGCCGCCGCACGCGCCTGAAAACGCCAGTCGAGCGTGAGATTCTCCAATTCCACCCCCAGCCGAGTATAACTGAGGCCGAGCGCCAGCAGCAGCACCGCAGGCAGCAGTTTGACCACAAATTTCAAACTGCCGAGGCGCTGCTTTTGCATGGAATGTGATGCGATGGGTTCAGGGAGATGAGTGAAGCCGGTCCGGCGGCTAATACTTCATGTTCATGCCGAAATGCAAACGTCCGGTCGGCGCGTACGCGATGCCAGAGTGCTGCAAGGCCCAGCCATAGGCCAGACGGAGGTCAAAGTGATTGCTCACGCTGTAACGCAGGCCCACACCGGCGCTGTGGAGGTTCTGATCAGGCTCCGAGGTGAGCGAACCCACGCTGGTGAGGTAGGCGCAGTCGTAAAATGCGAACGTGTTCAGACTGTCGTCCTCGCCGCCCCATTTCGTCAAATGCATGGCCGGAAAGTTGAATTCCATGCTGGCTTTGATGCCGGAGTCGCCACGCGCCGAGCTTTCCAGATAGCCACGCACCGTGCGATAGCCGCCTGCGAGCACCTGCTCGGTCGGCAGGAGCCGGTATTTGGAATACTGACCGGCCACATGCAGTGCGACGGAGTAGCCCTTCGGCAGGCGCAGCAGCCGGTCCAGTTCCGCCATGGCATACCAATAGTCCGCTTGAGAAGCAGCACGGAGTTGATCAAAGGCCGCGTACGTGTTGCGCCCGAGCAAGTTGCCAGGGCTGTAAACACCGGTGGCGGCCAGGCGTGTGAACCCGAGCTTGTCATTGATGACAATATCGTAGCCGGCACGGAACTGCATGACCTCGGCGTCATTCGTCGCCAGTGACTGGCCGCCGAACAGGATGTCTGACGTCGTGCTCTTATAGTCGGCGGCGATGGTCGCCTTGTGGCGCACTTTGCTCCAGGCACTGGCGATGGGAATGGTGTAGGCGGCGGTGAGCTGTCGGCTCTGACCATTGATGCCCAGCGGAGCGCCAGGCGGTCCGGTTTGCACCGCATTGTCCGCCATCACACCGATCAACTGCAAACGATGCCGCCAAGGAAACGGAATGCCCCAGACCAACGCATGCACCTTGAGAGCGTCGAGTTCCTGGTTGCCGGAGAATTGATACGCGAGCGACTGCTCCGTGCCGAGCACCTGATACCAATTGAGGCCGCCCGACACTTCGTTCAAGCCGGTGGCGGCGAGACCCGAGTTGGCATAGCCGGCATAGACTTGGAAGGGGTTGACCTCCTTCGTCTTCAAAATGACATCGCTGGAACCTTCCTTGCTACCACGTTCATACACGACCTTCACATTGCGAATGGGGTTCTCATTGAGCCATGCGACATCTTTGCCGATCATGGCGGTGTCAATGCGAGCGCCCGGCTGCAACTGCACCTGGCGCATCATGTAACCGGTGTTGGAGTGCTTCGCGCCTTCCACACGCACCGCACCGAGCACCGCCTCGCGCACCATCACCTGCACCTGACCGCTGGTGATGTCCTGCTGCGGCAGATAGGCGTCCACCAACGGGAAATCAGTGGTCTGATACGCCTTGTTGATCTTCTTCACCATGCGATTGAGCAGCGCCATGCTGAGCGGCTGTCCCATGAACTCGCTCTGCAAATTTTCTGCGAGCTGCGGCGGCAGATGCAAGGCCGGGTCCACCACCATGACGCCGCGCATGTCCTTGGGCAGCGGCTTGGTGGCTTTGGAAATCAACTGCAAGCCGCGCAGATTCACCCCCAACGGCTTGGGATCGCCTTCATCATTGGCTTTGGCCGTTGACGGCGTGGTCGCAGGCGCGGCGGAGGGTGCGGGAGCTTCTTTCTGAGCCGTCGGCGGCTGTACTCGGTCCACCAAGTTTCCAGCACTGCTCGTTTGAGCGAAGCTGTGGAAAGTTAGCCCATGCATGAGCAGGAGAACACAGATGAACTGAATGAATGAAGACGTTTTCATAAGGCAATGACCAACGCGGTCAGCGTGTCGCGGTGTCGAGTTCCTCCTGGCTTTGGGGGTTGGTTGCGGCATTCAACTGAGCGATCACCAGCGGACTTGGCAGAGCGGTGTCGAAGGCGGTGCTCTGAATGCCATCCCAAGCCATTACCAGACCAGCGCCTTCATCACCCAACACCAGCGATAACTCACTGTTTGCTCCCGCTGCAAGCATGGCGAGCGCTGCGGCTGACACCTGCTGTCCAGCGGGAGCACCTGAAGGATCCATGATGGCCAGGCCATAGGCATCATTCACGATGAACTCACCGGTGCCGCCGAGGGCATGAGACAGCTCCCCAAACGCGCCGGGGGTGATGACAGCCGCCAGGATGGATTGAATGTATCCAGGCACACCCTTTCCCAGCAAGTCCACGGCAACGCTGCCTGCGAGATTGTCGATGCGCGCGGTGCCATCACCACCCAGCATCGCAAAGAGCTGGCTGAAAGACTCGGGGCTTGCGGTCTTCGCCATCAGTTGCAGCAGGGCGGTGTTCGGCGGCGGACCGCCCAGAACCATCGACTGCACACCGAGCTGGCTCGTCACCGTCACTTGGTTCAAACCAATCGCGCCAAAGGACAGTTCGCTCAAAGCCAGCAGGCTGAAACCTTCATCCAATTGCGCCATCGCCTTCGGCGTGGGCGGACCACTGCTGGGATCCACTGCAACCAGACCGGTACTTGAGCGCACGCCCATCGTGCCGTCACCGCCCAATGCCAGGCTCAGCTCACTTTCGGTCGCCGCCGAGGTCGTGGCGTTCATCTGCGATTGCAGCCCAAAACTTGGCGGCGCTCCGCCGCCTGCGGAAACCAGGCCCAGACTCTGACCAATCGATCCGCTCAAACTCGCCGTCAGACCGCCAGACAAAGCTGCGGACGCACCACCAGCACCGAGACCAGCCAGCGAAGCACCCGATGTCGCGCCTGACGTCCCGGTCGAGTTAAAATTGTTGGTCTGCGACGATGAACCCGATCCCGGGCCGCTGCCCGGCGTGGCGTTTTGCAGCAGCACAGCGCCAAAGGGTGCTGTATTCGGGACTAGGAGTTCGGTAAACGTGATCGTACCGAAGCCTGGGCGGGTCAGCGGTGAATTCGTCTCCACCTTGCCGTCCACGACGAATTTGTTGGAGCCACCACCAGCGTTGAAGTGCTGCGTGAAGCTGAAAAAATTCGTGTCGGCATTGTCATTTCCTGAACCGAGATCCAGGCGCAGGGCAGACATGTTCTGGAAGGAATAAATCCGGCTGCCTGCGGTGATTTTGTCTGCGCCGACGATGTAGTTTTGACCGGTCGTGAGATTGGAATCACTCAGGCTGAGTTGCGCCGTGCTGCCGGCCCCATTGAGCACGCCTTGGATGATGGGTTGATTCAACAACACAAACTGATTTGCCGTGAGAGTCACGGCGGCGGTCCCGACACTCGAAATCGTGGCGCTGTTCACCGCAATGCCGGCAGCGTTCATCGAGATCACACCACCCTGCGAAGTGATGTCGTGTTGGATCAATAAACCCTCTGTGCCAGTCACGGCGACACGAATATCCCCCATGGCACTCAGTCCGCTGGCAGCACCAACGCCGCCGATCGTCAAACCTATGCTGTTCGCCAGTGCCAAGGAACCAACGGGGCCAGCCGTGGCCACCACACCAATCGCGTTGGCGGCTCCTGTCAGAGTAAAATCGCCATTCCCTGCCAGGATTAAGCCCCCTGCTTTGATGGCACCCGTCTGCGTCACTGCGCCACTCAGATTGTCTCCCGCAGTTCCGCCCAGCGCCACCGTGCCTGCGGCTCCTGTCGTGATATTGCCCAAGCTCGCCGTCGTCGCATCAATGACCCGCACTGCCGTGCTCGTCCCATTCGTCGTCGTCAACGCTCCGGCCAGATTGATCGCTCCATCGTTGCCATCCACCAGGATTGTTCCACTTCCAGCATTCACTGCGCCCCCGGTGCTCGACACACCCTCACCCGTCAGGCTCACGTTGCCACCACTCGTCGTGACGCTATGGCCGCCCAGCGCCAACGCTCCACCGGCCGTCGCAACCGTCGCTGCACCGCCACGAGTCTCCACGTTGCCTGTCACGTTCAAGCCACCGGTCGTGTCATTGAACACAAACGCATCAACGCTCGTGAGCGGACCCAAATTGACCACCTTGTTGCTGCCATCCAAGGTCACCGTGCTGCCACCGTTGCCAGTGAGCGTGCCGGCGTCGATAGCGCCTGTCTGCGTCACCGCTCCACTCAGATTGTCTGCTCCGGCCTCACCCAACACCACCGTTCCTGCCGCTCCCGTCGTGATGTTGCCCAAACTTGCGGTCGTCGCGTCGATGACTCGCACCGCACTGGCAGTCCCGTTCGTCGTCTTCAGCTCTCCAGCCAAATTGATCGCGCCGTCGTTGCCATCCACCAAGATCGTTCCGCCTCCAGCGTCCACGGCGCCCCCGCTGCTCGTCACACCGACTCCCGTCAGGCTCACATTGCCGCCTTGCGTCGTGATGCTGCTGTTACCCAACGCCAACGCTCCACCCGCCGTCGAAACGGTCGCCGCGCCGCCATGGGTCTCCACGTTACCCGTCACGTTCAAGCCGCCGGTCGTGTCTTTAAACACAAACTCATCAACACTCGTAAGCGGCCCCAGATTGACCACCTTGTTGCTGCCATCCAGCATCACCGTGCTGCCGCCGTTGCCAGTGAGTGTGCCAGTATCGATGGATCCTGTTTGCGTCACCGCACCACTCAAGTTGTCTCCTCCGGCTTCGCCGAGCACCACCGTGCCTGCCGCTCCCGTTGTGATGTTGCCCAAGCTCGCCGTCGTCGCATCGATGATCCGCACCGCTGTGCTCGTGCCGTTCGTCGTCGTCAGCGCTCCCGCCAGATTGACCGCCCCATCGTTGCCATCCACCAAGATCGTTCCCGCTCCTGCATTCACCGTTCCGCCGGTGCTCGTCACTCCCGTTCCCGTCAGGCTCACATTACCACCACTCGTCGTAATGCTGTTGCTTCCTAGAGCCAGCACGCCACCCATCGTCGAAATCGCCGCCGCGCCGCCACGAGTCTCCACGCTGCCCGTCATATTCAAGCCGCCGGTTGTGTCATTGAACGTGAATGCCCCGGTGCTCGTGAACGCTCCCAAGCCGCCAACCGTGTTGTTGCCGTCCAACGTCACGGTGCTGCCGGTGTTCCCAATCACTGTGCCCGCGTTGATGGCTCCCGTCTGCGTCACCGCGCCACTCAGAGTGTCTCCACCCGATTCGCCGAGCACCACTGTCCCTGCTGCTCCCGTCGTGATGTCGCCCAAAGTCACCGTTGTCGCATCGATGATCCGTACCGCAGTGCCCGTCCCATTTGTCGTCGTCAGCGCTCCCGCCAAGTGAATCGCACCATCGTTGCCATCCAGCAGGATCGTTCCACTTCCTGCATTTACCGTCCCCCCGATGCTCGTTACTCCGACTCCCGTAAGACTCACATTGCCGGTGCTTGTAACAATGCATGTTTCAGCTTCAAGCAAGACGGAACCCGTGGCACTGATCGTCACGTTGCCTCCACCTTGAGAATCGATGATGCCGACACCTCCATCGGTGTTGATCATGCTGAAATCGCAGTCCGCATTGATGGTGAGCGAATTCGCCGAGCACCAGGCGACCGTGCCACTCACCACGATGTTGCCGCTGCCATCACCACTGCGGTCGGTCTGAACTGTGAGGTTGGCCGTGTTGAGAAAATTGGAGACATCCTCAGCATCCAGGAAATTGGTTTGCGGCGGACAGTTGCCAGGATTGAGGATCAGCATGCCACCAGAGGCAATCAGCAGGCTGCCAGCACGGCCATTCGACGCGCTCAAGTCCAAATATCCGCCGAGTTGGGCGATACTCAGCGATTCCTTGGCTGACAACTCGGCATAACCACCAGCGCCGGAGTTCACACCGCCCAACGCCTGCAAACTGCCTTGGAAAGTGAGTTCCTTGCTGGCCAAAACCATGACCTTGCCGCCATTGCCATTTTCGAGCGCATTCGCAGTAAGCAGCGCACCGCATTCGACCAAGACACAGGTCGAATTCACCAGACTGCCATCAAAGCCGCCGCCAGCGAAAATTCGTCCACCACCCAACGCACCGCTCGCACTGATCACAGATTCTCCCTCAAGTGTGAGTGAGTTGCCGCCCAAGCGAATCTCTCCGCCCATTCCCTGGCTGCTGTTGGCACTGATGACTCCTTCGATGACCGTTTTCGAGGCCGCTGCCTCATCAGTGCCAGCTTCAGCATCGGACCCGATGCTAACGCGACCACCTTCGGTTGCTCCATCGGCACTGACCCATATGGCACGCCGAATCGTGACTTGTTCACCCGTGATTGAAACCTGGCCGCCAGAGCCATCGGGGCCGTCTGCATCCACGCGTCCGTTGATCGTCACTTTGCCTTTGCTTCCAGCGCTGACCTTGATCTGCCCGCCATTGCCCGAGGTGCCACGGGCCACCAAACTACCACTGTTTTCGATTTTTCCGCCGTTGGCACTGAGCAAGATTCTCCCGCCCTGCCTGGTGACACCAGTAGCGGCGATACGTCCGGTGTTGCGAATGGCAAGCGCATACACATTGCCGCCGTACGCCTTGATCTCAGCCACATTGGCTTCGATCACTCCGCTGTTGCTCACGCCGGTCTTTTTTCTGGAGCCTGCGGCATTGCGCACCACCACGCGTTCATCACCCACCGGCATGATCAGCACTTCAGAACCCGCCGCTAGTCCCACCGTGCCGTTGGGAGCCCTGATGGTGCCAGAGTTGGAGACTTGGTAGCCGATCAAGAACACATCCCCCGTGGAGGCATTGATCATGCCTGCATTCTTCACCGCCGCCTCCGAAGAGCCTTTGAAGACCATTTCACCACCGGCCATGAACGCGCCATTATCGAGATCCAGGGTCGAAGCCGTCAGACTGCCCACATCCACCGTCGATCCCTGGCCGAAAATAATGCCATTGGAGTTGAGCAGAAAAAGATGACCGTTGGAGGTCAGCGTTCCATTCAAGATCGAAGGATCACAACCCAGCACGCGGTTCAACGTCGCTGAGGTGGCATCAGGAACGATGAAATTCGTTCGTTCACCCGCTCCAATCGAGAATGACTGCCAGTCGATGACTGCACGATCGGTGCTCTGCACAATCGTCGTCAAGCCGGGCACGCTGTTTTGAATCTGCGCATCACCGAGGGTCACGACACCACCGATGGGATTTGCAGGACACGAAATCTGCACACCAAGGGCGCAAATCCACGTACATACCCAGCTAGGGGCATGGACTCTCCACAAAAATGGACGCCCCGGTGCCATGAGTATTGATTACTGCTTTGGCTTGTCAGCGGACGGGGCGGCACCTGTGGTGGCAAGAGGAACGACGACCACTTCGCCTTCCTTGGCATGCACATAACCTTTGCCATTTTCGACTGCGACAGAATAGAAGGCACCCTTTGCCACGGCGATACCGCTGGGGGTCTTGATCTTGAAATCCGTTTTCCCCTTCGCCCCAGGATTCACCAAGGCTCCGATCGTGCCGTTCTTCAGGTCCAGCAGCACCCGGGGTGCATCTTTGGATTCTACGATCTCATTGACGACAACTTCAGAATTGGGGCCGATTTGAACCGCAGACGTCGTCGTCATGGTCACAGTCGCACGCGATTCAGGACCGGTCTTGATCGTGCTGCCCAAGGTGACAATGCCACCTTCCTTCAACGGATGTTCGGCCTCACCGGCTGGAGTCTCAGTCACTTTGCCCACCACCACTGTCACCTTGCCGGTCTCGGGCACCTGCTTCTGCACATTGGTTGGTATCACATCCACCTTGCCATGCTCGACTTTGACGAAGCCCTTGCCGTCTTCGACCGACACCGCATACATCGTGCCGCGTGCCGCCGCGATGCCAGTGGGAGTTTTAATCTTGAAGTCCATCACCGATTGCGCCTGTGGCTGGATCAACGCCCCCATGCTGCCTGCCTTCAAATCGATCAGCACTTTGGGTGTCGCATCTGAATCGACCAGTTCCATGAAGATGGCCTGGGAATTCTCGGCGATTCTGACGGCGGATTGCTTCGTCGTTTTGATGACCGCCCGGGAGGCCACGCCCGTTTTCACCGTCGAACCCACCGGCACAGCATCACCCACTTTGAGAGGAACCTCAGCACCGCCGCCGACTGGAACGAGGGTGACACTGCCAACGGCAATCGAAACCGAACCATTCGAGTCAGCCGCAAAGCCATGTCCAAGAAGGACAAGCAGAAAGGCGCAGAGAAAAAGCTTCATCGGACTTTGTGAAATATCACGCATACATGTTTGCATTGATTGTTAAAGGGTCACAACGAGGATATTCTATTATTAATGGCGCTCTCCAGAATAATTGTAATTTAAACCTCACGTCAGAATCAGCCAACACGACACCAAGCAGACCCAGATTGACCCCTTCGGGCTGAAATACTTTCACCACATCATGGATCGTTATTCGATCCTTTCTCCAGCGATGCGGCAACAATCCAAATAAGCGCCGATTTTCATGAAATCAGACATGCGAAAAATGGAGCCAGCAGTCGGGGTCGAACCGACGACCTGCGGTTTACAAAACCGCTGCTCTACCACTGAGCTATGCAGGCAGGAACGTGAGGGCGCGATAGTAACCGCCCGCGCTCATTCGGCAAACAGATTTCCGGTGAAGAACCACGAACATTGCACTTTGAACCCTGAACCTCTAAACTCCATTCATGCTGCGCTTCACACTTTTCGGCTTCCCCATTCTCATCCACTGGATCTTCTGGCTGAACACGGCGCTGATGGGCGGAGCGCTGAGTGCGAACTCACCGGAACAACTGCGCGGACTGCTGGGCTGGATGGTGGCGGTGTTTCTGTCCATCCTCATTCATGAACTGGGCCATGCGCTGACGATGCGAAACTACGGCGACCGGCGTGTGAGCATCGCGCTGTATGCGTTCGGCGGTCTGGCACAGGGCAGCAACATGCTGACGCGCAAAGAGGACCTCATCATCAGCGCTGCCGGCCCCGGTTTGCAGATTCTCTTCGGGCTCGCAGTGGGCTGGTCGATCACGCTGTGGCGAGTGTCCTCGCCGTGGCTGCATGAGATGCTCGATGCCTTCACGGTCATCAGTCTGTTCTGGGCGCTGCTCAATCTGGTGCCCATCGTGCCACTGGATGGCGGCAGGCTCTGTCTGGCCTGGCTCGGGCCAGGAAAACAGCGGCAGGCGCTGACGATCAGCCTCGTCTGCGCGGCAGCCATGGCTGCAATCTCATTTGAGCGTGATCTCTGGTTGGGATTGCAGAACAGTGTTTTGAGACTGCTCGACATTCGTGCTGGCACACGTGTCGGTGGCGGCATGTTCACGCTGATCTTTTTTGGCATGCTGGCCTGGAACAACTGGAAGCAATTGCGCCATGAGCCGCAAATTCCATGGATGAACGCACGATGAGGGTGCATGGGTCCGTTTTTGTCCCACATGCGCATTTTTCGGCCACTTTTTATCCTCCTCACGGCAACTGTCTCCCTCACCGCCCAGACGCCGAAACCCGAACTGATCTCCCCTCAGGTCAAAGCAGCGGTGGAAAAGGCTGTGGCTTGGCTCATGCGGCAGCAGAAGTCCGCCGGGCACATCGTGGATGAAAAATCGGACGCAAAGCCAAAGCGTGGCGATCTCCCCTCCCACAGCGCGGCGATGACCTCGCTGGCACTCATGGGGCTCGCTTCAGTCGGTCATATGCCGGATGATCCCACGCCCGAAGGCCAGGCCTGCGGCAAAGCATTGCGTTTCGTCGTGGAAGGCGTCGAGGCCGATGAAAACGGCTATCTCGGCCGCAGTGACCGCTCCCGCATGTATGGTCACGGCATCATCTCCCTGATGCTGGGCGAGATGATCGGCCACTCGCCGGATGACGCGACCGACAAACGCCTGCGCGACCAATTGAAGGGGGCGATTCAACTCATCATCCGCTCCCAGCAGGTGCCCAAGAGCGAGGCAAATCGCGGTGGCTGGCGCTACGAGCCGAGTTCAAGCGACAGCGACATCTCCGTCAGTGTCTGGCAGGTCATGGCGTTGCGTGCCGCGAAAAATGCGGGCTTTGAAGTGCCCAAGGAGGCCATCGACAACGCCATCGCTTACATCAAACGCAGCTACCGCGTCGAGCGTGACTCCAACGGCAATCCCAAGAGCGATTCCGCTGCGTTCAGCTACGAACCCTACGGCGGCAGGCAGACGTTCTCGACCACGGCGGCTGGTCTGCTCTCACTGCAAGTCTGCGGCCAGTATGAAGCACCCGAAGTGATCGGCTCCGCGAAGTGGCTGCTCAAATCACCGCCTGAACTGAACGAACCCTGGTTCTACTACGGCTGTTACTACTACGCGCAGGGTATGTATCAACGCGGTGGTGACCACGCCGCCACCGCACGCGAGAAAACGGAGAAAACCCTCATCGCCGCCCAGTCACAGGACGGCAGTTGGTATCCGCGCAACGGCAACGAAAAAAGCGCCGGTGCCGTCTATGCCACCTCGCTCGCGCTGCTAAGCCTCTCCGTGCATCATCACTTCCTGCCGATTTATCAGAAGTAGCGCCTCACTTCGCCTCAAACCGCTTCCGCAACTCATTGAAGTAACGCCGCACCTGCTCACGACGTGCGGGAGGCAAGGCGGCTTCGTCGAGCGCGGCTTCTTCGGCTTGAATGGACTCCAGAGCGGCCTGGGTGGCAGTGCGGGTGGATTGTTCAGTACGGGCACCACCTTCGACGCTGCGCACGGTGCTCTGACCTTCATTGTTCTGCTGGCCTTGCACGACGATCTGATTGCCGCGCTCCAACTTCGGCGTGGGCGTGTTATTGAGGTCGGCCTTGCCGACACCGGGCTCCTGGCCTGAACCTGGCATGGCAATCGTGGGACCTTTGGCGTCATCGGGACTCGGATCGCCGGGCATGATGACGACGGGCGCATTGTTATCCGGCTTCGCCGCACCGGGTACAGGAGCAAGCAGCATCGGCTGGCCGCTGCCTTGCTGCCCCTGCTGTCCGGGTTGACCTGGCTGCCCCTGCCCCATCGTGAGCATTTGTTGCTGTCCTTGTCCCTGACCGCCCTGTGGTTGCTGCATCTGATTCTGCTGGCCCTGCTGCGGCTGCCCCATGCCGGGCGGACTGAGCTGCTGCTGCGGATTCTGCGCCTGCCCGACTTGCGGCGTGCTGCCCTGCTGTCCTTGCTGGCCGCTTTGACCCGCCTGACTCATCTGCTGCATCGCTCCATCGCTGTCATTCTGCCCGGCGATGTTGCTGCCTGAATCCCGCAACTGCTGCGCAAGCTGCTGGAGCTCCTTGCGCAACTGCTCACGCAACGCGAGATCGCGCATCTTGTCGGCAAGCTTTTGAAATTCTGCGCCCGCACCTGCCGGTTTGCCTTGCTGCATTTGATCACCTGCCGCGAGCACGCTCTGGCCGACGGTGCGTTGGCGATCTTCCTTGTCCGACTGCTGCTGCACATCCTTGAGCGTTTCGTTCATGCGCTCCTTCGCCTCCGCACCGAGCTGCGGCGATTTAAGCTGGCTGGCGAGCGTGTCAGCGGCCTTCGCGGCGGACTGCGCATTCTTTGCGGCCACTGAGTCGCCGAGATCGGCGGTGTCGGCATGTTTGCGCAGGGCTTCGATGAGTTTCTCCGACGCCCAGGCCTCCTTGCCATTGCCAAGATCATCCGCCAGCTTCTCCGCATCACGCGCACGGCGCTCCAGTTCAGCCAAAACATCGCGTGCATCTTTCCCACCCGCATTGGCGAGGTCGGTGGCGGTCTTTTGCAGCTTCTGCTTCAAGTCCTCGACCTGCTTGCTCTCGTCTTCATTGAGACCGGCGAGTTTTTTCTTCTCCCAGTCAGTCTGTGCGAGTTTTTGGGCCTCCTCAGCGGCCTTGCGGGTCATTTCCGCATCCATCGCCACCACTTCGGATGGCGGTGCCGTAACGACGCTGATAAAACTGCCGAGAATCGCAATCAGCAGCGGCACCGCGAGCCAGCGATCCGGCCGCAGCGGCAGATCTTGTTTCAAGGCCGTCAACGCCTGCGGCAAAACCTCGCGCTGCGCGGCAATGTGCGCCAGGGCGGCATCACCGCCCTCGTCACGCTGCTCAAACCACCACGCGGAAGCGAACGCCTCACGCCGTCCCGCCGCCTGATCCCACAGCGCCAGCGCACTGAACGCACCCGGACGCTGCCACCACGCATAAGCAAGCCCACCCGCCAGCCACATGAGCAAACCAAGCCACGGCGTGAAGACCGCACTCGTCCCGCGCAGCGTGGCCAGAATCAGCAGCACCAGCACCAGCGACGCCGGAATCAGCGTCATGCGCAGCACCGCCAGCCAGCGCCGCAGCGTCACCCACACCCGCACCCGCTGCGCCACAGGGGCGAAGGCAGGCGCGGCGATGATGTTCTGGCTCATGGGTGTCATTACACCTTAGAACGCCGCCAAGGCCAAGTACTTTGGGTTCCTCCGCGTCACGTTTCAGCACCACGGCAACGGGTTCGGTGCAATACGGCCCGTGGCCGCACGTTCCATGCGTCCACGATGAATCGCTCCACTCTCCTTCGTCTCCTCGCCGTCCTTTGCCTCACCGCGCCTGCCGCACTCCAGGCACAGGCGAAAAAATCAGCCGCCCCCGATACTTGGCCGAAGCCCAAGCCAACCTCACACGACTATCAGAAGTGGGAGAAAACCATCGCGGCCTTCGAGGAGGCGGACAAGAAAACGCCCCCGGCCAAGGGCAGCCTCCTTTTCGTCGGCTCGTCCACCATCGTGCGCTGGAAGACCCTCAGCCAAGACTTCCCCGGCGTGCCGGTGCTGAACCGTGGCTTCGGCGGCAATCAAATCAAGGACTCCACCTTTTATGCCGAGCGCATGATCTTCCCCTATGCGCCGAAGGCCATCTTCCTGCGTGCCGGTGGCAATGACATCAATGCCGGGTGGCCGGTGGCAGACGTGTTCAATGACTTCAAGACCTTCGTGGCCAAGATGCGCGAGCATCTGCCGAACGTGCCCATCTACTACATCGGCCTCAGCCCCACGATCAAACGCCTCAAGCAGATCGACGCTGGCAACCAGCTCAACGACCTCATCGCCGCCTGGGCCAAAGAGCAGACCGGCATCACCTACATCGACACCCGCACCCTCAGCCTCGACCTGGATGGCAAGGTGCGCCCCGACCTATTTGTCGCGGACATGCTGCACTTCAACGACGCCGGCTACAAGCTGCTCACCGCCATCGTGAAACCCTTCGTCACCGCTGCCGCCGCCAAGTAAGCCGTCTTGTTCTCGTCCTCGTCCTCGTCCTCGAACTCAGTGCTCAGTGCTCAGTGCCAAGCACAAGCACAAGCACAAGCACAAGCCCGGGTGAGGGTGAAAGCTTGATTAAATCAGTGATTCCTTACCGCAGCGGCCAAGGAGCCGGCCGTGGGGCTGGCGGCACATAACCGTACCCGCCCACCGACATGTGCCGGTCCTGCGGATAGCCCGAAACATACGTCTGCGTGTACCCGGGCGCCAGGTGGCGGTTCGACGTGTAGGTGCCTGGGTAAGACGACCGATAACTGTACGTCGACGCGTTGTAGCCAGAGTAACCGCTGCCGTAGTACGAGGGAACGGCGGCAGCTCGGTAAGTGGTGACGTAACCCGGCGAGCTGTAGCCCGCAGGCGTGTAGCCATAAGGGCGGTTGTCGTAGCCGCAGGATGCGAGTGCACAAGCGATCGTCAGGCTGGAAGCGAGCAAAGGAAAAGTTTTCATCAGGGTGGAGGTAGAGGGTTGGGGTAGCTGACAGGTTGGGAGTGTTCCCAACGCAAGACTACGGAGCGGCGGCCCCATTCGCCATGGGGTCTCCAACCCAATCCCCCGACCGCTTCGTCTCGTCTCTTCCTCGAAGCTTGGATCAGCAATCAGTGCGTCAGTATTCAGTCAACCGCTCACTGCCCACCGACAACCGTCCCCCCTCCTGCCTCCTGCCTCCTGCCTCCTGCCTCCTGCCTGCACTCAGGAATCGCCCCCTGACCCGTTTCTGCCACCACCGATTGACTCGCCCGCTCCCCAAGTTCATAGCCTTTTGGATTCCATGTTCACTTCCCGTCCCGCCCACTCTGCCCAGGTCAGCATGGTTCTCCACCTCGGAGCGCAGGATGTGCCCTTGGCCCAGATGGGGTCGGACTTCATCATCCTCAAGCAAGCGCTCATCGAGGACGCCCGGCCCATGGTCGCCAGTATCACCCTGAAGGTGGATGAGCGCGTGAAGACCTTCCCAGTGGACTTTCCCCACGGCATCCCCGCCGGCCAGCGCCGCGTGGCGCTCGCGGAAGTCGCAGCCGAAGTGGCGGCGTAGGCGGTGGAAGCGGCCATGGTTGGCTGGGGTCTGCGGTTGTTTTTCAGCATCCCCATTCGTCAGTCCCCCACCGCCAGTGATTCCGGCAGCGCGATCAGCTCCGTCCCGCCTTCCGTCCGCCACACGATGCGCCCGTCCTCCAGCACCCGCAGCACCACGCCATGCGTGCTGCCACGCAGCGTCTTCACCCGCGTCCCCGGCACTAGATCGGCAGAGGCGCACAGGCTCTCCACCACCTGCACCATCGCCTCCCGGTCCAAAACCCCCGCGATGTAGTGGGCTGTCGCGGAGCCGACCTCGCGCTTCCGTGACATGGGCAGATCGCCAAAGATCACATAGCTCAATTCCCGCCCGATGGCCGCAAAGGTGTTCCCATTGAAGAACAGGAACGGAGCGCGCTTGTGGAACTCCCGCAGCATGTCAAACGCCGCCGCCAACGTCATTTCTTGTCCGTGCCGCTCTGCCCAGACTGCCGCGCACGCTGTTCCAGCCTCTGAATTAACTCCATGCTGTGCGCCTCCTCGCGCGCACGTTCCTGCGTTGATGCGGACGACAGACTGCCAGTCCCAGTTGTGGAGAAAAGCGGCTCGGGTTTGAAACGGTGAACCGTCGCCACCGCCTCCTCCATCACGTCTTCCGTGGTCAGGTGCTTCAGCAGATCGAGGCGGAGTTTCATCGTTCATAAAATAAAAGAGATCGGGCTTCGTGCAATCATCAATCCGTCTTGGCGGGTACTGGGGTTCATTTCCGCCGCACCTGCCGCACCCGTCTCGGCGCATGGCGTCCACCAATCGCCGCACCAAATGCCACCGGCGTGTCGTTCTCCCCCACCTGCTGCGCCACATCCAGCACCCGCTGGTGGTGCCGGTGCATCCGGTTCCGCAGGCAATACCCGCAGCTCCCATGGCAGCGGCAGGACCGATCAAACGCCCGGCTCTTCCGGTAAGGCTGGTGGCGTGTGCGGCTCATGGCGGAGTGGCAAGGCTGGCTTGGTGGGGCGGTATTCGGTGAGGCGGTCGATCTTGATCGGCAGCTCCTCCAGCGTCTTCCTGGTGCCAAGATACCCTTCCCGCCCGCCAGTTCAAAGTTCAATGTTCAATGTTCAATGTTCCTTCCCTCCCCTTCCAAAAAAAATTTCGGCTCGGAGCGTCCCTTGGGGCGTGCAAGAACGCACAGACCTTGTCCACCCCCTCGGCACGCCCCAAGAGCCGCTCCTCGCGGCTCAAACAGTCTTGAGCCAAGGTGCGAGGTGCGGTCTATTTGGGGCAGTTGGCGTGGAGTTTGGCGGCCTTGCGGGTTTCCGCCCGGCATCGCCGCTTAATATAGGGTGTGACGCCCTTCGCGAGCGCGGTGTGAGCACAGGCTCAGCACTTCCGCGCTCGCGAGGAGGGCCGCTCATCAGTCATCACGATGTCAAAGATCCGTGCCGGAGCACGTTTTTGGAGAGTTTGCCCGTTCCAATGGCGGAAGAAGGGTGGTCGGTGGCACATGGCCGGACGGATGCTGCCGCATCCTCGCGGCATTTCAAATCTCAAATTGGAAATCTCAAATCATCGTCGTCAGACGATGGTCACCCGGCTGCGCACCAGATACGGCAGGCCCATCGCTTCGATCCGCAGGCCGTGGGCGCTGTCCTCCGGCCCCAGGCTAACAAACAGCACCTGGTCCTCGTCGTGGTTCAGGATGGGTTGCAGCTCCGCCTTCATCTTGTTCACCCGCTTCTCATCCAGCGCACATTCAAAGACGCTGTATTGCAGGCGCACGCCGTAGCCCTCCATCGCCTTCGCCACCCGGCGCAGGCGCTTGGGATGGCAGATGTCATAGCTGACGAGGAATCGTGTTCGCATGGTGATTTGAGATCTGAAATTTCAAATTTGAAATCCACGCGCCTCAGCGCGTGGTAAAGCCATGATACCCCGCCGCCTCGCCGCGCAGGTAGCGCCAGAGCTGCCGGGCCTGCACCTCCAGCATGCGGCGATAGCTCATCTTGTAGCCGAATTCCGGGTGGCTCACCTCGGAATCCATGCGGCGGAAGTACGCCTCCCAGAAGGCACGCCGCCCGGCATCCTTCAGGAACGTGCCGTTCGCGCTCCGCACAAAATCATCCACCCCCAGCTCGCCCCGGTTGATCAGCGAGATCACCACACTGTCCGCGATCAGCGGGCGGAATTCCTCCATCAGGTCCAGCGCCAGCGCCGGTCTGCCGTAGCGCGGCTGATGCAGGAAGCCCAGGAACGGGTCCAGCCCCACCGCATGGATCACGCCCGTCAGTTCCTTCGCCAGCATCGAGTAAGCCAGCGAGAGCAAGGAGTTCACCGGATCACGGGGCGGACGCTTGTTCCGCCCTTGGAAGTCAAACTTCCACGCCTCGCCCCGGCCCTTCAGCATGCTGGTGAAATGCTCGAAGTAAAACGCCGCCGCCATCCCCTCATAGCCCAGCAGCACCGTCAGGTCTTCCACCTCCGCCACACCGTCCCGCAGTTCTGCCATGCGTTTCAGCACGCTGTCCGGCGCATCGCCGTTGCGCATGAGGAGCACGCGCTGGTTATGAATCTTCGCCCGGATGATCTCCCGCGCCAGCCGCAGGCGGATCACCGGCTTCTGGAAAAACTCATACTGGCCCATCCGCGCATCCACCCCGCTCGTCGGCAGCCCGCGCAGCAGTCCCAGGAAGCGGCCCGCTGGCGAGAAATAGGACACATCAATGTCCAGCTCCAGCGCCGTCTGCACCGCCTGCGCCGTCAGTTGCACCGCGCCATACAGATAGATCGCCCGCAGTTGATGCCCCGGCATCTTCTGCACCACCTCGCCCTTGATGCTCACCGTGAACATATCCCCGCGCTGGCCCACCTGTGCCCCCGGCGTATGCACCACCAGAATCTCCCCCGCGTCCCCGTCTGGTCGCGGCGGCACCAGCTCCGCTGGCAATTTGAAATCTGAAATCTCAGATTTCAAATCCGTCTTCGCGGCCACGTCCGCGAAGACAAAGGCCATCTGATCGTGATCCACCTTCTCCGCAAACCCCGCCGCCCACCAGCGGCTCTCATTCGGCAGGCAGATCGGATACGCGCTGCAATACAGGCAGCGCGGATCATTCACCAGCGGCGGCGGGCAGTGCCCGCTCGCCGCCTGCGCCTTCGCTGCGGCCAATGACTGCAAGGTCTGCTCCCGCAATTCGGCAGTCAGCTCCACCGGCACCCGGCGCTTGTCCTCCGTGTAATAAATCCAGCCCCGCGTCACCCGCGTCCCTTCCTCCTCCAGCAGCAGCGCATGCGCCATCACCTGCACCGCATCGCTTTCCTTCGCCACCCGCTCCCCGTTCGCCCCGCGCTTCGCGCTGCCCTTCTTGTAATCGACAACTTCCACGGAGCGTGGCGAATCCAAACCAGGGATTTCATCATCCCCCGCGCCCTCGATCAGATCAATCACCCCCACCAGCCCCAGCGCGATGCTCTCCAGCTTCAGACTCCGCAGCCGCGCCCCTTCCGGCAGTCCCTCCGCCAGCGCCGCCTGCTTCTCATCCGCAAACGCCGACGGCTTGTCCACATTCCGATGCACCGTGCTCCCCGCGACCGTGTCCGCATTCTCCTCGAACAAGTTCTCCACCCACTGGTAGTAGAACAGCCTCGGGCAATAGATAAAGTTGTGCAGGCGGCGCACCGGCAGCGGCGGCTGCACGGCGATGGCATCATCCTGCGTTTGAATCGGGGCAGCGGCATTCATGACGGCGGGTACTATAAGCGCACCTGTCAAGCTCCCCAGCCTCCGTATCTCAAATTTCAAATTTCAGATCTCAAATCCTAGATCTTCCCCTTCCTTCGCATCGACTCCTTGAAGGGATGCCCGTCCGGCATCTTCGCCAGCACCGCGCGCTCCATTGCCTCATACTTCTTCTGTCCTTCCTCCGCCGCCTTCCGCTTCCCATACTCCTCGCGGCTCTTGTCGTTCAGATGCCTCGGCCCCTTGATGTCCGAATTTTGGAGCGAGTCCGCCCACGCCCGCAGTTGCCGCGAGCACGACTCCGCCACCTTCGCCGTCTTCTCGATCAGCGGCAGCCAGGCCTTCATCCTCGGCCTCCGCGCAAAGAACCGCATCATGCTCCGCGTCTCCCCCGCCGAACCTCGGGCGATGTAGATGAACGCCAGCAGCTCATTCGTCGAGCCCCGCTCAAAACCCTCCGCCACATTGTTGCTCACGCTCAGCGAGCAGCGGTCCAGTTGATCCTGCTTCCCGCGCCGGATCACATCGCCTGCCTCATCCAGCAGTTCCTCGCACAACTCCGCTAGCCGGATCGCCTCCTGCCAGACCGGCAGGTCTTCAAAGGTTTGGTACGTCATGCCCCGAACTTCGCCAGCGGCTCAGAATTTCAAATCCCAAATTTCAAATCTCAAATCATCCCCCCATCGGCATCTCGTCCGAGGAGCATGCCTTTGAAATTTCAAATCCTGAAATCTCAAATCGCCGCCCTGCGGCCCCCCCATCGACATCTCGTCTGCGGAGCCTTGCCTCTGAAATCTCAAATCCTGAAATCTCAAATCGCCGCCCTGCGCCCCCCCCATCGATATCTCGTCTGCGGAGCCTTGCCTCTGAAATCTCAAATCCTGAAATCTCAAATGCTGCCTTGGCAAGGCAGGGATCAAGTCATCGGAATCTCGTCGTCCCACACGCACTCCGCTTCAAAGTCTTCCACGCTCCAGACCGCCAGCTTGTCCGACAACCATGTCACGAACTCATCCTCCTGTGCTGCCGCCATCGCAGCCCCGCTGGCCGAAATGATCTCGAAATCATCCACATAACGCAGGCTGGCACGCACGCAGGAAAAACGGACCACCAGCCGCCCGTCCCGATCCGTCCAAAGATCAGCGCTGATCTTTCGACGCCCATGAGTGTCCGCACCCGGTGGGTTCCAGCGCGCATAGCCCCTGCGGCATCAAAGGCAGCGGTATCGACGAGTCGGAAGGCTTTATTCATGGGCGGTAGATCGTGCATCAAACCGCGCCCGCCACAGCGCCGTCAGCGGTCCCCAGTCCAGCCCGTCTGCCGCCTCCAGCGCCAGAAAGTACGCAGCTCGCTCCGGATCACCCTCCGGGGCCAACTCCACGCGGGGAAGATCGAGACGCCGCCGCAACTCCGTCAGGAACAGGCGGATCGTCCGCCCGTTGAAATCCCGGAACGGGTGGATCGTCAGGAAGCGCCCCTCCGCAAAGGCCAGAAACTCCAGCGTCAGCTCACCCACCACCGCCGCTGCCGCCGCCCAGCGTGCCTGAAGATCGCTCACATAATCCCGCATCAGCATCGGCAGTTGAAAGGGCGGCGGCGGTTGCAGGCGGCCCACGCTCACCTCGATGTCACGCCACTTCCCCGCCCATTCCGGCACCAGATCGGCGCACACGCGCCGGTGCAGTTCCAGCACCAGCGCTTCATCCAGCGGATGCGCCGCATAGTCCCCGGCCAGGATCGCCGCCTCCACCACCGTCACCCGGTCTGCCAGCAGCGGTGCCAGCTCCGCGTAACTCAGGACGCCTTGCGTGGTTTCAACAAAGCGGGTGGCTCGATCCGGGCGAGTGTCGCGGCTATCCGGGTCATCGGCACCGGCTCCCGCTCGAAGGCCATGCTCTGCGCCACATCCAGCGGAATCGCCTCCCAGTTGCGGCGCAGCTTCTCCTCCGGCGGCAGGCTGCGCCAGCGGGCGATGTTCTCCTTCCAGTTCATGCGGCATAGAATAGGGGATGCATTGGGATTGGCAAGGCAGGGATCAAGTGAAGGGAATCTCGTCGGAGGGATCGAGCTTGGCAGCCTTCGCTTTCCAAGCCGCGATGCGGGCGGCGTTGATTTCCTGACAGCGCTGCCACTGGATATCTCGCAGTGCCTTGAAAAGTGATTTGGCACTCACAACCTCAACACGGCCTGATTTGGCTGGTCCATCAACCCATGCCTTGTCCCACTTGGCAATGTTGGCGTAATCCACAAAGTAGTTTGGCTGCTTTGTTTCACGGGCAGCACTGCCACTGGGAAGTTCACCAAGCGAGAGATCGAGATCAGGCCCGGTTTCGCCATACTTCCTCTTCTCCCGAGCGCGAAGTGCAATCTTCACTTCGACTGAGGCAACCTCATCGGCCTTTGCCTCTGGCTTTGGTTTCTTTATGCGTCCCTTGTGGCTTACTTCGCCAGAAATACGCGTGGTTCGCAGCCGGGGGAAGAACTCCCACATACGGGGATCAGCCACGGCTCGAAGACCGATGTTGACGGCGGCGTTCAGATCAGCGTCAGCGACTTTGGCGGCAAGCCGGTTCCCCTTCGCTTCTGCCGCCACAACCGGGACGAAGATTTGACCTCCTTGTTTCGGCAACACGACAGTAACTTTCGGCGGCTGGCCGGCATTGTGTTTCTCACGCCACATCTTTTCCATGATGAGCTGTGCATCACAGAGATCCGTCGCCAGCTTGAGCATCCCGCGCTGCTCCTGGGTTTCCTCCTCTCCATCCTTCACGCGTAGACGAAACAGCCACGGTGCGCGCTTCTCAAAACCTTCCGTAACCTCTTCCGCTCGGAAACCGATGACTCCGCTGCGCGAGCAGAACTGCGACGAGTATGCGGCAGGCACTTCGAGCACCGGGATGCCGAAAGGCTCGCAAAGCTCGCGCAGTTTGTCGCGCACAGCGCGATGGCACCATTTCATCAAGCGGCCGTTTTCCTGCGGAGCGCGGCCTTGGGAAGCGCGGTAGCGTGACAGGTCTTCGATGGCAACGAAGTCCACTGGCTCGCGGAACTTCTCATACACCCCATGCTGATCCCGATCTTGGCGCAGTGCCTTTTTGTTCTCCGGTGGTTTAGCAAGCCGAACGCCGAGCACCTGCGCGAGGATCATGTGCGCCGATTGGTTCACACGCTGCGTCTTCATTTCGTCGAGCTTCTCCAGCACGTCAGCACAGGGATCGGTGAAGTCACGCCGAACCCAATGCTTCGCAAAGTCCGCCTGCCATACACCTTCCTCCACCTGCTCCGCCGCATGATGACGACGCTCCGTCTGATTGAAGGATTGTATACGGCGGCGCAGTTCCTCGATCTGCTCGATGCGCATGATTGAAAGACCGCGCTGTCCGGCCAGCATAACGTCGGTGATCTTGGGGCCGGTCTGCTCCAGGCCATGCAAGCGGCCCTCTTTCTCACGATCCTTGACCGTCTGCCAGTTCCAGGAGCGTCCGCGCAACGGCAGCACACGGTTTGCGGTTCGCACCAGGAGCGGTGGAAGCATCTCAATCAATCGCGACTGCTCCTTCCTCGTCTCCGCTTTCAAAGCGGCCCTGTCTTTTGCGCCCACAGCTTCTCGGATGGTTGCGGGAATCCACTGTTCCCCGAGCGGTCCACCGTCGGGCTTCGATTCCAATGGTTTCCCTTCCTCGTCCTCAAGGCCGCATGTCTGACGAAGCTCTTTCAGGACGGCTTCCCATCGCGAATCGTCCGCCGCTCCTGACCGCCAGCGGGCGACACGAGCGAGCCGTGATTGCGCCCGGCGGGCGACAACGATCAGTTTGTCGTTCTGCTCAGGAAAGGAAAACTTCTGGAGCAACAAATCCATCTGCCGTTTCCATTCATCAGGCATTGGACTCTTGGCAGTGACAGTCTGATGGCTGGCAAACTCCCAAGCCGACGGATCACCAAGCAACTCGCACATCAACTCCCTGCACTCCTCAGTCTCTTTCAAAGAGGCTGAACGTCCGCGATCCCCGGAAAGCTCCTCCCGCCAGTCGAATCCCGCGTTCTCGTCCTCATCCTTCTTGCTGCGCGCGCGCCACACTTTGGCATCGCTGCCCGGCAGGCGGAGTTTTCTCAATTCACGCGTCGCCAGCCGCCACGGTGCTTCATCCCCGGTTGTGATGGCACGGGAAACGATCGGCTTGCCCTTCTTAGTGTCGCTAAAAATGCCATCCAGCCGCGCCTCATGCATCGCCCATGAATCCGCGTGCAGTCCGAAATCAAGGCTGCCAAAGGTGAACCGCTGCACCAGTTCCTCAAGCGGTCGCGGCGGGTCTTTGGGCTGCTTCTCGTGCTTTCGGCGGAGCGTGGACTCCCGAAACTTATCTCCATCAGGGGTGAGATTGAAGCGCTTGGCCCAGAGACTCTGTTTTCCAAGCTGCGCGATCAAAGCCTCCGCTTGAACCTCCACGGGAAAAGTGAGTTGGACGCTGTATCGCTCCTTGCCGTCCTTGTCTTCAAAAGGACGGGGCTGGAGTGTGATTCGGCAGTTGCCGAAGTCCTGCATGGGCGGCTCCGCCAACCCGAGTGCTTTCACCATCGGCTGCAACCAAGGCGCGGACTCAAGGCTGGTCTCTCCATCACGCCGCATTTCGTCACGACGGAGCCGCGGGGCATGATAAATGATTCGCGTCATGACGGCTTGCCACTTTTCGCCCTCGTTGATCGCAATGCCTGCCGTGAAGGCGAGTGTTCCAGCCATCTCCTCGGTCATGGCACCGCTTTCGGCTGCAAGTTCATGGGACGACCCCCACTTGCCACCCGCTGAGGCTCTCTTCGGGAAGATGAAGAAGCGTGGCGACTCGGTCGGATGCGCTGGCGTGAAGCGAATGGCGCGCTGCTTGTCGCGCAGTTCGCGTCGCAACTCGGTGTACTCGGCCCAGGCAGAAACAGGATCGTCCGCATGGAAGTCACTGCTTCCTCTTTCCTTCCAGATACATTGATTCGCAGGCTCCGTGAGCGCTTCATAGAAGCGGGCGCTGCCGAAATCCTTTTTGTGCTCCCCTTGTTCCTTGGCGACCACCGCCCAAAGCTCCTCCTGGGTCGGCTCGCCCTTTCCCTTATCTTTCATGGTCTGCGCAAGGTCACGCCAGGCATCACGCACGGCGCGCCAGCTTCGCAGCGTTCGTTCGCGCAGCGTGTACTCGCGGGAGTGCTCCGGCAGCTTGAGTTCGAGACGTGCAATCGTGGCCGTGATGAACTTTCGCTCCAGTCCATTGTCATCAGGTGAATCCACCTCGCCAAGATGTCCAAGGTCGCTGTACAGCACGGAAATCAATCGCTCAATCCGGTGATCGTCAGCGAATCCATCAAGCCCGTGTTTTCCACCCTCGCCTTCATCCGCGCCGCCAGCGCGCCCCTTGCTCTCCATCATCTTGAGTTCCTGCTCAAGCTCCGTTGCCGCCGCGAGCCTCTTCTGAGTGTCCTGATAATAGCGATGCGGAGACTTCACCGCTTCCACCAAGGCCGCGCTGTCGAATTCCTTCCATGCGGCTTGCTGCTTCGCATCACCATCCCGATGAAAAGCCAGATTGGTGAAATAAGCAAAGTGCGGCGTGTCATCGACACGAGCATCAGCGATGGCGTCTTCCACGATTTGTTTCTCCTTCGCCTTGCACAGTGGCGCGGTTGCCGCGCGAAAAGCCACAAGCGTTTCAACGCACGGAAGGAACCTAAAAACGGCGGCGACGGGATAAAGCCCGCTCGGCTTGCGGCCCGGAGCAGGAATGCGGAGAGGTTCACCGCATTCAGCAGCCTGTTGTGCGGGTGGTTTCCTTCCCTTTGTCACTTCAGGAGCGATCACATCCAGCAACTTGGTGGCGCTGGCTATGTCTGGATGAGCTTTCAATGCCTTTGCCCAATACTCCCTCAAAGTCTTTTCCGCATCCTTGCCAATGATTTCCTCCTTCGGCGGCGTGGTGAGGAACAGGCCGAGATCAAGTGTTGAAGCGTGTGCAATCGCCAGCTCATCCGGCAAGTCCCGAATCTCACATGCCAGGCGCTGGCGCTTCGCCTCCTGTGAAGATGACATGCTCTTAGGTGTCTTGTCATTCATCCCTTTCGGCGAGCAGAACCAGCCAAGCCGATCATTGACGAGGACACTGAGGTCGGAATTAACCGCTGCTTCTTCGAGCAACTCAAGCAGTGCGGCTGCCCGCTGCTGTTTGGATGCACGGCTGTCTTTCAGTGCCGCGGCCGCGCACTTGGCAAACGCAGCACCGTGATCATCAGTCTTGACAACAGGCACCTTCAAGATTGGCGCGACAGTCTCGTAACCGCCTGCGATTTTCTTTCCACGCCGCTCTCCTTGAATCCAAATCTCCCTCACAGCGTCTCGCCATCCCTTGACAGCAGTGAGCATTGCCTTCGCTGTTTCCGCCGCATCAGTAACAGCCTTGATTCGTGCTGCCTCAGTCTGGTGCTTTGGATCACTCGCAGCTTTTTTCCTCGCGATTTCTAGTGCGACATCGACAAACGACTCATCATCCATGCCCTCCGCCATGGCTGCCAAACACAGTGTGTAATAATTCACTGCATCCTGAAACAGCTCATGATGCCGCCAGAGCAGGGCTTCCCCGTCCTCGATCTTCACCCACTCTGTTTCCGTGCCCTTTCGCCCGCCTGCAACGCCTGTGCTCGGCGTAGTACTGCGGGCAGGTGCCTTGGGCGGGTCGCCCGCTTCTTCCGCTGGCTTTGCCTGCCGCTGCTGCACCTGCGTGACTCTGCCCTGGTAAATGCGGTTCATAGTGGGGTGATGATAGGGACTGCGCCTGATGGCGGCAAGAATCTTCTGGCCTTCTGAGCGCCTGCCCTGCGTAAGATTTTGTTTTTTTTGCTTCCGTTCGGCGCGGAAATCTGGTTTTATCCCTAGTCCACCCTCTTTTTCCCCATGAAATCGAAGCGACACCGGATGCCTTTGCCGCGCGGGGGGACGGTGTTTACCTGCGCACTGTGGGAACGCAGGGCGCCGGAGTTTCCCATCCGGCGGGAGGCGGTGGTGCCGCGCTGCCTGGCCAAGGAACGCGAGCTGCTGGACGCGGGGGTGGCGCTGGCGCTGTTGGACCTGATGACGGAGTTCCACTGCTGCATCAAGTGCCTGCATGAGCTGACCGGCGTGGCGCGCTCCATGATCCACGGCATCCTCCTGATGGAGAAGGAACCTTCCACGCGCATTGTGGCCCGGCTGGCGGCTGCCTTTGGCCTGCAGGCCATCGAACTCTACCTGCTGGGCTTCTTTACCCTGCGCGCTGAAGTGTCTCGATAGAGTCATCGACTCCTGCCGGGATCGGGGGACACTGCGCCCATGAACGCGACGCTGCTTTTCCAACTGCCCTGCCCCGGCCTCGATGCTGGCGTGCCGGATTCCGGCGCGGCGGGAGGCCGCCGCGGATTCACGGTGGCGGATTCCGGCACGGGTCGGGGGAGTCTCGGGAAGCTGACGCCGGATTCCGGCGTGGCATGGGCCGTTCTCGGCACTGCCGTGCCGGATGGCGGCGTGGCGGGTGCTACTCTCGGACTTGTGACGCCGCTAACCGGCGCGGCAGGGTGGGCTCTGGCACTTGTGACGCCGGATGGCGGCGTGGCATGGTCCCAGCTTCCCCAGGTGACGCCGGATTCCGGCGTGGGTGGTGCCACTCGCGGACCTGCGCTGCCGGATGCCGGCGTGGCGCGGGGTACTTCCGCACCTGCTGCGCCGGATTCCGGCGTGGCCTGCGCCACTGGGTACCTTTCAGTGCCGGAATCCGGCGTGTGTCGGGGGAGACTGCCGGGAGCTGCGGCGGCATCCGGCACGGAGAAACAGACCCTCATTCAGGCGCTGCCGCATGCCGCACCACGGCGGCAGAGCGGCCCGCCTGCCGCACGCAATCCCCGCCTGGCCTGCCGCAGGCGCTGCTACCCGGCGCGGCGGGCCGCCGCGCCCCCCCGCCGCCTGACCTGATGCGCTGGGGATCTCCATCCACGATTTGGGACCACTTTGTCTGGGATAGCCCGGATGATCCGGCTCCCCCACTGATAACGCAACGCAAGAAAATCAATCGACACACCATGGCCTCAAATCCAACGCCTGATAATCCAGACATCCTGCGCGCCCTCTGCACCCGTATGGCGAAGGGCTGCAAAATGCATGAAGTCCCCCTCGGCATCAAACAAAACACGGAGGCCGTGATGCTGGCGGCCCACGGCGGGCTCTCCGCCGCTGAAACGGCGCTGGGCCTGCGCAAGAAGGAGGTGGCCGCCGCCTACGATGCGCTGCAAGCCGCCGACAACGCCGGCTTTTCGATGCTGACGGACTGCAAGCTGCGCATCGCCAAGCTGTACGGCCAGCGCTGGAATGTGAACTGGGAGCCCACGGGCTTTCCGAATCAATCCACCGGCATTCCCGATGACCAACCTACCCGCCTGACACTGCTGGACGCGCTGAAGAACTACTTCACGGCGAAGCCTGCGGACGAAAGCGTGGACATGGGTGCCACCGCTGCCCTCTGTCTGGCCCAGCACACCGCCATCACTGACGCCCAAGCCGCAGTGGACCACGCGGAGAGTGAGCAGACCAAGGCCTTTGCCACACGTGCTACGGCTGAGGATGCGCTGCGCAAGCGCGTCCGTGGCCTGATCGAGGAACTCACCATCGTGCTCCCGGCGGATGATGCACGCTGGGAGGACTTTGGTCTCAGCATCCCGGCCAACCCACGCGCCCCTGAGTCCGTGGCCAGCGTGACAGCCAGCACCCTGAGCAACAGCCGCCTGGATGTGAGCTGGCCCTATGCCACCCGTGCCACGCGCTACCGGGTGGAGACCTTCATCGTGGGGGTGGACACCGAGTGGCAGAACAAGGCCAGCGCGAAGGACCTGGAGGTCATCCTCAAAGGCTTCACGGTGGGTCAAGTGGTGAAGATCCGCATCATCGCCTTCAACGACGGCGGCGATGCCCCACCCAGCCCGGAGATGCAAATCACGGTGACTTAGCCGTAGCAGACGCAATCCTACTCGTCCTCCATTCTCCGTAGCAGCTACTGCGAAGGATGAATCCTACTCCTACTCGTCCTCCTACTCCTACTCGTCCTCGATTCTAACGCTCCGCTGACACCCATGACAACCAAACCCAGGCCAAGGGCACTTACTGGCAAGCTCGGCTCTGCTGGCTTCGATGCGTGCGCTGTGATCGAGGACGAGTTCGAGTAGGAGGACGAGGACGATTCATGCTGCGCGCATCATCGCCCCATGACCGCCTCAATCCTACTCGTCCTCCTACTCCTACTCGTCCTCGATGCTGACGCTCCGCTGACGCTCATGACAACCAAGCCCATGATCACTACGCTTCAGGGTTGCTTGATGGTCTTGGCTTTCATTGATGCGCTGTGATCGAGGACGAGTTCGAGGACGAGGAGGAGGACGAGGAGGAGAACGAGAACGAGGACGAGAACGAAAATCCAGTATCGAGAATCAAACATCCAGACCACCATGTTCGATCCCAATAAACCCACCGACAACACCACCGCGACCGCTGCGGAGATGCGCGGCCAACTCAATGGTCTCAAAGACCTCATTGATACCATTCCCGTCGGGCCGCCGGGCCAAAACGGCAGCGATGGGACGAGCGTCAGCGGTGCGATCATTGATGGCACGAACACGCTCAATCCCGGCGATGCGGCGCAGGCCAGCGTGAGCTGGGACGGGGCCAATGTGCGGTTCACGTTTGGGATACCCAGAGGTCAGGATGGCGTGAGCAGTCCGCCCATCACGAGCTTCATCGTGGATGGCGTGAGCACGCTGAATCCCGGTGAACCGGCCACGGTGCAGACGAGCTTCAATGGAGCGAGTGTGGGTTTCCTTTTCGGTATTCCGCGTGGGAATGACGGTACGAACGGCAGCAACGGCAGCAACGGCAACGATGGCGGGCAAGGGCCGCCGTTTACGAACTTCATCGTCGATGGGGTGAACATGCTGAACCCGACTGATCCCGCGTCGGCGCAGGCGACGTTTGATGGCAGCGCGGTGCGGATGATCTTCAACCTGCCGCGTGGCTTTACCGGCAACGACGGTGGCACGGGTGCGCAGGGGGAGCCGGGGCCGCAGGGGCCGCCGTTCACGAACTTCGTCGTGGATGGTGTGAGCACACTCAACCCTGGTGATCCCGCAACGGTGAACGTGAGCTTTGACGGCAGCAATGTGCGGCTGAGCTTCGGAATACCCCGAGGTCAAGAGGGGCAAGCGGGTCAACAGGGAGCGCCGGGCGAGGTGACGAATGCGCAACTGACCACGGCGATCAACGGCACGAGCAATCTCAGCAATATGGTGAGTACGCTGGGCATGACGGTGAGCGATCCGCCGACGCAAGGGGAGATGCAGCAGATCGTGAACAAGCTGGATGAGCTGATTCTGGCGCTGCGGCGGTAGCGATGAGTTATGGGTTAAGAGTTATGGCACACCTAACTCCTAACCTCTGACATCCTGACCCCGGCCCCATCTTTGACCGCATTCTTATCTAACGATGGGAAAACCAATGATCCCTCTGCGACCGTCCATCCTCTGCGGTTAAAACCAGGTAACCGC
>NZ_JBJXFV010000106.1:0-182290 GCF_046154365.1 Prosthecobacter sp.
CATGATCAGCAGCTCCATCAGGTGGTGGTTGGTCGGCGGGCAGGTCGACTGGATGAGGAAAACGTCCGCGCCGCGGATGTTCTCATTGATCTTCACGAACGACTCGCCGTCCGGGAAACAGTTGACGGTGGCGTCACCCAGCGGAACGCCGATGGATTTGCAGATCTCCTCGGCGAGCGCCTTATTGGAAGAGCCGGAAAATATTTTGAACCGCGTGTCCCTCATGCAGCCGCGAGCTAAAGGGAATTGTCGGACTGGGCTAGTCTTTTCTCCACGTCATCCAGCCGTTTGAAGAGATCGGGCAGCCGGCGATAGAGAACCTGCAGCCGGCGCTCCAGCATGTAGGGCATGGCGGGGTTGCCGTTGACATAGGCGCCCGGCTCGGTGTCGGCGGTGAGTCCGGCGCGGCCGCCGGCCTTCGTGCCCTTGGCGATGGTGATGTGGCCGCCTGCCCCGGACTGGCCGCCCATGATGACGTAGTCCTCAAGCGTGGTGCTGCCGGAGATGCCGACCTGGGCGCATAAGATGCAATGCCGGCCGAGCACGACATTGTGGGCAATCTGCACGAGGTTGTCGATCTTGGTGCCTTCGCCGATCCAGGTGCGGCCAAAACGTGCGCGATCCACGGTCGTGCCAGCGCCGACTTCGACATCGTTGTCGATCTGCACGATGCCCGCCTGGCGCACCTTGCGATGACGGCCTTCACCGAATTCATAGCCGAAACCGTCAGCGCCGATGACCGTTCCAGAGTGTACAAAAACTCGTTCACCCAGGATGCATTCGGCATGCACGGTGGCATTCGGGTAAAGCTTCGAGCCTTTGCCAATCTTCACGTTGCGCCCGACGAAACAGCCAGCGCCGATTTCAACTTCGTCACCGAGTTCCACCCCGGCTTCAATCACTGCATGTGGACCAATGGAGACACGTGCCGGATCGAGTTTGGCCGTGGGAGCAATGACAGCGGAAACATGGACTCCAGCCGCGAACGGCTCGGGCTGAAAGCCATACTTTTCCACGATCTGCTCGAATGAGCGGGAAGGGTCCGAAACAGCAATGCAGGAAGCATTCTGCGGAAACTCCGTCCAGCCCAAGGGCACAAGGATCGCACTGGCCTTCGTGTTCACCAGCCGCTCGTTGTAGCGGGCGTCATGGAAGAAGCTCAAGTCGCCGGCGACGGCCTCTTTGAGCGAGGCGAAACCCGTGATCTGCTCCGCAGGATCTCCACACAAAAGAGTTCCCCCAACAAGGGTGGCGAGATCGGCGAGAACGATTTTCATGAACGGCATGTTCTCATCATTCGATGCCTCATTCCATGCCAAATTTAATCCGCATGATTTTTGTCACACCGGTGGTCAGCCTTGCAGTGTCTCCACGCGCATCCAGCCCGGTTCGCCACGCACACAGCCAAGCTCACGGATGGCCGTAAGCGCCGATTTCATGTCGCCCAAACGCGCATCATGGATCATGAGCACGAGCGAGGTCTCGCCGCTGGTGTCTTCGAGATCTTCCGGCTGGATCATGGACGAAATGCCGATGCCACGCTGGCCGAGCACTGCGGCGACCTGCGCCAGCACACCGGGAACGTCATCAACCGTAAGCCGCAGATAATAACGCGACACCGTGTCGTCGATCGGCTTCGATTTGCCGTAGAGACCGTGCGGCACGAAGCCGCTGTGACGAGCGCCGTGCATCAGCACCGCCGCCGCTTCGCACAGATCGCTGATCACACTGCTGCTCGTCGGGTCCTGGCCGGCACCACGGCCGTAGAACAGCGTCTCGCCCACGATGTCGCCATTCACCAGCACCGCATTGAACGCACCGCTCACACTTGCCAGCACATGCGACAGCGGCACCAGCGTGGGCTGCGTGCGCACCTCAACGAGGCCGTTTTCATCCGCACGGATCACGGAGAGCAGCTTGATCGTGTAGCCGAGGCGGGCGGCGAATTTGAAGTCGGTGATGCTCACGCGGTCCACCCCCTCGACATGCACCTTGTCCTGCGGAATCCAAAAGCCGTAGCTCAGGGAGGCCAGGATGATGGCCTTGTGCGCCGCATCCCAGCCGCTGACATCGAGCGCGGGGTCGGCCTCGGCGTAGCCTTTTTCCTGCGCTTCGCGCAAAGCGTCCGCATAGCTCAATCCGGCCTGCGACATGCGGGTGAGGATGTAATTGCAGGTGCCATTGATGATCCCGTGAATGGAGCGGATGTGATTGCCCACCAGCCCCTCTTGCAGCACCTGGATGATCGGAATACCGCCCGCCACCGCCGCCTCGAAGTAAATCGGCACGCCGCATTCCTCCGCCAGTGCGAACAATTCCTTCCCACGTTCCGCCAGCAGCGCCTTATTGCCCGTGACGACGATCTTTTTGGCCCGCAGTGCTGCGGCAACCATTTCGTAGGCCGTGGTCGTGCCACCGATCAGTTCGACGATCACCGGAATGGTCGGATCGTTGACCAGCTCTTTCCAGTCCGTCGTCAGCAGCTCCGCAGGCACCACCACATCGCGAGGACGGGACAGATCACGTACCGCCACCCGCGTGATGCGCAGGTCAGCCCCAGTGCGCTGGCTGATGAGCGAACGATTGGCCTGGAGATTCTTGAACACTCCTGCACCGACGTTGCCTAAACCGGCCAAGCCTATGTTGATGAAACGCGCAGAACTGACGATGGACATGATGGATGATTTGCCGGGGTTGAGGGGCCGTAGTCATGGCGGAGGCACGGCGAACTCGCAAGCAGGAAGGCACCCGTTGAGCACCCCGGCCAATCTCCTAAGCCCATCCGAGCGAGGCTCTGATAATGAACAACTTGCGTCAATCTCGTTGCCAAAAAAGTCTTGTCCTGCCCCGGCCTCATCGGTTAAAGATACATTCAATTCCGTGACTTTGCGCTCCATCACCTACTGGCTCATTTGCAGCATCACCGCCGTTATCGCGGTCGGCGCTGCTGAACCCGGCGTGGCTGCGACGCTCTCCTTTACCCTGCCTGACAACGCCTCAAGCATGGTGCATACGGTGCCAGAACCCAGCCGTGCCCTGCTGCTGTTCGCTGGCATCATGGCGATGGCCTTTACCTACCGAAAGGCTTGGCTGAGTTGGAAGCAATCCGAGTAATCCCATTGTGGATCACTGATTTTGGCGAGTCTTTTTTCATCGACGGCATTGCGGCCCATCGCTAGCCTCGCGGCATGAAAGCGTTCTCCGCACTGCTCGTACTCGCCACCAGTCTGCTCCACGCTGCTGACGCTTCATTTCCGAAACACGCCATCGCCACGGTGCATCCACTTGCCACGCAGGCGGGCATGGATGCCTTTGAAAAAGGCGGCAACGCCATCGACGCGGCCATTGCGGCCGGTTTGACGCTCGGCGTCGTCGATGGGCACAACTCCGGCATCGGCGGTGGCTGTTTCTTCGTCATCCATGCCGCCGATGGCACCGTCACCTGCATCGACGGCCGCGAAATGGCCCCCGCCAAGGCTTCTCGCGACATGTATGTCATCAACGGCAAGCTCGATGACGAAGCCAGCAAGACCGGTGCGCTGGCCAGCGGCGTCCCCGGTTACCTCAAAGCCTGCGCCGCTGCGCAAACGAAGCACGGCAAGCTCAAACTCGCCGACGTGCTGCTCCCCGCCGCCGCCATCGCCGAAAAAGGCTTCCCTCTCGACGAGGTCTATGCCCGCAAACTCGCCGCCACCGCCGCCAAACTCGCCCAATTCCCGTCCTCGGCCGCCATTTTCCTCAAAGACGGCAAACCGCTCGAAAAAGACCAGATGCTCGTTCAAACCGACCTCGCGGCCACTTATCGCGCCGTGGCCGAAAAAGGCATCGCCTGGTTCTACGAAGGCGAATTTGCCGCCAAAACCGAAGAATGGATGAAAACGAACGGCGGCATCACGACTGCGGCCGACTACGCCAACTACACAGCACCCGAGCGCGAGGCGATCCGCTCCAAGTATCGCGGCTACGACCTCATCACCATGCCACCGCCCAGTTCCGGCGGCGTTCACGTCGCACAGATACTCAACATTCTCGAACACTTCCCCATCCGCCATTTCCGCGCCAGCAGCCGCATCCACGTCATCACCGAGGCCATGAAGCTCGCCTTTGCCGACCGTGCGCACTGGCTTGGCGATCCCGATTTCGCCAAAGTGCCCCGTGGCCTCGTCTCACCTGAATACGCCGCCGAACTCGCCAAGAAAATCGACCTCGATCACGCCACCGAAGTCCCCGCCCACAACACGCCACCGCATTGGGAAGGCGATGTTTTTGGCAAACACACCACCTTCCTCTGCACCGCCGACGCCGAGGGCAACTGGGTCGCGCTCAATCAAACCATCAACACCGCCTTCGGCAGCAAAGTCGTCATTCCCGGCACCGGCGTCCTGCTCAATGATGAAATGGACGACTTCGCCGTGCAGCCCGGCATTCCCAACGCCTTCAAACTCGTCGGCGCTGAAGCCAACGCCGTCGCCCCTGGCAAACGCCCGCTTTCAAGCATGAGCCCGACGATTGTCCTCAAAGACGGCAAGCCCGTCATCGTCACCGGAGCCGCCGGCGGCCCCACCATCATCACGCAGGCCCTCCTGTTGATCACCAACATCATCGATGACGGCATGCTGCCCGAAGCCGCGCTCGCCGAACCCCGCTTCCACCACCAATGGAACCCCACCGAGCTCAAAATCGAAAAAGCCTTCGGGGAGGGCACGCTCAGCCGCGTCACAGCCCTCGGCCACAAACTCGCTGAAACCACTTCCTTCGGCGCCTGTCAGGCCATCTTCTTCGATCAGGAGAAGAAACTGTTCTTCCCGGCGCATGATCCCCGCGTGCCCGGCAAGGCTGACGGCGAATGATCGCCCGGTTGCGTTTTCCGCCACTGAAGTTACTCTCAGCCCATGTCCTTCGACCCCACTCAAATCCAGCTTCCTCCTCCCGGAGCCAAGCTGCGCCTGCCGCCAAAAAACCGGCGGGAGTTGAGTTATGAAGAAAAATATCAGCAGGTGCGCCGTCATCTCCGCGATGATGAAGGCGGTGCCATGTCCGTGCAGATGAAAGCCCAAATCAACGGCAGCCATGCTCAGCCAACTCGAGTTTGCACAGTTGGTTGATGGTCCTGCCATCGATCGCGAGATCGAGCGCCTGACGAAAAAGCGTGGTGGCTGGTTGGATGTGGCTCAAATCCTCAGCCGTAGGATCAATGGCACCGTCGATTGGGAAACGCTTGGCCCGGCAGGCTCTCGCTTTTCAGTGATTGGCAGCCGCGGCGAAGCAGTGCTGTTTGATGACCGTCATGATTCGACCCAGATCATCAAACTGCGTGGCCGTGAGGAAAACGGCTTCGGCACGGCAGGTTTTGGCTGCATCCTCGTGCGCAATGATCGTGGCATGATCGAATACGGTCCTGGCACCATCGAGCAGGCGCTCGAGCGCGAGCGTTTGAGCTGGGAACTTCTTGGCTTCGGCTGCGAGCTCGAAGACCTGATTGGCGACGGCGTCGGCATGCTCCTCGCGCAGCGTTTCATTGTCGGCACCACGCCCACTGACAAAGAAATCACCGCATGGATGACTCGCCACGGCTGGGAACCACTGCGCGAGCGCCGTGACGTCTCCGTCACCCTCCGAGACTTCGCCTGGCAACGCGATGGCATCGGTGCCTTCGATGCCAACGACACCAACTTCCTCAAAAGCGAGGCCGACGGCGAACTCTATCCCATCGACCTCATCGTCTGGCCGCTTCCAGACTGATCATTCCTCTCGCAACTTCCGCCTCAGCGTCGCCCGGTTCATCTTCATCGCCGCTGCCAGACGCGTGGGCTTGCCTTCGAAGCGCTTCAAGAGCGTCTCCAGCATCGACGTCTCCACCGTTTCGAGCAGATCATCATACGCGGGCATCATCTCATCGGTGCCCGTGGTCTTTTGATCGAGCCATGCGGCGAGGCTGCGCTTCATCGTGTCTTCCAAGTGATTTCCATCCTCGGTCTTCACGAGGCTCGCAGGCAGATGATGTGGCAAAATGGTGCTGCCGCTGCACACAGCGGCAGCGTGGGTCATCGCCGCTTTCAGTTCACGCACGTTGCCGGGCCACGCGTGCGCTTTCAAAACAGCCAACGCCTCCGCTGAAAGCACACGCTCACCGAGGAAGGACGCCGCCAGCGCCGGAATGTCACCGGTGCGCTCCGTCAGCGGCGACAGCGTCACTTGCAGTACGGCCAGCGCGTAAAACAGATCCTCACGCACGGCTGACAGTTCATGACTCGATGCGCTAAAGAGTCGCGCCTTCAAATCGCCCACGCGATGCATCAGCGCGGCCTGCAGCGGTTTTGACCAAGTGCTGATCTCATCCAGAAAGAGCACGCCATTGCCAGCTTTCACGATGGCATCATCCAAAGCGGCTTCTACACGATCCGCAGGCCATTCATCAGCACGAAACACGACCAGCGGCTCATTCGCACGTGCGCTGTGACGATGAATCACCTCGGCGGCGAGGCTCTTGCCGCTGCCGGGCGGTCCCAGGAGCAAAACCGGCGCGTTATTGCCGCTCGCCTGCGCGATGATGGCAAACGCGCGCTGCATCGGCTCACAGTTGCCGATCATGGTCGTCTGCACGGGCACCTCGGTCTTCGCGGGCGTGAAGACCTCGCGGATGGTGCGCTGCAAGTCGGCCAGATTGAGCGGTTTGAGAAAGTACTCGCGTGCGCCGAGCCTGCGCGCCTCCAACGCGGTGTCGAGCGTGCCATGCGCGGTGATGATGACGACTGGCGGTGGTTGGGACAATACCTGGATCTTTTCGAGCACCTTCAGCCCGCTCATGTCCGGCAATCCGACATCAAGAATAACGAGAGCAAAGTTCTGCGCGCCCAGTTTGTCGATGCCGCCCTGTCCGCTCGCCGCCACGACCGGCGTGGCATCAAGACGCCGCACCACGGTCGAGAGCGCGGCGGCCAGGGCGTATTCGTCTTCGATGATGAGGATGCTGGCGTTCATGCGGCGGCTGCGGGAAGCGATACCATGATAACCGCGCCGCCCTTGGGGTCATTCTGCAATTCAAGCCGCCCACCATGCGCTTCAACGATGCTGGCGACGATATTGAGGCCTACGCCCATGCCACCTTCCTTCTCCGTGAAGAACAACTCCGTGCCGCGTGCGAGGGCGGATTCGGAGAATCCGGGGCCAGAGTCGGTAAAACGAAGCGTGACGAAGTTCTTGGGATTCCCCTCACCCAACCTCTCCCCGAAGATCACGTTGTCTGCTGTCGCTGAATTGGGGCGGGGAGAGGGGATTCGCGTTGGAGCGTCCGCAAAACGATTCTCCTCTCCCCGCCTCTGACTCTCGCTTACCTCTTGATTCACTTCGGGGAGAGGTCGGGTGAGGGGCTGGCCATCCGCTGTGATTCGCAGCTTCCCACCTCGTGGCATCGCCTGGATCGCGTTCACGATGAGATTGCGGAACGCTTGTGAGAGCCGCTGCGCATCACCCATGACCCAAACCGGGCGGGTGAGACTGTTTTCAATGTCCACGGCAGCATGCCGTGCCTGCGCTTCGAGATTCCGCGCTACGGCGGCGATGCATTCGACCACATCGAGCTTCACCAGCCTTGGCGGCAGCGGATTGGCGAGATGCAGCCACTGATTCACCAACCCGGCGATCACTTCCGACTCGCTCTCGATCATCTTCAGCGCCTTCGCATCCTCGCCATCGCTTGGCGTCATCAACTGCGCATGCAGTTGGATCGAGGCGAGCGGGTTTTTGATGTCATGCGCCAAACTCGTCGCCACACGGCCCAGCATCGCGAGTCGCTCGGATTGGGCGCGCTTCAGTCGCTCACGAGCCAGCAACCAGCCCACGAGGCCGGAGACCAGCCAGAAGGCGATGAAAGCATTCCGCGTGGCCGGATCACGCAGCGAAAGCTGCGATGCGACTGGCTTGCGCATGAAGATCATGTCGTTCTTGTCATCGAGACGCACGACGAGCGTATCGTCACCCTTCGCCACTCCCTGGCCAGCTTCGCGGAATTCGATCTGCATGCCGAGCAACTGTTTCAAATCACCCGCCAGCTTTTCACTGCGCGGCAGATTCATCCGGCGCACAAATTCGGCATCGGCTTGTGCCAGCGCATGAAATAGACGGTTTGATTCTTCCCGCTCACGCTGCCGCAACCAAGCGAGCAGCAACAACGATCCCGCGACGACAAACGCGAGGAAGCCGAGGCCGAAGGTGAGGCGGAGCTTGTTGGAGGACGATGGCACAAGGCAATTTTAAAGTAGTCATGGGCTTTAGCCCGTGATGTTACCAGAGCGAGCTAAAGCTCAGCACTACTTTATGGCTCAGGCAGCCGAGCGGTCTTATCAATCGGTTTGTCTTCCCACACGGCTTCCTTCGTGACCGGATCATAAGTCAGCACGCGGCTCTTGCTGCCGGGAACCGGCGGTTTGTCGATCTTGGGCAGCCATTTCGCGAGTTCGGTCTTCTTCGCCGCGTGTTTCGGATCACCGGCGAGGTTGGTCCACTCGTTGGGATCGTGTTTCATGTCGTAGAGCTCCTCGCTGCCATCGGCGTAGTGGATGTAGCGCCAGTCTTCGGTGCGGATGCCGTGGTTGCCTTGGTTGTGCGTGGTGATGGCGGGCCATTCGCGTGGTGCGCTGGCATCTTGAAGCTGCGGCACGAGGCTGTGGCCTTCGAGATCGCTGCGGGCGGGCATTTTCGTGAGTGCGAGCAGCGTGGGAAAGATGTCGAGCAGTTCCGCAGGGCGGTGGCAGACTTGACCAGCCTTCACGCCGGGTCCGGCGAAGATGAGTGGCACTTTGGTGCTGCGGTCCCAGAGCGTGTTTTTTCCCGTCATGAGTTTTTCGCCGAGATGCCAGCCGTGGTCGCCCCAGAGGACTATGATCGTGTTCTCCCCACGGCCAGTGGCTTCAAGTTGCGCGATCAAGCGGCCCACTTGGCTGTCCATGAAACTCACGCAGGCCAGATAAGCACGGACAAGCGGCCGCCACTCATTGTTCGCGCGCAGCGTGCTCAAGCGTGGCTCGGGGAGCTTCCAATGGAGGAAATCGGCGAACTTCGGCAGATCGGCACGGTCGTCTTCTTTGACAGGAGGCATTTTGAGGTCGGCATCGGGATAGAGATCGAACCACTTCTGCGAAGCATAACACGGCACATGCGGCAGTCGGAATCCAGCGGCGATGAAGAACGGTTTGTCGGCGGGGGCACGCTTCAGCGCGTCGATGGCCGAGTCGGCGATTTTCCAGTCGGCGTTGTCTTCGTCCTTTTCAGGAAACACGCCCCAATCCATCGCGGGATGACGATCCGCACCGGGAAGATGGGCGATGGGCTTCTTCGGTTTCGGCATCGGGCCGCGATTGCCGAATTCGTTGAACTCGGCCTTCTGATCGCCACCGCGCATCGAGCCGTCGTGGTAGATTTTGCCGCTGTTAAAGGTGAAATAACCCGCGCTGGTGAATGTTTGCGGCAACGTGATGTGGTTCTTCGTTTGCTCAACCTCCCGAATGCCCGGCGACAGGCCGCAGATGCCCGTGGTCGATGGACGCAGGCCGGTCAGCAACGAACTGCGCGATGGATTGCACAGCGGCGCCTGGCAGTGCGCGTTGGCGAAGAGCGTGCCGCGTTTTGCAAGCGCATCAATCGACGGCGTCTTCACCTGAGGATGCCCGCCCATGCAGCCGATCCAGTCGTTTTGGTCGTCGATGGCGATGAACAGGATGTTTGGCCTCGAATCGACAGCGTGGGCGATGGTGCTGAGCAGGAGCGAGATGAATAAGAGTTCGAACTTCATGAGACCGCCATCAACGCGGTCACGAGCGCAAAGATTTTCACAAATCGTCGTCGCTCACAGCATCGAAGACTTTTCGACCTGCCAACGGCAGTCCCAGCCGCAACGCACGAGCGTCCTCAACATGCTCGGTGAGCAGGCGGCTGCCTTTGATGAGTTCGGGCGGCAACGGTGCAAGGAGAGCGTCGATGATGGTGGGCTGTCCCTGGGCATCGCGCATGATGTTGCCGTAATGCAGATCACTCATGATCCAGGCGGTTTCGTGTTCCCACAGAATCCAGGTTTGACGTTTGAAACGAGCCTTGCACGGCACCGCTTGAATGGTGCTCACCGCAGTCTGACGATCTGCCTCGAAATCATGGTATGCCGATGCGAGCGGCTGTTTGACGACGAGATAATCGAACATGTAGTCCAGGCCGACGATTTCGGTCGGGCAGGCTCCTGCATCATGAAGAACCATGAGTTTTTCCAGTGTCTGGAGCAACGTGGCATCCTGGGTGGACATCTCGTAGCCTTCGCCTTCCTCAGATGGCTCGATTTCAAAAGTCTTGCCAAGACCGCCGCTGCGAAAGAGCGGAAACAACTTGTACACGAGCCGCCATTGATCATCCGCAAAGGGACATGCCTCGGCACCCGTTTTGAGCGGACGCAGCGTTGCGGACTGCAGCATGTCATCCGCGTCATGGGAGATGCCCAGCGCGGCGAGATCGATCAACGGGACGCCCCACTGGCGGGATCTTGCTTCAACAAGGGCTGCCCAAGCATCAGGCGCATACGATTGCCGCGATGGAGAGTCGCGAGTTGCCTCCTGGATGCCTTGCGCTCGTCGTCGGTTAAGGGCAGAGCAAGCTGATCGCTCGCCAAGACCGAAGACTGCGCCTTGGAGGGCAGTTTCGCGTCCGGTGCGGAAGTCGAAGAAAGTTTGTTCTGAGCGGCTGTCATTCACGCATGATGCTGGTGACGTTTCTGGAATCGTCAAGAGTCAGGGCCGTCAAGAAAGCGAATTTCAAGCCGCAACGTTCGGCACAAGGTGCTCGGCAGCCTTGGCGGCTTCGGCGCGGAGTTCGGGATTGAGGTTTTTCTGCTCGAATTCGCGGCACCAGCCTTTGATTTCGAGTTCGTTGAAAATTTTACCGATGACGCGTCGCAGGAGGCCTTTCAAATTTGGGAGTTCGACTTCTTGAAGGGAGCGGATGGCTGCCTCCTTGTAGCTTTCGAGGAGCGTCATCGCTTTTTCATGCGCACCGCTGTCGAGCGCCCACTGGCGAATGGTGGCGTTGTCGGGTTTGGTAGCTGCGACACCGTTCCAGAGGGCTTCCATCTGATCTTTGACTTCGCCTTTGCCTTTTTCACGCAGGAGGGAGAGGACAATGCTCGGGCGCATGTTCCATTCGTTGTCAGCAGCGGAGTCTTCGCCGAGATCGTCGAGGTCATCGCGAATCTGATAGGCGATGCCAAGGTTCTCGCTGTAGGCGTGGAGCACGTCGGCGCATTCGTCGAGCTGACCGGCGAGGGCAGCGCCGACCTTGAGAGCGACTTCAAACGCGGGCGCGGTCTTGCTGCGGAAGATTTCGAGCACCTGGGTGCTGCTGAGGGCCACGGGATGACGCGTCCAGAGCAGTTCTGCCCCTTGGCCGATGCACAGCTCGCGCTGGCCTTCGGCGGCGACGAGAATGGCGGCGCTGCGGATGTGTGCGGCAGCGTCGTTGTCCGCGAGGAGGCGGTAGCCTTCGCCGATGAGCAGGTCGCCGATGTTCAAGGCGACGGGGATGCCGTGCTCGGTGTGCAGCGTGGTTTCGCCGTAGCGTTCGGCGTCGCCGTCTTCGATGTCGTCGTGAACGAGAGAGGCTTTGTGGAAGATTTCGACGGCGATGGCGGCTTTTTTGACCGTGTCGGAGATCGGACCTTCAGCGTCTTCGCGCAGGGCCTGATAAGCGGCGACGGTGAGGAAAGGACGCCAGCGCTTGCCAGCACGGGCGAGCCAGTCGCGCGAGATGTCATCGCTGTGGCCGCGCGATGGACCCATGAGCGCATCGAGCGATTCGCGGGTGAACCAAGTCTTCACTTCATCGTGAAGGGCATTGAGGTTCAGGCGGCGGGTTTTATCGTCGCTGGTGAGATGGATGTAGTCCCAGACCCAGTCGATATCGACGAGGGTGTCGATGCAGTCGTCTTGCAGCAACGGCACCGCGACGGCAGGAATGGCGGCGGCTTCGATGTAGGGGAAGGTGCGCTCCAACACCGGGAGGCAGGAAATACCGACGATGGCCTCGATCTTGCCAGTTTGAATGAGCGACATGACGATGGCGCTGCCTTCGGCAACGAGTACGGCGTAGCCGAGCTTTTCGGCCTCGTTTTGGAAGTCCTGGATCGAGCACAGGCCGCACTGTTTGCAGAGCAGGCCGAATTCATCGAAGGGCGCGGGGCATTTGCTTTCAACGCGGAGGCATTTCGGCATCAGCAGCAGACGCTTTTCAAACGGCACGGAGGCAAGCGATTCGCGCCAGGTTTCGTTGGCAAGGAGAACGCCGACGTAGTCACGGTGGATTTTGTCGATGGCATGGATGGTCAGGATTTTCTCTGTGTGTTCCTGAAGTTCGGCCAGCGGCACCGGCGGCACGAGGCGAGTCTGCTCGGTATAAGCACGTACCCAGCCGAGGATTTGATCACGCTCAGGCTTGGTCTGCGGGATGTTTTTCTTTGGCTGGCGGATGCGGCGGTTCAGCCCGGGAATGGGCGGCGGCAGGGCGACAGAACGGACGGCGACGGTGGACATGCGGGAAAAATGACGAAGGCAGAATTTGAGAATGACGAATGACTGGCATTAACCGCAGGGGAAGCGCGTGGTCTTGCAGATATTGCGGTGGAGTGCGCGAATCTTGCGCGCCAATCCTCAAACCACGGTGCCACGGCTGCTTTTAGGAGTCGTTTTTTTCTTCGGCTTGGCGTCGGGAAGGCCTTCGTCTTGAAGAATCGTGTCCTGTGGCAGCGGTTCGGTGCCTTCCTCAGCCTTCGGCTCAGGTTCGGCGAAGGGGGTGGTCTTTTGGTAGAGATTGAGACGGGTGGAGAATTCGTCCTGGAGTTTTTTGCGGTCTGCCTCGGGTAGATCCTTGTCTTCTTTGAGCAGGGTGATGCAGCGCTTCTGCCATAGCTCGGCCTCTTTGAATTCGCCGTTACGGGCGAGGGCGGCGGCCATGGTGTCGATCATTTCATAGGGTTGTTCATCGCTCTGAATGACCTCGGCAACGAGTTTGAGTGCGCGACGTGAGAGCAGGACGGCCTGCTCGCCATTGTGCAGGTTTTCCTCCGGGCAGGTGGCGAGGAACCAGGCCAGATTGTTCGAGGCCCAGGGATCTTCTGAGCGTGCGGCACGGTGATACCATGCGCCGGCACGTCGATAGTCCACCGGCACGCCCTGGCCGGTGTAGTAGAGATTGGCGATACGCGTCATGGCAGGCACAAAATCCTGCTGGGCGGCCTTGAGATAGTACAGGGCGGATTTGGCCGTGCTCTTGGGCACACCATCGCCACGTTCGAGCTTGGAGGCGTAGGCGGTTTGTGAGGGCGGATTCCCCTGCTCCGCCGCTTTCTTGAACCACTCCGCCGCCTTGGCCAAGTCCTGCTTCACGCCTTTGCCATCTTCATACATCAAGGCCAGGCTGTGCTGCGAAAGCGCAAAGCCAAGATCTGCTGAAGTGCGATACCATTCCGCCGCCTTGGCCAAATCCTTCTTCACGCCGACGCCGTCTTCATACAGCGTGCCCAGAACATGCTGCGCGCGCAGATGCTTCTGCTTGGCCGCTTTCTCGACAGACTGCACGCCTTCTTCGAGATTCTTCTTCACGCCTTCACCGGTGATCTTGCGCAGGCCGAGTTCGAACTGCGCGTCCGCATCACCCCGGTCGGCCCATGTTTGCAGCTCCTTTTCATCCACACGCTGGGTCTGCTGGGCGTGGATGGTGGAAAATGACACCAGGACCAAAGCGAGGATGCCAAGGACCAAAAGCGGAGTGCGGGCGTTCTTCATATGGGGGAAACTACGTCTCACCGGATGCCTCTCAACCAGCAAAATGAGGGGGATGCAAAATGGCGTGCTCATGACGGCATGCATGGTCATGCGGCGAGATGGATTTCATGACGGTGTGTCAGGCGCAGAGTCCGGGGATTTTCACGGCAAGAGGAACATGGCGTGGCCGCTTTCGAGTCATTTCAAGGTGCGGCCTGTGCCACGTCCGCGTATCCCGCAGCGGGATACTCCATCTCACAGCCAAATAATTCTTGAACCATCAGGCCGAATTTCAGATAATCCGCCCATTATGAAGACGACAAACACTCGTCTCATGGCTGTGGTGGGATTGATTCTGCTCTCACAGCCAGCGTTGCTGCATGCAACGAACGTGCCGGTGGGGTTCTCTGCCTCCTATAGCGATCCAACGCCGGTAGGCAGCACCACACTCCTCCTCCGACTCCCCGCATTCTCTGATTCATCCACATCCAAACACCGATCTTCATGAAAAAACCACGCTCGTTTATTTCCTTCGCCTTTGTCCTCTGCTTCCTGGCGGGTCTGCTGATGCCTCCGTCCTCTCAGGCGGCGGTCATCTTCGGCAACCTGCCGCAAACAAGTGACGACAATTCCACCATCGTTTCTGCGGGTGGTCCTGGGGGGGGGGCAGCTACGCGCTGTGGTCTTCACCATGGGCAGCCAGGACTACACTGTGGACAATGTGATCTTGCGGCTGGGCTTCTACAGCACGATTACCGATGTGGCTCAAGTTGGCTTCTTTTTGGACAATGGCAGCGGCAACATAGGCACTCAGGTGGGCAGCTTCCTGAGCGCGCCACCATCCACCAACAACAATGTGAACAACTTCACCTTCACTCCCGATGGCCCCCTCACACTGGCGGCCTCAACCAAATACTGGCTCCTCGTGGATGGTGCCGCAGCGGCTTTCGATTGGTTTGGCAATAGTCCGACAATCTCTCCCACTGGCAGCGGGGCGTCTTTCAATCCTCTCTACCGGCACTCCAGTGACAATGGGGTGACTTACGCCACCACGAACCTGAAACCCTCGTTTGAGATCAACGGCACCGCCATTCCCGAGCCTTCCCGCGCCCTGCTCGCCGCGCTGGGGCTGTTCGGCCTCATCCTGCGCCGCAGACGCGCTTAGCGCATCAGGTGTCTTTTCACGGCACCGTGATCCTGACATCCTTGATCCACACGACTCCCTGATTGCTCTGAATGGCAAGGGTGCCCGCGCCCAGTCGGGCCAAGGCCACGTTTGTAGGCGGCTGCCAGTCGGCGGGCTGGGTCCACTCATTCACTTTGCCGCCGTTGACATAGATAGTGACCTGCCTGCCTTTCACGACGATGCGGTAGTCGAACCACACGCCATCGCGCACATGGATTTGTTCGACCGGGGCCACGCTCCAGAGGCTGCCTGTTTTCTGCCGGTCAGAGTTCCCATCGTTTGCGAGCTGCGCTTCCAGTCCGATCTGCCCGCCCTTCACATCGGCGGATGAGCAGTGAATGAAAACCCCCGAATTGGCCTTGTTCCCGGTCTTCACCTTCAGGGTTAGATCAAAATCGGTCCATGAGGCATTCCCGCTGCTGCCCACGTAAATGAGATTGCCCTTCATGCCCGTGGCCTTGATGGCACCGTCTTCAACCACGAACGCAGCACCATCGCCCCCAATGCGCCAGCCATCCAGCGTGCTGCCGTTGAACAGCGGCTGTGATTTGTCCGTGCTCGTTACCATCGCGACAGGCGGTGTCGGCCGCGGACCCAATTGTGCCCGCAGTATGCCGCGCGGGCGTTTCAACTCGGCGGGCAACCTCGCATCATCTTCCGACGGCGACTCACTTCCCTCGGTGTGCCTCCAAGACGCGCTGGAGTTCCGCCTTCCCAGCGTCAGTCATCTTGGTACCACCGACGGGCACGTTGGTCACGGTTGGGCAAGTTTTCAGGATGGGAACCACCGCGTCGGTGACCAAGGTGCCGTCGAGGCGGAGGTAGCCCAATGGCAGCTTCATCAGATGGGCGACTCCTTGGTCAGTGACCTTGGCATAGGTCAGCATCATGTAGGTGACTCCCTTGGCCTGAGCGATGGCGGGCATCCATGCATCCGTGAAGCTGTCGCCACCGAGTTGAAGAGAGGTCAGGTTCTTCATGCGTCTGAGAAAATCGCCAAAGCCTTCTGGCGTGAAGGTTCCTTTGCTTCGGCTGTCCTTGCTGAGGTCCAACCGCGTCAGTCCCGGCATGGCGCTCGCGATGGCTTCAAGACCTGCGTCCGTAACGGGGCTGGAACTAAGGAAGAGATTGGTGAGACTGCTGAAGCCTTTCAGACCCTTGAATCCTTCGCCGTTGAAGGTGGTGTTAACCTCGAAATTCAGTTCCCGCAGCGCCCCCAGACCGGCGAGCGCGGCCAGAGCGGAGTCACCGATCGGTACCGGCGGCATGATGATAATCTCCAACTGCTTGAGCTTGCCGATCTGGATAAGATGCTCCGGCTTGAGGGTCGGCACGCCACTAAGCACCAGCCGTTTCAGTTTCGATTTCGTGGGCAAGTGAGCGAGGAAGGAGCCGTCGAGCTTGGTACCGGTCACTTCCAATTCCTCCAGGTCCGGCAAGGCAGCGAGCCCTTGCAGCATCACATCCGTGACGGCGGAATTGGTCAGATCGAGCCGCCGCAGCTTCTTGAAGCGCGGCAGGTAGGCCAAGCCCTCGGCGGAGATCGTCTGGCTGTCCGTGGAAAACTCCAGCAGGTTTTCGTTGATGTAGCCCAAACCGGTGCCGGTGAACTGCTTGCACATGTAGGTGATCGCCAGCTTCTCCAGGCTTTTCAAGCCGGTGAGATGTGCGAAGGCCGCGTCATCCACGGCGGTGGGCGTGAGGCGCAGTGATTTGACCTTCGTCAGGCCGCGCAACACCTCCATCGGCATGGTGCCGGGATTTTTGTTGAAGTACATGCTCTCCAGCTCCGGCACCCGGCCAAGCACCGCGAGCCACTTCTTCCCCTCATCATCCATCGGCAGCTCGTAAATGAAGAAGTGCAGCAGGGTGAGTTTGCTCTTGGGCAGTTCATCAAGGCTCTTCACCGTACGCCTCTGTCCGCCATCCAGCACCTCCACGCTGCCACCCTTGCCAAGCACCCACTCGCACAGCGCCCTTACCTCCTCCGGCGTGGCTTTGGGCGGTGGTGGCAAAACTTTGTCGGCTGGCAATGGCGGCGCGGTGGGTGCGATGGGCGCCGAAGTCTTGGCGCTCGCTGCGGACGTGGCAGTGACGCCGGTTGAGGGTATGGATGGTTGCGGTGCTGCGGTTTTTTCGCGTTGCGTGCTCACATGATCCCGCACGGCCTTCACGCGCAGGGCGTCATCGAGCTTCTGCGCCTTGGTGAGTTCCTCCTGATACGCGGCCAGCGCGCGATCATACGCGGCATGCAGCGGCGCGGCGTTTTTGTCGCGCGTGGCGAGCAGCGTGGCCATCGTGGTGCGGTAGGTCTTGCGCAGCGTCTTCAAAGTTGCCGGAGTCTCCGCCGCATCTTCCGCTGGCACGGTGCCGCTGGTCTGGATGAGCGTTTTTTCATTCCGCAGCGCCAATGCCTCATCCAGCTTCCCGGCCTGCGACACGGTGGCGATGCTGCGATCCAACGCGGCGCTGAATTTCGTGTTCAAATCGGCCACCGCCGTCTTATGCGCGGCTCCAGCCTGCTTATCGTAAGCGGCGAGGAACTGCTGCTCAATCTGCGCCAGTCGCTGGGCCACAAGATCGGCGACAGGCTGTTCCCGCAGATACTTCATCTTGCCTGTGACCTCACGCAGCTCCACGGCATGGACGGTATAGGATGTCTTGACGGTTCCGATGCCAAGGGTACCTGCTGTTTTCAGTTGGAGGCCCACGGGCACCTGCATCTCTGCCAAATCGGCGGGCAGTTCGGAAATCTTCACGCCATCGAGGTAAGCCGTCACCCCCGACTTCCTCACAGCAATCTGCACGGCATAAGCGCGGTCCGTGTCAAAGCATGCGGGGACGATCTTCAAAGTCTTGTTCGCAGTCTTGATGCCCGGCTCTCCCTGGTGGTTCCCGAAACCAAAAATGGTATTCGCGTAATCCCCGCCATGCCAGACGAAGGAACGATCCACCCGTGCGAGCACCAGCGAGATTTGTTCGTTACCAGTTTTTTTGGTGAAGCGAACCCTCAGGTCATACTCCTCGGGGGGGATCACAGGCAGTTCAGCGAGCGCTGGCTGACTCTTGCCGTTGGAGACCAGTTCGCCACCCTCTTGCTGCCATTTCCCCTTCACCGTGTCCTTCTCCACATCCACCAGCGGCAGCAGCGCGATGGCATTGGCCCACGGCGCGGTGTCCACGGTATCGGGTGCGGCGGGCGGGGGTGGCGTGACCAGCATCGGAGCAGGCGCAACTTTGGTGACAGTGGCTGGATCACGTTGCCATTTGATTTCGCCATCGAGCGCCTCCACACGGATGCGGTGGAAGACGGTGCCGTCCAAAGTGGTGCCGATAGCGAAGTGCGACGGGTTGTTGGGCCGCCACACAATCGCAGACCCCGTGCTCAGGCTGCGCTCGCCCTCCCACCCGACGAGCGGTCGGCCATCCAGCCAGGCGCTGAGAGCAATCCGGCCCGGCTTCTTCAATTCAACCTTCACCGTCAGCCGGTTTTTCTGACCCAAGGGCGAAGCCATATCGGCCCAGGCGGGATTCTTTTTGCCGCCGAGGCTTTCGCCACCGAAGTAGGCAAAGCCTGCGCGCGTCGCCTTGGCGTGATCCACCATGAAGGAGATGTCGTCCTGCCCGGCACCATTTTCTTTGGCATATGGCAGATGAAACACCACATCACCAGGCGTCGGTACCGTGGAGATCTCGGCTTCGATGAGGTAGCTCCCGCTACAGTTGAACGGCAGCTCGACCCGTGAATTGACTTTGCCTTTGCGCCCGCCATACGCCAGGCCGTCAGGCTGCATTTTCCAATCGCCGTACACGACATCCTGCCCCAGTACGAGAACGGGCAGCACATCCACCGCCTTCGCGGTCAAAGTGGGCACTGGCGCGGTGAGTGGCACGCGCGGGGCCGGAGCGGGCGAAGCTGTCTTCGGTGTCTTCGGCTTGGGCGTAGGTTTTTCCGACACCACCGCCGTTTTTCCTGCGGACTCCGGCTCTGGAGCCGATTTTTTCCCGCCTGAAAACAAAAACACCATCGCACCAAGCACGATCACCGTCGCCGCCATGCCAAGGTAGAAGCCGGTGCTGGATTTTTTGTGGCTACGATCGCCAGAGCGCAGTTCAGCGGCCTCTTTGCGGATGTGCCCGCCTGCATCGCTACGCGAAGCATTGCGGGCAGGCAGCGACTGCTTCGGAATGGCCGCGCTGCTGTGCGTGTCACCCGCTTTCACCAGCGGCACGGTCATGATCACATCCAGGTCACGCCGAATCTCCGCCGCAGTCTGATACCGCGCCTCACGGTCGGTCTGCATCGCCTTGCCGATGATCGCGTCAAAGCGCGGATCGGTGCCGAGCTTCGCACCCGGCATCGTCCACATGCCACGCGGAATTTCGCCCGTGAGCATCTGGTACAGCATCACGCCGATGGCATACAAGTCCGCGCGCCCATCCAGCGGCACACCGGGCATCAACGCCTCCGGGGCCACAAAATCCGGCGTACCCATCGCCATGTTCGTCTTCGTCAGGCCGCCCTGCGCCGTGTCATTCGACTTCGCCAAGCCGAAGTCCGCCACCTTCACCGCGCCATCCATGTTGATCAGAATGTTCGCCGGTTTGATGTCGCGGTGGATGATGCCGCTCTTGTGCGCGTAGGCCAGCGCATCGCAGACATGTGCGGTGATCGCCAAGGCATAATCCACCGGCAGTTTGCCCTGTGTGGCGATCATTTTGGCCACATCCGTGCCATCAATGAACTCCATGACGATGTAGAGCAGTCCGGTCTGCGTCTCGCCGAAGTCGAACACGTTCACAATCGCCGGATGGTTCATCTTCGCCATCGTGCGCGCCTCATTCTTGAAGCGTTCGGCAAACTGGGCGTCCACATCGTCGATCAAGTCCCCCGGCAACACCTTCACGGCCACTGCCCGATCCAGCGACATCTGCACCGCTTTATAAACCGCCCCCATCCCGCCACGCCCGAGCAACGAGACAAACTGATACTGCGGCAGCATCGCCTGCATTTCATCCAGCGAAGGCGGTTGCCACATGCCAGAAGGTTTGGCGCCAGAAGATGAAGAGATGCTCATAGGCAGGACAACGATGACGGAAAACCTAGCGCAACCGCCACCCCGCTGGCGATGATTTTTTTGAGGAGCCTCAAATCCGCCATTCCTGTCAAGCCCGTGCTTGCGGTTTATCTTGGGCCACGGTTTTGACAAAAGGCGGAGGCCGTGCGTGAATCACGCCGCAGCCGAAGTCGCCACTCCTTCCAGAGTGGTGGCACGGGGGACCCAAAACTCCCTGCATCGCAAGATGCAGGGCGGGGCGAAGGAAGGCGGGTAACCGCTGACCAGTCCACTTCCAAGGACCAGTCCGACAGCTAACCTCGCAGGCGACATTGGAAGGGCGATCCTCTGCCCGGCGCGAGTGCTCCGGGACCATGGTTTCCCTCACATCACCGCACCCTCGTGCGGACGGGAAACCGTCCTCATGCAGGTGCTTCCGAGAACCATCCCCACGACATCATGAAAACCATCTTCCTTTACTCCATCCAATACTGGTTCATCACGCTTCCAGTCCTCGGCATCATCGCCCTCTACTTCATCTCCTGCGTTTACATCCCGGAGAGCAAAGTCGGCATCGTCATCAAGCGCTTTGCCTTCAAAAACCTCCAGCCCGGCGAAATCATCGCCCTCAACGGCGAAGCCGGATATCAAGCCGACACACTCGCACCCGGATTGCACTTCGGCTTCTGGATCGTGCAGTATCACATCGAGAAAGTGCCCATGATCCGCGTCCCGCAGGGCGAACTCGCGCTCATCGTCGCGAAAACCGGTGCCGCCATCCCTCCCGGTCGCATCTTGGCCCAAACGGTCGATTGTGATCACTTCCAGGATGCGCGCGCCTTCCTCACGCATGGCGGTGAAAAAGGCCGTCAGCTCGGTGTCATCACCGCAGGCTCCTATCGCATCAATCCCGCGCTGTTCACCGTCATTACCTCCGAGAACGCGCACCAGAACGGCCTCGACCCACGCCTGCTGCGCATCCAGCACGTCGATCCTGACCTCGTCGGCATCGTCACCACTCAGGATGGCAAACCCATTGATCAAACCGAGATCGCAGGCCCGATCGTCCATGGGCATGACAACTTCCAGAATCCGCAGGCCTTCCTCAATGCCGGCGGCAGTCGTGGCTTGCAGGAGCAAGTCCTCCTCAGCGGGCAGTGGAACATCAATCCCTGGTTCGCCCAAATTGAGGCCGTGCCCATGTTTGAAATCCCCATCGGCCACGTCGGCGTCGTCATCTCCTTCGTCGGCAAAGCTCACCTCGACATCAGCGGCCCCGACTTCAAGCACGGCGACCTCGTCGATGTCGGCCACAAAGGCGTCTGGGGCATGCCCTTGCTCCCCGGCAAACATCCCGTCAACACCCGCATCATGCGCGTCGAACTCGTCCCCACCACCAACATCGTGCTCAACTGGGCCACGCGCACCGAATCCCACGCCTTCGACGCCAAGCTCAGCAGCATCACCGTGCGCTCCCGCGACGGCTTCGCCTTCAATCTCGATGTCTCCCAGATCATCCACATCGGCTCCAATGAGGCTCCCAAAGTCATCTCACGCGCCGGATCGCTGCAAAACCTCATCGACCACGTCCTGCAGCCCATCGTCGGCAATTACTTCCGCAATTCCGCGCAGGACTACACCGTGCTCGACTTCCTCAGCGCCCGCAGTCAGCGCCAAAGCGAGGCCGCCAGCCACATCGAAGCCGCCCTGCGTGAATACGATGTCGAAGGCATCGACACCCTCATCGGCGACATCACCCCGCCCGAGTCACTCATGAAAACTCAAACTGACCGCAAGCTCGCTGAAGAGTGCCGCAAGACCTACGAGATGCAGGAAGCCGCCGAAAAACAGCGCCAGCAACTCGTCCGCCAGACCTCCCTCGCCGACATCCAAAACCAAGTCGTCAGCGCTGAGCAGGGCGTCAACATCGCCGAACTCCACGCCACCGCCGCCGTCAAGAAAAGCGAAGGTGAAGCCGCCTCCACCCGCCTCCGCGCCAGCGGCGACGCCGAAGCCATCCGCGCCACCGGCCAGGCCAAAGCCGACGCCTACCAAGCCGGCGTCACCTCCCTAGGCTCCGATGTCTATGGCATGCTCCAAGCCTTCCAAATCATCGCCGACAAAAACCTCCGCGTTGTCCCCGACGTCCTCGTCAACGGCGGCCCCAACGGCCAAAACGGCATCCTCGACGCCCTCATGGCCATGATGACCAAACAACGCCCTGCGCTTCCCAGCGTGAACTGATTCACACCACCCACCTCACGGGCTGCGGATTCATTTCCGCAGCCCGTTTGACATTTCCGGCCCACCGTTCACCCTTCGCCACGCCTTCGCGGGTGTAGCTCAATGGTAGAGCAGGTGCTTCCCAAGCATCATACGTCAGTTCGATTCTGATCACCCGCTCCACCTCTTGGCAGCGGTTCAAGACCGCCTCAGCGCCAGGATCAGTTCATCCAGTTTGCTGGCAATCGCCTGCACCTCACCCACGGTCGGTGGATCGCTCACGATCATGGCCAAGGTGTTCACGGCATTGCTGTTGTTACTCGTCCCATTGACCGCGCTGCTGAGCTGACCATTCGTCACCTCGCCCGGCGAACCTTGCGGCCCCCTGCCACCGTCGTTGCCAGTAAAGCCACGCGGGATATTGAAAATAATCCGCACGGCGCTGCCATCGAAGTTCGTCTGCACGGAGGCGGGATCAGTCGGGTTCAGCATGTTCACGCCATCAACGATGAAGTTCGTGAACGGCGGGCCTTGGCCGCCATCGTTGCCGTTGCTGCCATTCGTGCCGTCACTCCCGCGTGGAATGGCAAATAGCAGTCGAACGCTGGAGCCATCAAAGCTCGCGTTCGCCGTGGCCGGTTCACCGGGATTCAGCGTGCTCACGCCATCCACGATGAAACTCGTGATCGGCGGACTGCTCACGCCATCCTGACCTCTGGGTATCCCAAACGTGAATCTTACATTGGCACCGTCCCAGCTCACGCTAGCCTGCGCTGCATCACCGGGATTGAGCGTGTTCGTGCCATCAATGATCGCGCCGGTGACGCTGGTGCCATCACTGCCGTTCTGGCCGGGCGGTCCTACGGGAATGGTGTCGATGAGGTCTTTGAGACCGTTGAACTGGCCGCGAAACATCGCGCCGGTAAGGTCCGCATGGTCGGCGGGAATGTTGGGATCGAAGGGCATGGCTGTTGAGAAGACAAGGAGACCAGGAGACTCGGAGTGGAGGAGTGATGGAGACTTGGAGAGTTTGAGAAGAGGAGACCGGGAGGCTCAGAGTTTCGCGGCGCAGCCGCTCTCCACGTCTCCCAGTCTCAACGTCTCCCCGTCTGGCTTCGGCACTCAGCCGCCGAAGGCGACGCTGACGATGTCGCTCTCGATGCCGATCTCCTCGTCGTTGATGACGCCGCGCGCCATGTACTCGCGCACTTCCGGTGTGCCAGGACTGGCCAGCGGGCGCGTGTCGTAGTAGGGCGACTCGCTGTCGAGGCCCAGTTTCGTCCAGCCCAGCGTGCCGCGCAGGCGTGCGTACACGGCCACGCAGTCACACTCGCCCTTGGTGAAGTCCACCTTCACTTGATTGCCCAGCACGGTGAGCGTGAGCACGGTCTTGAAGGTGCTGGGGTCAAAGGTGGATTCAGCACCTTTGAGGCCCAGCGTGCCCTCCACGCCGGAGCCTGGATAGGCGGCGCGGGTCTTGATGTTGCGCACGGCGGCGCGGATGGCGAGTTGGTTGACGCGGGTGGCCTCCTTTTCAGAGGTTTTCGCTCCTTTGGCGGCGTTGTCGGCGGCATCGGCCGCCTCCATTTTCGCGCATTGGTCGGTCGCCGTGGCTTTGATGGCGGTGATTTCCGCCACCGTGAGGCCCACTTTGGGGCCTTCGGTTTCAATCGTATCCCGGATGGTTTTCCACCAGAGATAGCGCGCTGGGCGCAGTCGAGGGATGTAGTCCATGGTTTTGGTTCCTGGTTTGCGTTTTGTTGGCAGCACCGTGGTGGCGATCTGGCCCGGAACATTCGGCGCAGAATCCAGATGGTGGCCCTCATCGAGCCGCCACCCCTCATCCAGTCGAATGATACCCGTAGCCATGCGCTGAACCGTGTGAGTGCTGTTTGCTCGTGGTTGGACGAGCGGGGGAATCGTCGCAACAGACGCCTGAAATGCCAATTACAAAGCATGACATAGATTGCACCCTTGGTTTTTGATTCGATGCACAGTGCAAATGCCTGGATGCAGTGCGTGTTTTGCCAGCACCACCAGTTTCCAGCTGCTGACCTGCCGCCCCAATCACCGGATCAAAACCCCTCTGCCCCGGATCATTTCGAAAATGCCCGTAGTCAGATGCCCAATGATCCGGGACGAACCGGAAATGTCCCCGATCATTTCCGGTTTGATCGCGATCAAACGCGAAATGCCCCGGCCATTTCAGGAATGATCAGGATCAAACGCCGTTTGCCCCGGATCATGGGGCAAATGCCCCGGATCAAAACCATTCTGTCCCCGGACAACCGGGGAATGATCGCGGTCAAATCCGTTTTGCAGCGTGTTTTCGCGCCTTTCTCCCTGGTCGGCTGGGTTCTATAACGCTCTACGCCAGTGAGATACGCCACCTGCCCGCATGGCTACGCCAAGCGTTGCTGGCGGGCCCTGCCGCTCGATCTCGTGCGCGACACCCGGCGCGGCGAGAAAGCCCACGACCAGCAGCGCCGCCTCAAGCGCTTCCGCGAGCAGCGGCCCGGCGGGTTGTGATCAGACTGGGAGAGCCGCTGCCCTCCGCGCAATTCCTTGCCATCAGCAGCCTTCTCCGCTTGGATAGGGGAAATACTAAATGGCTGCCGAAACCCACTCTCAAATCGCCTCCTTCATTTGGAGCATCTGCAACCTCCTGCGTGGGCCTTACAAACGGAACGAATACCGGAAAGTCATCCTGCCTCTCACCGTCCTGCGGCGCTTCGATTGCATCCTGGCCTCCACGAAGGCCGCTGTGCTCAAGGAACATGCGGAGATCAAGGCCAAGCCGGAGAACATCATTCGGCACAAGCTCTGCGCCATCACCAAGCACCCGTTTTACAACCTCTCGAAGTTCACCTTCGACACCGCCGAGACGGGCAAGGGCTTCAATGGCTTGCTGGATGATCCCAATCAGCTCGCCCCCAACCTTAACAACTACATCAACGGCTTCTCCCCCAATGTCCGGAGCATCATGGAGAAGTTCAAATTCGATCAGGAGATCATCAAGATGGCGGAAAAGGACCTGCTCTTCGAGGTCATCAAGAAGTTCTCCAAGATCGACCTCTCCCCAGAGCGGGTGGACAATGTGCAGATGGGTTATGTGTTTGAGGAGCTGATTCGGATCGGCGCTGAGCAGTCCAATGAGGAGGCCGGGGAGCACTTCACCCCGCGTGAGGTCATCAAGCTCATGGTGAATCTCCTGCTGGCCCCTGAGAAGGACCTGGCCCGCAGCCATGTGGTGAAGACGATTTATGACCCCACCTGCGGCACCGGCGGTATGTTGAGCGTGGCAGAGCACCACATCAAAGCGCTGAATGCCGATGCCCAGCCGAAGCTCTTCGGTCAGGACTGGAATGATGAAGCCTGGGCCGTCTGCAAGTCCGACATGCTCATCAAGGGCGAGGACGCGGATAACATCATCCTCGGCGATACCTTCACCAAGGACGGCTTCGACCGGAACAGCGAGGGCGAGAAGTGGACCTTCGACTACATGCTGGCGAATCCGCCCTTCGGCGTGGAGTGGAAGCAGCAGCAAAAATACATCGACCAGGAAAAGGACACGCTTGGCTTTGCCGGGCGCTTCGGCGCGGGCACGCCGCGTGTGAATGACGGCGCGCTGCTCTTCCTTCAGCACATGATTGCCAAGATGCGTGCTCCCAAGGATGGAGGGAGCCGCATCGCTATCGTCTTCAATGGCTCGCCCCTCTTCACCGGCGACGCCGGTGGTGGCGAGAGCGAGATCCGCCGCTGGATCATCGAGAACGACTGGCTGGAGGCCATCGTCGCCCTGCCCGAGCAGCTCTTTTACAATACCGGCATCTCCACCTACCTCTGGGTGCTGACGAACCGGAAGGAAAAGCCCCGCAAGGCCAAGGTGCAGCTCATTGATGCCCGCCCGTTCTGGGTGCAGATGGAAAAGAGCCTCGGCAACAAACGCCGCCGCATCGGTGACCCCAGCGACAAGGAGAAAGACCCCGACCACATCGGCGAACTCACGAAGCTCTTCGGCGACTTCAAAGACGGCCAGACACGCACCTTCACCGAGGAAGACCCCGTTACCCACCAGCCCACCCAGCGGCAGCGTGTGGTCAGCAAGATTTTTGATAACCAAGACTTCGGTTATTACAAGATCACGGTCGAGCGCCCACTGCGGTTGAACTTCCAAGCCAATGCTGAACGTATCGCACTGCTGGAAGACGAGAGCGGCTTCAAGAACCTCGCCACCAGTGCCAAGAAAGACCCCGCCGTCCGCCAGCAGGAGATCGAAGTCGGCAAAGAACGGCAGGAGCAGATTCGCGAACTCCTCCGCGCCTTCGGCAAGGCGACCAAGGAAAAGCTCTTCAAAGACCGCAAGGCCTTCCTCACCGAGCTGCGCACGCTCGACCGCCAGCGCGATGTGCGCCTGGGCGCCCCGGAGCTCAAGGCCGTGCTCGCCGCCCTCGGCGAACGCGACGACACCGCCGAAATCTGCCGCGACCGCGACGGCCAGCCCGAGCCCGACGCCGACCTGCGCGACACCGAGACCGTGCCGCTGAAGGAAAGCATCGACGCCTACTTCAAACGCGAGGTCCTGCCCCATGTGCCCGATGCATGGATCGACACCACCAAGACCAAGGTCGGCTATGAAATCCCGCTCAACCGCCACTTCTACCGCTACGAGCCGCCGCGCGCGCTCGAAGTCATCGAGACCGACATCAAGCGCCTGGAAGGTGAAATCCTGGACCTACTGAAGGAGGTCACAGCGTGAGTGACATCAAACTTTTTCGCTTCACTGGAAACATCGCCCAGGAGATTGATGGTAAAGCCTCTCATTTGGAAAAGGCCCTTCAATCTTTGATCGAGCTCAATCTGACACCGTTGCTTGGTATTCGATTTCTGGCCACGGAATACTCCACTGGCAAGACCCACTCCGGCAGGATCGATACCCTCGGACTGGATGAAAATAGCTGCCCCGTCATCATCGAATACAAACGTACCACTGGGGAGAACGTGATCAATCAAGGACTGTTCTACTTGGATTGGCTCATGGATCATAAGGCCGAGTTCAAGCTCATGGTTTTGGAGAAATATGATAAACCCGCTGCGGACGCCATTGATTGGTCCTCTCCTAGGCTTATCTGCATTGCGGCTGACTTCACACGCTACGACGTCCATGCAGTGCAGCAGATCAACCGCAACATTGACCTCGTCCGTTACCGTCGCTTTGCCCCAGATCTCATTCTCCTGGAATTGGTGAACTCTGTCGCCGCTGATCCGCTTCCGTCCGACGATAAGCTTGAAAAGGCTCCCGCAAAACCCGGCAAAGTTCTGGGACTGGGAGACAAGCCCGTCAACGAATGGCTAGCGGAGATGCCGCCAGCGCTTGCTCCAATCTTCGAGGCTTTGGAGGTCTATGTTCTTTCCCTTGGAGACGATGTGCAGCGCAAGGACCTGAAGCTTTATGTGGCTTTCAAACGCCTGAGAAACTTTGCCACTATCGTCTTTCAAAAGGCACGTCTGCGGCTCTTCCTGCACCTCGATCCAGAGAAGATTCAGCACGTGGAAGGTCTGACCCGCGATGTTCGCGCCGTGGGCCACTGGGGCACAGGAGATGTTGAGATTGGGCTGGGCAGCCTGGATGAACTCCAGCGTGCGAAGCCATTCATTCAAGCTGCTTATGAAGGGGGTATCCATGCAGGCTAAGCCCTACCCCAAATACAAACCCAGCGGCGTCGATTGGCTCGGCGACGTGCCGGAGCACTGGGAAGCAAAGCGGCTGAAATACTCTGCGAGTATCAACGATGAAGCGCTTCCCGACACAACCTTGCCCGACTTTGAGTTCAAGTATGTGGACATCGGAGGCGTGAACGCCGTCGATGGAATCACGGCGACTGAAGAGGTTGTCTTTGAGAACGCCCCCTCGCGTGCGCGGCGTAAAGTTCGGCACGGTGACACCATCGTCTCAACGGTGAGGACATACCTTCGCGCCATCGCACCAATCAAGAACCCGCCGGAGAACCTCATCGTCTCAACCGGCTTTGCGGTTGTTCGTCCACGCAAGGTTGAACCAGGTTTCCTCGCTTACGCACTGCGCGAGTCCTCGTTTATTGAATCGGTTGTCGCTCGCTCAACTGGTGTCAGCTATCCCGCATGCAACGCCTCAGAAGTCAGCGGCATTGCCATTCCATTGCCCACGCCCGCCGAGCAACGTTCCATCGCGTCGTATCTGGACCGGGAGACGGGGCGGTTGGACCGGTTAGTGGCGAAGAAGCGGGAGTTGATCGAGCGTCTGAAGGAGAAACGCACCGCGCTCATCTCCCGCACCGTCACCCGCGGCCTGCCGCCCGCCGCCGCCCGCGCCGCTGGCCTCCCCGAAAACCCGCACCTCAAATCATCGGGCCATCCTTGGCTTGATGACATTCCGCAACACTGGGAAGTGAAGCGCCTGAAGGAAGTCTCAGTCCTGTTCGGGCGAATTGGATTCAGGGGCTACTCAACTGATGACCTCGTTTACGAGGGTGAAGGGGCGATTTCGATGAGCCCGAGCAATATGTCCGACGGGGTCGTCAGCCTCGATAAATGCACTTGGCTGAGCTGGGAGAAATATCACGAGTCACCGGAGATTCAGGTCCAGCCTGAGGACGTAATCATGGTGAAGACCGGCTCAACGCTCGGGAAAACGGCGTTCGTGCTGTCCGTTCCTGTGCCGATGACGGTTAACCCTCAGTTAATGATCTTCAAAGAGGTGAAGTGCTCCAAGCGCTTCCTGTTCTACTATGTGTTCAGCAAGATCGTCCAAGACGTGATTCCGCTGCACAACACTGGCAGCACGATTCCGACCATGACCCAAGAAGGGATTGGCAAGCTGCCTTTCCCGCATCCACCGCTGCCCGAACAAGCCGCCATCGCCGCGTATCTGGATGTGGAGACGGCGAAGCTGGACTCGCTGGTGGGGAAGGTGGAGGAGGCGGTGGAGCGGCTCCAGGAATACCGCACCGCCCTCATCACCGCCGCCGTGACGGGGAAAATTGATGTGAGAAATTATGAGTGAACACGATTCCGATCCGAACCAGCTTCAAAGCCCTCTGCTTTTGCCCGAGCAAACGGTCTCCCCCTCGTCAAAAAATTCGACTGAGTTGGTGATCGCATTTGTTGCTGCAGTGGGTGTGGATTTGCGGATTGCGGAAGAGGCTGCTGAAGCACGTCTCAAGGACATGGGCTACCGAATTGTTCGCATCCGCGTAACTGACCATGTGCTGCCGCGCCTAGATGCCCGGGCCCGCAAAGACTATGGCGGCAACTACTTTGATCGTGTCGGGAAGATGATGGATGCGGGCAATGATGCCCGAAAGAAGTATGGCAACACCATCATTGCGGATGGAGCCGCATACGCCATCCGGGCTTCCCGCCCTGACAAGGACAAGCCGCAGGCCCACACGGCCTATTTTGTTCACTCACTCAAACGGCCTGATGAAGTGCATCGTCTGCGTGAACTCTATCCAAGGGGATTCTATCTCATCGGGGTGCATGCACCACCAGACACCCGCCGACGACATCTAATTTATGAGCGTAACCTCACAGCGGCCCAAGCCAAGGAGCTGATGGATCGGGACAAACAAGAACCTCACAAATATGGGCAAAACTTGGTCGAAACCTTTCATCTTGCCGACTTTTTTGCCGGATGGCAGGACGGGCGGACAAAAAAAGAGACGGAGCGCTACCGTCAGTTTCTGACGAACAACATTGCCCGCTTCATTGACATCATTTTCAGCCACCCCAACAAAACGCCAACCTTTGGTGAGTATGCGATGTTCATGGCGTTCTCGTCCTCATTGCGGTCCGCAGACCTTTCCCGGCAGGTGGGGGCGGTAATTACTCGTGACCGAGAAATCCTCGGAGCAGGCGCAAACGACTGCCCAAAACCCAACGGCGGCCTTTATTGGCCAACCTTCAACCCTGAGACGTTGACTTTTGAGGATGCTGCCCGAGGACGCGATTGGACAAGAGGGGAAGATTCCAACCGCCGTGCCCTGATTAAGTTGAAAGATGATCTTTTAGATGATGCCAAAAACTCATTCGCCGAACTCATTCGCAGTGACCAGTGGAGGACGAAGTTTGATGAGAGATCAGCAGAACAGCTAGAGCGCCTCCTTGCCCGCACCCTCAGTCATTCATTGGAACGCAGCCCAATCAGTGATCTCACTGAATTCGGACGTGTGGTTCATGCTGAGATGGAGGCCTTACTTTCATGCGCACGCAAAGGCATCCCTACCGTGGGCAGCAGCTTGTTTTCGACCACGTTCCCCTGCCACAACTGCGCCAAGCATATTGTGGCAGCAGGGGTCGACCGTGTCGTGTTTATCGAGCCCTACCTCAAGAGCCGCGCGATGACTCTGCACGATGATTCAATTGAACTATCTTACCCCAATCCGCTCCGCCCATCACCAAAAGAACGCCCTGCTAAAGTTCAGTTCGAACCATTTGTTGGAGTAGGTCCTCGCCGCTTCTTTGATTTGTTCTCCATGAATATCGGCACGGGCACGGCACTGAAACGTAAAGAAGGCCCATTCAAGGCCAAGAAGTGGTCGCCAGAAGACGCCAAAGTCAGAATCGGGATGGCCGCTGATTCATACTTGGAACGGGAAGAAGCGGCCGTTTTGTTATTCAAGCAGAAGACGGGGGAAGTCACATGACTCAAATGAACGAATGCCACGGTTCGATACTGGACACCCTCATCACCGCCGCCGTGGCAGGGAAGATTGATGTGACAAAGGAGACCGCCCCATGAGCACACCCTTCATCATTGAAAGCTTTGAGGAATATCTCAAAACCGTCCGTGAAGAACTGCCGAAGACTCGAATTTATTTCCGAGGGCAAAGCCAGCTTGTTTCAGCAAAATACGCCCTCAAGCCTTCCATTGGCCGGAGTAAAAACCTACTCACCAAGTCTCCATTTGAACGCGAAGAGATTGAGCGCAACGTTCTGGGTGTCTTTGCCAATCATATTCTGAGCTATGTGAGGCACTTGCCTCGAAACGATTGGGAAGCCCTGGCCATCGCTCAGCATCATGGTCTTCCAACCCGGTTCATGGATTGGTCCACCAATCCTCTCGTGGCATTGTATTTCGCCACCCGACGAACGAAGAAGGCTGAGGATGGCAAGGCCTTAGACAGCGCGGTGTATGTGCTGACAAGTGACCCGATCAGGTTGAGCGATCTCACGCGCACCAAAGCTGAGATCATCAAACCCGTGAGCGATCTGGCAACAGAACCTGCCAAGCCGGTCAAGCCAACGAAGCAGGCATTGAGCTACGAAGAGTTTGGCCTCGACGATGATGATGGTGGTCCGGCGCAGCTTCCACCCGGTTTCAGTCTTGATCTGAGTGGTGTGGATCTATCAGGCATGGAAGATGGTGATTCGAAACCGAGGAAGCCGAAGACAATCGAAGAGGCAAAAGTTCCTTCGCCATTCGGAATCAGTGAGAACGTCATTTATGATCCTCCGCACGTCTCTCCCCGCATTCGTGCTCAAGATGGCGTGCTGATGGCGTGCCACCAGCCCATGAATGAGTTGGACGAAAAGGATTATCTCGAAATCATCATCAAGCACGAAGCTCATGACGACATTCGCCGCCGTCTCGACCAATACGGCGTCTTTGACAAACAGCTGTTCCCAGACCTCGACGGAATCGCGAAATGGCTCAAATACCGAGTCTTTGAAATCGACGGGAAGTGCTAGAAAGAACTGCGTATGTCCACTCAAACTAACGAACGCGCCTTTGAAACCTACGTTGAGGAAATCTTGCTGACCAAAAGCGGCTGGAAGTCCGGCACCAACGCAGAGTGGGACAAGGAGAAAGCGCTCTACCCGGCGCAGGTGTGCGGCTTCATCGCCGAAACGCAGCCGAAGCTTTGGGGCGAGATGCAGACACTGCATGGAGCTGGGCTGGAAGCGCAGATGCTCACGACGCTGGTGAAGGAACTGGATGCCAAGGGTTCGCTACATGTGCTTCGGCATGGCTTTAAGTTTTACGGCAAGACTTTCCGGCTGGCTTACTTCAAACCGGCGCACGGGGCGAACTATGAGGTGCTGGAGCAGTTTAACAAAAACCGGCTGACGGTGATCAGGCAGGTGCCCTGCCATCCGGGTGACAACCGCACGCTGGACATGGTGCTGGCAGTGAACGGGCTACCAGTCTCCACCCTTGAGTTGAAGAATCCCGGCACGGGGCAGAACTGGAAGAACGCGGTGAAGCAATACAAGGAGGACCGTGATCCCCGAGCGCCGCTGTTTGATTTCAAGAAGCGGGCGCTGGTCCACTTCGCAGCTGACTCTGAGGAAGTCCACATGACGACCCGACTGGACGGTGCGAAGACGGTGTTTCTGCCCTTCAATCGCGGCAGTCATCCGGGCGAGATCATCTGTGGCGAAGGCAATCCGCAGCATTCCTCTGGCTACCGCACGGGCTACTTCTGGGAGGACGTGTTGAGGTTTGACAGCTTCCTGGACATCCTTGGGCACTTCCTCTTCATCGAGAAGAAGGAAGAAAAGGTCGAGGATGGCCGAGGAGGGCACAAACTGATCCAGACGGAGAAGATGGTCTTCCCCCGCTATCATCAGCTCGATTCGGTGCGGGCGCTGGTGGGTGCCTCCCGCAAAGAAGGCCCCGGCTTTAACTACCTCATCCAGCAGTCCGCAGGCAGCGGCAAGACAAACACGATCTCCTGGCTTTCCCACCGACTGGCGAGCCTGCATGACAAGGATGATGTGAAGGTCTATGACTGCGTGGTGGTGATCACGGACCGCCAAGTGCTGGATCGCCAGCTCCAGGATGCCATCTACCAGATCGAGCACGCGCAAGGTGTGGTGAAAGCCATCGACCAAGATTCCAAGCAGCTCGCTGCTGCATTGATCGACGGCACGAAGATCGTCATCACGACGCTCCAGAAGTTTCCCTTTGTGATGCGTGGCCTGCTCCATGCCGCCGGAGCGGAGTCGCAGGACAAGGCAAGCGATGAAGAGAAGGCCAAGGCCAAGGAGTGGGAAGAGGCCATCGCCAAGCGACGCTATGCGGTGATCGTGGACGAGGCGCACTCCAGCCAGAGCGGCGAGACGGCGCGTGAGCTGAAACAAATCCTGGGGGCGAACTCAACCGCTGCCGAGAACCCGGAAGAGGAGCCGGACTGGGAAGACAGGCTCAACCAAGTGATGCAGTCGCGTGGACGGCAGAAGAACCTGAGCTTCTTTGCCTTCACTGCGACACCGAAAGGGAAGACGCTGGAACTGTTTGGCCGCAAGGGTGCCAAAGGGACACCCGAGGCTTTCTGCCTCTACTCGATGCGGCAGGCCATTGAGGAAGGCTTCATCCTGGATGTGGTGAAGAACTACACGACCTACGCCACCTATTACAAGCTGGTGAAGGCGGTGGAGGATGATCCCAATCTGCCCAAGAAGAAGGCTGCGAAGGCGCTGGCGAAGTTCATGAGCCTGCACCCGCACAACATCGAGCAGAAGACCGAGGTGATGGTGGAACACTTCCGCCAGAAGGTCATGGGCCAGCTCGGCGGACGTGCCAAAGCGATGGTGGTGACTTCCTCCCGCCTCCATGCCGTGCGCTACATGCAGGCCTTTCAACGCTACCTCACTGATAACAAGATCGAAGATGTGCGCCCGCTGGTGGCCTTCAGTGGCACGGTGAAGGACCCGGACACCGGCCTGGAATACACGGAGCCCGGCATGAACGTGGACTGCGTGAGCGGCAAGGGCATCAGCGAAAAACAACTGCCCGAGCGCTTTGCCTCCCCGGACTACCAAGTGCTGCTGGTGGCGAACAAGTATCAGACCGGCTTCGATCAACCGCTGCTCTGCGCGATGTATGTGGACAAGCGTCTGGATGGCGTGCAGGCCGTGCAGACGCTCTCACGCCTGAACCGGAAGATCCCCGGCAAGGAGACGCCCTTCGTGCTGGATTTCGTCAATGATGCCGAGGAGATCTACAAGGCCTTCAAGCCCTACTACGATGCCACGAGCCTCCAGGAAGGATCGGACCCACAGCAACTCGAAGAGTTGAAGCATGAGCTGGATGCGGCGCAAGTGTATTACTGGAGCGAGGTGGAAGCCTTTGCCCGTGTCTTCTACAAGCCGGTGATGAAGCAGAGTGCGCAAGATCACGCCGGGATGCAGCTTCATCTCCAGCCTGCCGTGGATCGCTTCAAGGCCATCGAAGACGACACCAAGCGCAGCATGTTTCGCGACAAGCTCAGCGGCTACGTGAACATTTATTCCTTCATGAGCCAGATCATGCCCTATGCAGATCCAGCGCTGGAGATGCTCTACAGCTATGGACGCTTCCTGCTGCCCCATCTGCCGCTGGATCGTGACACCGAACGTGTGAAGATCGGTGATGAAGTGGAGCTGCAATATTACCGGCTGAAGCAAATCTACAGCGGGGCCATCGTGGTGAGGGAAGGTGATCCCGAAGGCGTGAAAAGCCCCACGGATGTCGGCACGGGCCGAGCCAAAGAGGAACAAGCTCCGCTTTCTGAGATCATCAAAGTACTGAACGAACGATTCGGCACTCAGTTCACCGAAGAAGATCGCTTCTTCTTTGAGCAGATCCGCGCCAAGGCTGCCGCGAATCCTCAAGTGGTGAACCTGCGCCGAGCCAATCCCTTTGATAAGTTCAAGATGGGCCTCAAGCAGCTCATCGAAGACCTCATGATCCAACGCATGTCCGAGAACGACAAGATCGTGACCCGCTACATGGAGGACGGAGAATTCGGCAGCACTGCCTTTGCCGAGCTTTCCAAGGCGATTTATGAATCCATTCCTGAAGATGCGGACAAGGCGGCGTGAGGAATGAGTGGAGAAGCTGCGCAGCCGGGTTGAGCCTTGAAAGCATGACCGCGTGGCCTGAGATCAACCGCAACGGCAGGCGCGCCTGTTTTCTTTGCAGGTGCTGCTGAAGACGAAGGGGTGGCTGCGTCGGAGAGTGGAGGAGACGAGGGGACGGGGAGAAGACTGGATTCTGGATGCTTGATGCTCGACCCTGGTTGGGACTTCGTTGTCTCCTGTGAGATTTCCGAATTGGAACAGGAGGGAAGGGAGACGTGGAGACGAAGAGTGAGAGCAGCCAGTCAGTGAAATGATTGCCTTGGCGTAACCCGCGTGATAGCCTACGCCGCATGAGCCAGTCCCTGACCATCGACTATCCCGAGCGGCTGCCGGATGAACTGAACCTGTCGCGACAGCAGTTCGAGAGCGAGGCGCGGCTCGCGCTCGCGGCGAAATGGTATGAAATGGGCCGTCTTTCCTCCGCACAAGCCGCGCAGATGGCGGGCCTGGACCGCGTGCGCTTTCTCCTGGCGCTCGAACGGCTGGGCGTGTCGTTCATCAATGTCGATGCCGACGAGTTGAAGCTGGAATTTGCCCACGCCCGTGAAGCCTTCGCCGGTCATCAATAGCAGCCCGCTGATCGCGCTGGCCCGGAGCTCATCGACCTGACCTTGCTGGCAGCGGGTGAGGCAGAGCCACAGGCCGATTAATGAACGACTGCCCCGGCGGTTGAAAACCGCCGCTCCTTGGTTTCACTTCTCGTACTTCTGCCCGATCTTCTCATCGAGCCACTTGCGCAGCTTGTCGAGGCCTTCGCCGGTTTCGGCGGAGACGGGGTGGACTTTGATGCGTTTGAAGCGCTCTTTGAAGTGGACGAGGTTTTCCGCCGCCTCGGGGAGGTCGATCTTGTTGGCGATGATGCACCAGGGGCGTTTGCTGTTGCGATGAATGAGAGCAGGGAAAAGAGGGCGAGTTTCATGATTCGTTGACCCATTCAAGATTGAAGCGCGCGCAGTCGATGGAGGTGTCGGCTTCATACAAACAGAGCACGGTGCCATCCGGCAGCACGGCGAGGTCTGAGTAGGCGGCTTTGCCGGGATCGAGCACCTTGTTCACGGGCCAGGTCTTGCCATCGTCGCGGCTGAGCTTGATGCATAGATTCTCGCGTTTGCCGCGGCCTGCCGGAATTTCTTTGCCTTGTTTGTCGAACTTGAGGGTGTGCGGATTGGAGAAGAGGAGTGTGCCGGGCTTCGAAGGGTGAGAAGCGATGCTGGCCATGCAGATGGGCTCCCAAAGTTGTTCATGGAAGACGGGCTTGGTCCAGTTGCGGGCACCATCGGGGCTGGTGGTAATGAGTTTGCGATTGGCTTTTGAAACACTGCGTGAAACGAGCATCACGCGACCGTCGGACAGCTCGGTGATCATCGTTTCATTGGGATTGCCAAAGTCGCCTTCGTTCGGGAGGCAAAGATCGCCGGCCTGCCAGGTCTTGCCATGATCGTCACTGAAGATGGTGGCTGCGGCAGAAGGCCCGTGATCGCCTTCTTTTCCATAGGCGAGCCAGATGGGCACGACGAGACGTTCGCTTTTGATCTGAATGCCGTGACCTGGTCCGGTCGCGATGACTTTCCAATCATACTTCGCGCGGAACGGCTCGAACGATGCCGTGATGTCCACCGGCTGGCTCCAAGTCACCCCATCATCAACGCTGCGCATGGAGTAGCAGCGGGCGTAGTTGATGCAGTAAAGAAACTCGATGGCACCCGTCTCGCGATCCACGATGGCGACCGGATTGTTCACCGTTTGCTCGTGCTCCCCGCCTTCTATCTTATGTGGGTTGCCCTCCAAGCGTGTTCCGAGATGCGCGATGTGTTTGCCTGCCTCCCAAGTCTTCCCACCGTCCGTCGAGCGGCGCAGATGAATCTCGATCTCGCCCCAGTCGGCGCTGCTGTTCTTTCGTGCTTCGGCATAAGCGAGCACTGTGCCTTTTTGCGTGACGACGATGCCGGGAATGCGATACCGGGCGATTCCGTTCAGGCCTGGCGGGAAGACCTCGGATTTTTCGAGCAGAGGCTCGGCGGCAGCGAGTTGAAGAGCAGAAAGGAGGAGCGGAAGGAGAATCGTTTTCATGGTGCAGTGAGCCATTCGAGATTGAAGCGGGCGACGGTGAGACGGCCGCCAGCGAAGTGGGCCAAAGCTGAACCATCGCCGCTGCGTCCGTAGAAGCAGAGAATGGTGCCACTGTGCGTGACGGCGAGGTCGGAATACATGCTGGGGCCGGGCTCGATGCTTTTGCTGACGGGCCAGGTCTGGCCTTCATCGCGGCTGAGTTTGACGCTGACATTTTTACGGTCGCGGTTTTTGCCGGGTTCGGGCTTTCCATTGGCTTTGTCGAGATTGTGCGGGTTGGAGAAGAGGATGAGACTCTTGCCATCGTGGTTGTAGCGCACGATGCCGCCCATGCAGATGGGTTCGAGCAGGGCGTCGTCGAACTTGGGTGTGCTCCAACCGGTGGCGCCGTCTTTACTGGTGGTGATGAGGCGGCGATGCACTTTGGATTCACTGCGCACGTTCAGCATGACGCGACCGTCGTTGAGTTCGATGGCGACGGTTTCATTCGGGTTGATCCATTCGTCGGTGCAGGGCACGGCGATGTCACCGGCGTGCCAGGATTTGCCTTTGTCGTCGCTGTAGATCGTTGCGGTGACGCTGGGTCGATGCGCGTTGCCGCCAGTGCCAGTGGAAAGCCACACGGGAACGACGAGACGCCCCGTCTTGAGCTGGATGCTGTGGTTCGGACCGGTGGCGAGCACTTTCCAGTCGTAGTCCTTTTTGAAGACGTCAAAGCAAGCGGTGATCTCGGTCGGTGAGCTGAACGTGAGGCCATCGTCTTCACTGCGCTGGTAAAACACGCGCATGTATTCGAGACAGAAGAGCATGTGAACCGTGCCGTCTTTGTCAGCGATGAGGACGGGGTTGTTGTAGGTCACGTCGTTGGGATCGACGTTCTTCATCACGAGCGCGAAGGGGTTTTTCGCCTTTGGTCCGTCCACTGCGGCGATGCTCTTTGGCGCGCTCCACGTCTTGCCCTCATCGGTGCTGCGGCGCAGCAGGATGCGGATGTCATCCCAGTCGCTGACGCCTGCGGCCCGCTTCCGTGCCTCACACCACGCGAGCACGGTGCCCTTGGCGGTCACGACGATGCCGGGGATGTGGTAGAGCTGATAAGCGGGATCTTCGCCGACGACAAAGAGGTCTTGCTTGTCGATGAATGGCTCGGCGAAAGCCGAGTCGAAAGCCAGCAGGGTGATCAGGAAGCAAAGATGTTTCATGATCTAACAACGAGGGATGTGTCTGATCCTCCCCAGGAATTTTTGCCGATCTCAGGCGCCAAAGGCTTCGATGAAGCAGACTTCGAGGGCGAGACCTTCGTTGACGTTGGTGTGCAGGTGGCTTTCGAGCTGGCGGAGGACGCGGATGCGTTTGGCGACATCGCCTTGCTCCCATTTGGTGGCGAGGGCGGCGGTGGCCTCCTGAAACTTGGGCAGATCGAGATGCTCGGCTCCGGCCTGCTGGCGGGCGACGTCGCCCATCCATGAGAGAAGGAGTTCCATCAAAGAAGTGCGCTGCTGGAGGTATTCGGCTTCGATCTGGGCTTCGACTTGTTCTTCGCGCTGCTTGAGCCAGGCGCCGTCGGTGGTCTTGCCGTAGTGGTCCTGCTCGCGTTCGAAGTCGGCTTCCTGCTCCTTTTTGATGGAGTCGTGAAGGTCTTCGAGGATGTCCTCAAAGTCTTTTTTCAAGGCGAGCGCGGTGGAGATGCTGCCGCTCTGCCGGGAGGCCATCTGTTTGAGCACGTAGAGCAGCTTGCCCTCGTGCTCGGTGAAGATGCGCGCGCCATCCGGTGCCATGAGACCGATCTCGATGACGCGGGACTGGATGGTGGGGAGAAGCTGCTGCGGCTGGGTGCTGAGGAGGAGGAGCAGCGTGCGCGGCGGCGGTTCTTCGAGGGTTTTGAGGAATGCGTTCTGCGCCTGGGCATTCATGCGTTCGGCATCGACGATGACGGCAAGCTTCCAGCCGTTCGGAGCGGCGGTGCGGTGGATCATCTTCTCCAGGAAGCGGATTGTGCCGGGATCATCGCCATCATCGCCGATGGTGATGCGGCGGGATTTGCTCTGCGGGCGAAGCACGATGGCCCCCTGCCCTTCCCAGGCTTCGAGCGTGCCGCATTTCGTGCCGACCATGAGATCGAGCACATTGGCGGCGAATTGCTCGTGCTGCGCGGCTTTGGGGCCAGTGATGAGATAGGCGTGGCCGAGGCGGCCGTTGCGCTGCGCTTTGCCGAGAAGGCTGAGGGCGTGGTCGGATTTGAAGGGCATCGCGGTGGGTGGGTCTGATTCGTCGGACTAGTCGGACGAGTCCGACAATAGCGACCAAATGCACTGATGGACAGCCTCGGGTGTGGCGGAGGCGTCGATGATTTTCACGCGCGAGGGTTCAGCGCGGGCGACTTCGAGATAACCCTGGCGGACTTTTTCGAAGAAGGACTGGGGCTGGCTTTCGATGCGGTCGAGTTCACGGCCGGTTTGATGAATGCGCTGCCAGGCGGTGGCGCTGTCCATGTCGAGGACGAAGGTGAGCTGTGGAAGCGTGCCACCGATGGCGAAGGCGTTGATGGCGCGGACGCTGTCGAGCGGCAGGCCGCGGGCGATGCCCTGATAGACGGTGGTGGAGTCGAGGAAGCGGTCGAGGATGACAAAGGCACCGGCTTCGAGCAGCGGGCGGATTTTTTCGCGGACGATTTGAGCTCGGCTGGCGGCGAAGAGGAGGAGTTCGGCCTCGGGGGTCATGCAGTGGCCTTCTTTGGCGTGCTGCAGGAGATGACGGATGCTTTCGCCGATCTCGGTGCCGCCGGGTTCGCGGAGGACTTCGACTTTGCGGCCGGATTTTTCGAGGCGTTCGCGCAGGAGGCGAATCTGCGTGGATTTGCCGCAGCCTTCGGAGCCTTCGAAGGAGAGGAGGAAGCCGGGCGCTGAGGGGGAGGAAGGCATTGGACTCGTCCTCGTCCTCCTACTCGACCTCGTCCTCGATCAAAAGGCTGACGATGGGTAGTTCGGGATGGAGGAACTGAAAATGGAGAATGGAAAACTGAAAATGGGGGGGGACTGCTGCGGAGCTGAATACTGTGGCTCGGACCTCTGAGGTGTTTGCGGAGCGGTAGAATCGAGGACGAGTTCGAGTAGGAGGACGACCCGCCCGCATCGCTACGCGAAGCGTTGCGGGCGGGGGACGACTTTATTCCCACTCGATGCTGGCAGGCGGCTTGGTGCTGATGTCGTAGAGGACGCGGTTCACGCCTTTGACGCGGTTGAGGATCTGGTTGGAGGCGTTGCGGAGGACGCTGTAGGGCAGCTCGACCCAGTCGGCGGTCATGGCGTCTTCGCTGATGACGGCACGCAATGAGATGGCCTGCTCGTAGCTGCGTTCGTCGCCTTTGACGCCGACGGTTTTCACGGGGAGCAACGCGGCGTAGGCCTGCCAGGTCTGCTCATACCAGCCGCTGCGGCGGAGTTCGGCGATGAAGATGGCATCGGCCTGCTGGGTGATGTGGACACGCTCGGGGGTGATCTCGCCGGGAATGCGGACGGCGAGGCCTGGGCCGGGGAATGGATGACGCCACAGGGCGCGATGCGGGATGCCGAGGCTGGCACCAAGGGCGCGGACTTCGTCTTTGAAGAGTTCGGCGAGCGGTTCGAGCACTTTGCCCTGCGCTTTGAGCTCCATGATGCGATCGACGCGGTTGTGGTGCGTCTTGATCTTGCTGGCGATGCTGCCGCTGGTGGCGCTTTCGATCACATCGGGGTAAAGCGTGCCTTGGGCGAGGAGTTCGACGTTGTCGGCGAGCTTCCAAAATTCTTCGACGAAGAGCGTGCCGATGATGCGGCGTTTTTGCTCAGGATCGGTGACGCCTTTCAATGCGCCGAGGAAGATGGCGCTGGCGTCGATCTGCTCGATGGGGACGCCGACTTCGCCGAAGAGGGCTTTGACCTCGGCGGTTTCGTTGAGGCGCATGAGGCCGGTGTCGATGTAGATGCAGCGGACTTTGACGCCGGCTTTGGCGAGCAGCACGGCGAGCACGGTGCTGTCCACGCCGCCGGAGACACCGCAGATGACCTCACGTGTGCCGACTTCGGCTTTGATGCGCTGGATCATCTGCGCCTTGAACTCCTGGATGTCGAACTTAGCGAGTTGAGCACCGCTTTTGGTGAGGAAGTTCTTCAGGATGGCGGTGCCTTCGTGGGAATGCGTGACCTCGGGGTGAAACTGAATGCCCCAGCAGCGGTCGGGCCATTTGAGGGCGACGGGCACGGCGTCTTCGTTGGTGGCGATGACTAGCGTGGTGCTGGCGAGGTTCGCACAGGTGTCGCTGTGGCTCATCCAGACCTGGGATTCGTGGGAGATGCCGCTGAAGAGATCGGCGTGATCGGTGACGACAAGCTTGGCGGGTCCATACTCGCGGGTGACGCCGGGCTTCACGGTGCCGCCGTGCTTGATGTTGAGGAGCTGCATGCCGTAGCACACACCGAGCACGGGGACGCCGAAGGACATCAGTTTGGCGTAATCGACATCGGGCGCGTCTTGGTCCGAGGTGCTGCGGGGGCCACCGGAGAGGATGATGGCACCGGGGTCCTTGAGGTTCGCGAGCTCCGCAGGCGGATAGAGATGCGAGGCGAAGCCGAGTTCGCGAACGCGGCGAACGATGAGTTGGCTGTACTGGGAGCCGTAATCGAGTACGGCGACTTCTTGAGGGGTCATGAGAGATAATGACGAATGCGGAATGACGAATGACGAGGCCAATCAATGCGGCTCGTAGTTGACCGGCTCCTCGGTGATGACGACATCGTGCGGGTGGCTTTCTTTGAGGCCGCCGGCGGTGATGCGGACGAAGCGGGCTTTGGCGCGGAGTTCGTCGAGGGTGTTGGCACCGACGTAGCCCATGCCGGAGCGGAGGCCGCCGACGAGCTGGAAGATGACATCGGCGAGCGGGCCTTTGAAGGGGACGCGGGCTTCGACGCCTTCGGGGACGAGCTTGCCGGAGGAGTTTTGGCCGTAGCGGTCGCCCGCGCCTTTGCGCATGGCTTTGAGGCTGCCCATGCCACGGTATTCTTTGAAGGTGCGGCCCTGTGATTTAATGGTGTTGCCGGGGCTTTCAGCGGTGCCGGCAAGGAGGGAGCCGAGCATGACACAATCGGCACCGGCGGCGAGCGCTTTGACGATGTCACCGGAGTAACGGATGCCGCCATCGGCGATCACGGTGACGCCGGCCTCGCGGCAGATGGCGGCGACTTCCTGCACGGCGGTGAACTGCGGCATGCCGACGCCGGAGATGATGCGGGTGGTGCAGATGGAGCCGGGGCCGACGCCGACTTTGATGGCGGAGGCACCGGCTTTGACGAGATCGCGCGCGCCATCGGCGGTGACGACGTTGCCGGCGACGATGGGGATGTGAGGGCCGAGGCTTTCCCGAAGTCGTGCGATGACCTGCATGACGCGGGTGGTATGGCCAGTGGCGGCGTCGATGAAGACGGCGTCGGCGCCGGCAGCCTGCATGGCGAGGCCGCGATCGACGCAATCATCGCCCACGCCGACGGCAGCGCCGACGCGAAGCTGGCCGTTGGCGTCCTTGGCAGCGTGGGTGAACATCTGGCGCTTGACGATGTCCTGCTTGGTGATCAAACCGGCGAGGATGCCGTTGGCATCGACGAGCGGGAGTTTTTCGATGCGGTGCGTGTAGAGGATTTTGAGCGCGTCCTCAAAGCTGGTTTGCGGCGTGCCAGTGGAGAGTTTTTCACGCGGAGTCATGATGTCGCGCACGGGCGTGTTGGGATCTTCGATGTACCACATGTCGCGGCTGGTGACCATGCCGGCCAGTTTGCCCTGTGAATCGACGACCGGGAAGCCGCTGACGCCTTTTTCGTGCATGAGGCGCTGGAGATCGCCGAGGCGGGTGTCTGGCGTGACGCAGTGCGGCTGCTGGATGACGGTGTTTTCGGAGCGCTTCACGCGTGCGACATGCTCCGCCTGCTGGTCGATGGGGCAGTTGCGGTGAATGACCCCAAGGCCGCCTTCACGGGCGAGCGCGATGGCGAGATCGGCCTCCGTGACGGTGTCCATGGCCGAGGAAAGCACCGGCACATTGAGGCCAATGGCGGCCAGTCTGGTGGAGACATTGACGTCTCCTGGCAGCACCTGGCTGTGCCCAGGGAGCACGAGAACATCGTCGAAACTTAAAGCGAGAGAAGGCAGATCACCCATGCGCCATTCAAGCGGTGATCAGGCTGCTGTCATGTGGAAATTTACGCACTTCCGAAATCACACACCAGGCTTGTAACTGCGAGCTTTGCTGGTGAAAGGATCAATCTGAATAGTGTAGAAGTTTTTTGGGAGATTTTTAATACTGACCCCCCCCCCCTGATCGATCACGATCGTAAAATAACTTTGATTGAGCGTCTTATAAGCAAGCTGTGCGAACGGAACACCTGACGATTGCGTTACCACTTGGCGACAGGAACCATCGGTCATGAAACGAAGCGCCATGAAAGTAGCACCCTCCACACCCGAATACCCCAAGGGTTTTCCTTCAGCAGTGTCTTTTTGGCCGTCACCGTCAAGTAAGGGTGAGAAGTCCTGATCTGCCACCAGCAGTGTTCCGGCGGGAAGCTTTATCAAGTTGCCTTGAGGAACCAACCTCTCCGAGGTTGTTGCCGACGCTCCAGTGCCCTGAACAGCTTGGTCGACTCTGAAAAGCATGCAGGCGCGATAACTCGCGTTACCGCCAAACTCATCACCGTATTTAAAGAATCGCATTTCAATGGGTTTGTTGCTGGACGATGCCAACTGCTGCGCCTCAGATATCAGGCCCATCATGGAATCGCCCGCAGACGACAAACGATAGGCATTGAGAACACCATTAAGAGCCGGAGCAGCGAACACTAATAGCATCGAAACAATCGAGAGAACAATCAGCATTTCGATAAGGCTGAATGCCGTGGAACAGTTCCTTCGAGGCAAGGGCTTGGGATGAAGAAATAACATGGTTGTGATTAAGGCAAAATTTCAACTGCTCCACCGGGACTGCTTCATGGCAATGGTAGCGCTAAAAGCACGATAGTTTATCCGCCGGGAAATAAGCAGCTTGTCAAGGGCGCCAAGCTCCCCGTCCGTTGCGCCAATTTCTTTGGAGAATTCGTCGGCGTTCTGAAACATTTTGCCAATCTGTAGGGAAATCTCCTCCCTGATGCCCTTGTTTTCCTCCCGCGAGAGGAACTCCCCCGACCGTTCGTCCATTGCGATCATCGTCACCTGCAACAGCGGCGGAAGCAAATGACGCGTTCCTTGGGAGCCAAAGACAGGATTTGGGACCGCGCCAGGATTCGTCTCAAGAACCGAGTCATAAAGATAACGAGGCGCGCAAGCTGTTGGTGAATAGGACGCAGTTCCGTTGTCGGTTTCCGAACGAGGAGAGATCACCAAGGCAAGAATGTTCTCCGCGACGGGACGTGTCGCGCCACTCTTTATATTGCTCTGCGAGGAGGCTTCATTGGCCTGCACTCTCTTAGACTGATCGAGCACGTCCTGATACCACTTGCGCGAATTACCAGCAACCGTCTTGGTGCGATCATTGGGATCAATCAAGCGGAATTCTGGCGCGTAGATACGGTTCATCTCCGCCGAGGGGCTGTACTGAATCAGACGAAACCGTGACCTCACCGGAACCACGTTGCTGGAATTTAGGAATTCAGGCCGGTAAGGCGTATCATCTCCCCACTCGACAAAGTATCCCCGAGCACAAAGTAGGTTAACGAGATTCTCGGTATTGGCGGTGTTTTGTGCCCCGCCCCCCCCGCTTCCCGAAGAGGGAGCCTGTTGGGTCAGCTCAGTCACTCCCAGCGGTGCCTGGAAAAAGACAGCATGCCCGGGATAAAGCCCACTGCCGCCACCTGAGGTTATTAACTGGGACGTTGGTCCGCTGACAAACTGCAATTCTGATTGACGGAAATATGAGCGTGCCGACTTGATATCCTGCTGTGTCTGATCTTTACCGAGGCTGTCATAACGCATCTCCCAATAAGTGTTGAGCGTGGCCTGACTGAGATTTCGTGAAATGAGATCAAATGCGAACCGGGCCTCCCGAAATTGGCTCACCTTTGAACTCGTCCTGACCCAACCACGCTGCACGATTCCAACGAGCTGGGTGACAAGCATCATCAAAATCACAAGGAAGGTGACGGAGACGAGCATTTCCACCAGTGTGAAAGCCGCCCGTCTGGCAGTGGTCCGGGATAATGTGGGGGAAGTCATGGCACAGTTCATCTTTTGTCGCTCAGGTTGCCGCGAGTCCGGGAAATCAAGTCATAGAATGTGACGTAACTAGCGGGGGATGCCTTGGAAAAATTGAACGCAGGGTTGGACGTGGAAGCCACGCGTCCCATCACACGGATCAAATTGTTCTGCGCCGTGCTGTCCGAAGGCAGATTTGCATCAAAAAAGGAAAAAGCGGCGACATACACGATCTGTGACGAGTCCTTGGCGACGGGTGCCGCCTGCAAGTCGTAATAACGTGTTTCCGTGCCGACGAAGTTTTGGGTGCCAGACGATGTAGAAGAAGACTTGTTACGATTTAGCGATGTCCAGGTGCTGCCCTCGAGATCGCGCATGATCTGCTCGATGATATAACTTGAGTCCGTCATCTGGGAGGTTTTTCGGGAAAGCTCCATTCCTTGTGGAATCAAACCCAGGAGGGTGATGACGGCCAAGGCGCAAATAGCCATTGCCAAGGTCACCTCGACGAGAGAAAAGCCTGAAGGAGGGGAAGTAGTGCTGGAACGATGTTTTCTCATGGGAGTGGTCCTCATTTCATGTTTGCTCAAGGACTGAACCTTTTGGTCTCGAGTACCCTGAAACGGTAATAGTTGTCCAGGCTTGGGGCATTGACGCCATCAACGGGATGATCAGGCACGCGGTTGTTGGAATCGTTCAAATCCACGTACCTCTCAACCAGCATGGAGCCGCGGTACTCGCTCAATACAGCATCTTTGACGGGATCAAAAACATCAGGGGCGCTGGAACGTGTCTTTTTGACCATCTGGGACCGGACATGCACACGGAAAGTATTGCTGCGGGTTGTGATGCGGCTGTACAAATTCGAATAGGGACGTTCGCGGACGTTGTCCGCAGTGACGCGGCAGTTAAGCCAGAAGTTCTCCATGGCCTGGGGGCGCGAACTAACGCTCAGGCGCGGATTTGGGGTGTTACCTCCGACGTTCACCGAACCGCTGCGAAACTCCGGGATCAGGTGAACCTCACAAATCTGGCTTGGCGAGCGGAAAAGACCACGGGTGCGCACAGGCAGCTGGCTGTCGCACCTGAACCTCTCATCGAACTGACGCAGGGTTTCGTAAACATTGATGCTGCGATGCCAGAACTTCTGATCGGCCTGCTCATTCCAGAAGGCCCCTGGCGTGGTCAAATCGATAACGTTGGACGAAGGATTTCGGAACACATATTGCTTGGCAAGATGAATATCAATATTCGGAACGGCTGTGATCATTTCCGCTTTCATCAAGGCATGCAGGCCGGTGGCTCGTGTGATGTTGGTGAAAGGCATGATCTGATAGTTCAGATTGATCCGGCCGGCGGTGGAAAGGGGCTCACTGATCGCATACGGCTCCACGACGGGCATGGTGAACATCTCCAGAAGATAGTGGTCTCGAGGATTATGCTCGCCGGGATGATTGGTCTGGCTGGCAGGAGGAGTCGAGATGCGAACGTGCGGGCGGAAAAGCAGCGTTTGCCAAGGACGGTACTCAGTTGCAGCGGCCGACAGAGAGCCGGTCATCGGGTTGGGATTGGAGCCGGCACTGCCACCAAAAACCGCAGTGGGCAGGGAGCCAAACATAACCGGAGATGAGATCATGCGGTTCGGGGTCATGTAGATGCCGCTGCGCCAATCATCAGACTGCTTCCAAGACTCGTAGAAGTAACCACCGCGGAAGTAGTAAAACTGATTAGCCTTTAGCTCCTCTTTTCCAGCGTAAAAATTCCCTTCGTCCGGCTTGTTGATGTATGGACCTTCCCGCGCATCCCCGACTCCGGTGTCAAAGTCCCCAAAAGCATTGGCGGCGAGCGCCCAGTCAGGGTGGCCGGGAAAATCAGGCAGGCGTTTGTTGTAATCACCATTATCTGGCTGCATCAAATTCCGTGTCTGGGGGCTATAGATGTACCGGTCGGCCCCTCCCACCAACATCAATTCTGGCCGCGCCCTCGGAAGATCACTGGTGTCCGTTTGGCTGGTGGCCAACCTTGCCCTGCCTTCCCCCCAGCCAAAGAAATTGGTAAAGCTATGGGCCTGACGGATCGCCTGCGGCCCGAATTCCCAGCTTGGGTGCGGGCGCCACATGGTGGACGGAGTTTCCAGGCGTGCAGCTATGATCCGATAATCTCCCACGGTCGGCACAAACGAACGGATGACATCAGCGAAGCCATCCACCACCAATCCAACCCCTTGGGCCCCGCCGGGAGCGGCAGGCTCTCTGTCAGCGCCGTTGTCAAGCCGACCACGACAAACCTGACGCAGGCTAGGGGTGGCTCCGGGGATGATATCGTTCTGGGTCACCAAGCGGGGGGTGACTGAATAGAGGTTCTCTCCGGATTGGCCGTAGCCTGAGTTGACCTGCCCCATCCACCGCATCAGGGCGCCATTGGCGTTGTAACACCACCAGTGCGGCCCGGGGACCGCGCGCCAGTATTTAATTCGGCCGAATTGATCTTCTTGTTGGAAATAGCTGGTATTGGGGTGTGCGGCCAGCCCGTTGGTGGTGCGCAGTTGCTGGTGCTTTTGACTGCCGGCAAGCATTGGAACCGGAATTTTGGCATTGGCCCCTCGGGACATGTTGATTCTTATCGTCTGAATGGGCTTCGTCTTCTGCCAGTCGTGGGTGTCATAGATTTTGACCACAAAATCCCCGTTCGGAAACTCCAATTTCATCTCCCCCCGGTTGTCCACCGTCAGGAAGTTGCTGGTGAAGGTGTAGTCCGTCAGGGAATTGTGTCCGTTTGTGTTACCACTGTTGTAGCGCTGCCCGTTGAGAAAATCTGAGTCCATGCTGACACTTCCCGCACCGGCGATGGCTCGTGTGAGCCTTCCACCCATGATATTGGACGGACCGGCGTGACCTCCTGATGGGCGTGTGCCGTTGGTGTTGGCTCCTTCGTAGAGATTAGCGTTGTCTTTGATGACAAGGCGGCCCGCAGTATCAAACAGGCGCTGACGCTTGCCACTGGCATCCGTCAGGAAAATTTGATTCACCCAATCTCCATCCAGTTCGAAGGTGTATTCCGGGCGAATTTTCGTCCAGCCCAGGCTCGGGCAAAAAGCTTCCAGCATGATGATGGCCTGCACGCGACTCTGACCGGGCAGCAGGGGTGTGTCCACCTCGAGGGTTGTGTTCCAAAACTTCGGGTCATAGCCCGGGTGACGGGAAGGGTGGCGCTGGGGATCGCCTGAGGCAGTCGTGCCGTAGAGCAATCCGGTGGGAGAACTGTCGCGCTTCGACAAAGGCGGAAAATTGGAATACCAGACCGCTGTGCCGCCAGGTCCGTAAGGGATCATGCTCATGTTTGGATAAGCGATCTGATTGCTGACGTTTTGAGGCTGTCCGTTCGGTGCCAGTGTAAGCGGCTCAACATATGGAGCTGTGCCACCACCTCCGCTGGGGTTGGGGTCGGGACCATAATTCAAGCGATACCGGGGATCTGGATCACCATCCGCAGTGCAGATGAAACTGAATCCGACCTCTGACAAGGTGATGGCGCGGCCAAAACCTTTGTACTTTTGCTGCCACATGGCCGGAGTGACCTGGCCATGGCCCGGAACCACCCCCCCATCGTCGCTGCGATTTTTGTCCACATCGCTGATCTTCGAGGGAGGGCCGCTAATGCGCTGGTTGGTGAAGGTTTTATAGGTGCTGTCCATGCCATCCCTAGTCGTATAGAGGTTCGTACCTGACTGCGCAGATGCCCTGAGGCCGTCCGTATTTTGGCGGGCAAGAATTCCGTCATACAGGTTCGTGCAGCGGATGTAATCGAAGAACTGCATCGCGAGCTGGTTGACGTTGTCGGAGCCATACTTCTGACGGAAGTTCGTCGAACTGCCCAGGGTCGAAGTGGAAGGCCAGATGCGATTGGACATTTGCGCGGTGAGGTAGTTAAGCAGGGCCTGATTGCGCTGGATTTGCACATCGTAGTCAGGGTCATGGGCCTTTCTACGCCGGAAAATATAGCTGCGGGACTGCGAGAGCGCCTCCGAACTGCTCTTGAGCGAGGAGGAAAGGGCGATGGCGGTGTCGAAATTTGTGCGGCGCTGATTTCCCGTGGAATCATCCTCATCCACAGGCCAGATGCTGACGCGTGGCATCCCAAAGATGGAGAAGTCCGGCGCACGGCTGCTGGCGGTGAGGAAAAAGCGCGAGCGCTCCAAGGTCTGGCGGTCGAAAAGGACGCGGCCACTGAGTCCTTTAATCGTCTTGTAGGCGGGCTGACGTCCCTTGGTGGTGTCATAGTCAGAGTTCGACAGAGTGTCCTTGAATATCATCTCATCCACAGATGCGAACAGACGCTTGCCCTGAGCGGCGCTGAAATTGATGATTTGGGCTTCTGGAAGAGTCTCGCCCATGGTCGGCGAAAGATCGTCATTGACGAACGGACGCGTTCCTGCGTAAGAACCGCCTCCCGAAAGTTTTGGAAGCAACGAATAAATGTCCTCCTTGGTTTCGACGATGCTGGTGAGGGTCATGCCGGAGTCGGGCAGCAACGGGTCAAGACGAAGATTGGGGGCGAGCACGGAACTGAGGGCCACGGTGGCCGGATGGCCAGGATACCGCTGAAACTCCCCGGTGGCGGCAGGGAAATATGCCCAGCGGCGGTCACGCTCATGATAGTAAAATGGAGTCCCGGAATAAGTGGGTTCGCCCGCAGTGTTGACGTTGATTTTGCAGGCCTCATCATCCGTCCAGAACGCCACCCGTCCAACGATGGGATTACTGGCTGACGCAGTCACGGAAGAACTGCTGACAAACTTGTTGGTGGCGTTGAGGACTCCCACGGTGCCATCTTGCAGAATATAGAGCCACTCCACAGGCATGGGCAGCCTGAGCTGGTCACTTTGCGAACTGCTGACGTCCTGAGGCGTCACCACATCCGCATAAGGCTGTCCGCTACCAGAATTTGTTTTAGCATACCAAAAGCCCTCAACTTGGCTGGTTTGTGAACTACGTGGCGGCGGATTATCCGGAGTATACTGAGTGTTTGACCCCGACAGTGAGTTCTGCGCAGCACGGGGGTCGATGATGGGGAAATAAAGGGACGTCTGGCTGGAATTTCCGCCACTGCCTCCCGAGCCCGAGTTGATGGCGGGACGAATCACCGGCTCATTCAGATCCACATAGCGGGCTTTCATGCTGTCGCTGTTCCAGTTGGAAGGCACAAGTTGGTCAGCAGCCAGAAGAACGCCTTCACCGCTTGAGCCTGCGGCAGCGACTTTCATCTGGGAACTGGAGTAGAGCTTGTAAGCCTCTTTGAATGATCCGTCTGCATTGTAAACACGCACCATTCCCGGCTGGGTGGCATGGAAGGTTCCATTATTGGGCTGTCCTTGCATGTTCTGGCCGTTTTGGATCTGCGCCTGCACCATGTAGGCCGCCATGTCCGCCAGCTGCTTCGCGTTGCGGCCAGCGATGTAATTGTTGGTGGCCTTGTACTCTGTCTGGGAGAGCGTAAACATGGCAACAATCAGCAGGGACATCAACGCCACGACAGAAATAACGATGATGAGCGCGATGGCTTTCTGGCGCCTGCGATGTCTGGAAGTCAGGTGGTCTTGCATGCGAATTTTGGATTAATGGACACGATGATAAAGATTCGACATCAAAATCACAAGTGTATTTATCATGTAATGACTTGAGGAGGCCGAAAATCGCCCCATGCAATGTCACCCTTGGTGTAGATTTCGTCTTCAGGAACACTTCTCAAGCCGCTGCCGGCGGCGTCTGCCGAACAAGGCGATCATTCCCAGCAGCAACAAAGCCAGACGGCCGGGCTCAGGCACGGCGACGGCGATCACCCCGGTGTCGTAGAGTTTACTGATATCCCAGAAGAGGCCACTCCCAAGCGTCGGAAGGTCAATGTTGTTCACATATTGTGTGGAAGAATTCAGGCCGTTGAAGTAGGTGGAATTGTTCGTCAGCCCTGACCAGTCAATGAGCTTCCACTGGTCTCCGGCAACAAAGGAACTGGAAGAAATACCGGATGTGCCGAGCTTGAGTGTGCTTCCCGCAAGGTTGACTGTTCCTGCGCCACCCAGCACCAGGCGGTCCGCCTCTGTGCTTGTGATGTCGGCATCACGAGCAAAAATGGTCAGCAAAAGATCTCCTCCAAAGGTGAAGGAACCGCCATTCAAGTTAACGCGGAAAGATTCTCCCGATGTGCCGCTCGTGCTGCCGACCGCCAGTGTGGAACCGGTGGCGAAAGTCACGTTGTTGGAAGCCCCGGGAGCGATGATTCCCGCACCTGTCACGGAAGCGCCAGAGGCAACCTGCACAGAGCCGGAGCCTGTGGCACTGCCGGTGGTATTGATGACTTGGAGCGTTCCGGCGGACACCGTAGTCCCGCCGGCATAGGTGTTACCGGCTGAGTTGCTGAGTGTGACCGTGCCGCTGCCCGTCTTCAACAAGGAGAGGAGATCATTGGCAGGCGCTGCATCGACCGGGGTTGCCTGACTGATGAGTCCGGCGAATTCCAAGCCCCTGCCGGCGGTGGCGGTGGAATCGAGCGTCAAAGTTTTGTTCTCACGCACACCTGAGACCAAGTTTTGAAGTGTCACGCTGCCAGTCAGGGTGGCCGCAGTGGCAGAGGTGATCTTGGTGGTGCCGATGCCGTTGGCGTTGACATCAATGTTCTGGGAAATGGCCGTGGTTCCTGCCGCGATGCTCAAGGTGACGCCGGGGTTCACTGTATCGCGCAGCCAATGAACGGGGTCGGCGACGCTGTTCACAGTGCCAGCGGTGGGTGATGCAACGTAGTATGTTGAACTGCCGAAGCTCAGCTGAACGGTTCCCGTGCTCACGGGTGCTTGCGAAAGAATCACCGAGCCATAACTGAAGTTTTCGCTATTGTTGGAGACGTTCTGGCTCGCATTGCCGCTCAGAGTGACGGTGTCACCGCTGATTGCCGTCACGGTCTGCCCCAGAAGCGTCGATCCGACGATCAAAGTGGCAGGCACAGAAAACACGGTCACTGAGGAGCTTGAAACAGAGGCGCTGGTGACAAAGACGGAGGAGGACAAGGTGAAGACAGAACTAACTGTGGTGCCGGCCTGGATGCCAGAGCCGTTGACTGACATTCCAGCAGAAAGCTGCGAAGCACTCGCAACAGCCACGGCCAGGGTCGAGGTGCCTTGGGTGGTCTGCACAGAGCCAAGCACCGGGCCCACAGAAACCTGGGTTCCATAGCGCATGTTGGCGGAAGTGCTGAAGTCGGCGTCACGAACCAGGTTCATGGTGCCATCAGGATTGATCTGAACAATGCGATAAACGCCATTCCTCTCAGCATAGGCTGCCTCATCTTTGATAAGGATGCGTTTGTTGACGTCGGCGGCAGTGAAGGCGTAGGATCCAATGGTCGCCTGAATATTGTAGAACGCGCCCGGTCCAGTGTTGTTGTACTGACCACTTCCGAAGAGTGTGCCATTCCCATCGGTAACAAAAGTCCCGCCCAGAGCGGATAGGTTGCCAACATTGAAGCCCACGGCCCTTTCCACTCCCAGCACGGAGGCTCCGGCGGTGACAAAGTCCACGTTGGCGAGAGGGAAAGAGGCGTCACCCAACTCGATCACGTTGCTCGCAGAACCCAGCCCCCCAATGGCGGCAGCCACCAGCGTACCATTTCGTACGATGATAGCACCATCCAATCCGAGGCCACTGGCGCCCGTGCTGGAGCCGAAGTTATTATTGACATTCGAAAGCGTGACCGTGCCGCCACCAATCATTGTCAAACCTCCACCACCAGTCATCTGCCCAGCAACACTGACAGCCTGACCCGCTGCCGTGCTGAGGATGGTGTTGAGACCAGGCCCACGATTCAACGTGGTGACACCATTGATGGCGATGGCCCCGGCTTCTGATACTCTGAGGACAGAGATGCCGTCATAGTTAACCCCACCAATGACGAGGTTGTTGCTGAGCGTGGAACCTTTGTAGTCGAGGACCAGCGCGAGCGCTGAGCCGCTGGTATCTGTGGTGGTGCCCACGCTAACCAGCGATGCGCCCGGACCGAAGGCACCGTTCACCAAGCCACGCAAGGTGCCTTCCGCCAGAGAAGTACCGCCAGTGTAGGTGTTGCTGGCGTTCAATTCTAGAATGCCAAGCCCCGCCTTGATCAAAATGCCTCCGTTAGTGCCATCGATGACGCCATTGAGGCGTGCACCTGCCACGGCTCCAACTCCAGAACCTGAAGCAGCCCCCAACTGCTCCGCAGTTCCCTCCACGACCTCAATCATCCGGTACTTGCCCCCCAGATTGACAGCATTTGCGAAGTCGATTCGGCGACCGGTGTCCCTGGCCCCAAAGATCAGGGAATCATTGTCGGTCACAAAACCACCTGCCCCCCATGTAAGTTGGATGCCCGCACCACCGATGTTGACGACTCGGGTGGCCCCGTAGGCCGCAAACCCACCGCTAGCCGCCCAGTCCACCTGTCCTGCGGAGGTGCCGAGTGCCCGGACAAAGTCACCTGAGTTCAAACCGAGCACACCGCCACGAAGGCGGAGACGGCTGGCATTCGGCAGCGCGGCAGCATTGTCCAGACGCAGGACGCCGCCCAGGAGGAAGGTGGCCCCCGTGTAAGTGTTGGCCTGACTCAGCACTGTGGTGCCGTCTCCCGAATGGACCAGATTCACGATCCTTGATGCATTGCTGTTGTTCGTGATGACGGACGAGATAGCAAGCGGTGCAAGCGGGTTCCAGTTGTGGATGATCAGGTCCGCGCTGGTCCCATCCGAATTGGTCAGCGCGCTCGTGAGCGCACCGCCGCTGATGCTGTTGGCATGATTGCCCGCATGGGTGGTCTGCAGTATTGCGCCGCCATTGAGAGTCAGCAGATCTGTGATGGTGATGCTGCTGGATGCCACGGCCTGCACGTAGAAGCGGGCGTTGGTGGTATTCACGTTCTGGAACGCGTTGCTAAGCGTCAGAGTGCCCGCGACCGAATCGATCGCAGTGATTGTGGTGCCATCAGCAAGACCACTGCCCCGAATGACCTGCCCCACCTCAAGACGCCTGGTTGAAACATTGCTAATGACATTGCTTCCCTGGACCGAATTGGCCAGCAATTCGTTGCCGCTGTTGAAAAAGCGGATCGTGTTTGCCGCAGCGTTTGAGCCAGTAGCTCCGCTGAAGGAGTCGAAGAACAGGGTTCCATCCATTACGTGCATGCTGCCGGTCCATGCTGAGGGGTCTGGCTGGATGGTGTGTGCGGCCGTGCCCCCAATCGAAATATTGTCAGAAGCCACCACCGAGAACAGGCCTCCGTTAAAGTCCACATAGGCGAAGTAATTGACCCCGGGATTGAGCGTGTCCAAAGATGTCTGGTAAACGGCACGGGGAATGATGGTCTGCACATCACGCAGGAATTCGCCGCCCAAGCGAATGTTGGCGCTGCCAGTACCAGACGGATTCTCACTGAAAAGAACAGTGCTGCCACGCTCATAAGCAACCGCCACAGGATTGGTCAGATCTTGCAGCACCAAATCGGTGTTGAAGTTGCCAAAGCTGTAAACCCGAATGACCGAAGCTCCCTCCTTGGATTGGAAAGCGCCAAGCATGTTTTGTGTCGTGGCCCGGTGCGAAGACCCAATGACTTCGAACGTGCCACCTCCCATAGTCAGACCGCCGATGTCACTACGGACAAACTGGTCGTCTTGAACCACGCGCACACGCAGGGTGCCATCATAAACTTCCAGGCGGTCTAGGCCGTAACCACCAGTGGAGGTGGAGAGGAATTCCAACACACCGGCACCACGCTTGATCACACCGTAGCTGTCTGGAGCGGCTGGAGTGACGTAGTTGCCGCCCATGACCAAGGTGGTACGGGCATTGCCAACATCCCAGACCGCGTCTGAATTCATGGTGAACCCACGATCAGTCATGGAGTTGAGGCCATTGTATTGAAGGACGCCGCCGTTGAAAACCAAGTTTCCGGGGCTGTTGCGAGAGGCTCCAAGCGCTCCTGCTGCGCCTGCAAAGGACAGCATGGAGGAGCCACCACTTAGCGCGGACTGGCTGAGCACCGCCTGGGTTGGGCTGAGAATGGCCGCCACTGTCGTTCCTTCAGGGATTCCCAGGCCGCTGACGGCCTGGCCGACACTGAGGCTGGCCGTTGATGCGAGATTGATGGTCGCCTGCCCCTGCACCAGAGTCACATTTTGAGTGCCGCCCACACTGGCGGGCAAATTGTTAACAAAACCAAACGTCAGCCCCTGGGCACCCGTGCCGGCGACGGCATTGGAGATCTGGAGCGTCGTTGAGTCAATGATCTGGGTGATAACGCTGCCGGCCGGAATGCCGCCACCGCTGACGGTCTGGCCCAGAAACAGACCCAGCGTGCTGGTGACGGACACGATGGCACCGGATGCCATGCCGCCAGTGAACGAAGAGATAAGCGCAGCGGGAGCGGCACCAAAGCTGAGCAATGCATTGGTTGTGGCAGTCGCATCCTGATCGACCACGATCTGGTTGTTGCTGAGGATGGCGAGAATTTTGGTGCCAGTAGGGAAACCGCCGCCGGTCACCGTTTGCCCGATGGTAAGCCCGGCCGTGCTGTTGTTGCCGTTGAGCGTGATGGTGGCGCTATTCACCGTGAGAGTTACCAGATTGATGAAGTTTTCCGCCAGAGCAACATTGTTCCCAAACGTGTAACTCGTTCCCGTCGTGGTGATGTTGGAGCCGTTCAGGAGCGTCACTGTGCTCTGCGCACCGTTGACTGCAGTCACATAGGAGCCGCCGAAACTGATCAGATTGCCGCTGGTCGTTTGCGTCGCGCTGTTGCTGATGCTCACTTGAGTGGCGCCGTTGATGGCGGTGATGGTGGCACCAAGCGGTATGCCCGTTCCAACCACGGGTGTTCCCACCTGAAGACCGGCAGTGCTCGCCACAGTGATCGAAGTGAGTCCGGCGGTCGTGTTGGAACTCACCGTGACAACCGCAGGCAGACCGGCACCGGAAACAGTCTGGCCAAATGTGATTCCGCTCAGATTACTAAAAGTCGGAGGGGACAGCACATTTCCAAGCGTCTGGTTGAACGCGCTGAGCGCCGTGCCCGAGGTGACACCGGTCACCCCGATCTGACGCACGGTCAAAACCCCTGCATTGATCGTGGTGGCACCTGTGTAGGTGTTCAAGCCCGACAAGACCAAGCTGCCATCACCATTCTTATCGAGACCATTATTGTGAGAGAAGGACAGATCGACTGTGGTAGCCCCCGTGCCGGTCACTGCGTTACTTAGAACAATGTTGCCGGTTTGAGTACCAGCGTTCGTGATGGTGATGGAACTGATGGTCGCACCAATCGGAATGTTGCCGGTGCTGCTAGAGACGCCCAGACCAACGTTGAGTCCGGCAATGCTGATACTCGAAATCGTGGTGCTACCACCCGAGGCGGTCACTGTTCGGGTGGAGGGCGGCGTGCGGTTGGCGATGACTGCCGAGATTTCCATGGTGGCGGCAGTGTTATTTTGGCGGATATAGAGGTCCGCAGTGGTTCCAAAGCCGCCGGAGAGAGTTCCCAACCCGTTGATGAGGGCGGAGTCCGTGCCCATGTTTGGGGTGACCAGTATCCCGCCGGAAAGGATCGAATTGTCCCCCACCAAAGTCACCGCCATGGAGTTGTTCCCCGGGGTGTTGTCAGGAGCATTGAAACGCAGGGTGTTCGTGCTGCGGTTCGTCTGGGTGCTGGCACCTGTGATGGTCATGTTGCCGCCGTTGTTGAGACTTGTCGGCAACACCCAATCATTGGCCGCGTTGCTGTTAATGTAGCCAGTGAACCTGCTGATGAGACCGTCCTGGGCAAGCACCACCGAATTATTGGAACTCAACTGCCCTGTGGTGGTTCCCGAGAAGATGGAGTTGCCGCTGCTTACAAAGGTGAATGTTTGACCTGACGCAGTGGCAGTGGCGGGCTGGCTGAGCACCAGTTGGATTCCATTGAGGATTCCCACAATCGTGGTGTTGGCGGCAATGCCCGCTCCGGAGATGGTCTGGCCGATCATGCGACCTGCAGTTGTGTTGGTGCCTGGGAGGGTAAGCGTCGTGCTGTTGGATGTGATGTTGCCTGAGGCGGCGGTGGTAACCTCTGTCATAGAATTAAATGTCAGTGCATTGGTAGCGGTGACCGTCGCATTATTGGACAGGGTGATGGTGCTGCCATTGGCGTTGATCGAGGTAATCGTCACGCCTCCTGGAATGCCCGTGCCACTCACAGACTGGCCGAAAGTAAGCCTTGCGTTGGAGATCACTGTGCCTGTGCTTGTGTCATTCGCCGTGCTGACAGCAGCCCAGTCAGAATCCCCCACATAGGCCCAGCCACCCAAGATACCGTTAACATTGAGATTGTCAGTGCTGGCAATGTTGTCCGCACTAAAGCGTAGCGACGCGCCGGTGTTGCGCGTGATCGAGTTCATGCGCAGTACAGCCGTGCTATTCGTCCGATCAATACGATTGCTGCCGCCGCCAATGGTGGCCGCGGCAATGATCTCGAGGATTGGGCCTGTTCCATTTCTCATGACCAGCGTGGCTCCGAGACGCCCGCCGCCGAGGGTGATTCGTCCAGTGTCAGCAAGCCGACTGCTGTCGCCGTTGGCATAATCAAGAACGAGCGTACCCGCCTGCACGGTGTGATCCGGCGACATGCTGCTGATGGTGTTGCGGGTAAAGCTGTCAGCCTGGCCGCTCAAAATCAGAGTGCCGTCGCCGAACTGGGTGATGGCACCTCCACCGCCGAAAATGCCCTTGATTTCGAGCGAGGCTCCCTGGCCAATCAGCACGCTGGAATTGCCGGTCACAAATAAAGCGCCCGCCCAGGAACTGGTTCCGGTCGTCGCGGCCAAGGTGCCACCTGCCAGGTAGATCGCATCCGCAGTGTTGTAGGTGACATTGCGGAAGTCCAGGGTGGCATTAGCACCGCCGGGGATGGAACTGCCGTTGTTGTTTCCCCCAGCGACAACGATGCCTGCCTGGCCCGCCGCCCCGAGAGCACCGTCCGCAGTCACTGCGAGGATGCCCGCATTGACACGCACTTCTCCGGTGAAGGAGCTGGCAGCGGACAACACCCAAGTTCCCAGACCGTTTTTCACAAGCGAGGTGGAGCCGCCCGCGCCATCTCCAAGAGAGAGGGCGAAAACGTTGTTGCCCGTGTTGTAGCCGCTCAGCGTCAGCGTGCGGTTGCCGCTGCCAGTGAAGCCGACAGCAGGAGAGAAGCCGGCCTGACCGAAATTCATCCTCGCCGCCGTCCGGGTGCCATCCGCCACGATGGTGGCCGCAGAATCTCCCACTCCCATGGTGAACGACCTGTCCGTGAAGGTAGGGGTGTTGCTGACAAAGCGCAGGACCGCGTTGTCCAAGACCAAATTGGCCGCGGCGTTGGAAGCAGAGCCGATGCTGCTGCCGAAACCACCGCTGTTGAGGCTGTTGACCACCAAGCCGCCGCCCTGCACGACCGTGGCCCCGCTGTAGCTGTTTGATGTACCCAAAGAGAGCATTCCAAGACCTGTTTTGGTCAGAGACAACTTCGTGGCGCTGGTCAGGCCGTCCACCAGCGCTCCCTGGAAGCTCTGGTTGACATCCGTGTTGACCGTCAACGTGGCCGGGGCGGCTCCATCGTTCGTCACAGTGCCAACGCCGGTGATGGCCGAGAAGGTGGCATCAAAGCCGTTCAGGTTGAAAACACCGGTGGCCAGATTGATCGCAATGCCTGCTGTCGTGACCAGCGCGGTGGCGCTTTCGAGGCGGATCTCACCTGACTGCTGATAAATCTTCCCGCTGAACGTGTTGTTCCCGCCCAAACGCAGCAAGCCGCTGTTGAGTGCGATGTCTCCCGTCAGTGTGTTGTTGCCGGAGAGAACGATCGCGGAGCCATTCAGGCGGATGTAGCCGATGGTGTTGTCCCCGGTGAGTTTGAGGGCATTAAAGTCGCCGTAGTTCAGGCTGACGTTGGTGCCACCACCGGTGGTGGCTTGGGACAATTGTAGGGTCGTCCCGTTGATGATGGCAGCGACTGTTGTCCCTTGGGCGATATTGTTGCCGGAAATAGCGGACCCGACCTCAAGCCCAGCCGTGCTGCTCACCACGACCTGTGTGCTGCCCGTGGAGAAAGTGGAGGCCAACTGGCCGGTGGTCCCAAACTGGATCCCTTCAGTCTCCACACCGCCGGACAAATCATGGTCTCCTGCAATGGTGAGGATGCCACGATTGTCGCCAGGACCACCCGATGTCGCACTCAAGATCAACCGTCCTGATGCACCGCTGATGATGTTGGCAGAACTTATGGTCAAAACTCTGTTGTCAGCGACCCGGAAACGCCCGTCGGCGGCCCCGATCGTGATGCCGCGATTGACGTCATTCATGTCCATGGTGGCATTCACCTGCAAAGTGCCGCCGTTCAGCACCAGTTGGTCCGCACGGAAGCTCGAAGGGTTGACACCCAAGTCAGTTTCCCTCGTGATGCGCAGGGTTCCCTCATTCACATACGTCCTACCTGAATAGGTGTTCACCTGCGTAAACGTAAGGCCAGTTCCAGTCTGTGTCTGCAGCGGTGCATTGGACAGCACGAACTGGGAGCCACTCAAAACGCTTGCCACCACGGTGCCGGCGGCGATGCCGGGACCACTCACCAATGCCCCGACCTGCATGTCGGTGGTGTTGGCACCGCCGCTCATCGTTACAGTGCTTTGACCAGAGGTGTAAGAGCCTGTGCGGCTGAAGCCAGGACTCAACTGCAGCGTGCCCTGCCCAGACTTGGCCAGATTCATCTCAAAGGCTCCGTTGTTGACCAGGAGGCTCGTGATGGTGGTCGTGCCTCCGGTGATATGAGTGATCAGGTCGTAGCCGGAGGTCGCACCTGCCGTCACCATGCCGCCCGCAAGAGTCGAACCAAAATTAATCACCCCGCCCGTGCTGATGGTCAGCGTGTTTCCGGCATTGATCGTGGTATTGAAGCCACGCAGGTTCACTGAATTGACCGTAATTGAGTTGATCGTTTGCGCTGAAGCAAGTCTGACGTTGCTGCTGCTGGTGTAGGTCGTGCTGACAGTTGCAATTTGAGTCGATGCAGCCGAGTTGACCGCCGTGACGCCAGCGGTGGCATTGTAGGTGGCAAACTCACTGCCCACGACCGCCCAGCCGCCGATGATGCCTCCGGCAAGCGTAGGTGCGTTGGTAAACATCACCTTTGAAGCACCTGAATTGCCGAGAGCAAAAGAGTCTTCCATGTTGATCATGCTGCCTGCCTGACGCGTCAGCCCCTCAAAGGTGACGATGTTTGAGCCAGCATTTGATTTGGTAGTGCTAATCATATTGGCACCACCAGTGAGTGTGAGCTGTCCCACGGTTTCAGCGAACGCCTCGCTTCCCGTTCCAAAGCTACGATACAGAAACCGACCACCATTGAGGTTTATCGCCGTGCTATCACCGATACGGGTCGTACTATAAGTGATTGCCAGAGTGCTAGCACTGTTTTGGATTTCAAGTCCCTGTCCACTGCCGTTGCCCCACACAGTATTGCCCACGCCGGAAATGTTGATCGCAGTTGGGGAACCTAAGGCACCAGTGGTACCCGAGACGAGCATGTTCGCCCCCACTAGGTTGACGTTCCCGTTGATGACCATGGCACCGTTGACAGTGACCAATGCGCCGTTGGTCACGTTGTCCCCGGTGCCGCGGATGTTGAGGGAGCCGTTTTCCAGCACCACACGTCCCAAGCTCACCTGGGTCAAAGTCTGAACCCCGCGGATGTCGAAGTTCCCATTCGTGACTCGGAAGTCAAAAGGGACGCTCCCGCCAATGAAGCCGAAGGTGCTTGGGTTAAAGGAAGTGACTCCGGGAGCATCCAAAACCGCGACACCATTCGTGGCATGACCGGCAATGCCGAGGAAATCTCCTCCCACAGGCGTGTTGGTGGTGGGCGCGGCAGAAAGTGTGAAGGTGGTGGCGCTGTTGATGGACTGAATTTTGGTTCCCGCAGCGATGCCCACACCATACACATACATGCCGGTGCGCAGGTTGGTTGTCGTGCTGCCGGATGGGAGGGTGACGAGCGCGTTGCCGCTGGCGTAACTGACGCGACTGAGGAAGGTGGTGGCCGATCCGAGGCCCACATTCACAGTACCACCGCCTTCACGCACCATCCTGCCGCCAAGCATGAGCCGGTTCAAGGAATAGGCTGCTGTGAAGTCACGGAAACTGAGTGTGCCGTTGTTAATGATGAGACGCGAGCCCACCGTTCCGGAACCGTTGCCAAACGCCGTTGTATTCGTAAGCGCCAGGGTGGCACCGCTGTTGATCGTCGTTGTGCCTGAGTAAGTGATGCTGCCGCCGGAGAGTGCCTGCTCCCCTGTTCCGGCCACCACCAGGTTCAGCACACCAGTACCGTTGTTGTTGGCACGGTCACGCATGATGCCGTTGAAGCTGCGGCTGCCGCTGGTCAGGAGTGTCAGCGTGCTGCTGGCGCTGAGCGCTTCACCTTCGAGATTTTCCACCACGCCGCCGCCGGTAGAGTCTGCGAGACCCGCCACCGTCTCATTATTGCCGACCATCTTGAAATAAGCGTTGTTGTTGGCGGCACCATCGAAACGAATCACCGTCCCGTCGGCGATCTGCTCGTTGCCACCCAACTGCACCACGGCGGTGTTGTTGCCAGCACCGGTTACCTGGCCCAGGCCGCGGCTGACTCCGCCAATGGTGAGGCCGCCGACAATGGTGCCGTTGACGACATCTCTTCCATAGGTTGTCAGAGAAGTTCCGGAGGCAGACGCAGCCGTGGACAGGATGAAGTTGGTGCCATCAATGATGGCGGCCACTGTGGCCCCATTCGGCACATTCGTTCCTGAAACCGGCATGCCCACATAGAAGCCCGCAGTGCTGACAGTCCTGGCCACAGTGCCGCCCGCGCTGGCGACGATGGCGGCGCTGCCACTGGTGGCAGTCGCGTTGGCAGACAGAGTGAACTGGGTGCCATTCGCATTCAGGGCTGCCACCGTGGCACCCACCGGGATACCTGAACCGCTGACGGGCATGCCCACATAGAACCCGGCCGTGCTGCCCGTGTTTAGCGTGACCAGATTGCTACCGATATTGACTGTAGCAGCAAAACTCTGCGTGTTCGCGGCAATGGCGGCGGAGGCGTTGGTGGCGGTAGCATTGGCTGAGAGAGTAAACGACGTGCCGTTCGCATTGATGGTCGCAATGGTGGCGCCGACCGGGATACCCGTACCGCTCACCGGCATGCCCACAAAGAAATTGGAAGTATTGCCGCTGTTCAGTGTCACGTTGTTGTTTCCATTGGTGATGCTGGCACTGACATTCTGAGCCACAAGCGTTCTGGCTAAGCTACCTGCGCTGGCAGTGCCTGAAACGCTGCTGGTCGCCACAGCGGAAAGCGTGAACTGGGTAGCGCTCAGAATGGTGCCGATCGTGGCCCCGACCGGGATGGCAGAATTTCCAAAGATACCCATGCCTGGACGCAATGCGGTGGTGTCTCCGCTGGTCAGGCTCACCGTTGTGGACCCGCCGAAGGTTAGAATACTCAAGGGGCTGGAAACCACAGCGGTGGCGGCCTTGGCCAACACCAGGTTGGGGTTGCCGGCGTCACTGAAACCACGATTCGTGACCCAGGTGTCCCCGCTGAAGCTATTGGCTGTGGTTCCAGAGAGTGTCAGACGCCCGCCGCCCATCACCGTGATACCAAGGCCGGAACTGGCCTGCGAAATGGAGCCGACAATGTCCACACGCGGGGAGGCACCACCCGCACCAAGAATCACCTGAAGATTGCTAGCGAGTTGCACGGGCACGAACAGCATTTCCGTGGAGGTGTTGGACTGCACCTTGCTCAAAACGGCAGATCCATAAGCACCGTTGTTGAAGATCAACCGCCCGTTGCCGGCTCCTTGGGTGATGGTGAAGCCATGAGTGTTGTTCGTGTCACCTAGAAAGAGCTTGCCGACAATTCTGTCCCCATTGAGGGCCACTTGGGCGCTGGTGGAGATGTTGGTGTTGAGGGTGGTGATGCTGCTGATGGCATTCGGCGCTTCCTGCGGCTGCCAGCTGGTAGCGGCCCCCCAAGAGGACGAGCCCGTGAGGTTGTAGTTGTAAAGCCGGACGGCGATGTCGCCTGGTTTGGTGAGGATGACGAGAAGGCCGTCCGTGGCAAACTTGCTCACGTCGTAAACGAGCTGGCCTGAGAGGGTGGGCAGATTCAGATTTCCACCGCCAGCGCCGCCATTGCGGTAATTGGTGCCAACATCCAAAGTCGATCCCACTGAGAGCGAGTTCCAGTCGCCGACATCAATGAAGTCGCCGCTGGCAGCCGTGGCGAAGTAACCGCCGGAGAGGGTGATCTGGCTGCGATTGAGTTCGAGCACTCCGTTCACTGTGATGGCGTCATGGCTGCCAATGACGGCGGCGTTCCAAGTGGAGAGCCTCTGGTCGCGATAACCACCGACCGTGTCATAGAAACCCACGAGCAGATTGGAGAGAATGCCAAGGTCATTGCCAGTGCGTCCGTTGATCGTGAAACTGGCTGCAGAATTGTCCTGCAGCGTCAGATTACCATTGAAGACCATGGACCCCACGGCGGTGCCAAAGCTGCCGCCTGGTGTCAGCGTGGCTCCACTGGCGATCAGGTGGTTGGTGACTCCTGCGGTGCCATTCACGATGCCCACGCCAGAGAGCGTGGCACCCGAGTTGACGGTGATGCCACCCGCATCGGCTCCGCCCGTGGTATGTGTGGAAGACGTGCCGACCTGCAGGTTGCCGCCATTGACGGTGGTGGAGCCGGTATAGGTGTTGATCGCGCCGAGCACCCACGATCCAGGCCCGTTTTTCACCACGGAGGTCACCCCACCGTTGTCGCTGACCACATTGCTGAGCGTGTTGGCATCCGTGTTGACGCCCAAAAGGCTCAACGTGCGGTCACCGCTCAGCCCGTTGAAGCCCATGCTGCCTGAATTTGTGAAATTCACCGCTCCGGTGCCGGAGGATTCGATGGTGCCTCCCGAAAGGCCAACACTGAAAAGCCTGTCCGTGGACTGAGCAGTTCCTGTGTAGCGCAGCGTACCGCCATTGAGCACCAGACTGGCTGCGTTGGTGGTATTATCCGTTGCAACCCCGGCACCGATATTGCTAATGAAGCCGATGTTTGCCAGATTGGAGACTTGGAGCACGCCGCCATTGATCGTGGTGGCGCCGGTGTAGTCATTGCCCGCCGCACCCAGCACCCAGGTGCTCGTGCCGCTCTTCACCAGCGAGATGGTGCCACTGCCATTAGCAATGACGGGATTGAAGGTGTTCAACAAGGCCGGGTCCGCGCTGCCGCCGAGCGTCAAAGCACGAGCACCGGCGCTGTTGACCACGATTGGGCCAGTATTCGAGAACACCAGCGCTCCCGTTCCGGATGAGTCCAGCACGCCTCCGTTGACTCCGAGGGTCACAAGACGGTTGGTGCTTGTCCCGGTCCCGTTATAACTGAGCGTGCCGCCATTCAATACCAGCGAGGCCGCGTTGGTAGCAGTGTTGGAGGCATCACCACGACCGATGCCGCTGGCGACGCCGATGTCATTGAGGTTGTCGGTCCTCAACACGCCGCCTGCGAGAGTGACCACACCGGTGTTAAAGTTGCCCGCCCCGAGATCATAGTCATCAGGGGTCAGTCCATCGCCGATGGTCGGCGCAACACTCAGGGTGAAGCTCGTGTCGGGATTGATCGCTGTAATGTAAGCACCCAGTGGGATGCCTTCGCCAATGACAGCCTGGCCTACAACAAGGCGTGAGGTGTCGCTGGAGGTGATCAGTGTATTTCCAGCGGTGGCGGTGCCTGTCACACCAGCGAGGATGCCGTTGTTCGGTGCCATGACCCAAGTGCCGTTGCCGCTCATGGTCAACGCTGTCGCGCCGCCGTTGTCGCCGATCACAGGCACAAAGGTGTTCGTTTGGGCGGAGGTGGCCGTCAGGGCCAGAGTGCGCGCACCGCTGCCCTGGTAGGCCAGCGCGCCAGTGTTGGTGAAGCTGAGACCGCCGGTTCCGCTATTGTCGATGGTGATGGTGTTGCGTCCCAGGGTAAACAAACGGTCCGTGCTGACGGCTCCGCCGCGGTAATCCAGCGTCGCGGCGTTAGTTCCAGCGCTGTCTCCAAACACCAGGTTCGAGGCGAGCGAGGCGGATGCCCCCAGGGCGCTGGCCGTGCTGCCATTGGCGAGGATGTCGGCGCGCAAGCTACCTGAGGCCAGGGTGGTGACGCCGCTGAAGGTGTTGGCTCCCTGAAGATACAGGGTGCCGCCTCCCGTCACGTTGAGATTGATGCCCGTGGTGGACTCGCTGATCACGCCGCCGACGGTGAACACGCCAGCCGTGCTGGCGATGTTCCAAGTCTGGCTGGCGAGGAGACGGACGGGAACATTGGCATTGATCGTGTGCGCGGCGGAGCCAGCTTGCACATTGAGTCCGCCAGCATTGAGGGAAATCCGGTAGGTGTTGGCACCGGAATTGTTGATCGAAACTGGATTGCTCGCAGCCGTAGTGCCGGTGCCGGTGAAAGTTAGCGTGCGGAATTGCTCATTGCGGCCCAAAGTCACCGCCAGCCTGCTCGTGTTGGCCGAGTTGGCGGTGAAGAAAACGTCGTCAATGACGCCTGGGGTTCCGTTGACACCTCCGGTGCCAGTGGCGGTGGAGTACCAGTTGCCGCTTACATCAGAAAGATTGCTGCTGCCAGCGGTCCAGAACCACGAGCTGGTGACGTCTGAGGCCAAGGTCAATGTCGCCGTCGTAGCAGTGTTACCGAGCGTCACCGTGTAATTGTTGGCAAAGGTCAAGGCATTGTTAGACACACTGCCGCTGGCTGCGGTGCTGATGGTGACCGAGTTCGCGGCGACTCCGGCGACGGTGGCACCGGTGGCGATGCCTGTGCCTGTGACGTTCATGCCGATGACGAGCCCGGTGGTACCGCCTGGCATGGAAATCGTCGTGGTGCCGTTGGTGTTGCCGGTCAACGATTGGAAGCCAAGGATGAGACCGGAGCTCGTCAGGCTTAGATTGAGTGGATTGGAAAGCGAACTGCCGGAGAGGAAGGTGTAGGTACCGGAAGAGAGGCTAGTGGCCGTGGAAACAGGCGCGAGTGCGATTTCCACAGGTCCGGCGATGGTGATTCCACGTGTGACGTTGATGCGATCGATTTGCGTGACTCCGCCCGAATTGATGTCCAGAAGGAGATTGACCGGCGTGCTGCTGCCGGAGCCCAAAGTCAGACCAGTGGCCGGTCCGGTGGCGTTCTGCTGGATGGTGAAGGTGCCGATGGCGTTGTTAGACAGGCTCAATGTGCTTCCTGCGTTCACCGTCAAGGAGGCACCAGATGCCGCCACCGAGGTCAGACCTGCAAAGTAGTTCCCTTGGACGTTCAAAGTGCCGCCATTGACCGTGATCGCGGTATTTCCCAATCCCGGGGCAGCCGTGGAACTCGCAGGCTGGTTGAGCACCAGCGTCCCGGCACTGACGGTGGTGTTGCCCGTGTAGTTGCTGTTGCCAGTCAGTGTCCAGGTGCCGTTGCCAGACTTGGTCAAGGCACCGGTGGTGATAGCTATCGGACCAGCGATTGTGCCGCTGCCGGTTCCCTGCAAGGTGAGGTTATTGCCAGCTCCCGTGACGCTGGCACCACCGTAAACGACATTGGCATTGGTCACCGCAGATGTGGCATTTCCATCCAGGATTACATTGGTACCGCTGACTGAGATCACTCGCCGCCCCAACAGGGTGGAACCCACCACCAAGGTGCTGGGAGCCGTGGCACGCAGCGTAACATTCGGAGATGTGGTCAAACTGGACGCAACACCCACTGTGCTGCCAAACGGCACCGAAGTACTAACCGTGACCGTCTGGTTGGCAGTGCCGGAGAGCGAGACCGCCGTGCCGTTGATCGCGGTGACTGTTTGCCCAAACATCGTAGTTCCTAGCACCAAATTGGACGGCGCGGTGCCCGCCAAGGTGACACCGGCAAAACTGGAGGCGTTGCCAACAAAAGTCGTAGCTGTCCCGGCGAAGGTAGTGGTGCCGCCGCTCAGGGTGATCCCTGTTGGGGCGGTGGTATAGTTGGAGCCGGTGTTGGTCATGGTGATGCCTACGAGTTGCCCGCTGCTGTTGAGCACGGCCGTGGCAGTGGCACCTGTGCCGCCGCCGCCATTAATGGCCAAGGTGGGAGCCACCGAGTAGGTGGTGGTCCCCGGGGTGATGGCGAAATTGGTGGTCGTGAGACCGCTGCCGCTGCTGGTGACATTGGTCGTCGTGCCGGCCGCCGAATTGCTTAGCACGAGAGGAGTGCTTCCAGAGGCGTCGAGAACACCGGCACCGGTGAGGTTGATCACCCGGGTGGTGGTGCTGCGGGCGGCGTCCGAGCCAATGAAACGCAACGTTCCCGCAAGATTGACGTTCGAGAACAAGGCCACGTTCCCCATCGAGCTTGGTGCGACATCCGCCAGGGTGTTGACCTCCAAAACGCCACCCGTCACATTGGTGCTGCCCCGGTAGTTGTTCAGACCGGTCAAAGTCTGGGTGCCGGTGCCAACTTTGACCAAGCTCAAGGCATTGGTGCTGTTGGTGATCATCCCGGCAAAGGTGGCCTGGGCCAGATTGGATACGCCCACAGTCAATGTGGCCGCCGACCCGGAATTGGTCACCAGACCTCCACCCGCTAGCGATCCCACGGTTTCGGAGAAACCTGCGAGATCTAGCGTGCCGCCCGTGGTGCCGGTCAGGGTGTTGCCTGCCGCGACGACCACGTCGGAGTTGTCAGGGATCACCCCCGCAGCCCCCAATCTCAGCATGCCCCCCGTGATGGTCGTGCTGCCCGTGTAATTGTTGGCGGAACTGGCAAAAACTGCGGTGCCAGCGCCTGCGATGACGATGCCGGAAAGCGCTCCACTGGTGATCTGCCCGTTGAGGTAAGCCGTGACAAAGGGGCTGGTGATCGTCATGGTTCGTGCCGCCGTACCGAGGTTCATCACCCCCGTGAGGAAGAGGTTGTTCGCGGCGGAAGTGCCGCCAAACGTGAAATTGCCGTTTACCGTGATCGCATTCGCAAGCCAGGTGGTGTAGTTGAGGTTGTTGGTAGCGGTGGTAGTCGCAAGAGACGACAATGCGAAACCGGTGTCGCTGATGCCGGATGACACAAACGACCCCGCTGGAACACCGGTGCCGTTGACAATCTGGCCCACAGTCAGGAGACGCCCATTGGTTCCGGTCAGCGTGACAGCCGACGAACCGTTCGTCGTGCCTGAACTGATAACCGTGAAGCCGCCAGCGAGGATAGTGGCACTATCTCCCAGGATGAGCGATCCTGTGCCGATCGCGCTGCTGGCAATGTCCAGCGCCCCTGCGGTCAGGGAGGTGTTGCCATTACCGAAAATCAAGGTGCCCGCAGACAGATTAAAGCCCGTGGTGAAGGTGCTGAGGCCGGTGAGCGAAAGTGCTCCACCACCGGATTTGGTGACCACGCCGCCAGCACTCGTAATCGGGACGCTGATAGCTAGCCCAACTGGCGCGGAACCGGTCACGCTGATGACAGGGGCGGCATTGTTCAGTTGAAGTGCGCTAACCGCGACAGCGCCACTGCTGATGATCGGAGTCACCGCCCAGTTGTCATTGTTCGCGGTGATGGCATTGGCCGCCGTGAGCACCACGGTGCTCGAGGCGGTGGGGGTGCCGAAGCTAAACGTAGGCGCAGCAGTGCCGCCATTGCCGTTGAAGGTCAAACTAGCAAAGGTGTTCTGAACTGACGTGCCATAGTTGGGCAATGTGAAAGTTCCTGTGCCGGAAAGGGTGATGTTGCTAGTAGGGGCGATCTGACCGGTGTTGGTGTTCGCGAAGTTCAGCGCACCTCCGTTGATCCGGATGTCGCCCGGGATGAGCTGGGTGCCAGAAACACCGGTGGAAAGCTGCAATATACCCTGATTAACGATGGTGGTCCCAGTGTAGTCGTTGACGTTTTTAAGCGTGCCAGTGGTGTAAACAAGGGAGGCTGTCCCGCTGGCCGTTGGGGTCTGCGAGAGCGTCACCTGTAAGTTAGCAGTATTGATTGAGGTAATGGTCGTGCCATTCGGAATACCAGGGCCAGTGACCGGCTGGCCAACGACCAGACCGCTTGTGCTGCTCACTGATACCACAGGACTGCTGGTACTGGTGGTGCTGCTAAGTGTCACCGTGCTTCCAGGTATGTAATTCACAAAGACGCCCGTGCCACTGGCTGTCACAGGCTGCGACAGTGTCACCTGTGTCGGGCTGTTCACGGCGGCAATGACGGTGTTAGGAGCGACTCCCACGCCTTCCACCGGCGCACCGATGACGAGTCCAGCCGTACTCGCGAGCGTGGCCTGTGTGCCATTCACCGTAGTGGAACTGACGGAACCATTCACCGGGGTATATGTACCATAGGTGAGGTTATTGGTTGCCGTTGCCGTTGCGGCGGCAGAGAGAAGTACCTGAGTTCCATTGAGGATACCCGCGATGGTCGTCCCGCCAGGAATACCAGTACCTGTGATCGTCTGTCCAACCGTAAGACCTTGGGTGGTGCCCACAGACGCAATGGTGGATTTATCAGTCGTAGTGGTGCTGATGCTGCCGTTTTGCGGAGTCACCGCCGTGAAATTCAGGTTCGCCGTTCCCGCCGCCGTCGCGTTGGATGAAATGACCACCTGATTACCGTTGAGAATGGCAACGACTGTTGGGCTGCCTGAAACATTAGTGCCCGTAACCGTCTGTCCAACGGTCAACCCGGTCGTGTTTCCAACAATGATCGTATTGCGGGCGACAACGTTGCTGGAGAGCACGTTTGCCGAATTGTTCCCGAGACTGTAATTCAGCACCACGTTTGCACCGTTCGCCGTCGCAGGTTGGGAAAGGGTAACCTGCGTCGGGCTATCCACTGAAAGGATGGTGGTGCCAGTCGTGATTCCGGAGCCAGAAACCACACTCCCAGATAACAGACCAGCGGTAGTGGTCATTGTCACCACGGCACTAGTATTCGTGGTATTCGAGGCCAAAGATGCCGCCGCACCCAAGACAAGAGTTCCACTACCCGATTTCACCAAGCCAATATTGCCGGTGATCTTGGTATTCATCGTGTTGGTGCCAGAATTGGCCCAGAAAAAGAGATCTGAACTGCCTGAAGTAATCGCAGAGTTGATGTCTCCACGATTGAATGTCACGCTTGTCGTGGTAATCAGCCCTCCACTTGCAATTGTCAGGGTGGCCGCATTTCCAGCCGTACCAAAGGTCTCGGTCGTTCCGTTGGTGATGCGCCATGAGTTAATCGTTCTACTCGCTGCCAAAGTGCGGGAAGCATTGCTCTCATTCACATTCGCAGTGGCAGCAGCAGTAGTGAAGTCGCTGCTGGCATAACTAGCATAACCAGCACCCGTATTACTTAGCTGGCTGACCCCGAGGCTGTCCTTGTAACTAGCGAACTCAGACCCGTTGACCACCACCACCGCCCAACCGCCGATGATGCCGTTGACCAGACTGCTCTGGCTGAACGCGCTGCCATTGACCTGGCTGAGGAAAACCTGCGGCTGGGCACCGGCCGTGGCGGTATTCGTGGTGCCCCCCAATGTCAGGCCAGAGCCGGGCACAAAATTCACCACACCACCATTGGCAGCGACGCGGTTGAGGTCCGCCAGGGTGAGCGCGTAGCCGCCAGTGGTGGCACCACCAAACTCGTTGATTGTGATCGCCGAAGAGCCTTGGCCCAAGGTCACCGCGCCAATGGTCTGGGCATCAAGCGACTGGCGACCGTTGATGGTCAATGAGCCGCCATTCAGAGTGACGGGAGCCAATGCGTTGATGCGTGCCGTGTTGTTACTGAGGCCCTGGTTGTCGAGCAACAGCGTCGAGTAGCCCACAGTGATGGCGCTGGTGTTGGCAAGCGACCCACCATCACGCAGAGTCAAGGTGCCACCCAGAACACTGGTCGCTCCGGTGTAGGTGCTGGCTCCGGTGAGGATCAAGGTGGCTGACCCCGACTTGGTGAAGGACAAGGCACCTCCTGAGTTGGTGATGACGCCACCAAAGCTGGAGCTTGTGCCAGTGCTGGTGACCAGCGTGACAGGCGTGGCTCCCGTATTCGTGATGGTGCCTCCGCTGCCCGATAGTGCCACGTTGGTGCCGCCGACATTCGCTGTCGCATTGTTGGAGATCGCCCCAACGGCGAGATTGCCCCCCTTCACATCCAAGATGCCGCCATTGACACGCAGGTCATAGACAGTGGCGGTGGTGGTTCCGGTTGTTACCAGCAGGGTATTGGCTCCCGCCCCAAGTTCCAAGGTGCCTGCGTTGAGCGTGGTCGTTCCCGTGATGTAGCTAGCGCGATTCAGGGTGAGTTTGCCAGCACTAGACTTGGTTAGGCCCTGAGCGCCTCCAGAGAGGAAGCTGTTCACCACAAGATCTCCCACGTTGTGAAAGATCAGTTGATTGTTCGCTCCTGGTGCAAGCACGCCGCCGCGGATGCCATTGTTGTTTGCCAGCGAGAGGATGCCTCCAGATGTCACCGTCAGCGTGTGCAGGCCGCCCGCGACGTTGTAAAGGCTGCCCGAGGGATTGACCGTTGAAGAAAGCGTGCCCGCTGCCATGAACACCCCGCTCCCTGAATCAAGCACTAGGCTGTTGATGGTCGAATTCGCGGTCAGGTTCTGCTGCGCGGTCAGGCGCACGTTGGTATTCGGGCTGACGGCGGAAAACGGTGCGATCTGCGGCTGTGTGCCCAAGGTGGACGCTTGTTCACCAGCTGTCAGGAGTCGGAAGCCTCTGCCTGCAAAATAGGTGACAAATCCCGTGCCGTTGCCGGTAAGACTTGTGTCACCAATGATGTCTGGACGAATGCTCATGGTGGTGGTGCCCGCAGCTCCGCCAGAACCAATCTGTGCAGGCGCAGAGACACCGACGAAGTTCGTAACTCCGACCGTCCCTGTGCCAAGTGTTCCAGCTCCGAGTGAGGTTCCACGCAGCAGAAGGGTGCCGCCTGCGCTGCTGCCAGCGATGCTGTTCATGGAACGGAATCCAAGCACAGTGGCAGTTCCCACCGCTGTGTTTGGAAACAGTGTGATGACACCGGCACCATTCTGGATGTTTACAGCCCCAAGATTATCGCTTCTTCCGAGGAAGTTGGTATCAGCGGTCCCTGCCGTGACTCCTGTTCCCGAAGAAAGGGTAAATTGGGTGGAGCTGACGATGGACGCCACACGAAGACCGGCCGGGATAAAAGTGGTGGCGTCCACAGGCATGCCAACATAGAAGCCGGCAGTGGTTCCCCCTGAGAGGTTTACGGTCGCGGAACCAGCCGTCGTGATAGCACTGATGGTCTGGGAGAGCTGTGAGCCGGTCACACCAAAGAAATTGAGCGCGCCCCCCTGAAGGTTGGTGGTCCGGTTGGACAACGTGGTGCTGATGTCCGAGTAGGCTCCAGGAGTGCCGTCCACACTGACGCCTAGGCGGTTGGCCACGTCGTTGGTGCGATTGTCAATGTTCAGCACCCCGCCCGAATTCAGAGTATAGGCGCGGAAGTTGAGTGACTGGCCTGATCCGCCGTCGAGCGTCACCGCACCCTGGGTTACAGTGAATGTGTTGGACACCGAGGCGTTGTTGTTGCCAGTCAGATTCCAAGTCCCGCTGCCGATTTTGGTCACGTTGAGAAGACCATTCACGAAAGGACTCGAAAAAGTTCCGGAAAACGTGCCGCTCGAGTTGTCGTAACCCGTCACCACAGTGCCTTGCGTGTTGAGACTGTAGTTCGTGATGGAACCGGAGCCAGCGACGGAGCCGACCACTCCTGCGAGTCCGCGAGCATCAAGGGACGTGCTAGCCGCCAGTACCACCTGTGAATTGCCGATGAACGCGCCATTTTGCGCGAAGGCGAGTGCCCCCGAGTTGACATAGGTGCCGCCGGAGTAGGCGCTCTGACCACCGATACCGAGCACCCCATTGCCTGATTTGATGATGAAGCCGGTGTTCATTGCGGCATTCAGCGCAAGCCCGATCTGCCCGGTAAGACCCATCTGGCCAGGCATCACGGTAGAAGCGGCCACATTGAAGTTTTGCCCCGCGCTGATGTCCAGGAAGCCGTTCAGCACCGGAATTGCGCTGCCATTGTCCAGGCTGGAGGCCGTGATGATGCCGCCGACCGTCACGCTGCCAGACAAAGCCGCAGTGGAAGTCTGGGAAAGCGTGTAGCTCAGCCCGGAACCGCTGGAAATGGTGGAGCCAGCAGCGATGCCAAGACCACTCACAGGGGTGCCAGCGGCCAGGGCGCTGGCGCTCGGCGCGATCGTGAAGGTCAGCGCGGCAGTGCCTGCGGTGGTGCTGGCGCTGTTTTGAATCGTGACCGTGCCGCTCGCCGTGGCGTTTTCGGACATGGTGTAATTGGTCGCGTTGGAATTGCTTGAGATGGTGGTCCCTGTCGGTATGCCAGCACCACCGATAGAAGTGCCCGCCGCGATCGTCGCCCCCGAAGCCACCGAGAATACCAGTTGATTGGAATTTGCCGTCGTAGTGGCGGTGAGAGGACGGACGGCCACCACTGCCAGCGTGCCACTTCCAGTCATGACAGCCGGACCTGTGACACCACCATCATGCGTGAATGCAAGATTGGAAATGGTGTTATTGAAGTTGTTGAGGTTCAGCAAACCACCGCCGTTCATGGTCACAGTTGCCAATGAAGCTATCTGGTTGCTTTGCTGCAAGAAAACCGACGCATTGCCAATCGGCAGTGAGTCGGCACCACTGTTGTTGCCGCCAGAAATGATCAAATTGCCCGGAATGGCAGGACCAGAAGACGCATTGAGGTTCACGATCACGCCGTTGACATAGGTGGTGCCAGTGTAGGTGTTCGCGGCCGTGAGATTGATCGTCGGCGCAGTCTGATTGGTACCCGCGACCTGGCTCAAACCGTCGAAGATGACGTTCATGGTCGTGTTGTTGTTGGCGATCACGGAATTCACCGTCATCACGTTCTGCCCGTTGTAGAGGAACAGTTCGCTCTGACCCGCTCCGGCGGTCAGGATGCCCCGCAAGGCGGCAGAGCCGAGGTTGCGGACCGTGTTGTCAAAGCCACCAAGCAATCCGCCGCTAGTCACGGTCAAAATGTCAGATGCACTGCTAAAATTGAGATTCACCGCGCCATTGTTCATCGAGAGGCTGTTGATCGTGGCTCCGCCGGCAGCCAGCGTGACCGTGCTGGTGGCCGAACCTGCAAGCGAACCAAGACGCACGTTGGTAGTCGCTAATGATGTTCCTGTGGCAATGGTCTGCCCGTTAGTGAACACAGTGGTGTAGTTGCCCGCCGAACGTATTCCCGAAGCTGTTTCATAAGTGGCGAATTCCGCATTATTGGAACCGCCCGCGACCGGATCCACGCCAAGTGCCACGGCCCAGCCACCCAGAATGCCGTTCGTCAGAGTCGGGGCGCTGGTGAAGAGAATCCGCCCATTGTCACCTGGAGTGCTGCCAAATGTCACCGTGGCGCCGGTAGCACGTGTGCCAAGGCTGGCAAAGGTGATCTGGGCCGTGCCATTGGTCGGTTGGGCGGCGATAAATGATGAGCCACCTGCAAGCGTGAGCGCACCGAGGGTGATCGCTCCATTGGCACCTGAACGCGACTGGTAAAGGAACCCGCCGCCATTGAGTGTCATGCCAGCCGTACTGAGCAAGCGTCCCGCCTGAGCCTGGCTCACCGTGTCATTCCAGACCAAACCGGCCCGGCGGATGGTAATCGAACTGGCCGCCTGGAAAGTGCCCGCATCCCGAAGCACCGTAGAGCCCCCTTGGAGCGTGAGGGAACCGTTCATCGTGTTTGCCGAGTTCACGGTCCAAGCAGCCGCACCGTCGCGAACCAGATTGATCGCGCCAGTACCTGAACTGATGTTCCCCGCCCACGTGCTGGCAGTCTGTATGCCGACACGCAAGACGGCGGCCGTGGCGTTGGAGTTAATCACGGTTCCTCCCGTGCCGGAAAGAGTGCCAGCGCTGCTCAGGTTGGCCAAGGACTGGTTTCTGCCGACGAGATCAAGCGTGGCTCCACTGTTCACCTGCATGACCTGGCCGCTCGGCCCAGATCCCGACCCCCCTGCCGCAGGCGCAGTCGTGAACGAGGTGAACAAAGTCTGCGCAGCGCCGCTGTTGAGTTGCAGGATGCCACCATTGATGGTCGTGTTGCCAAGATAAGTTGCCTGAGATTGCAGGTTCAAGGTGCCGCCAGCCGCCTTGGTCAACCCGGAAACGGTGTACAGTCTGGGTGCCACGTTCAGCGTCGAAGCGCCAGTCACATGGAAAATCAACTCGCGGTTAAAGCCGTTCGCTGCGGCCAGAACTCCGCTGCCAGTAATGCTGGCATTGGCCGTGGCCAGCACGCCGCCGCTGTTCAACAACAAGGTGCTGCCGCTGGCGATCGCCAAGGTACCGCCAGTGAAGGTGAAGGAGTTCAGAGTGGTGACAGCATTCGCGGTAGCGGTCGTAATGCCCGTCGTGAAATACACGTTAGGATTGCCAGCAGGCAGCAAGTCATTGACCGTATCCGTGCCCAGGGTCAGCTTCATGAGGCCGACACTGCCCGTTCCAGCAGATGAGATCGCCGCGAAACTCACCCCAGTGCCGCTGGTTCCGGTGTCATCCACCAGGAGCCACGGCAAGATGGCCCGGTTCGGAGATGTGAAGGCGGTGGACGTGGAAGAAGCAATGTTCTGGTTGGCGTTGGCGGCAAGAGTGATGCTACTGCCGTTGATGACAGTGATCCTGGCCCCAAGCAGGCTAGAGCCGACCACCAACCCCGCAGGTGCGCCGCCAGAAATCGTGACCGCAGTGCTACCAGTAGAACTGGTGAGCACCGTCACATTGCCAACATTGCCAGCCTCACCAGTGATTGAGGGAGCAGTCGTGTCGAAATTGATAGTGGAGGTGTTCGCGCCGTTGAAAGTCCCACCAAGGCCAAGGCCGGCCACCAGCCCCGTCCCCGTGCCAGAACGCACCACAGAACCGCTGCCAGCAATCAAAATTTGAGCTGCCTTGGTGTTGGGTGTGAGCAGAACACGGCTGGCTCCGGCCGCAAAGATCAGATCGCCCGAACTAATTGTCTCAAGGGTGGCCGTTGGCGTGCTGCTGGCGGTCAGACTCAATGTTCCTCCGCTCAGCGTCACCGGACGAGTGCTGAGACGGTTGTTCAGCGCATTGGTGGAGTTGTCCAAATTCAGCGTGGCTCCGGCGTTCACGGTGGTGGTGGTGGCGGCTGTGCCACCACCCAATGTGCCGTTTGCACCGCTAAGAGTGAGCGTACCAGCATTGACCACGGTGAAGAATCCTCCCGTGGTGCTGCCCTTGGTGTTGGAGGCGGTGAGGATCAATGTCCCCGCGCCATTCTTGGTCAGTGTGAAGTTGTTGGCACCCGAGCTGCCAATCACTCCATTCAATGTCGTGATTCCACTTCCGCTGCCGATGTTGATGCTGCTGGCGGCTGCGAGATTGATCGTTCCCGCGTAGCTGGCAGCGGTGCCACTGCTGTTGATGAGCGCGCCAAGTGTGTTGCTGGCGGCCAGGCCTGTGGTGCCTGCACCACTGAGGGTCAGCGCCTCCGCCAAGCTCACCGCCTGGCCATTGAGATCCAGCGTCGCATTATTGCTGATGGTGGTACCGCCTGCGACTGTTCCGAGGGCACCGGCATTGCCAAGCCGCAGGATACCGCCGCTAACATTGAGGGCACCGGTGAATGTGTTGTTCGCGCCAAGGGTGAGCGTTCCCGGCCCAACCTTGCTCCAAGCTGTTCCCGCAGTGCCGCCATCTTGCACGACACCGCCGAGGGTGATGTCACCAAAGCCGCCAATCGCCGTCGCCTGATTGAGAGATCCAGCAACGCCAATAGAAATCGTGCCACTGACACTCGCAGCAGCAGTGCTGCTGTTGTAAAGCGCGGCTGGTGCAGTCGAATTACGCAAAACAGGCGAAACGCCGTTCAGTGTGATATTGCCAGCCACGCTTGTGATGCCGTTCAAGTCCAGGGCACCGTAAGTTTCGGAGCTATAGGCAAGATTGGAGGTTCCAGCACCACCGTTTGGCGTCACCTGCGAGATGGTGAACGAGGTGCCATTGACGATTGAAGTGATGTAGGAACCTGCAGGCACGATGCCGCCGGAAACACGCATGCCCACCGCCAGACCAGCCGTGGATGGAACCGTCACCGTCTGACTGTTGTTGGCTGTGGTGGAGTTGATCGTGAGGCTGGAGGTGTCGTAAATCAGATTATTGGTTCCGGCTTGGTTCGCAGCGGTGTTTAGAGTGATGGTGTTTCCACTGATGGCGGTGATGAACGCACTGGCGGGTATGCCTGTGCCACTGACCCCCATGCCAACTGCCAGCCCAGCCGTGGAGCCCACGCTCACCGTGGTGCTGGATGCCAAGGTGGTAGAGCTTACCGTCAGGCGCGATGCATCATACGTAAGCACATTGGTGGCTGCACCCGTCGCGCTGTTGTTCAGCGTGAAGGTGTTGTTGTTGGTGATGGCGGTGATGAAAGTGTTGGCGGGAATGTTCGTGCCGGTGACGGCCATACCGACACGCAACCCCGACGTGTCCCCTGCGGCCATCGTCACCGTGCTGCTGCTGTTAGCGGTGGTTGAACTCAGGAACTGGGCGCCCTGGAGCTGCCGGGTGATGGTGGTGCCGCCGCCGGGCAGCGCGCTCGCAGAGGTGAGTTGCAGGAAACCCTGCCCGACCATCAGCGTCGCCGTGCCAGCGGCTGTGCCGCCCCAGGTGCCGCCGAGAATGAGGGTGCCGTTTCCGGTTTTGGTCACGGCGGTCGAAGCGGTGTTCGTGGTCACGCCGCCCAAAAGATTCAAAGTACCGGAGGTCGGACGCAGGACGGCAGATCCGGAGATGGTGGTAGCTCCTGCCACTCCCAGCCAGCCCGTGCCGGACTGATTGCTCACAGTGAGCGCCGATCCAGCACCGCCCAGGGTAAGGCTAGCAACAGTGGCATTGATGTCCGTTCCCTGACCATCGACTGTAGCAGTGTTCCCGGCGCTAAGAGTGAACGCATTGCTGATCTGAGCGGCAAAAGTGTTCGTGGCGCTCGCCGTCGTGTTCAGGAAGAACAGCCGGGAGTTCGTCACGGCCTGCAATCTCGCAGCTGCTGTCGTGATGCCGTTGGAGCCCGTGGCAAGATTGTTGCCCGAAGTGTCGGTGCCTGCATCAGCACTGCCGTAGAGAAGCTGGAAGCCGCCTGAACCCGAAAGGTTGTTGGTCTTCAGCACAATCGTGTGATAACCAGCGCTCAAATTGATGACGCCGGTGCCTGCCGCAGCCAGAGATGGCGATTTGCCGCCTCCAGCCACCGTCGAATTCGCGCCGGCAACAGTGACGCCGTTGATCACGAGCTGGCTTTGGTCGTCCTCCGCAATCTGGAAGGCATAATTCCCAGCGTTGACGATCTGAATGAGGCCCGTGTAGGTGACCATGGTGCCCGCCTGGTTGGTGACGCCAGCCGGACGGTTATTCAGGCTCAAATCCCCGAGGGGCTGGCCCGTGACAACCGCTGCGGGAGCCATGCCAGAACCAAATGCGGAATTGATGTTGGTGGCACCACCGGAAAAATAACGGGCGGTGAGTCCACCAGAATTGTAGTTCGCAGGGGCTGAGGTCCCAACGCCAGCGGCACCCGCACCCACCGGAGCCACCACCAGGCTGCCTCCATTGGTGAAGGTGTAGGCTCCGACACCCAGCGGCGTGGAAGTGCTGTTCATGACCGGCGCAGCCCCAATATTGTTGGCAACAACGGTGGTGAAGGCATTGCTTCCACTCAACAAGAGCATGCCGGAACCGGTGTTCGCAACCGCCTGTGACACTCCGAAGTTACCCCCCACCGTCACCGACGAGCCTGCGGCAGGCGCAAAGGTGAAAGTGCCATTGTTAGTGTAGGAGCCCGAGGTAAAGCGCAAATTGTACGAGTTTGCACTGAGCACGTTGAGCGTCTGGCCGGCGGTCATGCCGAGCTGACCCATGACAAACGTGTTGCCAATGTTCGAGCCGACACGATCCACGCTGATCGTTGATGTCTGGGACAGGGTGACATTGTTGCCAAACGTGATCGATCCGGACGAACTGGCACCGTCTCCACGAAGTTCCAACATGCCACCGTTCAGGGTGATCCCGGAGGTGCCGAGCGGTGTGGCGCTGGTCAGGCCGGCAGCGCTGGTCAGGCGCAGGCTGCCATCTGTCACGGTGGTGGTACCGCTGACAGTGTTGTTGTTGACCACGCCGGTTGCCAACACCGCAGTGGCGAAGTTCAACGTACCATGACCATTTTTCGTGAGGTTCAGGATGCCTGTGTTGGAAAGCTTGCCGCCAAAGGTGGCCACCATGCCTGGCACAGCCACGGTGATGGTGGAAGCCGTGGTCAGAGTGGAACCCCCATTGAGCGACAGGCTGTTCGCACCATCAAAGGTGAAACTGCCGTTCGCCACAAAGGTGTTCGCCACCGTGTTTCCAACCGTGGCTGAAAGCAGGCTGGTGCCAGCAGCCAGCGTCAGTGTACCGGTGCCCAGAGGTCCGCTGGTGGGAGTGCTGCCGACAGTCGAAGCCGTGCTGCTGGCACCAATGATCAATCCACCAGCATTGACTGTCACGCCACCCGTGAACGTGCTGGCACCACTGAGTTGCAGAAGTCCTGTCCCTGCCTTGAGAATACGGGCAACACCGGTCCCTCCGTCCAGAATACGTGCAGAGATATTGAGCGTGGCCTGCAGCGGCGCCACGTTCTGACCGTTTACGGTAATGGGATTGACAGTGAACGTGCGGTCTGTGGGCGCTCCTAGCGTGCCGGAGCCATTCAAGCTCAGCGCACCCGCACTGCCATAGGTCAGGGTACTGGTCGCCGTGGAAGTGGCATTGTTGGACAAGGTGATCGCCGTGGTAGTCTTCGAGAGGATGGTGGTGTTCGCTGGAATCCCCGTGCCGGCCACCGTCATTCCAGGGGTCAGGCCGAAGGTATTGGACACTGTAACCGTAGAGCTGCCCGAAACCGTGTTCGATGAAAGGGTGCCACCCTGAATCAAGGAAACATTGCCAACGCTGGAAGCACTGGCGGTGAGATTCCCGTTCAAAATGAGCAGGCCCGTACTAATATCGATGGTCGGAGCACCGCCGCCGGTGTTGTTGAACACCAAACTGCCAAGTGTCTGGTTGGAGCCGTTCATGTTCAACAAAGCCGAGCCTTGCAGGGTGGCGGTGGCACTGTTGAGAATCTGGCTGCTGGCATCCAGGCGCACCGTGCTGTTGTTCGTCAGATTGGTGTCATGCATCCCGCCCGTAATCGTGATGTTCCCTGGAATGACCACGGTCGAGATGCCGTTGGCGGACTGATTGTTCAATATCCAGGTTCCGGAATTGACGAAAGTGCCCCCGCCATAAGTGTTGCTGCCGGAAAGGATCACCCCTGCTTGTCCTGAAGTGGAGATATTGCCCCCCAGCACCAGTGCTCCCGCACCAATAATGTTGGCACTGATGTTACCCAGACGGCTGGTGCCGCCGAAGGGCAGGGCATGAATATACAGGTCGCCCGAGCCGCTGGTCAGGTTGCCATTGATGAAATTCACATAAACCGGCGTGGCGCTCGTGTAACTGCTTGCGAGCGGGTTGGTGGCAATGTTCGAATCCGCTGGAGACGCGAGGTTGATGGAATTTCCGGTGATCGCAAGAACCGTGGAACCAAGCATTTGCGAACCCACCGTGAGGGATGAAGGCACCGAGACGACGGTGACCGTGGTGGACGTGTCAGTGCTCGACAGGACCTGTACCGTTCCAGCGCCGCCGCCAGCATCAGTATAATTTACCGTGACGGGGCTGGCGTTGACGTTGGCATTCGCATTGCCTGCGAGAGTGATGATGGTACCAGAGACTGCCGTCACTGTCTGTCCGAGGAGGGTGGACCCAACGATCAAAGTGGCCGGCACCGAGGCGACCGTCACACTCGTGCTGGTGGTGGCACTGGACAGGACATTAACCGTGCCGTTGTTGTTGGCCGTCTGTGAGAAGATGAGGCCGCCCCCTTGCAAGGTCAGGGTCTTGTCGTTGAGATCCACCGTAGCATTGCGGCTGGCGACCAGGGTGAGGGTGTTGATGGTCCGGTGGTCAGTGAGTTTTTGCACGACGGAAATCACAGGATTAGCCGCCGTAGTGGCCTGGCTCAGGGAGATCTGGGAGCTGTTGAGGATACTGCTAATGGTTGTATTCGCAGCAATGCCATCTCCCGTGATGGTGTCGCCCACGTTGAAAGCAGTCGTGCTGCCAAGAGTAAGCACAGTGCTGCCCGAGGCTGCGGTGCTGTTCACCGCATTGACAATAAGTCGCAGATTATCCGTTGCGGAACTGCCATTGATGGTTGTTCCGGACTGCCCTGCAAACCCAGTGCGAGACAGGCCGCCGATCCCGATGTCTGGCGCATAGCTGGCAAACTCCCCGTATGTCACCGTGGCACCGTTGAGTGAGATGCTGTTGTTGATCACCGCCCAGCCGGTCTGGTTGCTGGCGTTGGCCAGCAGATTGTTGACCGTGGTCGCAGCGGTCGTAAACAAAACACGGCTGTTGTTGCCAATCAACCCGTCAACATCCCGGAACAAAAGGGTGGACTTCGAGTTCTGCGTCAGGCTGCCAAAGGTCAAGGTGCTGGAGAAGGTGCTGGGGAAGTTGGTGCTGACCCCTTGCACCGCATTGTCGATGATGTTTTGCCCCCCACTCAAGGTCAAGCCACCTAACGTCTCGGATGAATGCATGGCGCTACGGTTGCGGTACTGGATCATGCCTCCGGTCATCGTGATGGCAGCCGAGTCGTTGATGCGATTGGAAAGAGTTGTTCCCAAGGCCGAATTGTTCTGCAACAGCAGGGTCGCCTGGCTGATGGAGAGCGATGAAGTGGCCGACAAGGTTCCCGAATCCAGCAACTGGGTGCGTCCACCCGTAAGGAACGTGGCGCCGGTGTATCCCTGCGCGTCATAGATGTTCCACTCATTGCTGCCAGAGCCAACCACAGACCTCGCCACCGCAATGGCACCATTGATCTGGCCAGCCCAGTTCACATTTCCGTTGGCAAGGACCAAGGTGGCCGCAGCAGTAGAGGTTACAGTGCCGCCATTGCCTGCGACAAACGCGTTGCCGTCATTCCGCAGCCGACTCGCATACTGGACGCCACCATTCAGGTCCAGCGTGCCGCCTGCATTCACAACCAAGTCGTTGTTGAAGAAAATCGAGTTGGTGGTGCCTGAGGCCAGTTTCAGTGTGCCTTGGTTGACCGTGGTGATGCCCGTGTAGCTGTTCCCGGTGCCCAGAACGAGCGTGCCGGCTCCAGACTTTGTGAGACCGCCAGAGGTGCCGACGATCAAGGAGGTGGCGGTCAGCGTGGTCCCCGCCCCCACGGTATGCACGATCAGCTCGCGATTGCTTGTGGTGGTCAACAAACCTCCGCTGAGGGTGGCATTCGCAAGAGCCAGCAAGCCACCACTGTCCAAGGTCACGGCATGGGGCGTGGTGACCGTGAGGTTGCCCCCATTGAGTGTGAGCGAGTTGATCGTTAATGGCACGGCTGCCGTGGTGGTCCCGGTGGTGAGCCTGATGTTGCCCAAAGTGGTGAGCGTGGAAGTCATCTCCGTGCTGATATCGAGCGCGCGCAGATTGCTCACACCTGTGGTCGTTCCAGATGCCGCTGAGTCTGCGGTGGCAAATGAAACGCCACCTCCTGAAGTGCTCGTATCCACAAGCGCCCATGGCACGATCGACTTGCTGAGCGTGCCGGTGCCCCCGAGCTGGCCGACGAATGCCAAGCCATTGGCAGAGGCCGGGCCAGTCACCACCGCCGTGTCGGCCGCTGCCGCACTGCCCAGATTGGTTCCGCGGATCAAAGCGGTGCCACCCGCATTGCGGGCCACCGTGCTTGAGGTGCCCAAGGTCAAAGTCAGCGATTGCGCAGCATTGGGTGTGAGCGTGATGACGCTGTTACCGCTGCCAAACGTGAAAGCGCCTGTCTGTTCGCTCGTCGCTGCGGCGGAATTGCCGGTTAAAGTGAGATTTCCACCGAAGGAACTCACCGCGCGCTGTCCGATACGGTTATTGACATTGGTGGTGGAATTATTCAGAGCAAGCGTGCCACCTGGGTTGATGTTCACTGTTGCAGACGAGGTGCCGAGGGATCCATTGCCGCTAACGGTCAGCGTGCCCGCACTAACGATGATCTGACCGACAGATGGAGTGCTCCCAAAGGCATTGGCAGCCGTGATATTCCAAGTGCCCGTTCCAACCTTCTGAAGGGTTGTCGTGCCAAGCGTGCTTGCAGTGGTGTTGAGAAGGGTGCCCAAGAGAGTGCCGCTGCCACTGCCCGTGGCAGAAAGGTAAAAGGTCATCGAACGTCCCGTGCCCGCAGTGAAGTTATACCGGACTCCGCCGCCCAACGTGAGGCTGCTGTCGTTGTCCACGCCAGCAATCATCACGTTGCGGGCCTGATTGTCCGCGTCCGGTGCACCATTGATGGTGATCAATCCGTTCAGGAGGTTCGTTCCGGCCATGTTGCGAATTGCCCCCAGCGAGTTGACCCCTGTCAGGTTGACCCCGTTGCCGACGGTGTTGATCTGCACCGGTTCCGTCAGCGTGGCTCCCGCAGGAATGTTGATCGCCAGCTCAGCACCACGCTCCGCGACGATCGTGTTGAACGTGGCGGTGCCCAGCGCGGTTGCGGACGTGATCTGAAGGCTTCCCTGGTTGATGGTCGTGACACCATTCCAACCTGATACACCTGCAAGATTTGTGGGTTCAGCCGCAAGCACCAGGGTTCCCGCATCGTTCTTAAACAGGCCATGGGTGGCAGTGGAGTACTTGAAACCGTTGGTCAGCGTGGCGATCACACCATTGACGACTTCAATGCTATTGTTCGCCTGGTTGAGGATGAAGTTGCGGCCGCTGCCGAAGCTGCCGTCCACGCCAAGCAGCCTCAAACCTGCCCCGCTGGTGGCGTTCACGTTGAGCCGGACATCATTGTTCGAGTTTCCGAATGACTGGTCACGGTCCACGGCCAGCACGCCGCCCTGGATGTCCACCAACGAACTCAAGGTGATACTGGAGTTGCTATAGCCAGCAACAAGATTGCTCGTGATGGTAAACTGAGTGGCGCTCGCAATGGACAAAATCCTCGAACCGTTAGGCACTCCCGTGCCGGTCACCGCCTGCCCGACGATGAGATTTGCCGTGCTTGGGACTGTCAGCAAATTCTGTCCGACCGTTCCCGTGGATGCCAGCACAACGTTCCCACCAAAGGAATTGGTGGACCCGCTCATCTGGAGCGTGCCAATCCCCAGTTTGGTGATGCTCATGCCATTCCCGCTAACCGCTCCGCTCAAGGACAACAGTGAGCCCACTTGAGATGTGGTTGTGGTGCCCACGTTGAAGACGGGGGAACCTGTCAGCGTGATCGCCCCCGTGAAGTCCAGCCCGTAACCAGCGCTGCCAGTGGCCACGCTCAGGGTATTGGCTCCAATGCTCAGAGTGTTCATCTGAAACTTCTTGTTGGAAGCCGTGGTGAACAGCGGCGCATACACGTAACCCTGACGGCCTATCGTCACAGTGGTGTTCCCGCTGATCGTCAGGCTCGAGTTGAACGCCAGGCTCTCGCGCGCCCCCGTTCCGCTGCCGTCCGCCAGCATCGTGAATGGATTGCCCGCGAGAGTGAGGGACTTGTTGGAAAAGGCGTCCACTCCTTCGATCTGTAAGGCCGTGCGAGTGTCCAGGAATGAGAAACCTCCCAAAAACCCCGTGTTGTTGCCGCGCAGCACCACCGTTCCGCCACCAGCACCAAGCAATGAAGTATTCGCGACGGATGGCGGTGCGGTGAAAGTCAGGTCCATCGAGCCGGTAATCGTGGCAGCCTGGGAGAGTGTGATGATGTTAAAACCGGGATTAAAAGAGTCGGGGTCGATGTTTTGAATGAAACTCCCTGAGGCGATGCCAGTTCCGCTAACCAAAGTCCCCCTCAAAAGACTCAGCGTCGCGGGCACGCTAAATGTGGCGTTAGTCGAGAACGGATCTGTGACATTGACCCCGGTTAAGCTTGTCGGATAGGCGGCTGCGGAATTCATGATCGTGGTGCTCATCGACAGTGTGGTTCCTACAGCACCTGTGATGTTTGCGGCCACGGCGAGCGTGGTGGCATTGGCAGCGGCAGCAGTACCGCTGGAGATGGTGTTCAGAGTCAGCGTTTTTCCGCTGGCGATGGTGAGCGTGTTCGCAATGCCCAGCGTGCTGCTGCCACTAACCGTGGCCGGGGTGGACAAGGTGAAAGTGGTCGCATCTGTCACCGATGAAATCGTGGCACCCTGGGTGATTCCATAGCCCGTGACCGGCATTCCCGCGCGCAAACCCTGTGTGCTGGCGACCGTGACGGCGTTGTTGCCACTGACGGTGGTGGCCGCCAGCCGGCTCCCACCGATCGTGGTGGCGGCCGCGTTCACGGCGCTTTGGATCGTGGCGTTCTCAGCGACGTAGATGTGGTTGTTGAACGAAGGTCCAACCCCGGAGTCTGTTGCCCCCTTGGAGTCAAGCACCAGCCCTCCTCCATTCAGCTTGATCGCGGCTCCGCCAATGGGGTTCCACGCCCCGGAAGCAGTGCTGCCCACCAGCACCAGATTTCCGCCCTTCATATCGATCATACTTCCACTGACGAGGGTGCCCGAACTATCCGTGACACCAGCTTTCATCATGCTCTGCGAGGCCGTCTGGCCAAAATACAGGCGCCCGACCCCGGTTTTCTCGAGCACCATGTTTCGCCCGCCGGTGCCCGCGCTGTTACTGCCATCGCTGATGCTTCCGTCGAAAGCCACATTTGCGTCCGAGGCCAGGTACACTGTGCCGCTCGCGCTGCTGCCCAGCAACGAAGCCCCGCCAAAGCGCAGCGTCTGGCCAAAACCCGCGGCATTGCCAGCGACCACGGTATCCAACGTGGTGCTGTCGATCGTCCGCACCGTCAGTGTCGTGCCATCATTCAGGGTCAGCCCGCCAAGGCTAGAGGAAGTGAAATTCTGGCCCACAAGGTTGATCTGCGCATCTCCTTCGAGGGTGACGTTGTTGCCGAGATTGATGGCATTGCTGCCCCCGGCAGCGGTGTTGGACTCGGCTTGAGTTAAACTCAGTCCAATCCGGAAAGCTCCGCCAGAGTAGAACTCTGCTCCCGTGATGCCCAGATTCATGGAGGCTCCTCCTCCACCCTGAACATAGTCAATGCGCACTTCATGAAGTCCGGCACCCAGCCGGATCGGCGCACTGGAACGGTCCCCGGTGGTGCCGTCCTTGTTAATGATCAAGACGCCGTCGATGAACACCCGGCTGCCGTCATCTGAGTTGGTGAAAAACGTGTAATCTCCTCCTTGAACACTGAATTTGCCCAGCCATTGCACGCCATAATTGCTCGCGGTGATGTTTTGGGTCTGTCCTGTCAGGCCGTTGATCTGTTGATACGCGATCGATGTTCCTTGACTGCCGTCCAAAAACGGAACCACACTGGCAGGATCTGCGCTCATGGCCCCTCCAACCAAGGGGGCTCTGAAGTTTGCCAAGGGATTGGCCCCAGTGAGTTGCGCGGACGAGAAGGTGGCATTACGCAGGGTCACTTGAGTCTCATTGGCGATGAAATTGATGAAGGTGCCGGCGGGAATCCCCGCCCCGGTGACGGCCATGCCAGGCAGAAGATTGGCCGTGGTCGCCACAGTGAGCGTGGAACTCCCGATCGCTCCCGTGGACTGCACCGTCGTGCTTGGCAGCGTCACTCCTGTCGCAGTTCCGGTGAAGTCCACCCGACTGCTGAAAGCCGTGCCTGTCGTGGCAAAAACACGGGCGGAAGCGCCGGAATCCTGATTGGCCTGACCGTTGATGTTCAATGCCGAACCAGCTTGCAACGTGACTGCGTTGCTTCCAAGAGGATTGGAATTGGCCGTGGTTGATCCCAGTTTGAACGTTCTCGCCATGACCTCCAGCACCGTCTTGTCCGCCACGGTGATGCCGCCAGTTCGCGAATTGACAAAATTTCCGGCGGATGTTGGGGTTGTTTCTCCCAACGTAAGAATTGCTCGGGTGGGAATGACCGTGTTGGTGTTGTCGGTAAAAGCCTTCACCGTAAGCATTCCACTTCCAGCCATCGCCGCATTGATGTTGGCGCTGACTGTGCCAGAGCTGTTTGTATCACCAAGCGTGATTGTCGGCGCATTGTCCATCGTCAGCACGGAACTCGTGTTGGCTGAAGTGACCGTCACGCCCTGGCCAAGAAACTGCAAACCGCCCGCAGTGATCGCCCCCTTCACAGTGATCGTTTTGTTACCGTTTTCAAACAGGGCGATGTCTGACGCGTTTGTGGTGCTGTTCCATGAACTTCCACTGCCACTCGATGTTGCAGCCCAAAACGGCGATGAATAAGTCAGCTGAGTGCTGGCGGCAACGTCGGCGGTCAAATTCTGGTCGAGCGTGATCGTGTTATTGCCGGTATCCACAAAACTAATCCTGGCATCGGCTGGCAAACCAGATGAACCCGTCACCAACTGGCCCACGTACAGATTGCTGGTGGACGCCACCGACAAAACACTCTGGCTGCTCAGGTTGTAACCGAGCCCATTGGTCGTGACATTAACGTTGTAAGACGCTTCCTCCCACGTGCCGCTGGTGGTGCCAGAACCAGGCGTTGACCAATACAAGGTCACCGCGCTCAGCGGAGTGGCCACTTGCAGGCAGAATACCAGCGCGGTCATGAACCAGCCGAGGAAGATGCGATTGTGTCGAAGTGTTTTCATCAAAAAAGGGGTCTGGAAATGGGCGGGAGAAAGGTTTTGTAATGCGGGCAAAAACGGGCGGCTCAGCAAGTTGGCCCCTGGGCCTGGAACATCGACCGGCGATCACCGGCAGGAAGCATGAAAAAGTCACAGCAAGGTGGCAGGGCGAGCAACTCGTTTTCTGTCAGGCGGTTGGGACGTTTTCTCATGGGGCTGCAATAGTGCGGTTGGGACTGGAAACTCGGCAAGGGTAAGACAGCGATTTCAGGCTTCGCGTTCAGAATAGCGAAACCGCACCCAATGCGTCAATGCAAATACATGGGCAATACCAAATTTCAGCTCTGCAAAACCTCACGGCACCACCACTGCGGCACCGTCTAGGATTTCCACCCGCAAACCCGCCACTTCCCCGGCATCACGCGTCACCAGCACGCTGATTCGGTGTGTTCCCGCAGCCAGATCAAGGTCTTGTTGCGGATTCAACTCCTTCAACTCTGTCCCGTCCACCGCCACCACGATCCCCTTCACCGCGCTGAATCCCAGTTTGACCTTCCTCGCGCTGTCCAGCTTGAGGCCAAACTGCACGATTTTTGGGAACCACGGATACATCTTCTGCGCCGCTGGCAGATCGGCCAGCGGCAGGTCGCCATTGACCTGGCTGATGGCCATCTGCCACGGATAGGCATACTTTTCGTCGTTCAGGGCAAAGCTGCCCACATGGCGCACATGGTCGATGTCCTTCTGCTCCATCTTGCCCATCGCCTTCCAGGTGCGGACATAGCGGTTCGGTTGCGTTTTGAAGGCCCCTTCCCGGCCTAGCTCGGACAGGAAGCGCACGAGATCGACGAATTCATCCTCGCGCAGGCTGGCGGTCATTCCAGGCGGCATCATGCTGACCGGGCTCATCTGGCGGTTGGCGATGGCCGCTTTGGCCACCTTCACGATTTGATTGGCCGGGTCACGAATGGTCAACTCCTCCGCGCCATCGTTCACGAGGCCGCCGGAGACCACTCCACCGTCCTTTTTGCTCACGATGACAATGTGATAGCCCTCTTTGATCTTCTTGCTCGGCTCCAGCAGACTCTCGATCAGGTAATCCACCGGTGCACTCGCCCCGATGCTTACCAAATTTGGCCCCAAGACCCCGCCGCTTTCGCCAATCGCGTGGCAAGTCATGCACAAAAGCTGCTGGCGGCGGTAAACCGCCTCACCGCGTGCCGGATCGCCCTGCGCCTTCACTTTCGCCACCATCGCGGTCATTTCTTCCGGGGTGAGCGGCTTGTCCATCTGCTTCACTCCGCCGGCGGTTTTGAGCGCATCGGCCAGCGGCCCTTGGATGCCTCGGGAGGTCACCATGCGAATACCTTCGACGGCCACCAGGTCAGGAATCGTCTTGCCCGCCAGTTCCTTCGCCAGCACGCCTGGAAGCTGCTTGTTCTTCAAAAACGCCGCCAAAACTGGCTTCGCCGCCTCCACGTCGGCCTTCGCCAAAAACTCCACTGCCCGCTTCGCCGCCAGTTGCGGGCCCACGGTTGTCAAACCGTCGATCATAAGCCCGCGCAGGCCGCCGTCGGCCGATTCCACGAACAGTTTGTCGAACAAATCCCGCGTCTTCACCCCGCCGAGCGCTGTCAGCCCACGCATCGCCCCTTCGCGGATCGGCGGAATCGTTTTCACGTCCGTCAGCAGCGCCACCAGCTTCTCACGCGCCGGTTCCACCTTCCAAAGTCCCGCCAAAATCGCCGCACGATGCACCACATGCGGCTCCGGTCGGTCAAACCACGCCATCACGGTCTCCTTGGCCCCTTCCGGGATGATTTTGCGATCCGTCGCCGCCTTCACCAGTGCGTCCATCAAACCGATGTAGTACGGCCCCATCGCCGCGTCATTGACCATGTCGGCCATCGCCTTCGCCTGCGCCACGTCCGCCGCATCACCGGCCATGCCGAGCACTGCCGCAGCATCTTCGGCACTCAATTTGCCACCCTTCAGCGCTGCAAACAGCGGCGGCAACGCATCGCTGCGCCCCGTGCTTTTCATCGCATAGACCAGATGCTTCGGCCGCTCGTCGAGCTTGAGCTTGCCACTCACCACCGCCGGCATCCACACATCGGCCTGCTCACGGCACGTCAGTTCCAGCAGGAAATCGAGCGACTCGTCCATCGGCTGATCGAGCACCTTCAGCGCCTGACTGATCGCCCCCGGCTTGCGCATGTCCGCCAGCACCGCCAGCGCCCACAGGCGCACTTGAGAATTTTCATCCGCCACGGCCTTCTCCAGTACCTTCATCGCGTCCGGCAGTTCTTTCCAGCGATGGCTCAGAATGCGCAGTGCCGCCGCACGAATCCGATAGTCGCTGTTCTCCCACAGCTTCCGCCAGATCGTTGGCGAGAATGAGTTCACACCTTCGCGTGCCCACGCCGCTTCCAACAATGCATGCGCATCGGCTTCCTTCGTCGCATCGAGCTTCGCGGCCCACGCGTCGAGTTCCGGCGTCACCTTGGCTGCGCCTTGATCACGCAGCTCACGCTTCGCGAAACGCCGCACGTAGTTGCGGTCGCTCTTGAGCATCTCCAGCAGCTCGCCCGTCGCCGCACCCGCGATTTTCGGCTTCGCGCTCAGCGGACGGCCTTTCGCCGTCACACGCCAGATGCGGCCATGCTCGTGGTCACGCCTTGCATCACGGAAATCCACTTCGCCGTGCTGAATGATCGGGTTGTACCAGTCGGCGATGTAAAGCGCTCCATCCGGCCCCATCTTCACATCAATCGGCCGAAACGCACGATGCGTGCTCGCCAGCACATCCGGCATCTGCTTCGCGATGTAGCTGCTGCCGCTCGGAGTCAGCTTGAATCGGTTCACGCGATTGCCACGGAAGTCATTCAGCACAAACGTCCCCTGCCAGTCCGCCGGGAAATGCGGATCTTCGACGATCTCCAGCCCGCACTGCTTCGGCTGCCCAGGGCTGAGTCCATGCATGATGCGCTTCGCCCCCGGCGAGGTCGCAAACACGCTGCCTGGAAAAATAAAGTTCACGCCTTCACCGCCAGCGCCATCACACGCAAAGCTCTGCCCCCAGCGATCAAACTCAAAGCCCCACGGATTGATCAGCCCCTTGCTGATCAGCTCCGCACGCCGCGTCTCCGGCCTGAACTCCCAAATTCCGCCGCCCATCAGCCTGCGCACGCCATGCGGCGTCTCCATGTGCGTGTGGATGTAGATCGACTGCAAAAAATACAGCATCCCCTCCGGCCCCCAGCGCATCGTGTGCAGCAGATGATGCGTGTCCTCCGTGCCGAAGCCGCTGAGCATGACCGTGCGCTCATCCGCCTTCAGATCGCCGTTCGTGTCCTTCAAAAACAACACCTCCGTCGAGTTCGCCACATACAGGCCGCCATCGCCCGGTGCCAGCGCCGTCGGGATGTGCAGCCCGTCCGCGAACGTCGCAGACTTGTCCGCCTTGCCATCGCCATCCGTGTCCTCCAGCACCACGACTTGATCCTTCGCCTCTTCGCCCGGCTTGATGTGCGGATACGTAGAACTCGTCACCACCCACAACCGCCCCTGCGCGTCCCAGTTCATCTGCACCGGCTTCTGAATCATCGGCTCCGCCGCAAACAGATTCACCTCGAATCCCTCCGGCACCACGAACGACTTCAGCTCCGCCTCCGGGTGCGCATCGGGCAAATCAGCGAGCGAAGTCGGCTGCGAAGCGTGCGCAAAACCAATCGAACCAACAAGAATCAGGACAAGGCGGGTCATCATAAATGGAAGCCGCATGATACGACGCCGCGCCGCCCCTTTGGCAAGCATTCTCTCCGCGAAATCAGAAACGAATGATGACGTGAAATCAAACCACTGCCGCCAGACTGCGGCGCGCCTTGGACTTCAGAAACTCCAGCGCCGTGCCCACCGAGCGATAACTCTCCAACTCCACTGCTTCGGCTTTCGTCAGTTTTCCCTGTGCCGCACGTGCCGCCAAGGCATCCGCACGGTCCAGATCACGCTTGCTCAGCTTGATCTCCAGCAGCCCTCGGGCCGCTGCCGCGTCGAGAGACTTGCGGGCAGGCTGAATCGCACGCTCCCAGATGGCGATGCTTGGCGAAGTAGCGGCGACGGCGGACATGGCAGCACTAAGCATAAACAGACGCCGATTTGCAACCCATGATATTCGCCTGCTCGTTCATCGCCCCAGATAGTGCTGCCGCTCCGCCTCCGGAAGCTTCTCGATGGCATAACGCAGCATCGTGCGCGGCATCTGCACCGCGTGCTGGTCCAAAAACGCGCGCAGCACCGCCACGTCGCGCTTGCCAGCCTCCCGCAGCATCCAGCCGCAGGCTTTGTGCATCAGATCATGCTCATGCGTCAGGAACTGCTCGCAGAGACGCAGCGTGTGTTCGAACTCACCCGCACGGATGAACGCCAGCGTCGCCAGCACCGCGATGCGGTGCTCCCACAGGCTCTTCGACTTCGCCAGCTTCGATAACACCGCACGCTCATGCGTCAGCAACCACACGCCCAGAATCAGCGGCGCACTCGTGTCCACCAGATCCCAGTTGTTGATCCACGCCGTGTTCGCCAGATAGAGCTTCACTACTCGCGCACGCATCGCTTCATCCTTTCGTGCCTTGTCAAAGCGCCGCACCAAAATCAGCAGCGCCAGCAGCCGCTCCTCATGCCACGCCGAGCGCAGCAGCGTCAGCACGTCCTTCTCCGTCAAAGCATCCGTCTGTGGCAGCATCGCCCGCACCTGTGGCACCGTCAGTCCGAGGAACAGATCACCCTCGCCATACTCGCCCGGTCCCGTCTTGAAAAACCGCCGCGCACCCGCCGCCCGCTCAGCACTGGCCTGCGCACGGAGTTGTTGGCGGAGATGAATGAGAGTCATGGGCCAAGTTTCGCAATTCAATGTTCATGGTTCCAGCAAGTCGGCGGCAAAAACTCCGGGCATCATCCGTCAAGCCTTCGCCAGGCATTCCGCCGCTTCATCCCTCCTCACGCAACTTCTGCGGCAGCGCCGCTTGCAGCGCCGGCCATGCCTCCGCCAGACGCAGCAGGTCCAGTTCATCCTTCCGTCGTTTCAGCGGTCGCCTTTGGGGATCGCCCCAGGCCCAGAGCTTGCCTTGAAACACATCCGCTAGCGCCGCCACCGGCAGCCGCATCCCCACCACTTCGACCTCTTGCGCTCTCTCTGCCATGCCGGCGTAGAGCGGATCGGTCGTCACTTGAATCGCCAGCTCGCCCTGTCCCTGTAGATTCGCGAAGAATCGGTGCGCGGTGATGACGAAACCCGCCGTCCGCGCCGCCTCCAGCGCCTGGGTCAGATCACTGAACGCCACCACGATGTCCGCGTCCTTGGTGATCAGCGGCTCCTTGGCCCAATGATTCACCGCCAGCCCGCCGATCACACACCATTTCACCCCAGCCGCCTGCCACGCACGCGCCAAACGTCCGAGGTCGCCCCCGCCGCCGCCGGTTTGCCAGTCATAAAACTCGCCTGTCGTCATGCGTTCACGCTACCCTTCCAGCCAAGCTCTGCCAGTCGCAGTTTCTCACCTGCGGTGCGCCGCCCCCTTGACCCCTTAGCACCTTGACCTTTGACTGCTTGACCCGCCTTCACTCCGCACCAAACAACCGCACCGGCGTCATCTCCACGCTGCGCTCCCCTTCCCCCACAAACAGCACGCCTTCTTGCAGCGTGATCTGCAAATCCATCGAGCGATCCGCCAGCGCGCCCAGCGCTTTGGTCTGCTCTGCCGGAAGCTGCCACACCGTCAGGTTGTTCACGCGCGAAAACCGTCCCGCCAGCGCCGCCCACCACGCCGGTGCCATGCTGCCGAAGCTGTACACCGTCACCCGCTTCGACCGGCCGCACACGCGCACCAGTCGCTTCTCCTCCGGCTGCCCCAGCTCGATCCAGTGCTCCGTCAGGCCCGTCAGATCTTGCTGCACCAGCGCCGGTTCATCCGCCTCCCACATGTCCTTGCCGAACTCCAGCGTCCCCAGGTCATTCGTCGCCGGCGCATTCAGCACAAACGCCAGCAGCCGCACCATCATCCGCTCCTCCGTCTCCGACGGGTGCCGCGCGATCGTCAGCGTGTGATCGCTGTAAAGATTGCGGTCTAGATCGGAATACGAAACGCCTGCGCGATAAATGATTGCCTTCAGTGCCATGCGTGGAGGTAGGGGCGGGTCAAGGTGTGGTCAAGCGGTCAGCCGAGCCGTCAGGCCCAGCCCACCGCAGGTGATCCTACTCGTCCTCCTACTCGAACTCGTCCTCGATTGCATCGCTTCGCAAGGTCAAGGCTCGTTCTCGTCCTCCTACTCCTACTCGAACTCGTCCCCTGCCCGCAATGCTTCGCGCTAGCGACCAGCCCGCATCGCGATGCGAAGCGTTGTTGGCGGGTGCAGGCGTGATCGATCTCATCGCTTCGCGAGGTCAAGGCAGCGTCAAGCTCCGCCACTCCCATTCTCCAGCGTCAGCAGATACTCCACCACCTCCCGCCCCTTCTCATAAACATACAGTGTGTCCTCGGTCAGCACGAGGTAGAGATTCAGTCCATCCCAGAAGACGTTCGGATTCATCTTCGGCGGCATGGGCAGCCACTGTTCATCTTCTTCCTCATCATCGGGGTCCGCCTCCTTGAGACCACCGGCGTCATCATCCTCGTCGCGATTGTTCCAGTCCAGGTTCGGCGCGTCGAACTTCATCGGCGGCTTTTCGTCTTCCGCCGGCTTGGTGGTGGTCGTGGTGCCGCCCTTGCCGCCACCGGTCTCCGGTTTGGGGGGCGGTGGCAGGCGGAAATCTTTCTCATCCGGCTCGATGCCCTCCTCCCGCAGCAGTTTCAGCCGCAGTTCCTGCGCCAGCAGCTCGCGCTCCTTGCGCTGCTTTTCCCGGTAGTATTGACGCATGGACTCATCATCGTCATCCGTCACCCATGGCCGGCCCATCATCTCATCGCCCGGACTCGGCTCTCCCATGATGTGCACCGCCCATGGATGCCGCAGCCCGGCAAAGGTCGTGCGCGCACAGTCCACCACCTCACGGAAACGCCCGATCGTTCGCAGGCCCAGCAGCCAGAGCGTGGTGCAGCGCTTCCCCTGGCCGGGACCACCTTCAAACGGCGGACGCGGTGTGCCGTCACGATAAACGCCATGATGATACCCTCCCACCCGGCAGCCTTCCTCGCGCGTCAGACCGCAGGCCTCCAGCGCCGCTTGCAGCCGCCGCTCCACCCAGGCGTGTTCCGACTGTTGAAAGCCGCGGTTCGCCTGCCAGTCCGTCACATTTTCCGGGTAGCTCATCTCCGGCCATGCAGCCTGCGGTGGCTCCAGAATGTGCCAGCACAGTTCTCCCAGCGCACGCGGCATCGCGGCGGCGAAATACTCGTCCCAGTCCGGCAGCAGCACGCGCAGCATGTCCAGGTCCACCTGCGGCGTCTCACAGCCCTCCGCACGCACCTCTCGCAGGTTCGGTGACTCCTCCAGCCCGGAATAATCCTGTGGCCGCCGCCCCTTCACCCGCAGCACATGCAGCGCCGGGGCGTGCCGCAGGCTCTTCACCTCCCGCAGTTCATCGCACTCCAGCGTCAGATGCGTCAGCACCGGCAGCGCCGCCACAGGTGCCGCTGTGCGGAACGGCCCCGTCACCCGCACATTGAGCAAAGCAGAGCAGCGCTCGATCCCGTCCAGGTAGAAAAAGTGCCGTGCATCCAGCTCCCGCAACTGCGGCATCTCCGGCAGTTGATGAAAGTCCCGCAGCCCGCCCTCCCCGTTCGGCTGACCGCAGTTCAGCGTCAGCTTCCGCAGGCCCGGCAGACGCTTCAGGCTCAGAAAACCCAGCGCCGATCCCTCCCAGGCCATCTCCTCCAGTTCTTCCAGCACCTCCCAGCCCTCGATGCATGGCCAGGGAAACGTGCAGCGCACCTGCAGCACGCGCAGCCTCCGGCACAGCGCCACCGGGCGGTAATCCTCCAGCCGTGCGCACCCCAGCCATAGCGACTTCAAGTCCGGCACATGCCGAAGACAGGAGAGATCCGTCACCTCCCCGTTCACCACCAGTTCCTCCAGCCCCGGCAGATACCGCAGCGGTTCCAGATCCGGCACCTCCCCCAGCACCTTCAGCTTTTTCAGCCCCGGCAGAAAGCGCACCACCTCCACGCTGCGCAGCGTGCGGTCACAATCCTGCCAGAATGGATATTCGCGGATCTCCTCCAGCTTCCCTGCCACCACGCGCAAGGCCGCCTCATTGAGCACCGGCATCCATGCCGCATTGTAGCGCCGCGCCTCCCGCTGACGGTGCAATTCCAGGCCGTTCCTCGGATAAAACTCCGGCGCATGAATCTCCAGCAGCAGCAGCACCGAAAAACGCTCGTCCGCCGTCCGCTGCGGCTCCTGCGCCCACTCCATGAAAGCTTTCGCCAGTGCGTTCATGAGATCATTGAAGCATGAGAGAATCGTGGAACACAAGCAGGAAATGGCAGGGTCAGCTTTCGCTGCGCGGTCAAAGCGTGGTCAAGCGGTCAAGGCTGCGCCGTCAAGCCCCAGCCCACCGCAGGTGATCCTCCTCGTCCTCCTACTCCTACTCGTCCTCGATCCCATCGCTTCGCGAGGTCAAAGCGTGGTCAAGCGGTCAAGGTTGCGCCGTCAAGTCCCAGCCCACCGCAGGTGATCCTCCTCGTCCTCCTACTCCTACTCCTACTCGTCCTCGATCCCATCGCATCGCATCGCAAGGTCAAGGCGTGGTCAAGCGGTCAACCGTCGTTCTCGAACTCGGCGCAGTTTATTGATACGGCTTGCCGTCCAGCAGCACATCCGGATAACTCAGCACAAAATCCACCGCCTTCTCCACTCTCGGCACCGGATCACGCGCGGCATAAGCCTTGAGCACCCGGGTCAAAGTCCGTCGGCTCGGCGGATCGAGCAGCCGCACGCCATAAAAGTCCTCCTCTGGATTCCCAAAGGGGAAGACCAGCGTTTCCAGAGCATCCAGCGCCACGAGGCTCATCGGCCTTCCCTGGTTCAGCCATTCCACCGCCTTCGACCAGTCAAGACCTGAAGCAGCGGCAGCACTGCCCCACACTGATGTGACGGGAGACTGCGCATGCGTTTCGATCCACGCCAGCGCCCTCCTGTCACGCAGCGTTTGCAGCAACCCTAGCATGTAATGCTGGCAGCCAGCCGGCTCACGCTCAATCTCAGACACGACACGGGCAAAACTCTCGTCCGCTGGCAAACAGCACGCCGAGGCAGAGACCAGCAGGCCAATTCCGGGACCACGGTCGGCAAGGCTGAGCCCGAACGGCATGGCACCGTCATTCACCTCATCCTCATCCTCATCCTCATCCTCATCTTCATCCACCTCATCATCATCCAGCATGGCAGGCTTCCCACCTGGCCCGGCCTTGTCCACACGTTCCGCCGTCAGCGCACGCGCCTTTCGTTTCTCGTCAAAGTCCGCCCATGCCCTGCGCACCAGTCCCGCTCCAGCAGTACCGAGACACTCACTGCAGAGGTGCAGCAAATGCACCCGCGCATGCACGTCCTTCCTGGCATCCCACATCGCGGCCAGAAATACCGCCGCCTTCGCCTTCGGTTGCTTGCGCCACGCCGCCAGCACTTTCCGCCCTAGATGACGTCGCGTCAGTGTGTGCTCCCACAGCAGCCGCAGGTCATGGCGGACATCCTTCAGCACCGGGGCCCGCAGTACGTCGGGTTCCTCCTCCAGTTCATCCACCGACATCAGGGCCACCCCCCCGCGACTGTAATACTCTTCCCGGAGAATGGTGTGATGAGGGCCGTGCAGCTTGGCAAGGTTGTACCACTCCAGCGGCCGCAGCGAGAGCCGATCCATCCGGTCCGCACAAACCGGGCACACGCGCACAGGTCCCCACCACTCCTCCCTGCGTCGATCTAGCCTCGCGGCAGGCCTTCGTTCACAAGCCTCGCATTGGGTAAGCGCTGGATCAGATCGCTTTTTCATGGCGTAGAATGGACCGCATTTTAATGATCGCACCCATCTTCTGTCACGCACAAAAGCTTCCCTTCCTCCGTTCGAGGCAATCCAACGCCCGTCATTCGGGCTCTTCAGACTTTCCTGTGGGATCAATCTCACGACTGGCTTGACGAGCCCATGGGCGCAAGCCCTGTGTTTACAAGGGTTTGCGTCTCGCAAAACCCATAGAGACCGCCTTTCAGATGCAGAGCGTAGTGCAGGGGAGAACCGGAATATGTGCCGCAGGCCGAGCGCAGCGAGTTATGCCGGATTCTCCCTTGCACGGAGCGGCGCATCTGATCCCCAGGTGTCCTCGGATGCCACATAGAATCCCACGGGAAAGTCTGGATAACCGCGGTGTTTATTCCGTGCCTTCCGTGGGCCATCTGACCGGAGACACAACAGCGAGGAGATGGACGTTGGAGCTGCCATGACTGAAAGCAAAACCTTGCTCCGCGCTGCCTAGATGGGCATAATGCGGCCATGAACGCGACCTTGCCCGCTCCGCTGCCGCAACTGGTGGAACGCCTGAATCACCTCTCGCCGGAGGAGCTGGCGGTCATCGAGCGTGTGCTGGTGCAACTGGAGATCAACCGGACGGTCGGCGAACTCGACGACCTGACGGATGATTTGCGCGCCAACGGCATGATGGCGAAGCTGCCCAAGATCATCCAGCAGGTGCGTGAGCGTCAGCAGACCGCCAAGCCATGATCGTCGTTCTGGACACCAACGTGGTGATCCGCATGTTTGGCAGGCAGAGCACGCTGCGCCGCCTGGTGGAGGCCATCAGTTAAGGCCAGATCAGCGTGGCGGTGTCCCCGGCCATCTGGCTTGAGTATGAGGAGGTGTGTCTGGAGATGCGCAGCCCCGGACACTGGGGGAAGCTGCAGAAGCTCTTCACGCTGGTTTCCTCCGCGCACGGCACGATCATCCGCACGAACCCGGCGTTCCGCTTCGCAACCATTCCGGCAGACCCTGATGACAATGCCTTCGCCGACTGCGCCATCGCCGCGCATGCCGACTTTGTGCTCACGGATGACCGTCACTACCGCACGCTGCGAAATGCCGGCTACAAGCCGCAGCCGATCAGGCCGGAGGAATTTATCGCCAAGCATCTGCAACCGTGACTGGCGGCCACTCCCGCCCCCCCCTCACATCAAGTCGCGGTGGTAGCAGATGTACTGCTGGCAGCCGCAGCGGCTGCTGCATCCGCTGCTGCGGCAAGCACATGAGCGCTGGAGCTGCCATGGACGGAGACCAGACTTGCGATGCCGGTGCCGAAGCCTTTCATCTCGTTCATCCAGAGCTGATCTCCGGTGAAGGGATCGAGCGCATACATGTAGCCGTCCACGCTGACGATGAGGCGGTCGCCATCGAGCAGGAGGGTGGTGTAGCTCATGCCGAAGGGTGCTTTCCACTGCCAGAGGATTGCGCCCGTGTCCCGATGCAGGGCGGCGACGCGTTTGTTGAAGCCGGTGAAGACGAGGTCGGAGAGGTGCATAGGGTGCTGGTTGCTGGTTGCTGGTTGCTGGATGCTGGATGCTGGGCGGAGTCGGATGGCACAAAATGATGGTTACAGAATAATCTGCATCATCCTGTTCCCATCATTCTGTAAATAAGCCGCCGCCGCCAGCCGCAGGCGGAGTCAGATGGCACAAAATGATGGTTACAGAATAATCTCAAAAAACCTTACCCCAGAAGAAACTCAGTGATCCAGTTCTGCTCTGCGACCGTCCAGCCTCTGCGGTTCAATCCAACTTAACCGCAGAGGTTGGACGGTCGCAGAGGCCCATTGACATTCCTTGTCACGGTTCAAGCAGCGCCCGAAGTCAGGATGTCTGCACCTCCGCATCATTCTGTTCCCATCATTCTGTAAATAAGCCGCCGCCGCCAGCCGCACGCAGAGCTGGATGGACAAAATGATGGTTACAGAATAATCTCAAAAAACCTTACCCCAGGAGAAACTCAGTGATCCAGTTCTGCTCTGCGACCGTCCAGCCTCTGCGGTTCAATCCAAATTAACCGCAGAGGTTGGACGGTCGCAGAGGCCCGTTGGCATTCCTTGTCACGGTTCAAGCAGCGCCCGAGATCAAGATGTCTGCACCTCAGCATCATTCTGTTCCCATCATTCTGTAAATAAGCCGCCCGCGGACGCTCCTGGCTCCGAACGCGGCTTTATCGTCACCGCCACGCGGCCACGGGCGAGGAGTGCGCGCGGTAGAAGCGCTCGAACTGGCCCTGCGAGCCGTTGAAGAGGTTGCGATCACAAAAATGCCGCAGTGATGCACGCCCACCGCTGCGCGTGAAGGCGGCGCCGACTTGGCCGGTGAATTCGGGAGCGTTAAGGGCATGCTTGGGCTTGCCGCTGATGTCGCCGCAGTATTGCCAGAGGGTCCAGGTGCCGAACACGCGCGGAACGCTGAAGCTCATGCTCGCACCCGGTGCCTCGCCGTAACGCGGCACCCACAGACCGCAGTCGTGCAGCGTGTGGCGGTCGGCAGCACTGAGCGCGGCCAGTTCGCTGGTTTGCTGCGCGTAGGCCGTGGTGCCAGGCTTTGGCACGCTGCAATAGAGCAGCGGCCACACACCTGTGTGCGCACGCACCAACCGCGCGGCACCTGCCAGTGCGTCCCACGACACACGATCTGCACCTTCGTTGTCCAGAACGAGCATGACAGCGTGCTGCGTGGTGCCATTGCGGTGCGCCGTCGCAGCGACGGTGCTGATGAAGCGGTGCAATTGCGGGGCCAGATAAGCGCCACCCTGGACATAATGATACGCGCCCCATTTCATGCCCGCATGCCGCGCCGCCAGCTCCCGCCGGGCATAATCGTCATCCGTCTTGGAACTGCCGCGTGTCGCGCGATGAATCAGGAGATCGACACCCATGCTGCGCATGGCGTGAAACTGGATCACGCCCGAATCCCAGCCGAAATCGACCACGTTGTTCAAGCAGCCCCGCGCCCGTCCCAGCGACACCGTCTCCGTGCGGATCGGCGCACAGGCCGTGAGCCCAGCGATCAACAACATTCCCAAGCAGCGCAACGCACTTTTTTTCATCCCGCTGTTCTACTCAGGATGCAGCAGTTACGTCAACGAAGAAAGCGGGCGCAGCGGCAACGACACATCATACACTATGCTGCCGCAGCCAGTCCAGCGGCTTCATCACAGCGATCACTCCCGCATCATCGAGCGCCAGCAGTTCGTCATCCAGCGTGATCAAAGTGGTCCGCGTTTCCCGCGCCACAGCGACGTAGTGACTGTCGGCTCCGCGCAAATGATGACGCGAAGCCAGAGCTGCGGCACTGATGCCAAAAGCGAGATCAGCTTGACGAATTTTCAGGGATTCATAAGTGCGCAGGTGCAGTGCTGCCAGATCTCCCCGCACATGGTCTTTTTTGATACGCGCAACCGCCCCGGCCACCTCGGCAATCAAGAGTACCGGCGCATGAACCACGAGTCTGTCCTGCCGTACGGCATCAATAAAATGGCTGCACGGTTCGTGAAACACGTCCTCCTCCACAAAACGAGCCACGAACACGCTGGCATCAATCGTCAGCTTCATGGCAGGAATCAGCGGCGCATGTCACGCATTACTTCCACCACGGACTTGCTCCGGTCCACATTGCCGCCGCGCATCAGTTCGGTGATGCGCGCCTCCTCGGCCATCCATTCCGCGGTGGTCAGTCGTTTTGCCTCGGGAAAGGTCACATAGCGGCTGGCTATGCTGGTGGATTGTTTAATCCGGGGCGCAGCAGGACAGCGTGCGCGTTTGGTGGCAGCGGCTTTTTTCATGCCGACATTCAAATCCTAAACACCCCAGGCGTCAACGCACGGTTTCCCGTCGCAGCACAGACTTGTGAGCTGTTTTCTATCCGTGTGTTTTGTGGGCTGATGCAGCACCGGGATCGACCCGCCTGCATCGCTATCGCGAAGCATTGCGGGCAGGGGACGAGCCTTGACCTCTTGACCAACGCCTTGACCAATCCCGCCCGCCACTTCACGGCCTTCTCGACTGCGACAGCGCCTCGGCCTTGAGCTTCTGGATCGCTTCATCGCCTTGCGCGATGAGCGGGTCGAACATCGGGATTTCCTTGGCGTTCTGGCCCTGCTCGTGTTTGCGGAAGCCGAACAGGTAGGTCTCGTTGTGCGGACGCCAGCGGTTGAAGAACAGCGTGTCCTTGGCGATGACCGCACGGCGCAGTGATTCGAGCGCGGGCGAGGGTGCATCGGGCATTTTCAGGCCGAGGCCTTCAATGAGCTTGGCGCTGAGCTTTTCGTAGCCTTCACGCGTGTAATGCACGCCGTTTTCCGTGAGCGGCTTCGCGGTGCTGCCGGGCTTTGGCAGGCCGCCCATGAGTTCGAACCAATCGACGAAGAAGGCGTTCTGCATGCCGGCAAACTTGCGCAGGGCATCGCGCAGGCTGGAGAGGTTCTTGTTTTCACCGGTGAGGTCCGGCAGCGGCGGCGGCAGATTTTCCAGCGGCGGCGGGGCGGCGATGATGACGCGCACACCGGGGGATTTCGAGCGGATCAGCTCGATCAGACCGCGATAGCCGGTCAAAAACTCCGGCAATCCGCCAAGTCGCTCAAACGCGAGTTCCGAACCGTAGCACAGCAGCACGACGGTCGGTTTGAGCATTTCCAGATGCGTGGAAAGGCGCTGCAACCCCTCCTCCGGCGGCCCGAAATACGAGCGCGCATGACCAAAGACGGTGTCGCCGCTCCACGCGAGATTGCGCACGCTGACTTTCGTTTCGCCAAGGGCGAGGGCGAGACGCGGCTCGAACGAGCCATAGCGCTGCTCGCGCTCCAACACGGTGTTGCCGATCAGCACGAGGCGGTCGCCGTCCTTAAATTCAAACGTCGTCGGCTGTGACGGCGCGGTGGTAGTTTCCGGCGTTTGAGCGGATGCGAAGGAGGCGCAGGCGAGCACCAAAAGACCAGCGAGAGGTTTCAAATTCATGCGGGGCCTATTGGAGCGGAGGCGGCGGGAAATGTCCAGCAGCTTGAACTGCGGATCACTGCCGCGTGACCTTCACCCGCATGAAACGCGACTGGCCTGCGCTGGCGGGCACGGAATCACGAACAATGAGCTGCGTGCTCGTGTCGGATTCGATGACGAGACCGGCACTGCTCCAACTGAGCGGGTCGGCAAGATTGCCGGTGGCCTGGACTTCAAACAAGACATCCGTGGCGGCGGGGTTTTTCGAAACGGTGAGACGCAGGTAGGTTTCGCCGCTCGAAGGAGCAAACTCGACGATCTGCGGGCTGGTGCTGCTCACGGTGCCGTTGGTGCCGGTGGCGTATTCGACGAGATTCACCAGGCCGTCGTGATCGGTATCGGCGGTGGCTTCGATGAGCTGGTTGTTTTCGTTGCCGACGTTGTTGATGTCGAGCCACTGGGCGAAGGGTGTGGTGTAGGCTGTCAGATTGAGGTCAAAGAAGCTCACGGCGCCGGTGTCGTCGGCGGTGAGGCGCAGGACGTAAGGGCCGCTGTCCGTGAACGTGGCGGTGGTGTCGGCGAGTGCGTCATTGCCAAAGATGAGGCCTGTGGGCCCGCTGCGTTTGCTCCACAGGCTGGTAAAATCTGCGGGCAGGCTGTCGTCGGTGATGGTGCCGTCGAGATTGACCGGAGCAACACTGCCTCCCGCTGTGGCGGCGATGACGGGTGCTTTGTTCAAGGCCTCGATGGTGAGCCGGGTGAAGGTACAGGTGTTTTGCGTGCCGGTGGCACCGCTGGCGTTGCTGACGTAAAAGCCAGCCCACACGGGCGTGGTCATGATGATGGTCTGTGGCTGGCCGATTTGCGTCCAGGCATTGGGATTGTTCGTCGTGGTGTTGTGCGTGGCGCGGTAGCCGGTGATGGCGTTGCCACGGCGTACGATGCGCATCCAGTTGCCGGCGGAAATGCCGCTGGGCACGCCGCCACCGCTACCACCGGCGATGCTGGTCCAGTAGTAGCCGCTGTAGCTGCCAGTGGGCATGCGGCCGAGGTGGAGATACGCGCCGCTTTCGATGCTCTCGGCGACGCGGATGCCGCCGCTGCTGCTGCCTGCACCGCTGCTAAAAGTATTCAGCCGCGCGGTGATGACCATGTCGCCGTAATACTGCCAGCCGTGGAAGTAGCCGGTGGTGGGTCCGTTGACGGTGTAAGTGGTGCCGTCAAAGCTGGCACTGCCGGCGGTGTTCGGCGCGGTGCCGCTGTCTTCATTGACCCAAGCGGGGCCGCTGGGTGTGGGCGTGAGCGTCACATTGTCAAAGAGCGCGGTGGCGCTGCCGGCGGTGCTGTTGTTCGTGGTGGTGAGGCCGTAATGCGCGTCCGTGTTGAGCAGCGGGATGACGACGGGTGTGCCGACAGCGGTCCAGGCCGTGCCATCGGTGCTGTAACTGGCAGTGATTTCGTTGGTGGTGGCATTGCGCTCGAGTTTGAGCCAGAAAGGCAACGCGGGAGCCGTGGCGGCCACGCTGGTGTCATTGCCAACCGCTGCGCGTGTGCGGAACTGCAAGCCCGTGCCGGGCACAAAGCCCAACACCGCGCGATTCGAGCCGCGTGCGAGCGAATCACGAATGGTGACGCCTGCGAGCGCTGCGGTGGTCGAAAAGCTCGTCAAACGCGCCACCACGCTGCCATCGCCGATGGCGCTGCGGACCATGATGTGGGCCTGATCGCTGCTGGTGGCGCTGTAACCGGCCCCGGTGCCGGTTTGGCTGAACAGTCCGCCGTACTCGAGTCCCTGGCCACGACGCGATGACGACGGCCCCATGTCCTGCGTGATCCAGTTCGATGCCACGAGGCCGCTGCCGACCACGACGGTGATTTGATCCGCCACGGTGAACTGCCCGTCGGTGGCGCTGATGCGCAAAACGTAAGTGCCAGGCGCGGAGAAAGTCACAGCGGTCGTAGCGGCTGCTGGCGATTCGATGGTCGCCACACCAGGGCCGCTCACGCAGCTCCAACTCGTCGCGAGAGCCGCTGGGAAGCCGTCGTCACTCACCTGCGCACTGACGATGACACCGTTCGCAGCAGCGATGAGTGGACCTTGCGCGGTGGGGCTGCTGATGAAGACGATGGGCGGATTGTCGTTGTCGGTGATGCTAACATTGTCGAACGAAGCCGCGCCGATGTCGTAACTGCCGGTGTTGAGCGAGAGGGTGACATCCTCGGGGCCTTCGGTGCTGCCATCATCGACGGGTGTGATATTGATGATCTTGGAGACATCGCCGCTGACGAAAGCGAGCGTGGCAGCCACGTTCGCGTAATCCGTCGCGTTCGTGGCCGTGCCTGCGATGGTCAAATTCACCGTGAGCGCCACATTGGTCGGTGCCGTGCGGGTGACCGTGAACTGGCCTGCATCACCGCTTTCAGAGGCCGTCGGATCATTCGCCACAAGTGTCACCGTGCTGCGATCATCATCGGCGATCGTGACCGTGGCCGCGCTCGGCGTGCCAGCGATGTAACCGCTGCCACTGGCCACCGTGAGGATGACCGTCTCACTGCCTTCGTTGGTCGTGTCTTGAATGGGCGTGACATTCACGGTGAGGCTCGCCTGACCGGCCAAAATGGTCTGCGTGGTGCTGATCGCGGTGTAGTCCGTGCCGCTGGTGGCGCTGCCGGTGCGTGTGAGTGTGACGGCGAGCGCACTCGTCGTATCGCCAGTGCGGGTGAGGGTGAACTGCCCTGCGTCGCCGCTCTCATTGGCGCTGGCATCATTCGCCACGATGGTCACGGCAGGCGAATCATCATCCGTGATCGTCAGCGTGAAGGCGCTGACGCTGCCGAGGTTCAAAGCGACGGGCGTGGCGAGCGTGAGGGTGAGGTTTTCCGTCGCTTCGAGTACCGCATCATCCGTGATCGGCAGCGTGATGTATTTCACACTCTCACCAGCGGCAAAGCTCAGCGTGCCAGTCGTCGTCGGGTAGTCGCCGGGCTGCGTGGCGCTGCCGTCGGTGGTGCTGTAGTCCACGCTGCATGCCGCAGTGGCCGGGCTGCTCAAGGCGACGGCGATCTGCGCTGCGCCCGCGCTTTCGACGACACTACCAGTGGCGATGGCAAGGCCGACATACGGATTCGCCGGCGGGCTGTCGTCGTCGATGATGGTGTAGCCGTGGTAAGCGTTCGTGCCGATGTTGGCACCCCTGGCGTTGAGGAGTTGGATCGTCACCAAATTGTCCGGTTCATCCATCGTGTCATTGTTGATGGTGAGGGTGATGTTTCCAGTGGTCTGGCCTGCGGGGATGGTCAAAACGCCCGCTGGCAGCGTGTAGTCCACGCCGGAGCCAAAGGCCGTCGTGTTGCTCTGGAGGCGATAGCGCTGCTCCAGTGTGTTATTTTTGACCCAGCCGGTGTGAACGGCCCGCGCATAATGCGTGCGGTCGTCGCGCACCATGACGCCTGCCTGCGCACTTGCGCCGCCGCCGGTGAGCGATGTGACGCGCGCGGCGAGCGTGAAGTCACCGGTGACTTCCATGCTGGGAAAGTGTGCCTCGTCCGTACCGATGCCTGCACCGCTGCCGTTCACCGTCCACACGCCGGTGTTGAGGCTCTCGCTGCCCTGCTCATTCACAAAGCCGATGGTGCGACCACCGAGCGTGGTGATGGGCGATCCGCCGAGCGTGACATTATCAAACGTAGCCGTGGCGATCAGCCCATCACTCGCCGCGCTGACGGCGAGACCGGCGAGCACTTTCGGCGCGAAGGCGATGTTCGGCGTGATGGTAAAATTCGTCCACGCCGTGCCATCGCGGGAGACGGATTGAGTGAAGACATTGCCCGCGCGGACGGTGCGGACCCACATCGGCAGGATGAGGCTGGTGAAGGCGGAACTCAGCGTCGCCGTGCCGCTCGTCGTGGTGCGTTGCAGCGTGTAGCAATCGCCGGAGGTCAATCCTGTGCCGAACGCTGAAGCGTGAACGGATCCAGTGGCGATGCTGGAGCGCAGCATCACGCCTGCGCGCGAGGCGGCATTCGCATTGCCATTGCTGACGATGCGGGCGGTGACGGTGCAGTCCGCCGAGCCAGTGACCGGCACATAGACGTAGCGGAAATTGTCGCCCGTGGTGTTGCTGAGGCCGTTGCCGGTGTTGGTAAAAGTATAGACGCCAGACGCCACCGAGCTGCTGCCCGTCGCGCTACCAATGTTCACCGCCGTCTCGGTGCCGAGAGTGCCGCTGCCATTGCTGATCGTTAGATTATCCATCACCGCACTGAATGATGAGGTCGAGCCTGGAGCGAAGGCGAGGCCCGCGAGGTAGTCATTGCCCAGCGTGCTCACCGTCACGTTGGAGCCGCGCTGCGTCCATGTCGTGCCGTCGTTGGACTGGAAATAGGCCACCGTGGTGCCCGTCTTCACCACCCGCACCCAGTAGGGCACCGGGCGGCTGCTGAAGGGGTTGCTGCTGGCACTGGTGCTGCCGCTGGTGAGATATTCCACCGTCACATCCGCAGCTTGCGCGGCGGAAAGCGTGACGGGGATGTTTACCGCGCTGACATTTTCCAAACCGCTGGAGCTGGGCGCATTGAAGGTCACGGTGGCCGTCGGCGTGTCATTGTCCGTGATATACATCACCGCGCCGACACCACGCCCGTAGCCGCCTGCGGCAAATTCAAAGGTGATCGTCTCCGTGCCTTCAAACGTCGTATCATTCACCACGGTGACCGGCACATCCACGCCCGTCGCGCCTGCTGGGATCGTCACACTCGCTGGTGCGGTGTAATCCACGCCGCCGCCCGTCGCGGTGCCGCCGTAGAGGATATTGACTGTCACCGCAGCCGTCGTGGCACCGAGGCGTGAGATGTAAAACTTCGTCGGTGTGCTGATCACGCCTTCCGTGACGCTGATCGCACCGCCAGTGCCCACCTGCGTGTCCACGACGAGCGTGTTGACGTTGTCATTGTCACGCAGCCAAGCGCTGGCGGATGCGCTGGCGGGGAAGGTTTGATACGATGCGTGACTTTGCATCGTGAGGGTGATGGACTCCAAGTCTTCGAAATCGGCGTCATCCTTCGTGCGCAGCGCCAGATCGAGCGTGGTCGCAGCACGCGGGATCACCACGCTGCTCGGCACAGGACCAGCGGTGGCGTTGTCGCGTTTGAAGATCGCGCCGCCATCACCCACGGCCCAGCCGATGGTGCTGCTGGTGCCAAAGACGCCGTTGAAGGTGCCCAGCGCACTCAGCATGACATTCGACCAGCTTGTTCCATTCGTGCTGACCATCTGCGCACTGCTGGCACCGGCGGCTAGCAAATTCGTCGTGCTGGCGGTCCACACGCCGTTCAAATCCGCACCGCTGGCGGATGTCTGGCTGGCCCAAGTCGTGCCCGTGCCTTTGCGCACCACACCGCCGCTGCCCACGGCCCAGATGTTCGTCGTATTGGATGCGAACACCGCATTGAGCTGCGTGCTGACGCCGGAGGTTTGCGATCCCCAGGTCGTGCCGTTCCAGAAGCGCACCACGCCGCCATCGCCCACCGCCCACACGTTGCTCGTGCCGCTGCCATGCACGGCGCGGAGACGTGTGGTGATGCCGGAGGCGCTCGCGGCCCAGCTCGTGCCATTCGTGCTGCGCACAATCGTGCCGCCATCACCCACGGCGAAAACATTCGTGCCGCTGCTGCCCCACACACCGCGCAGCGCATTCGTGGTGCTGCTCGTTTGCGCCGCCCAGCTCGTGCCATTGAAGAACAGGATCACGCCGCCATCACCCACGGCCCACACGCTGCTCACGCTGGTGCCCCACACCGCGCGGAGATGCTCCGTGGTGCCACTCGTCTGCGCGGTCCACGTGCTGCCGTCGCCTTTGAGGATGGTGCCGTTGTCGCCGACGGCCCACAGGTTCGTCGCGTTCGCCGCCCAGATGGCGCGGAGGCTTTCTGTGCTGCCGGAACTCACCGGCTGCCACCAGCCGATCGTGTCGTAGTCCGTGCCATTCACCGCTGTGCCGCCGAGTGTAAAATTCACCGCCACCGGTGTGTCCGTGGTGTCACCGCGCAGCGAGAAGCGGAAGTTCGCGTTCGTGCTCGGCTCCACGCCGTTCGCGGTGTTCACCACGTCGATGTAGGCGACGTCAGCCGCGTTATCGTTGATGTTGACCGTGGCGGTGGCGCTGGTGCCGAGGACGTAGTTCGTGGCGTTTGCACCGAGATTCAGCACGCAACGCTCCACGCCTTCACCCTGGCCATCAAAGCGCGGGATGATGGTGATGGCGGCGGAAGTTTGTCCGGCAGGGATTTGCACCACACCGGGCATCCAATCGTAATCCGCGCCATGCAGCGCCATGATGCCGCTGCCGGTCACGCCGGAGAAGGCGTAATAAATCGTCAGCGCCTGGCTGGTGTCGCCGCTGCGTGTGATCAAGAACGTGCCCGTGTCCGCCGCCGTGCCTGGAATGCTCAAATCCATCTCCGTGGCCTCTGCATCGCTCGCGGTGACGTTCACCGTTTGCAGATCGTCATCATACACACTCACGGTGGCCGGCGTGGTGAGTGGATCGATGATGTAAGCCGCGTTCGTGCTCAGCGTGACGATCACCGTCTCCAGCGATTCAGAGGTCGAATCGTCCACCGGAGTGATTTCGACCGTCGCAGTGGCCGCAGTGGCCGGAATCGTCACTGACCCGCTCAAAGCCGTGAAATCGCCGCCACTCGTCGCCGTGCCGCTCACCGTGTAATTCACGGTCAAACTGGCTGCGGTGCTCCCGGTGCGTGAAAGCGTCAAAAGACCCGGCGAGGCGATGTTTTCGATCACCGAGTTCCGCGTCGTGGTGAGGCTTACTTTGGGCAAACTCGTGTCATCATCCGCGATCACCACCGTGGCACTCGATGCGGAGCCGACGAGGTAACCATTGCCCGGACCGAGCTGCAAAATGACCGTCTCCGGCCCTTCGCTGAGCGCTTCCACCACCGGCGTCACCGTGATGTCGAGCGTGGCCGAGTCCGCCAGCATGGTGAAGGTGCTGAAACCGAGTGAGCCGGTCACATAATCCGGCGTGAAGGTGTAGTCCGTCGTCTTGGTGGCACCGCCGAGTGCGGAGTTCACATTCACCACGAGGTCTTGCGAGATGTCACCCGTCCGCGTGAGTCGGAAGGTGCCCGGCGTCACCGGCGAAAGCTCATTGGCGTTCGGATTCAGCGCGGTGAGCGTCACCACGCTCTGCGCCGTGGCTTCAAAGTTCGCACCGCTGAAACTCGGCCCCACCACGATGCTGTTGTTAAACAGATCGCCAAACGTGTAGCCGTAAAGCAGCGGCGTGAGCGTGTAGGTGTTCGCCGTGAGGTTCGGGATCGTGAAGTAGCCGTCGGCGTCGCTGATGACACCGTTCGCATTGTTCGCCGTGACGACCGCATCCGGCACTCCTTGCCCGAGCAAGGTCACGCGCCCGCTGATGGTGAAGGTCGTCACCGTGCCAACCGTGATGAGTTGATTCCGCGTCACTGTGCCGCCCTTCATGTCACTCACCGTGCAGGTCACGATGTAAGTGCCTGCCGTCGTGAACTGCCGCGTGATCACGTTTGTGTTTGGCGAGACGATCTGCGTGCCGCCGCCAAAGTGCTGCCAGCTAAAGGCCAGCGCATCGCCATCAGAATCGCTCGCTGTCGCGGTGAAGGTCACCGTGCCGTTCAGCGGGATCACCTCCGCGCTGGCGGCCAGAGTCATCGTCGGCGCGTGGTTGGTTGGGAAGGTGCCGAGATGCACCTGCACGTCGATGTAACGTGGCACGTCGCTCGCCGCGACCGTCGTGACGTAGATGCCGCTCTCCGTATCGCCAAAAGTGCCACCGAGCGAGATCGGCGCATCCGTTTTGGCATAAGGCGACCCGTTCGTCGTGTCGATGAGCTGGAAGTTGCTGCCGCCGCCGTTGGGAAACTTCCAACCCAAGACGAGACCACTTTTCACGAAGGGATTGCTATCAAAGAGCGCCCTCACCATGCCCCAGTAAGTGCGCTGCACGTCTTTTTGAATGGTCAAAGCGTAGCGCTTGCTCGGATCAGCCGCGCCTTGATCAAACGCATGGATGCGATACAGCCCGCTCTGCGTCACCGGCTGCAAAAAGCTGCTCGGCAGCCAGCGGATCTGATTTTTTGCCGCCGCATTGTAATGCCCCGTCGTGCCCGCACCGCCCATGATGTCGTAGCTGTCGCCGTATTCCTCATTCGCACCGAAGCCGATGCTGCTCGTGCCGGAGGTGCTCCAGAAGTTCGAATGCCCCAGGCCGAAAGCGTGCCCGATCTCATGCGCCCACAGGCTCACGCTGTCACTGCGGCACCACACCGTGTTGCCACCGCCGAGCCCGCCATAGCTGCCCGGCCCGCCATTGTGCCGCATCACGGTGCAGTCGTAGTCATTCCAGTCGAAGCCGAGCTTCTTCGCCTCAGCCCGTGCGTCCGCCATCGAGATGTTGGTGCCGCCGATGTCGCCGCCGTTGCTCGTGTCGCGATTCACATACCACGCCTCATTGTGCGGCAGCTTGATCGGCGGTGCCACCACACCCGTGAGTGAAAGGCGGCCATACGAAGCCTTCGAGTAATGATCCGCCACATCCCGCAGCGTCGCGTAAAGCTGCGCCTCGGTGGAAGGCAGCGCGTTTTGATCCGCATAGGTCGTGTTCAGCACAATGACCTTCACCTGACCCAGCGCAGGCGTCGGCGATCCCGGCAAGATGCCCGAAAATGCAAACGACCCGCCCGTCACGCCCTCGCCATATAAGATGGTCTGATTTTGCATCGCGATGTGCGAGCCATCACAAAACGTGATGATCTCCGTCGGCGTCTCCACCGCTGGCAGGCTCTCCGGCACCACCGCAGGCACATCAGCCGCATCAAGCACATACTTCCCCGACACCGGGCAATCTCCCACCACCGTTTTGCCCGCAGGCAAAATCTCCCCGACCTCCAACCGCCGCGTCGGCTCATCACTGATCGCAAACTCCGAATCCATCGCCACGCCATTCACCGAAGCCCCCGCCGTCCACGTCAGTTTGTTCGCCCGCTCGCCATACACATAAGCGCGGTAAGTCCCGCCCTTCTCCAACTCCACCTCACGATAAGTCGGCACCGGCGCATCATTCAAATCCAGCGGCACCCCTTGCAGCACCCGAATCGCCCCGATGTGATTCATCCGCTTCTCCAACAACGCCACCACCTCCGCCGGCAACTTCTGCCGCACCACCATCGGCACCGCCTTAGCCAGTGCCTCACGCGGGTTCTCCATGATCAGCGCCTTGAAGACGGGCCGCCGTTCCTGTACCAGTTTCATGCCCTCCACCACCAAGGCCGCGCGCTCAGTCTCCGATGCATCGAGATAACGCAACATCCAGGCGCCAAAATCCGTCAGCACATCGCCCGAAACGGCCGGCGCAGCCATTTTCGGACGCTCGGCAGCTTGTGGAGCATCCGGTGCCCGCTCTCCGGATTGGGCCGTCTTAATTCCTGCACGCTTCGAGATTGCCACGTACGTTTTTTCAGCCGGTTGAGGCTGAAAAACAAAGACGGCGGCCAGTACAGCCGCCACGAGACACAAAAACGTGCGCTTGCGCATGAAGATTGGTTGGGGCGTTCAAAGAACAACGACCACCGATCCGTTTGATTAGAACAGATGGCCGGTTGGGTTGATTTCCCGGAGACTACCAAAGTTCCCGCCCTGCCGTCAATACTCAGCTTTTCCGCAGCACCAGCAGCACGTCCGCATAGCTGTCGTCGAAACGACGCGGTTCGGCGAGGTCGTAGGTGAAGTCGTAGCACTCCTGCAACTCCAGTTCCGGCACCTTGCGTAGCAGCGCCTTCAATTGCGCCGCATTGTAGGTGCGGAACTGCCAGTGCGTCTCCTGCGTGTGCGTGCGGCCCGCGTCCGTGATCTTCAGCCGGGTGCGGAGTTTTTCGAGGCGCGTTTTGCGGTCGGCGGGCCAGGTGTGCGTGTTGCACACGACTTTGATCTTGCCCCGCTGCGCCACCCACCGCTCGTGCTCTTCTTTGCCAGACTCGTAGTCGGTCAGATGCAGGCCGAGGAAGAACAAACCGCCGGGACGCAGCGCGGTGGCGACACGACGCAGGCATTCGGCGGCATCTTTTTCGCTGTGCAGGTATTTGAAGGTGCTCACGAGGCAATGCGCGAGGTCGAAACCGCCTTTCACGCCCTTGGGCAGCGTGAAGCTCTGCATCCAGTCCTCCCACAGCCGTGCCTTCAGTCCTATTGATGCCAGCCGTGCCTTAGCGAACTCGATCATGTTCGCATTGCCATCGAATCCGCTTACCTCCCAGCCACGCCGGGCCATTTCCAATGCCAAGCGACCGCTGCCGCAGGCCGGCTCGAAAAGACGGCGGCCCTTCGCAGGCTGCGCATGCTTCACAAACGCCGCCTCCAGAAAGTCCGCCTCCTGCACCGTGCCGTCATCGAAGACGATGTCATAATAGAGGGGCGTGTCATACCAGTCGCGCTGTTCGGTGGGCATGGGGCGCATTGTGGCGAGTTCCACAGGGCGCGCCATAAATCAGCGGCCCGGTTTGCAAATGCCTGAAAATCAGGGGCCGGCTGGCACTCGAAATGCTGCTTGATTGTTTGGCGCTGGTGGAGATTGATTGCGCCCCCTGCCCCGACGGCCTCCCGGTATATGATTGAGTGGGACAACTTTTTCTGGTTTACCAGCTACATCCTCGTTTTCACCGCCCTGTCCGCCTTCGGCGCACACAGGATCAAAGTGCTGTACCATTACTGGAAGCACCGGAAGGACGTGCCGCAGCCGCACCACGAGTTCGCCGCACTGCCCGTCATCACCGTGCAGCTCCCCATCTTCAACGAGATGCACGTCGTCGAGAACCTGCTGCGCACCGTCAGCGCGCTGGACTACCCGCGCGACCGCCTGCAAATCCAGGTGCTCGATGATTCCACCGACGAAACCGCCGCGCATGCCGAGCAGCTCTCCGCCAATCTCAAGTCGCAGGGCTACGACGTCGAATACCGCCACCGCACCAACCGCCACGGCTTCAAAGCCGGTGCGCTGGATGAAGGGATGGCCTCCGCCAAGGGCGAATTCATCTGCATCTTCGACGCCGACTTCCAGCCGCAGCCGGATTACCTCAAAAAAGTCATCCATCACTTCACCAACGAGAAGGTCGGCATGGTGCAGGCCCGCTGGGGCCATCTGAACAAGAATTTCTCGCTGCTCACGCGTCTCCAGGCGCTGTTCCTCGACGGCCATCTCGTGCTGGAGCAGACCGCCCGCAGCCGCCACGGCGAATTCCTCAACTTCAACGGCACCGCCGGCATTTGGCGGCGCAAAGCCATCGCTGAAGGCGGTGGCTGGCAGCATGACACGCTCACCGAGGATCTTGATCTCAGCTACCGCGCCCAGTTGAAAGGCTGGAAGTTCATTTACCTCAAGGATGTCGTCGTTCCAGCCGAACTGCCGCCGGACATGGACGGCTTCAAGAGCCAGCAGCATCGCTGGACCAAAGGCTCCATCCAGGTCTGCAAAAAAATCCTCGGCGATGTCTGGCGCAGCGACATCCCGCTGCGCCTCAAGATCGAGGCCACTGCGCATCTCACCTCCAACTTCGCTTACCTGCTCACGCTTTGCACCTTGGTGCTGATGTATCCCGCGAACTTCGTGATGGGCAGTTCCTGGCACAAGGCGGTGTTCGTCGATGTGCCCGTGTTCTTCTTCGCCTCCTTTTCCGTCGTCGTGTTCTACATGACCGCCCAAGGAGCACAAACCCGCTACGGCTGGCTCAAAACGCTGCCGTATGTGCCCATCCTGCTCGCACTCGGCATCGGCATGAGCATCAACAACGGCAAAGCCGTGATCGAGGCGCTGCTGAACCAAAGCTCTGAATTCGTCCGCACCCCCAAGTACGGCATCGAAAACAAGACCCAGGCCTCGAAGCAGCGCTCCAGCTACAAAGCCGGCAAATCCATCGCCCTGTGGATCGAGGTTGCCCTCACCGGCTACTTCGGCTGGATGATCGCCCTCGCCGCGCAACGCGGCCAGTGGGGCTCCATCCCCTTCCTGCTGCTGTTCTTCGGCGGCTTCGGCTACGTGGCTGCCGGTTCGCTGATGAAGCGCTTCTCGATGTCCGCCTTTCAAGCGGCACCGGTGGTGGTCGCGGCGGCTTGATAGTGCAAGCCTCGTACAATGCCACGCTGCTGCTGGACACGGAGAACTCCTTCCAGCCTGACGTCACTCTCTGCACGCCGCCACGCAAAGGCGGACGCGTCTGGCTAAACAAGGCCGGATATCTCTGCGGCTCCCCCGAATTCGTCGTCGAAATCGCCTCGAGCACCGCTTCCATCGATCTGCGTGACAAGCTCCGCGTCTATCGTCGCCTCGAAGTCGCCGAATACCTCGTCTGGCGCACCGAAGATGCCGAGATGGACTGGTTCATCCTGGAGGAAGGCCAATATGTAAAACTGAAAGCCGACCGCCACGGCAGGCAGCGCAGCCGCATCTTCCCCGGCCTCGTTCTCGATGTCGCCGCCGCCTTGGCGGGCGACAAAAAGAAGGTGCTTGCGGCGCTGCGGTAGCACCAGCGACGGCTTAAATCTGCCGCAGCAGCCGCGCCATCTTTTCAATCACGCGGTCATCCACCCCGCGTCGGCGCATCTGGCGCGGGTTCCAATGCAGCGCCAAAGCCCGTCCGTAATCGGCCAGCGGAGCGAAGGGGATGCTCAAGACGCTTTTTTCGTCCAGTCCCGTCATGCCGATGTTCGGCAGCACACCCGCACAGATGCCCTGCTCTACCAGTTGCCGCACTTGCAGCATCGAACCGCATTCAAATCGCGGTTTGAAATCCACGCCTGCTTTTGCCATCCCTTCACGCACCGCCGCGTCCATCTGCCCGCCATCACGTCCTGCCGCGAAGGGCAGCGTGCGCCACCGCTGCACCTCCCGCAGCATGGCAGCCGAGGTGCCTCGTTTTAGCAAACCTCGCGGCACGCAGAGATGAAACGTCAGGTTCACCAGCCTGCGCGAGTTCTTTGCGCTCGTCTGCGGGATCGCGTCCTCGCGTAGGATCGCAAAATCCACCCGCCCATCGCTCACGGCTTCTGCCAGCGGACGGCTGCGGTGCATTTCCGTGCGCAGAATCGCGTTTCCCAGCACTGCCGCGAGTTCCGCCAGATGGCGTGTCACCAGCCATTCCAGTGTGCTGCCGCCCGCACTGATGGTGAAAGCCTTGGCCGCCCCATCCTGCTCGTTGCGGAAATCTTCGAGGTCCTGCAGTTGCTCGCGGATCAAGCCTGCCAGCCGCTCACCTGCGGTCGAGAGCGACAGCGTTTTCCCACGCCGTTGTGTCAGTTCCACGCCGAAAAACTCCTCCAGCTCGCGAATCTGGCGGCTGATCAGGCTCTGCCGCGTCGTGTCCTGCGGTGCCGCCTTCGCGATGCTGCCCGCATGCGCCATCTGCATGAAGCTGCGCAGTCGTTCCAGCGACAGCCCGCCTTTAAGAAAGAGATTTTCAAACATGACTTGTGAGTAAGGCATACGGTGTTTCGCGTGGTTTTGCAATCACAGCGCTGACGTAACCTCACGCCGTCATGAAAACACAACCCTACGACCTCATCGGCGACATCCACGGCCACCACGAGAAGCTGGTCACTCTCCTGGATCGCCTTGGCTACACACCTTCCATCCATAACAACAACGCCACCTGGCGTCACCCCGCCGGACGGAAAATCATCTTCCTCGGCGACTACATCGACCGCGGCCCCGCCGTTCGCGAGGTGCTGCACACCGTGCGTGGCATGGTGGAAGCCGGTGATGCCCTCGCCATCATGGGCAACCACGAATACAACGCCATCTGTGCCGAAACACCCGATGGTCACGGTGGCTTCCTGCGCCCCGAGGAAAAGAACCGTGGTGGCCAGCTCATCACGAAGCGTCAGTTCATCGGCCACGAGGCCGAATGGGAAGCCTGGAAGGAGTGGATGAAGCGCCTGCCTATGTTTCTCGATCTCGGCGACCTGCGCGCCGTCCACGCCTGCTGGGATGATCACGCGATCACGCATATCAAAAGCGGCAGCATCGTCGATCACGACTTCCTTGCACGCAGCGCCACGAAAGGCGCTCCAGAGTTCCACGCCGTGGAAACCCTGCTCAAAGGCCCTGAACTCGCGATGCCGGAGGGCCAAGTCTTCCACGACAAGGAAGGCATTGCCCGCAAGACCGTCCGCGTCCGCTGGTGGAACCTGCCTGTAACCGCCCGCGTGAGCCACCTCAGCATGCCCGAGCCTTTCGATGTCCCCGGCGATGCCGATCTTCACGACCTGCGCCGCCTGCCCAACTACACACTCGACGAACCGCCCGTCTTCTTCGGCCATTACTGGCTGCCACCTGAACGCGAACGCACTCCGCTCGCCCCCAACATCGCCTGCCTCGACTTCTGCGCTGCCTTTGGCGACAACCCGCTCACCGCCTACCGCTGGGACGGCGAGCAAGTGCTCACTCCCGCTCATTTCACCACTTCCTCATGAAAGCTCCTTCCCATTACCTCATCCGCCATGCACAAAGCACCGGCAATGCCGGTCTTCCCAGCGACAGCCCGGCAAGCATTCCACTCACCGACCAAGGTCATGCGCAGGCGCAGACACTTGCTGACAGCATCGAGACGCCACCCGATTTGATCATCGTCTCGCCCTACCTGCGCACGCGAAGGCGTCTTCATGCTGCGCTATGACAATCTCCAGCTCTCGCTGCATATCGGTGCCATCGGCGGCACCGCCACGCGCTGGATCGCGTTGTTCGTGTGTGTGGCCTTGGTGTTGCAGATTTTCGGTGGCTACGTGCTGTGGTGGAAGCGGGCACCGGCTCAAGCAAAGATTTGACGGGGAAATGTACCGAAAAAGAAACGTTTGCCGTCGATGCTAGTGCTCGTTGAATGACCAACTCGCCGCATTGAGCGGTGGTTGCACTGAACCACAAATTCGCGCAGCTTTGTTCCCAAGCCATGAAATCCTTCACTGCCATCCTCAGTCTCATCGGCTTTTTTGCAGTATCGTTGCCGGCATGGCCCGCGCCCGGCGACAATGACGCCGAGGTGCTCGGGCTGCTGCGAAGAATCCATCAGACGGTACCGCTGCATCAAATCATGCTCAAAGATGTCGCGCCGCAGTTTGCGCTCGCAAAACATGATGGTCTCGGCTGGAAAGAGGCCGTTGCGGAAGCCGACAAACGTTTCGGGACCAAGCCGGAGCAGATCGAGCTCCGTGCAGCCTTTCTGCGCAAGCACCTCGTGGCAGGCATGCCCGAGGCAGATCTACAGGCCCTCAAGCTCACCGAATGGGGAGCCAGCTTGAGTGCCGGCAGCACGCGCTCCAAGAGTTTTGTCTTTGGCACGCTTGAAAAACCGACGGCGCTGTTGCATTTCGGAATCGCTCATGGAACCAAGACTTTGGTGTCTGCACCGACCCTCATGCTTGTCAAAGCCAGTGTCAGCGGCTTCGACCTTGAAAGACTCGATTTTAATATCGATGACCGACTGGTCGGATGGAGTTGCCAGACGCGCCTGAATAAAAGCAAAGATCGCGTGCCATTGGGTGCCAACAACTCCGGCAGCGACGGCGTGAATTACTTTTATGCATCCATCACAAAGTCCGACAACCAGTCAGAAGACATTTCATTCACTCCGGATCTCGTCATTAAAGAACGCCGCGTGAGCGGAAAGCCGCGAGTAGCCAACGCCCCAAAAATGCCGGGTGTGCAAACGACACGAGAACAAGATTACTGCGAGATCTACGAAGGCGGGAAGCTGCGGAAACGTCTGCATTACGGCGAGCGCCAGGATAAAAACGGCACAGAAAGTGTCATCGTGAAGGAAGAAGTCTTCGACTGACCCTGCCCCAGATAACAAGTCGCGTAACTTTTCCCAGCACACGGGGTTTGCCCGCCGCCATGAAATCCGTTCTCGCTCTCGTCTTTGCCATCACCACGCTTCACGCCGCCACTTCGACCGACTGGCCGCGCTTCCTCGGCCCCACGGGTGCGGCCATCGTCGCCGAATCGAAGGTGCCGCTGAAGTGGAGCGACTCAGAGAACATCGTGTGGAAGGCGGAGATGCCCGGACCGGGTTCATCGAGTCCGATTGTCTTCGGCGACAAGGTTTTCATCACCTGCTGGACCGGTTATGGCGACAAGGAAGGCGCGAATGACATGTCAAAACTCACGCGGCATCTGCTCTGCCTCAATCGCGCCGATGGCCAAGTGCTGTGGGATGCCAAGGTGCCCTCCGCAGTCGAGGAGGATCCGTGGCGGGGCTTCATCACCGAGCATGGCTACGCCACGCACACACCCGTGACCGATGGCGAACGCGTTTATGTGTTCTTTGGCAAAAGCGGTGCGTTGGCCTTCGACATGGCGGGCAAACAGCTCTGGCAAACCTCCTGCGGCACCAACTCCGGGCAAAGGCGCTGGGGTTCCGCTGCGAGTCCCATCATCCACGGCGATCTTCTGATCGTGAACGCCAATGATGAAAGCCAGACGATCTTCGGCCTCGACAAGCAGAGCGGCAAAGTGGCATGGAAGGCTGAGGGTGACTTCGGCATGGCCTATGGCACCCCCAACATCATCAAGCGCGATGGCGTGGACGATCTCGTGATTGCCGTGCCACAGGAAATCTGGGGCATGAACCCCGAAAATGGAAAACTGCGCTGGTACGCGGCGCATGGCCTGACCGGCAACGTTTCCCCCAGTGTGATCCCAGGCGATGGCGTCGCTTACATCTTCGGCGGCTTTCCTGCCACCCGCAGTGTGGCCGTCAAACTCGGCGGCAAGGGCGACACCACCGCCAGCGCCATCCTGTGGGACAGCAACTCCAGTAGCTACGTCCCCACCCCCATCCTCAAAGACGGCCATCTCTACGTCATCAACGATCAGGGCTTCGCCATCTGCATCGACGCCAAGACCGGCCAGGATGTCTATCGTGAACGCGTCATCATCGGTGCCCGTGGCGGCGGCAAGCCGTTCTACGCCTCCCCCGTGCTCATCGGCGACAAACTCGTCTGCGTCTCTCGCCGGGACGGTGCCTACATCATCGCCGCGCAGCCGAAGTTCGAACTCCTCGGCAACAATGTGTTTGATCTCGATAAGTCGCAGTTCCACGGCACGCCCGCCATCAGCGGTGATCAACTGATCCTGCGCAGCGACAAGGCGGTGTACTGCGTCGGCACGAAGTAAGATCGCCGCATGCCCGAAAGGCCACGCCGCATGCCGCGTAGTCTTCGCCCATGATTCGCAACCTGATCTTCACCGTCGGCGCGTTCGCGCTGTTTTCCGTCAACGCCAGCGCCCAGCACATCCGCGCCGGCATCATCGGTCTCGACACCTCGCACGTTCTCGCTTTCACGAAAACACTGAACACCACGCCGCAGAAGCCGGAGGTCATGGGCGTGCACCTCGTCGCCGCTTATCCGCAGGGATCGAAGGACATCGAATCCAGCACCAAGCGCGTGCCCGAGTACACTGAGAAGGTGAAGGCACTGGGCGTCGAGATCGTCCCGAGCATCAACGACCTGCTCGACAAGGTGGATGTCGTCTTCCTCGAGTCGAACGATGGTCGCGTTCACCTTGAGCAGATCCTGCCGTGCATCGAGGCCCATAAGCCCGTCTTCATCGACAAGCCGATTGCCGGCACGCTCGTCGATGCGATCAAAATTTTCGACGCGTCCAAGAAAGCGAGCATTCCCGTGTTCTCCTCGTCCTCGCTGCGTTTTGGCAAAGGCACGCAGGCAGTGCGTGGCGGCAGCATCGGCACGGTGAAACAGGCGGAAACCACCAGCCCGGCCAGTTTGGAGGAGCATCACCCGGATCTGTTCTGGTATGGCATCCATGGCGTCGAATCACTCTTCACCGTCATGGGCACCGGCTGCCAGAGTGTGAAGCGAGGCACCACCGCCGACGGCAAGATCACCGTCACCGGCACCTGGTCCGGTGGCCGCACTGGCACCTTCACCGAGGCGAAAGCCTACGGCGGCAAGGCCGTCGGTGAAACAGGCGAGGCCGCCATCGGCACCTATGACGGCTACGATCCGCTGCTGTTCTCCGCCGTGCATTTCTTCCGCACCGGTATCGCCCCGGTTTCGCCGGAAGAAACCATCGAAATCTACGCCTTCATGGAGGCGGCGGATGAGAGCAAGCGCCGCAGCGGTGCCGAGGTCACCCTCAAGGAAGTGATGGACAAAGCCCTCGCCGAGGCACGAAAGTAGCGTTGCTCGCGGACTGCCGCATGACGCGTGAAAACGGTGCCATTTTGAGCTTTTGTGTCGTAGTGTTCTGCGCAGCGAACGAGACACTTTCTTTCACTAAAAATTGTTTCAACATTCCCTGTGTCACACCGTCAGACGGCATGCGCGCCGCCTGGTGCCGCGTCCCAAAACCCAACCAAGACCATGAAAACCCCGCATCGCCTCCTCACCACGTTCGCGTGCCTCAGCCTCCTGCCCACAGGCCTCTGCGCGCAGCAGCCTGCCGCAGCGCCACAGGTCGAACCGCCCCCGTTACTGCCGTCAGCCACTCCGAAGACCGGTCCCACCGCATTCCAAGCGAAAATCATCAAGGATGCCGCACCGCTGCCGAATAGCGGCCAGTTGCAGATGAGCTATGCCACCGTGGTGGAAAAAATCCTGCCCAGCGTGGTCACCATCCACTCCTCCGCGCCGATCAAGACGCCCGAGATCGATCAAATTCCACCACAACTGCGCCCCTTCTTCTACCGCTTCTTCGGCGCGCCCGATGACTTTGGCGGCATGAACGAGGATGACGAACCCGCGCCGACTCCACGTGGAAAACGCGGCCAGCCTCTACCACAGCGCCCGCAGCAGGCGCCCGAAGATGAATCCCACCAGCAACGTGGCGTCGGCTCCGGCATGATCATTACTTCGGACGGCTACGTCCTGACGAACAACCACGTCATCGCCGACGCCAAAAAAATCGAGGTCGATGTCGATACCGACGGCAGCAGCCATACCTACACGGCGGAGGTCATCGGGGCCGACCCGCTGACCGATGTCGCCCTCATCAAGATCAACGCCACCGGTCTCAAAACCGCCATCATCGGCGACAGCTCGAAGCTCCGTGTCGGCGACATCGTTCTGGCCGCTGGTGCGCCGATGGAACTCAGCCGCTCCGTCACCCAGGGCATCGTCAGCGCCCTTGGCCGCAGCAATGAAGGCATCGTGGGTCGTGGCAACGGCCAAAGCCGCGTCAAAGGCTATGAAGACTTCATCCAGACCGACGCCTCCATCAATCCCGGCAACTCCGGCGGCCCGCTCGTCGATGCGTTGGGCCGCGTCGTCGGCATCAACACCGCCATCCTGTCACGCTCCGGCATGAATGCCGGCATCGGCTTCGCCATTCCCATCAATATGGCGCTCAACATCGTCGATGACCTCCTTGATGACGGCAAGGTGCAGCGCGGCTTCCTCGGCGTGCAGATCAAAGATCTTGATAGCACCTTGGCGGATAGCCTCGGCATCAAAGAACACGGGGGTGCGGTCGTCATGATGGTTGGCGCGGGTTCTCCCGCTGAAAAGGCCGGCCTCCAGCTTGAAGATGTCATCGTCAGCATCAACGGCCAAAGAGTTGAGAGCAGCAGCCGCCTGCGTCTCATCGTCAGTGGCACCAAGCCGGGCACCCAGATCCCCGTCGAGCTCTTGCGCAACGGCAAACGCATCACGGTGACCGCCACGCTCGAAGCGCTGCCCGAAGAGGCACTGTCCGAAGTCGGCGGCGGCTCAGGTGCCATACCACGCCCGGGCGCTCAGCCGCAGGCCAACACCTCCGAACTCGTCACTGGCGTCACCGTGCAGAATCTCTCCCAGGCCTTGCGTGAGCGTCATGACATTCCCAAAAACATCGAAGGTGTCATCGTCACCAAGGTCGATCCCGACAGCCGCGCCGCCGCCATGGGCGTCGAGGAAGGCGATGTCATCTCCCATGTGAACCGCAAAGCCGTCACCACCGCCGCCGAGGCCCGCACCCTTGCCAAAGGCAGTGACAAAACCGTCCTCCTCCGCGTCTATCGCAAAGGCGACACCATGCTGCTGATGATCGGCAACAATTGATGGGCGCATGTTTCATCAGCCCGCGTATGCCAAGTGGTGTGCGCGGGCTTTTTCGTGACTGCGCACCAGCAATGGCGGATGCTCAAACATGGCAAAACTGAGAACTGAAAAGGAAGGAATGGAAAATGGACTTCCAAACCGCCCCACGGCATCTGCTTCAGGCCCTTTGCCCTTTTCAGTTCCGCCATTCTCAGTTCTTCCATTCCTCCCATGCTCTACGACGCCCACAATCACCTCCAGGACGAGCGCCTCGATCCTTGGCGTGATGAAATCATCACCCAGATGCCGCAGTCCGGCCTCGCCGAGATGATCGTGAACGGCTCAAGCGAGGAAGACTGGCCCGCTGTCGCGAAACTCGCTCACACTCACACCTGGATTCGCCCCGCCTTCGGTTTGCATCCTTGGTATGTCAAAGAACGCGGCCCTAACTGGCTCACCGCGCTGCGTGACCATCTCCTCGCTCATCCACATGCCGTCGTCGGTGAAATCGGCCTCGACCGCTGGATCGAAAACCCCGACATCGACGCCCAGACCGACTGCTTCCGGGCTCAACTCGCCCTTGCCGTCGAACTCGACCGCCCTGCGACGATTCATTGCCTGCGCGCCTTTGGCTTGCTCGAAGCAACCCTCCGCTCCAACCCGCTGCCGCGTCGCGGCTTCCTACTGCACTCCTATGGCGGCCCGGCGGAGATGATTCCAAGCTTCGTCGCACTGGGTGCTTACTTTTCACTCAGCCCTTACTTCGGCCATCCGCGCAAGTCGGCGCAGCTCGCCGTCTTCCAATCCGTGCCTTCAAATCGCCTCCTCGCCGAAACCGACGCGCCCGACATGTCGCCACTGGATGATCTGAACCCGCATCCGCTGCGATCCACCGATGGTTCGGCTTTGAACCACCCGGCCAACCTCCGCGTGAGCTATGAACTCCTCGCTAAAGTGCGAGGCATGCCCATGGAGGAACTGCAACGCATCATCACCGCCAATTACCACGCCCTGTTCGGCCTTTGAGCCTTCCTTCGTCATTCTGATTTCGTCATTCGTCATTCCCGTCTTGCACCCTCCCTCTGGCCCGCCATCTGCTCTCAGTATCCCATCCATGCGCAAAACCAAAATCCTCTGCACCCTCGGCCCCGCCACGGAGAGTCCTGAAGTCATCGCCACGCTCATCGCCAAAGGCGCCGATGTCATCCGCCTGAACATGAGCCATGCCACCCACGACTGGGTGCGCACCGTTTATGCCCGTGTCCGCGAGGCCGCCGCCGCCTCCAAACGTGAAATCGCCGTGCTCATGGACCTCACCGGCCCCAGCATCCGCACCGGCGATGTCGAGCAGCCTTGGCAGCTCCAAGTCGGCGACACCGTCGAATTCCGCTGCAAACCCGAAATCACCGCCACCACACAGTACTCCGTCGGCGTGAATTACCCCGATCTCGGCAAAGACCTCAAAGTCGGCGACACCATCATGGTCGATGGCGGCATGATCCAGATCAAGGCCACCGAAGTCTCCACCACCCGCGTCATCGGCACCGTCATGACCAAGGGCGAGATGAAATCCCGCCGCCACATCAATCTTCCCGGCGTTCCCGTGCGCCTGCCGCCGCTCACGCAAAAAGATTATGCCGATCTCGATCTCGGTGTTGATCTCGGCGTCGATTTCTTCGCCCTCAGCTTCGCCCGCGAGCCGGGCCACCTGCAGCATTTGCAGCTCATGCTCGAACAAAAACGCAGCAAGGCCCGCGTCATCGCCAAAATCGAAAACCAGCAGGCTCTCGCCAACATCGACGCCCTCGTTGAGGCCAGCGGCGGTATCATGATCGCCCGTGGTGATCTCGGCAGCGAGTGCCCCATCGAGGATCTGCCGCTCATCCAGCGCCACATCGTCGAACGCTGCTCCTACCATGGCCGCAAGGTCATCGTGGCCACGCAGATGCTCGAAAGCATGATCGAAAACCCCGTGCCCACCCGGGCCGAGGTCACCGACATCTTCAACGCCGTCATCGAGCAGGTCGATTGCGTCATGCTCAGCGGCGAGACCAGCGTCGGCCGTTATCCTGACAAATGCGTCGAGGTGCTCGACACCGTCATCCGCCGCATCGAGCAAAAATACCCCTCCGGCCGTTTCGCCAGCGATGCGCCGCTCAAAACCAACAAGCACAAGACCGTCAAAGCCGCCATCCTGCTCGCCAACAGCATTCCCGGCTCCAAACTGCTCGTCTTCACCATCCGCGGCGTCATGGCGCACCTCCTCGCGCATCAGCGACCCGAGTTCGCCCCCATCTTCGCCTTCACGCCCAATCTCCACGTCAGCCGCACGCTGGTCACCGCTCGCGGTGTGCATCCCATCGTCCTACAGTTCACCGAAGGCCAGCCCGAGACCAGCATCCACGAAGCCCTCGAACTCCTGCGCCAAGAAAACCTGATCAAGACCGGCGATCCGCTCGTCATCCTCAGTGACGCCCTCTATGATGGCGTCAACGTCGATGCCATCCTGCTGCGCGAGGCTTGAACACCCGCGCCCGGCCTGCAATTTAGCCGGTGCCACGACGTATCCTCCCCAGCTCGATCATGCGCATCCTCTCCCTGCTGTTTCTGTCTGTCATCCACGCCCCTTTGGCGCAGGCGGAGAACCGCGTCTTCGTCAGCCTCGCCGGTTCGCTGCTGGAGGCGGAAATCACCGCCATCAGCGGCGACAGCGTCACCTTGAAACGCGCCAGCGACGGTCAGGTGCTCGCCGTCAAACGCAGCACGCTGTGCAAGGAAGATCACGCCTTCATCGCCGCCTGGGCGGCGGAAAACCTGAACCCGTCAGCCGCCCCCGCGCCCACGGCTGCCGCCACGCCCGCCCCGGCGCAGAAATACAGCCTCGCCTGCCAGGTTCTGCCGGTGAAAAGCAACCGCGGCCCGTCCGACGGCTTCACCCGCACCTTCGAGACCTCCTACGCCTGCCACATTTCTAACCGTGAGGTGAAGCGCGACTTGCAGGGGGCCAAGGGCATCGTGATCACCCTCGCCAAACACGCCGCCGAGGCCAGCGGCGACCTCATCGTGCTGCAGAAACAGGAGTTTGACATCAGCATCCGCTCCCAGGCGAAGATGGTTTACACCACCGAACCGGTGCAGTTGACCTACTATCAGGGCACTCCCCGCAGCGGCGTCCGCAGCCACGGCCTCGTGCTCTTCATTCTGGACGCCGCCGGCAACATCCTGCTCTCCGAGTCCAGCCCCGACGGCAACACCAAGTTCGCCAAGGAAATCATGGCCCTCACCGAAGTTCCCTGCGTCGTCGATCGCGATTTCAAACTGCAGACCAAGGCCGAGGTGCCGACGGGTTACATCCAGTTCTGAATCACTCCTTCGTCACCGCCTCGTCCAAGTTCAGCAGCAGCAGGCACAAGCTCAACCAGGCTGCATGCTCGACGGGGTCAATCGATTCATCCCGCTGCGATTCCCCTACCGCGAGCAGTTTGAGAGCTGAATCACGAGCCGCCGCCTGCTGCACGCGCAATTTTCCAAGCTGAGACTTCAACAGCGCTTTTTCCTGCTCTGAAGGTGCCCGGCACGTCACCAAGCGAAACGCCTGCTCCAGCGCAGCCTCTTCATTGCCACGATTCACCAGCAGCACGCGCTGCGCGAGCGCACGCGCGGCCTCGACGTAGGTGATGTCGTTCAGCGTCACCAGCGCATGCAGCGGCGTGTTGGTGCGCGTGGCTTTGATGACGCAGGTCTGCCGGGCTGCGTTGTCGAACAGCATCGTCGGCCCCACGATCCGCCGCCAGAAGGTGTACAGCGTACGGCGGTGGAGCGCATCGCCATGATCCTGCACATAGCTCTTTTTCCCAAACGTCGCTTCTTCCCAGATGCCCTCGGGTTGATATGGCTTCACGGACGGTCCGCCGAGCTGCTCCTTCATCAAGCCGGACACAAACAGCGCCTGATCACGAATCATCCACGACGGCATGCGAAAACGAGGACCGCGCGCGAGAAAGCGGTTCTCAGGGTCAAGCTGGGCGTCTTTGATCTTCGAGGACTGCTGGTAGGTCTCGCTGGTCACAATCAAACGCATCAGCGCCTTCACATCCCAGCCGCTCTCGATGAATTCGGCCGCCAGCCAGTCGAGCAGCTCGCGATGCAGCGGCGTCTCGCCCTGCACGCCGAAATCCTCCGCCGTTTTGACCAATCCCACGCCAAAAAAAGCCTGCCAGAAGCGGTTCACCGTGACACGAGCCGTGAGCGGGTTATCTCGGCTCACGATCCATTGCGCGAGGCCGAGGCGGTTGCGCGGCGCTTCCTGCGCCATCGGCGGCAGACTCGCTGGAACAGAAAAACTCACCTTCGTCGTCGTCAGTTTGTCATACGCGCCCTTCTCCAAAGTAAACGTCTCACGCGGCTGCGGCAGCGTGTCCATCACCATCACCTTCGTCACACCATTGCTCGCAGAAACGCGCTCCCGCACTGCTGTGAGCAGCTTTTGCAGCAGCTTCGAATACGCCGCGTCCTTGTCCTTGAAATAACTCACTGCCTCGAGCAGCGGATCAACGCCACGATTCTTCGGTTCCGTCTTCGCGATGTAGCTCGGCAGATTGCCCGGCAGCTTGATCGCCTCCGATTCAGTGAGCGGCTTGCCCGCCGGACGCGGAAACTTCGTCAGTTCAAACGTCTCCACCTCCTGCGCGATGAGATCGACCTTCGCCGTGGTCTTCTTCACGCGCTCCAGCTCTGCTGGTGTCGAAATATCCATCGCCGGCGCTGCCTGACCGCTGCGGCCCTTGCCGTCCTCGCTCGTTTGGTTGAAGACATCGTAGAGCGCGTAGTAGTCGCGCATCGTCAGCGGGTCGAATTTGTGATCGTGACACTTCGAGCAGCCCATCGTCAGTCCCAGCCACACCGTGCTGGTCGTCTCGACGCGATCCATCACGTTCTCCACCCGTGTCTCCTCGGCGATGCGTCCGCCCTCGCCGTTGATCATGTGATTGCGATTGAATCCCGTCGCCAGTTTCTGTTCCGGCGTCGCATTCGGCAGCAGATCCCCCGCAAGCTGCCAGACCGTGAACTGATCGTAGCGCATGTTGTCATTGATCGCCTTCACCACCCAGTCACGCCACGGCCACATCGTGCGCTCGGGATCGCCCTGATAGCCGTTCGTGTCCGCATACCGCGCCGCATCCAGCCAGTCCCAGGCCCAGCGTTCGCCGAACTGGGGCGAGTTCAGCAGCCGCTCAACAAGAGCGCCATATTTTTTATCGGACCAGTCTGACACGTCAGACGAGTCGGACGGTGAAGGCGGAAGTCCGGTAAGATCCAACGACACCCGTCTCAGCAACGTCTCCGCTGCCGCCGCTGGCGACGGCTTCATCCCCTTCTCCGCCAGCTTCGCCCGCACCAACGCATCAATCGGATTCTTCACGCCATTCTGCGGCACCTTGGGCCGCTCAATTCGCTCAAACGCCCAGTGCTGGCCCCATTTCGCGCCTTGGTCGATCCACTGCTTCAGCAATTGCTTCTGCGCGTCCGTCAGCTTGCGATTGCTCTTCGGCGTCGGCATCACTTCATCGGGGTCGTCACTGAGAATGCGTTCGACCAGGGTGCTGTCGTGGCTTTTGCCCGGAACAATCGCCGCCACGCCGTCCTTCACTGCTTTTGCATCCTTTTCGACATCAAGTCGCAGATCGCCTTTGCGCTCCTTCGCATCCGGGCCGTGGCAGAGGTAGCACTTGTCCGAAAGGATCGGCTGGATGTCCCGCGAAAAGTCAATCGTCGCCGCTGATAAAGCGGAGATGGAAATGAGTAGAACAAAGACGGGACGCATCATGAGCCAGCATCATACGATGGGCCAAGGTTCACTGTTGCCAAACATGCATGGCCGAACCTAGCATGCTGCATGCACATCCCGACCCTCATCGAGCGCAAGCGTGACGGCGGCGTCCTCAGCGATGAGGAAATCCACGCCGTCATCGCTGCCTTCACGCGCGGGGACATGCCGGAGTATCAGATGAGTTCCTTGGCGATGGCGATCTTTTTCCAAGGCATGACGCCGGAAGAAACCGCTGCGCTCACCGACGCGATGCTGCACAGCGGCACCATGCTCGCCTGGAACGACGACGATCCCATCCGCGTCGATAAACACAGCACCGGCGGCATTGGCGACAAGACCTCGCTCGTGCTCGCGCCACTGCTCGCTTGCGATGGTGTGTGGGTGCCGATGATCTCCGGTCGTGGCCTCGGCATCACCGGCGGCACGCTCGATAAACTCGAAAGCATCCCCGGCTTCCGCACGCAGCTCAACGAGGTCGAAATTCACCAGGTCATCGATCAGGTCGGCTGCGCCATGATCGGCCAGACCGCCGGCATCTGCCCCGCCGACAAAAAACTCTACGCGCTGCGCGATGTCACCGGCACCGTGCCGAGCATCCCGCTCATCACCGCGAGCATCATGAGCAAAAAACTCGCCGAAGGCCTCAACCGCCTCGTGCTCGACGTGAAGTTCGGTTCCGGCGCTTTCATGAAGACCGAGGAGCAGGCGCACCAGCTCGCGCAAAGCATGGTCCGCGTCGGCAATGCGCTCGGTGTGCGCTCCAGCGTGCGTTTGAGCGCGATGAACGAACCCACCGGCGAATCTGCCGGCAACGCGCTCGAAGTCGCCGAATGCGTGCGCTGCCTTCAAGGCGAAGGCCCGCAGGACTTAGAGGACATCGTGCTCGATCTTGCCTCCGCCGTCGCCGTTTCACCACGCGTTGATCTTCACAAGATGCTCCATCGCGGCGATGCGTGGCGCAAATTCCAGCAGATGGTCGCCTTGCAGGGCGGCAGCGTCGAAGCGCTCGGAAAAATCACCTCCGTGCATCGCGCCCCATTCATCGGCGACTTCAAATCACCCGGCAGCGGTGTGCTCACACGCATGGACGCGGGCGGCATCGGCCACATCGTCCTCGAACTCGGTGCCGGCCGCTCCAAAGCCGCCGATCCCGTCGATTTCGCCGTCGGCTGCGATCAAATCGCCAAGACGGGCACACAGGTGCGTGCTGGTGATCTGCTACTGCGCGTTCATGCACGAACCAAGAAGGCGCTTGAGCATGCGCTCGAAGTTTTGCCGCAGCACATTAGTATTTCGTAACGCCCCATGCTTATGACACACTCAAACAAACCGCGCTTTGCCTTGATCATGAAAAAGCTTGGACTGGCTGTTATGCTGGTTGTGTGTGTGTTGTGGGCTTCTATCTATTCGATCAGCTCGAACAAACAATTCGGCCTCATGGGGGGCATGGCTGAAGAATATCTGGCTCTAGGAATCCACCTGAACCAGACAGGCTTGTTCCAGTTGTCCGAGACATCTTCCAAGCCATTTCTGTTTCGTCCCCCTGGATACGTTAAATTTTTGGACCTTGCTTTTTCGTGTTACGGGCAATTGAAACCCAGGAACCATGTGTTCACCTCGCAGCAAGAAGCTGAGAACGAGCAACGAAAAATCTTCCAGGTGGTGTATGTGTTTCAATGCTTCCTGTTGGCGGCCTCCTCGCTGGTTCTTTTTTTACATGCGGGCCAGTTGATCCCCCCTGTTAGTGCGTTTTTTCTGGCCCTGGCTTTTGGCATCAACCCCTACGTCATCATCCATGTCGGGGTGGCCCATTATGAGTTGCTACACATATTTGCCATTCTTGTGTCAACATGGCTATTACATCTTGCCTTTTCCAGCGAGGGCGGTCTTCGGAAACAAATCCTCTGGGTGGCGACGGGGGCTTGCTTTGGCGTCACAACCTTGATCAGGCCAGTGTCGTTGATTCTTCCCGCCGTGCTTGCGGTTGTCGTCATCTGGCAGTTCAGGAGCAACTTGAGGCGGGAAGCGCTTCATTGGTTGTTCTTCGTTGTGTCATTCATTGTGGTGCTAGCACCATGGACATGGCGGAATTACCAGGCCGTCAAAAGATTCATCCCTGTGAACGCGCAGGCAAATGCCGCCCTCTGGGGCAGTTCAAGCCAGGCACTTGATCTGGACGCCAATCACTACCGTTGGAGTCGTGTTTGGCATCCTGAAGGGCAAGAAATTTATGAGGCCGTTACCGGGGAAGCCGGCTTTCAAACGTCTGTGTATTCAGATCATGTTCTTTCGTTGGAGGACGAATTCTGGACAAGATTCAAAGACAACCTGGCGACAAAGCCGGGTGTTTACCTGTCCAATGTGTGCAAGAACTTCGCCCTGATGACATTCGGGATTAATTCGGTTGTCATCAAAATGTTCCAACACCTCCAGCATACCGACGGAGCACTGAACGTACAGTGCCTCGCTCCAGGGGCCAGCCAGGACTTCTATCCGTCCACGGCCTCCAACGCATTCACACTGCTTGTCATGCTATTGTCACTTACAGGCTATTGGGGGATGGTGGCCTCATGCGTGGCCAGAGATCATGCCGTACTCGCCCCGCTTGTCTCGTTCGCAACACTGATCATCGCCCACACCATCACATACACGGACATCATGTACTACTATCTCAGAATGCCACTGCTGTTCATCTTCGTGGCGCTTTTCGCACGTCACCTTCATCAGCGGGCTTTTGTCCATGCTGACCTAGTCCGGAGGGTGTTGATTTCGGGCACGTTTGTTTACACAGCATGCCTTTATTGGACGGTCATCGTTTCATGACTTTGATTGCAGAAATTGGCTCATTGAGATTTCATTCACAAACACAAACCATGAGATGAACCGCCGCCGCTTCCTCCAGACCACCGCCGCCGCTGCTTTGCTTCCCGAAATCGCGCCAGCCGCACCGCCTGCGACGCGCATCATCGACACGCACACGCATTTTTACGATCCCACGCGTCCCGGCGGCGTGCCCTGGCCCGGCAAAGGCTCCAAACTCTACCGCACCGTGCTGCCTGCCGACTGGCTTGCTGTCGCCGCACCGCACGGCGTCAAGGAAACCGTCATCGTCGAGGCCAGCCCACTCGTGGAAGACAACCAGTGGATTCTCGATCTCGCCGCCAAGGAGAAATCCATCGTCGGCTTCGTCGGTCATCTCGATCCTGGGGCCGAATTCGCCGCCAACTTGAAGCGCTTCACCGCCAATCCCATCTTCCGTGGCATTCGTTGGAGCGGCGCGTTCCTGCTCGACGAGGCAAAACGCGACTCCGTGCTCGCCGGAGCCAAACTCCTCGCCGAGCACGGCCTCGAACTCGATTTAAACGGCGCCCCAGCTTACCTGCCTCACGCCGCCAAACTCGCGGCTGATATTCCCGATCTGCGTGTGCTCATCAATCATCTCGGCGCTTCGGGCGATCCGCAGGCGTTGAAGCCTGAGTGGAAGGATAACATCCGTGCCGTCGCCAAGCAGCCAAACGTCTTCATGAAGGTCTCTGCCCTTGTTGAACAGGTGAAATGCGAGCCCGGCCAGGCTCCGCGCGACACCGCCTACTACCTGCCCATCCTCGACCATCTCTGGGAAACTTTCGGCCCCGACCGCCTCATTTACGGCAGCAATTGGCCCGTCTCCGACAAAGGCGCGCCATATGCCGTTGTCTTCAAAATTGTGGACGAGTACTTCCGCGCCAAAGGCAGCGAAGCCTGCGAGAAGTACTTCTGGAAGAACTCGCTGACGGCGTATCGCTGGATCGAACGGAAATAGACGTGACGAGCACTTGCCGACAACAACGCTATCTTTTAGAATCCACCCATGAGCACCCAGTCGGCCTTTCATCGCGGTGTACATCCGCTGCTCGAACTCCTGCTTCCCGGCAAGGAGCAGGCGGTGCTGACCGTGCAGCCCGACCGGGCGCTGCATGAGCGCATTGAAGAACTCGCCGCCAAATCCACCGAGGGTGATCTCACCGCCGACGAACGCGATGAGTATGCGGGCTATGTGCAGGCCAATAAATTTGTCGCCACCCTGCGGCGCCAGGCACGCAGGATGCAATCCAGCACGGCGTCGTGACTGAAGCGACGAGAGCCTTCGTGCGACGGCGTGCCGAACACAGGTGCGAGTATTGCCACCTGCACCAGGACGATTCGCCGCTGGCCGCCCTGCACATCGAGCACATTCGCCCGCGCAAGCATGGTGGGTCGGATCACGAGTCCAACCTCTGTCTCGCGTGCATCGACTGCAATCTCCACAAAGGTGCCAACCTGACGGGCATTGATCCGGTAAGTGGTGCTGTCACCGAGTTGTTCCATCCACGCCTGCAACAGTGGGATGATCACTTCGCGTGGACAGGAGTCCGCCTCGCAGGCAAGACCTCTGTTGGACACACCACCGTCCAGGTGCTGAACATGAACTCTGAAGATCAACTCGATCTGCGTGCCGCAGAATAACCGCATGCGCCTCGTCCTCCAACGCGTCTCCGAAGCCAGTGTCACCGTCAATGGCATCATCACCGGCCAGATCGGCGCGGGCTTGCTCATTCTCGCCGGCATCGAAAGCGAGGACACGCTCGAGGATGCGGCATGGCTGACGCAGAAGGTCACGCAGATGCGCATTTTCAGCGATGCGGAGGGGAAGATGAACCTCTGCGTGAAGGACATCGGGGGCGAGTTGCTGGTGGTGAGCCAGTTCACCCTGCACGCGAGCACGAAGAAGGGGAACCGGCCCAGTTTCATCCGTGCGGCACGGCCTGAGATCGCGATTCCGCTTTACGAGCAGTTCCTGGCGATGCTGGAGGCCGAGATGGGCAAACCCGTAGCTCGCGGCATCTTCGGCGCGGACATGAAGGTGGAGCTGGTCAACGACGGCCCGGTGACGATCTGCATCGACTCACGGGCGCGCGAGTGAAGCCAGGCCTAATGGCGGCCTACGGAACACACGGAACTCCAAGCTCTGTCTTTCCCTTTCCGGTTGTTCCGGGTGTTCCGTAGGCCATAAAAGAAGGGCGGACCGAAGTCCGCCCTTCCTCAGGTTCTGGGGTTTAAAATTCAGGCGAGGCGCGGCTTTACCAGTGTCTCCAGGCGGTTCACCCCACGGCGGATGCGTGCTTTGACGGTGCCCAACGGCTCATGCAGGCGCTCGGCCACTTCGGCCTGGGTCAGGCCGCTGAAGTAGGTGAGTTCGATCGCTTCGCGCTGGTCGGGCGTGAGACGGGAAACAGCCTGATGCAGGATACCGTCGCGCTCTTTGAACTCGAGATTCTCGTGGCCGGAGGGCTCGAACTCGAACTGGTCCTTCTTGTTCTCGGCTTCAAAGTCGTCGTTGAGCCTGGAGCGGCGTTGCTTGGAGCGGATGCGGTCGATGGCACGATTGCGCGACATCGTGGTCAGCCAGGTTAGCGGCTTGCCTTTGCGCGGTTCGTAGAGGTGGGCCTTGTTCCAGACCTGCACCAGCACCTCCTGCAGCACATCCTCGGTGTCGTGGTGATCGTTCAGCACGTTCGAGATCGAGGCAAAAATGAGGCCGCTGTATTTCTTGTAGAAGGCCTGAAAGCTAGCCGCGTCACGCTCGGCAATGCGTTTGAGAAGGCGAATGTCTTCTTCGATATTGGGATCTACTTCGACGGGGGGGACGAATGCAGTCATGGGGTAGAGTGGTGGAGGATTCTTGAAGGACAATTGCGACAAAAAAATACTATCGTCAAAGTTTTGTTTCGATTTGTCTAATTTATGAGTCTTTTTGTCTAGATGTTAGAACCGCCCTTCTCCACATATGGACAACATCCCATCGTAAGTCGGCGGCGAGAAGGCCTGAAATACTTCCAATGGCTCGCTTTTATTTTCCTTCCACCGTCCCCACAAGCTGGCTCGGCACGTCCTGCACGGTCGCTCGGTGCTGCTCCACTGCGGCCTTGATCTGCGCAATGATCTCGGGGTGCTTGCCGGCCACGTTGTGGATCTCGGACGGGTCTTGCTCGACGTTGTAAAGCTCCGGCATGTCATGGTGCGTGGGTTTGTCGGGGCCGTAGGATGATCTGGTGATGAAATGCGCCTTCCACGGGCCGACACGGGCGGCGTAGAGCTGCTGGCCGCGGTAGTTGCAAAACACCTCACGCTCGATCTTGCCGGTACCAAACAGCAGCGGCGTGATGTCTTTGCCATCAATCGCGCGATCCTGCGGCACCGTCGCACCACCGAGTTTCGCGGCCGTGGTGAAGAGATCCATCGTGCAGGCGACGTCGCGGCAGACGGAAGGCTTGATCTTCCCCGGCCACCACGCGATGCCCGGCACGCGCATGCTGCCTTCCCAGGTGCTGCCTTTGCCCTCGCGCAGCAAGCCAGCACTGCCGCCCGTCTCGCCCATGAGCAGCCAGGGGCCGTTGTCGCTGCTGAAGACGACCAGCGTGTTGTCCGCGAGACCATTTTCACGCAGCGCATCGAGTACACGGCCCACGCTCCAGCCGAGTTCCTCCACCACATCGCCATACAGGCCGCGCAGGCTTTTGTCTTTGAATGCAGGCGACGCAAACAGCGGCGTATGCGGAAAGGTGTGCGGGAAATAAAGGAAGAACGGCTTCCCTTTGCTCTGCGTGATGAAATTCACCGCCTCGTCGGTGTAGCGCCGCGTCAGCGTCGTCTGATCCGCCGGTTTTTCGACGAGTTCCATGCCGCGATACAACGGCGCGTTCCAATACTCCGCTTTTTGATCGGCCAAAGCGTTCAAGAGAGCGAAGCATGGCTGGAGTGAGTTACTTTTTCTTCTTGGCGGCTTTCGAGGTATCGTCCGGCCGCCTCGCCTCACGACCGTTGGGTTTCTCCGGGTCGTAGGCGGGATTCACCTGCGGAATCAACGCTCCCACGTCCTTCTGCCACTCCCGCAATTCGGCGAGCATTTCTTTCACGCGCTGCTGCTCCTGTTTGGCGAGATTTTTGGTCTCGCTCAAATCATCACGCAGGTTGTAGAGTTCCGGCTCACGCAGCTTCTCGAACCACCAAATCAGTTTCCAGTCGCCACGACGAATCGCAGCACCGGGCGCACCACCTTGATTGCCGTAGTGCGGATAATGCCAGTACAATGCACGCTGTGGCAGATCACCTTCGCCCTTGAGCAACGGCAGCAGGCTCACCCCATCGAGTTTCGTGGAGCTCTTTGTCCCCGTCGCGGCGAGGATCGTCGGCAGATAATCCACATGGCACACCGGCGTGTCGATGACCGCCCCGGCTTTCACCATCGCAGGCCAGCGGATGATCGCCGCGTCACGGATGCCGCCTTCATAAAGCCAGCCCTTGCCGCCGCGCAGTGGCAGATTCGACGTGGGCCAGCCCTCGCTCGTGCTCAGGCCGCCGTTGTCGGAAGTGAAGATGACCAGCGTGTTCTTCGCGAGGCCAAGCTCGTCGAGTTTTGCCAGCACCTTGCCCACGGCGAGATCCATCGCCTCGACCATCGCGGCATAAACGGCATGCTCCTGCACCAGGCGCACGTCACGCGGTTCCTCGCGGCCAAACTTCGGCTCCAGGCCGAGCTTTTGCCGTTTCGCCTCATACTTCGCCAGCAAATCAGGACGCGCCTGCAGCGGCGTGTGGACATCGTAGAACGAGAAGAAGGCGAAAAACGGCTTCGCCTTGTTCTCGTCGATGAACTTGCACGCCTCGGTCGCGAGACGATCCGGTAGATGCTCGCCAGGCGGACCGTCAGTCAGGCGCGGGTTCCCATACGGCGTGAAATACTTTCCAGGACCATACGGCCCGCCGCGTTCGATGCCGCCCTTGTTGATCTCGTAGCCCTGGTCCTCGGGATACCAGCCCTCCATGCCGAGATGCCACTTTCCGGCGAAGAACGTCGCATAACCCGCGCCCTTGAGCATTTCCGCGATCGTCACCTCCTCATGCGCGAGACGGTCCGAATACGGTGCTGGGAGCAGTATCGTGTTCCGCTTCCAACCTTCCGGTTTCAGCGGTGAACCGATGTAATCCGTGATCCCCGTGCGCTGCGGCCAGCGCCCCGTCTGCACCGCCGCACGGGATGGCGAGCACACCGGACAGGCGGCGTAACCGTTCGTGAACAACGCGCCCTCCTTCGCCAACCGGTCCACATTCGGTGTTTCATAAAATGTGCTGCCGTAGCAGCCCAGATCACGTTGACCAAGATCATCGACGAGGAAGAAGACCACGTTCGGCTGCGCCGAAAATGAGGCATGCAACATGGCGAATGACGAAAGCAGCAGGATCAGGCGGAACATGCCGCATGTAACGGCACACATGCCAGCCACCTTGCCCACGCTGTCTCAAAACCGCCACGTCAACTGCGTCGCCAGCAGATGCTCGGCGTTTTCGGCGGGGCTGTTTTCGTGGCCGTAGCTGTATTGCAGCTTGAGCTGGAGGCTGCGGTTGAAGCGATAGCCAACTGCCGTGTCGATGCGCAGGATGCGCGACTCCCAGGTGGCGCTGCCACCGGCGCCATTCGGCACGGTGTCGAAGAACTGCTGGTTCCAGCGCAGCGCGGCGAACAGGCTTTCGGTGAGCTTGTACTTCGCCTCGATGAAGTAGGAGAGCGAATCGGCGTTGCCGACGTTCGGCACCTCGAAACGCGAGAGGATCACCTCGCTCCACAGTTGCAGGTGGCCGTGCGCGTAGCTGGCGTCGAGGCCGAGCGTGCTCTGCTGAAAGTCATCGCGCTCCGATCCTCCGGGCAACGCAGGCGAATCCGCGATCATGTAAGCGCCGGTGCTGCCGCTGATGCCGAGATTCCACGCGGCATCGGGCCGGAAGCCGAGACGACCACTGTAAGTCGGCGCATTGAAGCCCACTTCATCGGCACGCCAGGCGGTAGGGCGCGAGGACAGGCTCGCGTTCTTGATTTCAAAGGCATAATCAAACCGCTCGATGCGGCCAAACACCGACGCGCCAGTGGCATACGACGGCCCCCAGATCACCGGCAGCCAGCTTCCCTTCGTGTCCGTGCGACTGCGACGACCGAGAAAACCTCCCGCACCACCCGGTGCGGTGCGATCCGTCATGATGAGCACGTTTTCATACGCCAGCGGGGCGGTGATGAACGGATTGTCCCACGCGAGATGGCGCTGCACCCAGTTGCCGAACACGGTGGCAAATTTGCCGGCCTGCACATTGACCACTGGCGTGTCGAATGGCGTCCAGCGCAGGAGATACTCATCGATCCGTCCTTTGCCGCCCGCATTCAAGCCAGGATCGAAACCACGGTCAAACCGCGCCTGTGCAAACGCATACCAATGGCTGCCGAGATGCACGTCCGCGAACAACGAGACGCGCGGATTGAACAACAGCTCGTCATCGGCAAACAGCAGCCCAGGCGGCGCTCCGTCTGATAAATACGACTCCAGGTCGATGCGTCCGCTCAAGCTGGCCTGCACCGGCCAGTCACGCGGCAGCAGCTCGACGGCCCATGCTGGAAACACACAAAAAATCCAACAAAGGCATGCGTACCACCTTACCCAAGGCACCACGTCGCCACCCCTCACCCCGGCCCTCTCCCCGGAGTTCGCCTGTCTGCAATCACGGTCCAGGCGGGGAGAGGGAGAGTAGCTTTGCGCTTCTGCATAAGAGACTCGCTGCCTGCTCGTCCTCTCCCTCTCCCCGCCCGGCATGACCGCTTCGCTTCCCGATGATCTTCGGGGAGAGGGATGGGGTGAGGGGCCAGATTGAGTCATGGGTAGATCCTTCGGCATTGGGTTTTTCTCATTCACATTTCACATCGGGCCGGTCGTTTCGGCAAGACTCAATCGAAACGCCGCCACCGGCTGGCTGAAGCCCTTCAGCGGCAGCGGTTCCACCGGCTCCGCCTTGAAGGCACCGTGCAAGGCCGCGTGCGTGGTCGCGTCGATGAACAATTCAGCGCGTCCGGCCTTGGAACAGAGCCGCGAGGCCAGGTTCACGCGTTCGCCGAGCACGGTGTAGTTCAGGCGGTCGTCAGAACCCATGCAACCGGCCACCATCTCGCCCGTGGCGACACCGATGCCCATCTCGATGCGGTGTTTCGTCGTTTCATTCATCCTGCGGCGCACAGCGAGCATCTCCAGCGCGCAATCCACCGCCAGCCGCGTGTCATCGCCGTAGCTTTTCGGCGCACCGAAGATCGCCATGATCAGATCACCGACAAATTTGTCCACCACGCCGTGATGCGCGTGAACGACGCGCGTCAGCGCCGTCATGTGCTCGTTCAGCATGGCGATGACCTCCTGCGGCGGCATGCCCTCGGTGAGCGCGGTAAAGCCGCGGATGTCGCAAAACAGCACGCTGGCATGCCGCACCTCGCCACCGAGCGCCACGCGGCCATGCATCAGCGCGTCCGCCACCTGCGGATCACTCACCTGCGCGAGCAGCAGCTTGTAGCGCTCCTTTTGCGCGAGTTCGACGGCCATCTCATTGAACGAAGCCGCCAGCGCGCCGAGTTCATCGCGCCCGCGCACCGGCACGCGCACCTCGAAATCACCCGCTGCAATGCGCCGCGTGCCAGCGGCCAGCGCCTCGATGGGACGGCTAAAGCCATGCGAAAGATACAAGATCAATGCCAGCCCACCGAGGAGCGCCGCAGCACCGAAACCGAGGATGCGCGTGCGAAGCTGCTGCTGCTCACGCACCGCCTCCGCCATCGAATAGAGGCCTACCTGCGCCGCCAGTGGAAACAGCGATCCCGGATTGAGCACACGGTGAAACAGCAGGTGCGGCATGGCCGCGACGTGGATCATCTCACGGCTGGTGCCGCTGGGCGTGAGTTTCAGCTCCTGCGCCACACGTTTGGCCAGCAGCACATGCAGCGCGGCGGGAATGGTCTGCGAATGGATGTGGCCGTCCAGCCAGATGCCGCTGAGCAGCGCTTGGCGGCTGGATTCGTGCATCGCGCGTTCGCCGTGATCGCTCAGCGGAAAGGCCATCACCAAAGCGCCGAGCACATCGTCCGTGGCCTGGTTGATCAGCGGCGTGACGATGAACTCGCTCAGCTTGTCATCCGCCACCGTGAGGTAGCCGATCTCCTGCTGCCTGCGTTCGCCTGCCGACATGCGCACCACCAGCCGGCCCAGCGGGCTGTTGCGGCCATCGCTGGTGCCTTGCGGCAGAAAATACGGGCGTGTTTTCTTCGGCACGAGTGCGCGGCCCATCGGATCGATCACGGTGATGGATGGATTGTCGGCAGCAGCGGTCAGCATTGCGATCTCCGTGTCCAGATTGTCGTAAAAGAGATCGGGGTCGTCCTCCATGAGCGCTTCTTCGAGCGCGGAGGTGATACGTACGGACTTCGTCACTCGCTGGCAGCGTTTCGCGATCTCGCCGAGCTGCTGCGCGCGGCGCTCGCTGAAAAACGTGAGCTGCAGGCGGAACTGCACCTCGAACTGGCGCTGATAGGCCGCCTGCACGCGCTGCTGCGTCACATAGAGCGTCGAACCCGTCACGGCGGCGACGGTGAGCGACATCGCCAGGATCAGCTTCGTGCGGAAAGTGAGCGCGGGCATCGCGGGTGGCGGTTCAGCGGGTGCTGGCGGTGCGCACGCCGGAAAAATCCACGCGCAGCGTTTTCCCCGGCGTCACCGTCACGTCCTGCATGATGGTGGCTTTTTCATCCAGCCAGGCCTTGAGCTGCCAGGTGCCTGCGGGCAGGCCGCTGAGCCGGTAGCGCCCCTCCGCGTCCGTGATGGCAAAGTGCGGCGTGTCGAGCACGAGAATGACGCCGCGCATGTGCTGGTGGATCTCGCAGTAGAGTCGCACCACGCCCGCCTTGTCGAAGATCAGCGCAGGCGGCGTCTCGTCCTTGCGGAAGCGTCCCAGGTCGAAGCGCTTCGTCTTCGAGAATGAAAAGACATTGTGATAGTCGCTGTCGTTGTTCGGAAAGACGACCTGCGTGCCCGTCTGCACCGCCAGCACGCCGGGCTCAAACTGGTAGCCGCTCTGCACCATCAGCAGTGGCTTGGCAGGCGGCGATTTTTTAGCCCCCGGCACTTCCAGATAAACCACGGCCAGTTGTTTCGGCGAAGCAGCCACCTGACCTGCGTTCAATCCATATTGTGAGGCTGGCGGCGGCCCCAGCGGCCTGCCGGTCAGCGTCACCGTGCCGTCGATGCCACCCTGCGCATGCAGCAGCCCGCCGGTCAGCAAGACGGCCATGGCGGCGGCAAGAACAAATTTCATCTTCAGCATGAACGCACTCTATCAGGTGGCATTTCCTGCTACCAGAGCCTTTTTTGAGCGCTGGCAGCAAGACCGCTTTCCTAACGCCATCTTCATCGACCTGTACTCAAGCATGCGCGGCATGCATGACCGCGCGAGGATTCGCCAGCGCCACGCGCAACAGCGTCAGGGCTGCTCCGGTAGGCTTGCGGCGGCCTTGTTCCCATTGATGCAGGGTGCGCACACTGACGCCGAGCAGGGCGGCAAAATCCTTCTGCGTCACCTTCAGCGCGGCACGCGCATCTTGAGCGAGGCGTTTGGCTTCCGACTCCGCATTGGCTCTGCACACGACCTCCGGTTTCAGCGCGGTGCGGCGCACGGATCCATCGGGCAGACGCTCCAACTTCCAAGCGCGCGACGGCGCGACCTTGCCGCTGCGGAGAGCGGCGATTTCAGTGTGAATGGCGCGGATTTCAGCGGGTTTCATGGCTTGATCTGGCGGAGGATGTTTTTGAGTTCGGCAGCGGAGAGATTTTCTTGTTCGTTCTTGGCGTAGCAGCGGGCCAGAATGATCACGTCGTCCGCCGTGACCCAGTAATAGATGATGCGCAGCCCGCCACGCTTGCCACGGCCTCGTCCGCCCCACCGGATCTTCCGCAGTCCACGGCCCGCAGGAATGATGTCACCGGCGGCGGGCCGGTCCATGAGGTGAAGCTGGAGGGAGAGAAGTTCATCGTCGGGCAAATGCTCCGCAGCCTGCTGCGTGAAGGTGTGAAGTTCCTGAAAAAGCATGAGCGAAGGCTGGTGCGTCAGGGGCGCACTATGACCGGCGGATAACATCCGGTCAAGCAGACAGCCTTCCCCCTTGCACCGGTGCCGAATCCGCCGACTCTACGCGCCCTTTTTCAGCCATGATCCCGAACATCTTCCGCACCCTTCACTGCAACGCCGTCCGCCCAGAGCACATCGGCCAGACCGTCACGCTGTGTGGCTGGGTGAATTCGGCCCGCGACCATGGCGGTGTCATCTTCATCGACCTGCGCGACCGCGAAGGACTCACGCAGGTCGTGTTCCGCCCCGAGGAGAATGCCGAAGTCGCCGCGCTGAGCCATCATCTGCGTGATGAGGATGTGTTGCAGATCACCGGCAAGGTCGCCGCGCGCGTCACCGGCACGGAGAACGCCAAGCTGCCGACGGGCGATGTCGAAATCGTCGCCACCGAGTTCAAGACCCTGAACAAGGCCGACGTGCTGCCGTTCCACCTCGACCGTGAGCTGTCCAACGAGGATCTGCGGATGAAATACCGCTACCTCGACCTGCGCCGTGAGCGCATGAACAAGAACATCCGCACGCGTCACAAGATCACCAACGCCGCGCGCAACTACCTCGACGCCGCTGGCTTCGTGGAAGTCGAAACGCCGATCCTGAGCAACCCGACGCCCGAAGGCGCACGCGACTTCCTCGTGCCCGCCCGCTTGAACCCCGGCAAGTTCTACGCGCTGCCGCAGGCCCCGCAGCAGTACAAACAGTTGCTCATGGTCGCCGGCCTGGAGCGCTACTTCCAGATCGCCCGTTGCTTCCGCGATGAAGACCTGCGCGCCGACCGCCAGCCGGAGTTCACGCAGATCGACATCGAGGCCAGTTTCATCGAGCGCAACGACATCATCACGCTCGTTGAGGGCCTGCTGGCCAGCATGTTCAAATCTGGCACCGGACGCGACATTCCGCTGCCCTTCCCGATCATGACGTATCAGGAAGCGATGGACCGCTACGGCTCCGACAAGCCGGACACACGCTACGGTAACGAAATCGTCGATATGGCCGATGTCTTCGCCAGCAGCGGCTTCAAAATCTTCCGCAGCACCATCGAAGGTGGCGGCGTCGTGCGCTCCATCAACGTGAAGGGCTTCGCCGGCATCACCACGGGTCAGATGATCCGTCTCAACGAGATCGCCACGCAGGCAGGCATGAAGGTGAAGCAGCTCGCCTTCATCAAAGTGGAGCGCGATGCGAATGGCGTGCTCGAATACAAATCGCCGCTGTGGAAGTTCTTCTCGCCAGAAGAACAGCAGGCACTCATCGCCAAGCTCAAGGTCGAAGAAAACGACCTCATCTTCTTCTATGCCGGCACCTGGCAGGAAGCCTGCGACATCCTCGGCCGCGTGCGCGTCGAGATTGCCAACATGACTGCGCTGACGAAGGACAGCACCGCTTTCAACTTCCTGTGGGTCGTCGATTTCCCGCTGCTCGCTCACGATGCGGAATCGCAGAGCTGGGTGGCCGTCCACCACCCTTTCACCCGCCCGAAAACCGAGGACATCCCGCTCATGGAAGCCGGTGAATACGGCAAAGTGCGCGCCGAAGCCTACGACGTGGTCCTCAACGGCTACGAACTCGGCGGCGGCTCCATCCGAATCCACGAGAAGGATTTGCAGGCCAAGATGTTCAGCGTCCTCGGCGTGAACGATGAAGAACAGGCCCACAAATTCGGCCATCTCCTCGACGCCTTCCGCTTCGGCGCACCACCACACGGCGGTCTCGCGCTCGGTCTCGACCGCGTCGCCATGTTGGCTTGCGGAGAAGACAGCATCCGCGAAGTCATTGCCTTCCCGAAGAACAACAAGGGAGCCGATTTGATGACCGACAGCCCGACGACCATCGACTTCAAAACGCTGCGTGAGATTTACATCCAGAGCACCTTCAAGGAGAAGAAGCCAGAGACGCCTGCTCCCATCGGAGGATAGCCTTCCAGGCTGTCAACGGACCGGGGCTTCCAGCCTTTGTCCGGAAAAGGCTGGAAGCCTCAAGCCGCTGACAGGCCGGAGGCCTATCCTCCGCGCAGCGCCGCCATCAGCGCATCGAGTTCCTCACGCACGTTGCCGGAATCGCTCACCGTTTGGGCGATTTCGGCCTTCACGGCATCGCGGAAGCGTTTCCGCAAGCGGTGGATCGCGACTTTGACGGTGTCTTCGCTCAAGCCAAGTTTGGCTGCCGCTTCAGCTTGCGGTGTTGCATCGCCATCGGCGGTCAACCACGGCTTCAGCGTGTCAAACTGGTACCCTTTGCCGCTGTCGCGCAATTCTGCCTCCAACGTGGCCAAAGCACGCGCCAGCACCGTGAGCGCCCATTGGCGATCAAACGCCGCATCCGGCGCTGTGACGCTGTCATCAGCGATTTGCAGGCCCGCACCAGTGCTGGAGTCATCATTTTCGATCACCGCATGAATCTGCCCGCCACCGCGCTTCGCCGCGTGATCGCGATCTCGCTGGTCCGCAGCGAAGCGCTTCAACGCAGACAGCAGGTAGCTGCGAAATCGGCCGCGCAACGGATCGGCCCCGTTGATGGCATCACCAACGAGCAGTCTGGCAAAGAAATCATGCGCTAAGTCCCGCGCGGCATCCTCCGCGCGACCATCGCGCCGCAGAAACGCCACCACCGGCGCATAGTAGGCTGCGCACAGCTCGCTCAAGGCGGCACGGGCCGTTGTATCATCCCCACGCGAGCGTGCCACCAGCGTCCAGCGCGTGTCATGGAAGGAGGAAGTCATGCTTTGACAGAGGGGAGGCGATGTAGAACACTTTCGCCATGAGAACCGCGACCGCACTCGATCTGCAAACACGACTGCCCACGATACTCGCCTGGCTGGAGGCGGGCGAGGAGGTCATGGTGAAGCCGAAGATACAGCAGAAGGAAAAAACCGCCGTTGTGATGGAGAAGGCGGAGACGAAGCAAACCATGGTTTACCTGGATCGCTCGGGAAAATCGGTTCCTGCGACTTCCGAGTGGCAGAGCAAAAGTGCGGTGTTCCAACGTCCGCTCGCTCCTCAACCGATCCTGTCCCAGGGCGACCTGGATGAACTGTATGATGACTTGCACGGCACTTATTGACCGGAGCCGCTCATGATTTGCGCTGACACCAGCTTCTTGATTTCCTACTACGGCGATGATGTGAACAGCGAAGTTGCACGTGCGCACATGGCGAAGGCCGCCGTCCTGAATGTCCATGCTGTGAATGATTTCGAATTCGCCAACGCACTGAGGCTGTTGGTGTTTCGCGGCAAAATCACGGCCACCCATCGAGCAAGCTGGCTGGAGACCTACCATGCTGACATACAACGTGGTGCCTTGATTTCCGAGCCAGTTGCGCTGGAGTCCGTCTTTGAAGAGGCGGAAGAGATCTCCACCAAGCACGCCGAAACGGGCGGACACCGCGCCTACGACATCCTGCAAGTCGCCGCCGCGCTGCTGCTCGGTGCCACGGATTTCTGGAGCTTTGACGGGAAGCAGCGCCAGCTCGCGGCGGCGGAAGGCATGTCTGTGGGGCCGTGAGGTCATTCGGGGATGATGATTTGGTCGCCAGGACGAAGCACGAATGGTTCGTTAATGTCTTTGAGATTCACCATATAAGTCTCGCTGCTGCGAATGACTTTGATCTTGCTGGGGCGTGCAGAGGGAGTGAAATCTCCGGCGTCCCGGACCGCCTGCAACACGGTCATACCGTCTCTCCAAAGCATGGAGCGAGGCTGTTGGACACCGCTGATGACGTGGACAAATCGCGCGGCCTTACTCGCCGTGATATCCGGCTTCCCGGTGGCCGCATCCGGCGAAAAGTGCGAGAACAGCATCTTCCCCACAATCTTGTCCCACGGCATGAAAAAATCAGCGGGACTGCCACCGCGTTTGAGCAGGAGGCCCTTGTTTTCCCGGGCGACGACGCGGGCGATCCAGTACCTGCCGCTTTCATGCTCGAAGATGATCAGGTCGCCGGTGGAGAAACCGGTGTCCAGGTGGGAGGCGATCCAGTGGCTGTCTTTGACGACACCGGGTTCATTGCCCTGCGGAATGCGGTAGGCTCCGGCGATGAAACAGCGGATGAACATGGCGATGACCATGGCCACCACGATTTGAGCGCTCCAGGAAACGAGCCGGTTTCGTTTTCGAGCCGGGACATCCACGGGATGCTGGCGCATCCACCAGAGCGTGGACACCACCGACGCAGCGACGGCGACGAGCGTGAGCGTGATGGCCGCCCATGGATACGCGTCCTGGTGGCGTGGCAGTTGGTAGAAGCCCGCAAGGCCGGCAGCGATGACCGTGAGTGACCACCAGAACAGGTGCTTGCCGAAATGAGCGTTCACTTCATACCAGCGCTGGTCGGAGGCAAAGGTGGAGGGCAGGCGCACGCCATAGAAGGAGTTCATCGGCACCAGGCGCAGCCAGAGCGGCAGGCTCACCACCAGCAGCACCATGCCCATGCATCCTGTCACCGTGGCGAAGAGGAAGCTGCCCCGCTCAGCTCCGGATGCCTGCGTCCAACGCCACAGCAGCCACCCAAACACTGCGCAGATCAACAAGATGGCAGGGATGGTCCAAAACACCCTGGCAGGCCGTTGATGCCAGGCGGTCAGGCGGGCCGCGCCGTCCTGAGCCTCAAACTCGAGCTGCTTGCGCGCCCACCATGGGACCAGCAATGAAGGGAGCAAGATCGGGATCCAGATCATGCCGGACAACAAGGCCGTTTGATTCATGATCGACACCAACCACTGCAGTGGACGCGGCATTTGCGTCAGGCTCTCGATCACCTGAGGCGCATCAACCTGCCCTCCCATACCAGCCACCAAGGCGTACACCTGGCCGCCATACGCATGCACGCCAACAACGAAGCCTCCCACCGCCTCCCAACCGAAGGCGAAACCGCCGGAGGACAACAAACCCACACTGAAACCACCCACCGCCAGCAGCAGAGCCAAGGCAAACCCGCCCAAACTGACCAGGCCAATGCTGGCACCACCCAAGGCAACAAAGCCAACCGCCACGCCCCCACAGGCGACCCAGCCGCGTGCATAACCTCCAAAAGCGAACACGCCGACGGCTTTGTCGCCGAAAGCAAAGAAGCCACGCGCCACACGTTTGCGACCGGTCGTCGGATCAATGCCGGAGGCGACATGCAGCAGCGGCCGGCCGAAGAGCATGCGCTTCGATTTGTATTCAAACCCATGGAGGTTGGCGATAAGCGCCCGCTGCACGGCAGGCGGCATGGAGGCCAATGCCTCAATCTGCGTCTTAAACTCACCCGCGCTCTGCTGCCGCCGCCCGCGTTCTTTTTCCAGCGCACGGAAGACCACTTCATCGATGTTGCCATTGCAGGTGGATCGTTCCGAAGGCGCGGCGAAGCGGCCCAGCGGCAGCTCGCCGGTGAGCATCTCATAAAACACGACGCCGAGACTGTAGATGTCCGCACGATGATCGACCGTGGCGGGCTGTTCGATCTGCTCTGGGGCCATGTAGGGCGCGGTGCCGAGCCGTGCACCGCTTTGCGTGAGCAGCATGGCATCACCGGCATCTTCACTGATGATCTTGGCGATGCCGAAGTCGGCGATCTTCACGCGGCCCTTGGAATCGAGCAGAATGTTCTCTGGTTTGATGTCGCGATGCAGCACGCCCTGGCTGTGGGCGAATTGCAGCGCCTCACAGATGGCGGGGATGATGTTGAGCGCCTGTTCCGGGGTGAACCGACCGGCACGCATGGCCTGGCGCAGGTTCACACCGTCCACGTATTCCATGATGAGGTAGCAGAAGCCGCCGCTCTCACCAAAATCATGCACGGCGACGATGTTCGGATGGCTGAGCCGCGCCAGCACACGGCCCTCGCGCGTGAAGCGCTCGGCAAAGCCCGGCGTGGCCGCCAGCGCCTTCGGCAGCACCTTGAGCGCGACGACGCGGTCGAGCTTCGGCTGCCGAGCACAAAAAACCGCGCTCATACCGCCATGGCCGATGAGATCGAGCACTTCGAGATCAGGGAACGCGGTGGCGATTTCCTCCAGCGAAGGAAGATCACGCGCCGTGAGCGGAATCGTGTCTGCACCGCCGTCTGTCGGCATGGCGGCGGCGGCCATGAGGGAAGTCGGGTTCAGGCCGTGAAACGGGTCGGGTGATGGTGAGGAAGTGTCCATGGTACTAGCTCCATGGGGAAAGCAGCGGCGGAGGTTACAGGAAAAGTAGCCCTGTTCCTTCGGAACAGGAGTCAGATGAACCAGTTCCGAAGGAACTGGACTACTTTCGCCCAGAATCCCTTCTTGCGAACGCCCGGCACTGCCGCCACACTCGCGGCCCACCTTCCCCCACCCCTGCCATGCGCTTTCCCGCGCTTTCCACCCTTCTTTTGCTTCTCATGTCGATCGCCAGCACGTCGCATGCCGCCAGTTCCTCCATCGAGTCTGTGACTTGGGGAAAAACGGCGGCTGGTGAAGAAGTGAAGCTGTTCACGCTGCGCAACGCGAACGGCATGGAGGCCAAGATCACCAACTGGGGCGGCTACATCGTCTCGCTCAAGGTGGCGGACAAAAACGGCCTGTTCGCCGATGTGGTGCTCGGGTTTGACTCGCTGGACGGCTATCTCGCCAAGAATCCCTTCTTCGGCTGCATCACTGGCCGCTACGCGAACCGCATCGGCGGTGCCTCGTTCAAGATCGACGATATCGAATACAAAGTGACGCCGAACTCCGGCAAACATCAGCTCCACGGCGGCAAGGAAGGCTTCGACAAGAAGCTCTGGAGCGCCAAGGAGATCGCTGACGGCGTGGAACTCAGTTACACGAGCGCCGATGGCGAGGAAGGCTTTCCCGGCATGCTAAAGAGCACGGTCACCTACACGCTCACGAAGGACAACGGCCTGCAGATCGACTACAAGGCCACCACGGACAAACCGACCGTCCTGAACCTGACCAACCACGCCTACTTCAATCTCGCCGGTGAAGGCAGCGGCGACATCCTTGGCCACGAACTGTCAATCCCGACGGATCAACTCACCGCCACGGACGATGATCTCATCACCACCGGCGAAATCGTCAGCATCAAAGGCACGCCGCTCGATTTCACCACGCCGCATACGATCGGCGAACGCATCGGTGCTGACTACAAGCCGCTGATTCAAGGCATCGGCTACGACCACAACTACGTCCTCTCCGGCAACGGTCTCAAACTGGCCGCAATCGTGAAGGAACCCAAAAGCGGTCGCGTGATGACCGTGCGCACCACCGAGCCCGGTGTGCAGCTCTACACCGGCAATCACCTCAACGGCGTGAACGGCAAAGGCGGCCATGTTTATGCCAAACGTCATGGCTTCTGCCTCGAAACGCAGCACTATCCCGACAGCCCCAACAAGCCAAATTTCCCCAGCGTAACCCTGCGTCCGGGCGAGACTTTTCAAAGCACCACGATCTACCAGTTTTCCAACGAGTGAGCGCCACCCACGTCCTGACCGACCGAGTCCCCCTGTTTGACACCGAACCGCCTGCCTTCATCCAGGAGCAGGATTTTGCCGCGAGGCAGTATCGCGGCCGCCGCGACAATCAAGAAGACTACTATGCCTTTGCCGATGCCGCCGAACCCGAGGAGCCGAGCCTGCAGCGCCTGCTGCTCGTCATCGGCGACGGCCTCGGAGCGCATGCCGGCGGCAGCGTGGCCAGCTACATCGGCGTGAACGCCTTTGTACGTGCTTTTCACGAGCAGGAAGGCCCGCACTCGTGGAAGCTCAAGCATGCGGTCGAAACCGCGAACGAAACCCTCGGCTACATCACCAGCCGCATGCCCAATGTGGCCCCGCCGATGGGCACCACGATGGTGGGCGTGCTCATCACGCAGCAGACCATGGAATGGATCAGCGTGGGTGATTCACCGCTGTTCATCTTCCGCGATGGCGAACTGCTGCGCATCAACGCCGACCACAGCCTCTCGCCGCTCATCGATGCCCGTGCCGAGCGTGGCGAAATCACCCCCGAAGAAGCTGAAAATCATCCCGACCGCCACACGCTGCAATCGGCCCTGCTCGGTCTTCCCATCATGATGATCGACGCCCCCGCCGCGCCGATGCCCTTGAAGAAAGGCGACATCGTCATCGCCGCCAGCGACGGCATCTTCACGCTGACCGACAAGGCGCTCGAAGAACTGCTCAGCTTCGGCAAGCACACCACGGCGGACAAAATCGCCGACGCCATCATCTTTGCCATCCGCCGCATCAACAACGACCGCCAGGACAACACGACGGTCGGTGTGGTGAAAATCGCGTGAGCAGGCGTAGGCCGGATGTGTTTGGCGGAAACAGCATCGACAAAAAGCACCGAGTCTTTCGCCAAACTATCCGGCTCTGGACGCGTGCGATGCCCCCAAGTCAGCCGGATAGTTCGGCGATGACAGCCAACATATCATCAAAGGTCTGAGCGCCGAACACATCCGACCTACGCATCAAGTTACAGACCAAGTTCACGTTTCACGATGCCGACACCGGCCACCATGTTCGCCAACTTTTTCTTCGCCGCCCAACGTGCGGTCTGACTGAGCCCGCAATCTGGCGCGAACACGAGTTTGTCCGCAGGCGCATGCTTCAAACACGCACGCACGGCATCCGCGATCTGCTCCGGCGTTTCGATGTGGTAGCTCTTCACGTCGATGATGCCCACAGCGACGTCGTAGCGCTCCGCCATCGGCTTGATGACCTCCAGTTCGGCGTATTCGCGATTCGCCATCTCCACATGCACTTCGTCGCAGTGCAGATCGAGAAACGCCGGAAACAATGGCGCGTATTTGCGCCAGCCGACGGGGTGGCCTTTGAAATTGCCGAAGCAGAGATGCGTGCAGATGCGCGTCTTGCCGTAACCACTCGCGACAGTGCGATTGAAGATGTCCACGAAGCGTTTCGTGTCCTCACGATAGCCGTAGCAGCTCATGCTCGGCTCATCCACGCAGATTTCCTCCGCACCCGCCGCGACGAGGTCCGCGATCTCCTTGTTCACGATGGGCAGCAGCGCTTCCGCGATGGCATAACGATCCTTGTACTGCGCATTCGGCGCCAAGCGTCCACTAAGCGTGTAAGGACCGGGCACGGAAACCTTCAACCGCTTCCCACAGCCGCCTGCGAGTCGTTTGAGCCGCTGAAACTCCTCCACCACGCCCAAGCCACGCGGCGCACGCAGCTCGCCGACAATCTCGTGCTTGCCACGCTGGTCATGCGCCGGCGGCCCAAAGCGCCGCGGACTAGCCGGTTCGAGCGCGATGCCTTCGATGAAGCCGTAGAAGCTCAAATTAAAATCAAAGCGCGTCTGCTCGCCATCCGTGATGACATCGAGTCCGGCAGTGATTTGATCGTGAACGGCTACCTGCGCCGCGTCGTCCTGCATTTCGGCGATGTCGGCCGTTCCGAAGCTGCTCAGGTGCTGTGCGGAGAATTCGAGCCAGCCCGGAAACGGATAACTGCCGATGACAGAGGTGCGAAGCGGTTGGAATTGCATGATGGCACATGAAACGCCACAACGGGCCGCACCGCCACGCACGAGCCGCAAAGGACAACCGATGGGGCGGGAAGGTGCAATCGAACGCTTAACCAGACTTCGGGAAACGTCGAAAGAGACGCCGCAAGATGATCAGCAATGGAAAAATAAAAATGCCAATTACGCCTTCGACCAGCAACAATTCCGGTGCAGCATTCACCCACCGATCCCTCCTCCACTCATCCCATCCGCCAATAGGTGTGGAATGCTCGTAGGTCATGGCGCTGCTTGAGATGCCGTCTTCAACCAATTCAATGACGAACCAGCCCAAAAACAGCAGGATCACGATCAGCACCAGCAACACAACAAGCTGGATAAGCCAGACCAAGATCTGCAAAGCTAGTTTCATATTTCGTTTTAAGCTCCCAGCTTCGCATAGTACTTCGCAATGCGTCGCGCGTGCTCGTCATACGCGGCTTCAAACAACTCCGTGGCCTTCGCTGCCCCGATGACGGCACCGGCAGTGAGAACTTTGGGCGGCTGGCCGGCTTTGGTGAGGCGGTCCGCCACTTCAGCTTTGATGGCATTCACGAGCAAACAACCACCGACGGTGCTGCCAGGAGCAACGGGTGTTTCGAGGCCTTCGATCTTCACCATCGCGTCGCCAACGGGCGCACCGGTGTCGAGAACGATGTCGGAGAAGTCCTGGAGCTTCTTGCCGTCGCGGTGGCGGCTGGTGCTGGCCTCGCTGTGCGTGGTGCTGATGATGGCGGCGACTTTGACGCCGCGCTTCTGAAATTCCTCGGCCATCTCGACGGGGACGACGTTGCAGCCGCCGCTGGAAATGACGAGAGCACTGTCGCCGGGCATGAGATCGAAGTTCCGCAGGATGCGACTGGCAAAGCCGCTGACGTTTTCGAGGAACATGGCCTGCCGCTGGCCATTCGCGCCAACGACGAGGTTATGAAATGTGAGCGAGAGTTCGACGATGGGATTGAAGCCCGGGAAGGAGCCGTATCGCGGCCACATTTCTTCAACAAGAATGCGGCTATGACCGGAACCGAAGACGTGGACCATTTGCCCGGCGAGGATCGTCTTGGCGAACATGTCAGCGGTCTGCTGGATGAGCGGAAGCTGCTCGCGTACCCGGTTGAGGAGACGTTCGGAGGCTTGGAGATATTGGAGTGCTGGAGTCATGATGGGAAATGGAGTGATGGTGAAGTGGAATCGTTTTCACCACAGAGACACCGAGGACACAGAGTTCAGAAATCCCATCCTCTGTGTCCTCGTTGCCTCTGTGGTTTTCAGGGCTTGGAATCAGATTGAACACGGAACCGAGGCATCCCGCGCTGTCCCCAAGCTCCGCAGGCACAATGCGGACTTGGCTGCCGCCGGGACGCCACTCGAAATCGTCGAGCATCCGCTGGAGCGGAATAAAGAGGCTGTCCTTGGCACCGGTGGCAATGCCGCCACCGAGGATGATGAGTTCGGGGTCGAGGACGTTGATCAAAGAGGCGATGGCGGCGGCGAGGTGGCGGACGGAAGTGAGCCAGACGTGTTTCGCGTGTTCGTCGCCTGCGGCATAGGCATCGAGCAGCGCATGCGTGGTGGCGTAGCGGCCTGCGCCGCGTTGCTGGATGGTTTGATTGCCCAACATGTCTTCGAGGCTGCCGGGCGTGTTGAAATCATCGCGTGGGGCATTTGAATCGATGGTAATGTGACCGAGATGACCGGCACGGCCGATGTGGCCTTTGAGCAAACGACCACCGCTGTAAATCGCGCCACCGACACCGGTGCCAAGCGTGAGCATGAAGACATTGTGGCAGTTTTTCGCGGCTCCGGCCCAGACTTCACCGAGGAGAGCGGCGTGGGCGTCGTTGAGCACGCGGCACTCGCGTTCGAGGAAGGCGGACCAATCGAACTTTTCGAGGCCGTGCATGCGTCCGGGCATCCAGTCGATGCAGTGACCATTCGGGTTCGCCAAACCGGGCGCGGAGAGGCCGATAGCGAGTTTGTGTCCCGCTTGCGCTTCAAATTCATGAACGATCTCGCGCACGGTGAGCGCGAAGCGCGGCGTGTTGCCATCGAATTCGCCATCGCGGGTCGGCTTGGAAAGTGCGGCGATGGTTTTCTCCGACTGCGTGTCCACGAGCGCGGCTTTGATGTTCGTGCCGCCGAGGTCGATGCCGATGGCTAGATGCTGGTTGCTCGATGCTGGATTCTGGATGGAGGAACTCATGGGGTGGTTGTGCTCGCAGAGGTTTGATCGAGCATCCAGGATCAAGCAACTAGCATCCAGAAACCGTCCAGCCGCCATCGACGGCGAGGACTTGGCCGGTGATGAACTTGGAATCAGGCGAGAGCAGTAACAGGGCGGCGGCATCGCAGTCTGCGGGATGGCCGATGCGGCCGCCGTCGAGGGGTTGCTTGGTTTTGATGAACTGCATGACTTCATCGTTGCCCACGGCACGCTGCGACATCGGGGTCTCGACCAACGCAGGCGCGATGACGTTCACGCGGATGTTGTGCGGGGCATAGTAGCTGGCGATGGATTTGCTGAAGCCGATGATGCCCGCCTTCGCGGCGGCGTAGGCGTGGGAGGCGAAGAACTTGGGCGAGGGCGAATAACCGAGCACGCTGGCCATGTTCAGGATCACACCACCGCTGTTTTGTTTCATGAACTGACGCACAGCGGCGCGATTCGAGAAGATGATGGAGTTCAAATTGAGATCGAGCGTGTAGCGCAGGCCATGATCGGTGATCTCGTGCAGCGGGCCATCACCTTGGCTGCGTCCGCTGCCGCCAGCGACATGGTAGAGGGCGTCCAGTTTGCCGAAAGACTCGACGGCCATCGCCACGGCGCGTTCGGCGGCTTCTGGTGAAGTGGCATCAGCGGCGAAACCGCGTGCGTTGGGGCCGAGAACCTCAAGCGCAGCCTGCACGTTCGATTCAGAGCGACTGGTGACGATGACGCGAGCACCGTTTTCGATCAGACGCCGAGCCGCAGACAACCCAAGACCCGTGGTGCCGCCCATGACAACCACGGACAAGCCTTTGACATCGAATTGGCTGCTCATGAAGGCGGGAGCATGGCGCGAGGCGGCGGAGTGGCAATCTCAAGCTGGCGATGACAATTCCGCAGCGTGCATCCGACATGCGGCTTGCTTGTTGGCGGCAGCTTCGGCAAAATCGGCCCATGACCAACCGCCGCAATTTCCTCCAGAGCCTCTCCGCCACCGCACTCGCCAGCGCCCTGCCCGTCGTGGCGGCGGAGAAAAAGAACAAGCTGTGTTTTTTCACGAAGCATCTCCAGGGCCTGAGCTTTGATGACATCGCCAGTTTGGGCGCGGAGGCGGGGTTTGATGGCGTGGAGTCGCCGATTCGGCCGAAAGGGCACATCGAGCCGGAAAAAGTGGTGGATGAGCTGCCGAAGTATGTGGAGGCGCTGAAGAAGCAGAACCTCGAACTCATGATCATGACTTCCGGCATCAATGAAGTGAGCGCGGAGCAGCGGACGGAGGAAATCCTGCGCACGGCGGCGAAGCTGGGCGTGAAGCGCTTCCGCATGAACTACTTCAAGTATGATCTCAAGCAGCCGATCTGGGAGCAGCTCCAGGCCGTGCGGCCGAAGATCAAGGACCTAGTGGCCTTGTGCGCGGAGATCGGCATCCAGCCGATGTTTCAGAACCACAGCGGGCAGGATTACTTCGGCGCGGCGGTATGGGACATCTTCTCGATCATGCGCGAATATCCGGCGGCGCAGTTCAGCTTTGCCTTCGACATCCTGCACGCCACCTGTGAAGGCGGAAAATCCTGGCCGCTGGAGTTCAACCTCGTCAAAGACCACATCGGCGCGGCTTACTTCAAGGACTTCAAATGGGACGGTCGCAAGCTCGTCACCGTCCCGCTCGGCGAAGGCCAGGTGGACCCGGCGTATGGCAAGATGCTCATGAAAACCGGCTACAGCGGCCCGATCTCACTGCATCTCGAATACCTCGAAGGCAAGCCCACCGATCCCGCCGTGCTGATGGAGTTCCGCGAGGCGCATGCGCGTGATGTGAAGACGCTCAAGGGGTGGCTGGGATGGGCGTGATGCTGGGCCTCACCCCTTCCCATTTGAAAGCTGCGCTCAACTGGGTGCTGGGCGCACGCGGGCAGATCGCCGACAAATCCGGCAAGAACTCCGACGACCACTACACCACGCCAAACGCGCACACTTCGTTCTTGTTCGCGCACAACCGTGTGAGATGAAACTCGGCGCACAATGGTGCGGCATCACGTTTGAGCACCTCCAGCAGCGCGTACTCGTCGTGCCCTTTGAATTTGATCGTCACGATGAAGTTCCGCATGCGCTTCTCACGCAGCCATTCGAGCAGCAGGTCGATGCTGCGCTGCGGCGCGGCGATGACATCGCAAACGAGCCAGTCCAGCGTCTGCGGCGGCTGATATTTGAAGGCGTCGGCGGTTTCAAAGCGCAGGCGTGAGTTGCGCATCAAGTCCTCGCGCAGTTCGGAACGATCGACGGCGATGACGTGCGCTCCACGCTGAAGCGCCACATAACTCCAGCTTCCTGGCGATGCACCGAGATCGACGCAGGTCTCGCCACGCTCGATGCGTTTGCCAAGACGCTGCTCGGCCTCGACGAGCTTGGTGAAAGCGCGTGAAGGCGCGCTTTTGTCGTCCGCCAGCGGCACTTCACCGCGTGGGAACCTCGAAACCAAACTGCGCAGAGCATGTGCACGCGGCGCGGCGGTCGTTGAGAGCCAGCCAGACTCGGGAGAGGTGAGGATGCACTGCACGAGCGAGGTTTGCGCATCAAACACGGCGTCGGAGTCGATCAGAGCACGCAGCAGATGACGGCGCCGCTTCTTCAAGCGTTCCAACAGGCTGGCATGAATCAGTTCGCAACGGTGCAGCCCTGCCCTGCCTTCGCCATACTGTGGCCAAAGATGCAAACGCCAAGGCTGATCATCAGGCAGCACACCAGCGATGGCCTCGATGATGCGATCTGCCCACGCATTGATCGACGCGGCCTGAACTTCAACCGCATCGGGCAGCGTTTGACGAGCAAAGGCAAGCAACAGGCCGTCGAGATTCACTTCCGCAACGATGCCGAGTCCGGCGATCTCGCGCACGTTTGCTTCGGGAGCGGCACGACGCAGTTCGTCCGTGAGGAACGGTAGTGTGTCTGGGTCAGTGAGAAAGAGATGCACGCTCAACTCAGACGATCACGGTTTTGCAGGTGCCGGCTTTGCAGGTGTGATCTCCTTGAAGGGCGACACGACACCGAGCGTGGACGGCAGAAAATCATCCGTGCGGAAACACGAAGCGGGCAAGCCCTCGGCGTTGATGAGATTCGCGCCTTCAGGCCAGCTTGCCCAAGCGTAGCGCACGCCCACCGGCTGCGGCACCGTCTCGCTCCACACGACGACTTCGTTGCCTTCGATCTTGGCCTTGGCCCAGACCCACTTCTGATCGGCTCCCGTGATCTGGAATTGCTTCAGTTCGCCGCCGTCACGTGTTTTCAAACCGGTGCCGGCGTGATCGAACTGGATGCGCACCTTGTCGCCTTGCACCACGGATGAAACATAGAGCGGGCCGCTGTACTCGGTGCCGGTCTTGCCGTAGTCCTTCGCCAGCGCCCACAGGGCAAGCCGACGACCGACCTCCTGCTTGTTCTTCGGATGGATGTCGTTCTGCTCGCCGATGTCGTTGATGATGGCGATGCCGCATTTGTCCAACGTCTGCGCCGTGAGTGTCTGCGCCTCCTGCAATTCAGCCCAGGCGTCAGGAACGCCTGCCTCCGTGGTCACGGGGTGGCCGTTGCCGAAATTGGCGAGCTGCACGATGTAGAACGAGAACGCGTCCACCCACTGTTTGCGCCAGTCGTTGACCATCGTGGGCAGCAGTTCCTGATACTGGAAGGCACGGCGCTGGTTCGATTCACCCTGATACCAGATTGCTCCCTTGATGGCGTAGGGGACAAGCGGTGCCACCATGCCGTTGAACAGCACGCTGGGATGATGCGGCGTTTTGGTCGGATCATCGGGTGGACGCGGTGCCTGGGGCTTCGGCTGTTTTTTATCGGCGGGCAGCTTCGCGTTTTCCTCGTCGATCTTCTTCACCTGGGCCTGCCAGTCGGTCTTGCGCTTCTCAAAGGCGGCCTGCTCCTTCGCACCATCCCACTTGCTGACGTGATCTTTCCAGTCGGCGATCATTTCCGTCGCGCAGGGGCGCTCCGCCAGCGATTCATGACTGGTCCAGGCCTCAATGCGGGTGCCGCCCCAGGAGGTGTTGATCAGACCGACTGGCACTTTCAGCACCTGATGCAGATGCCGGCCAAAGAAGTAACCCACGGCGGAAAAATCGCCCACGTTCGCGGTGCTGGCCTCCTTCCAGCCACCTTTGCAATCGCTCTGCGGCGTCATGCTCGGACTTCGCTCGACATTGAACATGCGGATCTGCGCATGGTTTGCGGCAGCGATTTCTTCGTCAGCCTTGCCCGCCTGCTTCACCGTCCATTGCATGTTTGACTGCCCGGAGCAGATCCAGACCTCGCCAACGAGCACGTTCTTGAGCGTGATCGTATTTTTGCCAGCGACGACGAGATCAGCCGGCTTGGCGTTCGCATTCATCGGATTCAGAATGATCGACCATTTGCCGGTCGGGTCCGCCACCGAGCTGTGCGTTTGATCGCCAAAGGTGATCTTCACATCCTCGCCGACTTCGGCGGTGCCCCAGACGCGCACGAGTTGCTGCTGCTGGAGCACCATGCCGTCGGCGAAGATCGCGGGCAGTTTGACCTCGGCGCGCAGGCTGGCGGCAAGCAGGAGACAGGAAAAAACGATGCGTTTCATGGCGGATTGTCGTGGGAGGTATGGTTCTGGGCAAGTAAGCCAAATGTCAGAGCAGGCTGCTGTCATCCGTGCGCTCCAGGCGGCCGATGCGCTTTTTGATCGTCTCCAGCAGCACGGTCATCTCATGCACGCAGCGGAAGCATTCCTTCTGCACCTCCGCATCGGCCAGGCCGGGCACGGCGGGATGAATCTTCATGAATTGCAGGGCGATGTTTTTACAGGCTTCGCGGATTTGAGCGATGGCGGCGGGGCGTTCCATGCGCGCAGCGTAGAGCGCACCGCCCAGCGCGCAAGATGCGGATCACTCCACGCGCCGCCTCCCCAGGGCATACGCACCAAAACCTGCTCATGCGCCTGACTGAGGATCTCCCACAGATTCAGGGAGGCCCGCAGATTCTTCAGAAGCCAATCTGCTGACCTCCATGAATCTGCGGGTGATCTGCGGAAGGGAACACCTGGAAACTGAGTTATTCCCACAGATTCAGAAAACCCGCAGATTCGGACCAGAAGCATCCCATCTGTGGGTTTTCTGAATCTGCGGGAAAATAACTTCTGCATTGATCAGTGTGTGAGGTTTCGGGTGTGCCCGGAAGTTATTCGGAGCGGAGGGGCAGGGGGGCAGAGTTCTGAAGGAGTTTCGCAAGTGGCTCATTCGTCATTCGTCATTTACTCTCCGCCATGAATCTCGTCTCCACCTCCATCCGCTACTTCACCTTCATCCTCGCCGCCGCCGGTGTGATCGCGATGGGGTTTGTGCTACAGACCATCCGCAGCCAAGAGACCGCCATCCCGCCGCCGCCCGTCGCACCGCCGCAGAAAAACGCGCCCGATGACATCGCCGCCACCGGCATTCTCGAAGCGCAGGGCGAAAACGTCGCCATCGGCGTGCCTGTGGCCGGGTTGGTCCAGGAGGTCAAAATCGAGGTCAATCAAGTCGTCAAGGCAGGCGCGCCACTGCTCATCCTCGACGACCGCGAGCTGCGTGCCGCCCTGCTCAAGCAGGAAGCCGCCATCGCCGTCGCCCAGGCCAATCTCACCGTCACCCAGGCTCAGCTCGCGAAGGTGCAGGACATGCTCGACCGCCTCAAGTCCGTCACCGATCAGCGGGCCATCAGCCAGGACGACCTGCGCAACCGCAGCAACGACGTCCTCGTCGCCAAAGCCCAACAGCAGGCTGCCGAGGCCCAACTTGCCGCCGCCGAGGCCGATGTACAGCAGACGCAGCTCCTCATCGACCGTTTCACCGTCAAAGCCCCGCGCAACGGCACCATCCTCCAGGTGAACATCCGCGCCGGCGAATACGCCTCCCCGCAGAACCGCCAGCCCGCCCTCGTCCTCGGCGACATCTCCACGTTGCACGTGCGTGCCGATGTCGATGAACAAAACGCCATGCAAGTCGCCACCGGTGCCAAGGCGCAGATCTCCCTCAAAGGTGATTCGTCGAAGAAGTTTACCGTCGAATTCGTCCGCATCGAACCCTACGTCATCCCCAAAGTCTCCCTCACCGGTGCCAGCACCGAACGCGTGGACACCCGCGTCCTCCAGGTCATCTACAAGCTCGTTAAACCCAAGGACACCAACCTCTACGTCGGGCAGCAGGTGGATGTGTTTATTGCGCGGAAGAAGTGAAACTCATCAAAGACGAATCTGTAAAACAGGATCAGTCTCGCATTCTGCAACGATCTCGTTGTAGCGCGTCAGGATGGAAATCAGCGTTGCCTTGCAGTCGCCCGCTTTGAAGAGGCTGCGTTCATAGACATTCGCCGTCAGGAACTGGGTCGCGTCAATCACGTCGATGCGGTCTTTCCACTCGGTGTTTTTCAACAGATAGGCCGCGCCCTCGACTCCGTCCGCGAGCGTGATGATCACTGGTTTCAAACCGCCCTGGAGATTTTTAGCGGCCTTGCGAATCAGCGCCTCGGTTGGGTGAGTGGTGACGTGGATCGTGACACCGTTCACCTCAAAGTCGCCTTGCCGCTCTGTTGAATGGTCTGCCACCGAGAAACCGTGATGCGCGGCAACGCCAGGACCGAGAACAATGTCGAGCTTCGCACCGACCAGATGCTGGAGCATGGCTCCCACAAAATTTGCGCCACCCGAGTTCTTTTGAATCTCCGCCGACTGCGCAAAGATGTCCGCGAGGTTGGCTGCGACAGACTTTCCAGTGTCGAAATGAAAAACCATGCCGTTAATGCGAACCTGTTCCTCCCATCGCATCTGCTCAACCTCTGCTTCCGTGAACAAAGGTCTCGTTACGCCATAGCTTTGTAACACCGCAGCGGTGACTCGAGAGACGCGGTCAATGCCGCCCAACGCAAGCACGTCTTCGACGTGAAATTGTTCCGTGATCGCTCTGTTCGTCATGGCACAAAAAACGTCAAAAATTAGGCGGCGGCCAGCCAAGAAACTTGAACAATCTGCCGCTCTTTTCGTGCAAAGCTCAGAGGGCCAGCCAGAGGGTTCGCGTGCATCTCATGGAAGGGTTTCTCGCGAAAGTTTTTCACAACGAATAAATAGAATCGGTCTCCGAGCGCTGCAGCGCTATCGTGCTCTTTTTCTGTGAGTGAGAGCCAGCCGCTACGATCTGCAATTCCCTTCACCTCGACCGCACGAAATTTGTCGCCTGATTTGGGCCACAATCGAAAATCGTATCCACATCCTTGCATGGTCGTATCTTCTACGTCGCACTGACCAAACTCCGGGAGCCTGGAATACACAGCCTGGAAGTACTGTTCTGCCGCCCGCCCCGTAATCAACCGCTTGGCAAAGCTTGAAGGCGACAAATTGTCATCCTCCGCTGGCTGTGATGGGATGATTTGGTCAGGAGCACCGATAAAACTCGCCACAAGTCTGGCGAAATTCTTCAATGATAGGCTTTGGTAGTTCGCGGCTAATTTCACGCAGTAATCGCGACGTGGGCGTTTATGCCACCCTTTCCTCTTGTTTGGGAACAAGGGATCAAACTCATCTCGATAATTCTTGATGGAGGCGGGCCGCCCTCCCAGGCCGTAGCCCAAAGCGTTGAATGCTTCGATGAAGCTGTCGAATCCAAGTGCTGCCACCCCCTTTTCGTCAAACTTGGAGAGAAACATGCCCACGAGAATCTGTTTCTCTCTCGCGCTCAGTTGATCGGGATTGAGGATCATGGTCAATCGGCATGTGAATTGATCCAAGCTGGTTCGCCACAGTTTCCCTGCGCGTCATCATGGTTTCCACCCAGACCGTGATCTAGCCCCATTCTCATGAGGCCGATTCCGGCGAAAAACTCTGCGGCACGTCTTTGCATAGGGTCTTGAAGTGATAGTGAGGCAGGGCTTAGCGTCTGACAAGACTCGATCTTTGAGCATTTGTTGATTGAAGCCTCGCCCGCCTCAAAGAGAACCATTGAGTCTCTCCAAATCCCACGCATGAATGCGTCCCTGACTGATTCGCCCATGCATTACATCTCCACCCGCGGACAAACGAAGCCGCACACGTTTTCTGAAGCCGTTGAAGCCGGGCTGGCACCGGATGGCGGCCTGTTTTTGCCGGACAAGCTGCCGTCCATCGCAGACAAGCTGCCTGCGTGGTCGAAGCTGACGTATCCGCAGCTTGCGGCGGAGTTTTTCACGCTGTTTGCGCCGGAGATCAGCAACGCGGAGTGGCATCAGCTCACGGCGGAGGCGTATCGGCGGTTTGATGCGCCGGACGTGGCACCGTTGAAGAAGATCACGGACAAAACCTATGTGCTGGAGCTGTTTCACGGGCCGACGCTCGCGTTCAAGGACTTCGCGCTGCAACTGCTGGGACTGCTCTACAAGCGTCAGGTCGAGAAGACCGGTAAACGGCTCGCCGTGCTCGGTGCGACCTCGGGCGACACCGGTTCGGCGGCGATTCATGGCTGCCTGGGGCGTGATGGCATCACGATCTTTATTCTCTATCCAAACGGCCGCGTGGCTCCACTGCAGGAACGCCAGATGGCCTGTACGGGCGCGGACAACGTCTTCGCCATCCCGGTTCCCGGCACTTTTGATGATGCGCAGCGCGTGGTGAAGGACACGTTTGGCGACACCGCTTTCGCCAATGCGGTGAATCTCTCCGCCGTGAACTCGATCAACATCGCCCGCGTGCTGGCGCAATGTGTTTACTACATCTGGGCCTGTCTGAAGCTGCCGGAGAATGCTCGCGCGACCGCCGAGTACGTCGTGCCCACCGGGAATTTCGGCAACGTGCTGGCGGGATGGATGGCGCAGCAGATGGGCATGCCTGCGGGTGGCTTCCGTGTGGCGACGAACCAGAACGACATCCTGCACCGCTTTTTCACCAGCGGTGATTACCACCAGAGCGACGTGCATCCGAGCCATGCGCCGAGCATGGACATCCAGGCCGCGTCGAACTTCGAGCGCTTCCTCTATTACATCCTCGGCCAAAACGCCGAGCGTGTGCGCGAGGTGATGACGCAGATCAAAGCGGGTGCGCCGTTCAAGATCGACCTGCCGAAGACCAGCCTGCGCTCGACGCGCATGGACGACGCTCAAATCGAGCGCGTCATCGCCCAGATGTGGCAGGACTGGCAGTATGTCGTCGATCCGCACACGGCCTGCGCCTTCACCGACATCGCGCAGGATCGCGTGAGTGTGGTGCTGGCCACCGCCAGCCCGGCGAAGTTCCCCGAAGTGGTGCAGCAGGCCACCGGCAGCGAGCCGACGCATCCGACGCTCGAAGCGCTGAAGTCGAAACCGCTGCAAACCTGGCCGCTCAACGCGGACGTGGCGGCGGTGCAGGCCTTCATTCGGAAACACACCAGCCACGCAACGAGTGCTTGACGTTCCTGACGACCGCTTGGTTAAATCACACCGCTGTCATGAATCCAATTTCGCCCCTCCTCGCCGCAGCCATCACGCTGCCGGACATCTCCCCATTCCTCACCAAAGGGAGTGATGCTGGCGACGGCGTCACGTTGATGATCGGCGAGCTTTACACTTGGGCGCTGCTCGGCGGCGGCCCACTGCTGATCCTCGCGGGTCTGGCGCTGGTGAAGATCATGTTTGCCCGCGTGAAGTTCTTCGCGATCGAATACGGCAACGGCGGGTTCTGGGACCGCGCGAAGATCATCACGCCATTCATCACGCTCGGTTCGCTGCTGCTGCTGCTCGGCGTCGCAGCCGCCTTTCTCGGCTGGCTGAGCCTCGGCTACTCCGTGACGCTCAACGCCGCCGGACTGACCGAGGTGACACGTGGCCAAACAACGCACTATGCCTGGACCGATGCCAGCGCAGCCGCGGAACGCGTCAAATCGACCGAGTTCTGGATTGCCTTCGCCAAGGATGACCGCAAATGCCGCGTGGACTTTCAGCAGCGCTACATCGGCGAAAAGCTCCAGGACAAGGCCATCGCGATCACGGAAACCTCGCTGAGTTCCAAGGTGCCGCGACATTAGCCGCGCTACTTCAGCGCCTTGACCAGCACCTTCGAGTTGCGGCCGCTCTTGTCGTATTTTTCACGGCGGCTTGCGGGCAGTGCATCAGGTTCGGTGACGGTGTAGCCCATCTTCTCCTCGAAAAAGCGGAACGCCTGCGTGCTGAGCGCCACAATGACCTCGCAGCCACGCTGTTTCGCCGTTTCCTCGGCAAAGGCGACGAGTTTCCGGCCATGATTTTTGTTCTTGTGCGAGCGGCGCACAAAGAGACAGGCAAGCTCGGCAATTTTCCGTCCCTCTTCCTCATACGTGTGAATGGCCACGGAACCGATCGGATGGCCGTCGAGTTCGAGCACGAAGAAGTCTTTGATCTTGGCTTGAATCTGATCACGCGTGCGCGGCACCAGCGCAGCATCGTCCACACCCTGCTGCATCATGGACAGCAGTGCGGGCACGTCGGAAGCACGCGCTTTGCGGATCTGCTGGTATTCGTCGCCATGAATCATGGTGCCGACGCCTTCATTCGAGAACAGCTCGGCCAGCAGCGCCTCATCCTGCGTGCCATCGACGATATGCACACGCGGCACGCCTTCCTGGCAGGCCAGCGCGGCGTAGCGCAGCTTTGAGAGCATGCTCACGTCATGCTTCGGGTCTTTGGCCTTGTACATGTCCTTCGCATCCGCCACGGAGATCTGCGCCAACCGCGTGCCATCGGCGGCGGTGATGCCGGCTTCGGCCACAAAGATGACTTTCGCCGCCTGCAAGGCGATGGCGACTTCCACGGCAACGGCATCGGAGTTCAAGCGCAGCGTCGCGCCTTTGCCGTCGTAGCCGAGCGGCGGCAAAATGGGGATGATGTCGGCCTTGAGCAGCGCACGCAGTGTTTCTTCATCCACACGCTCGATACGGCCGGTGAATTCCTGATCCACGCCGTCGATCACACCCGCCGGATGCACCGCCAGCGCATTGGAAACCGCCACAGGCATCTCCAGCGCGGTCAGATCGGCCACGAGGTCGTTGCACTGCCGCATAATCGCATCCACGGCGATTTCAATGCCCGCAGCATCCGTGCGGCCCATGCCATCGTCATTGTAGAGCGTGATGCCGCGTTTCTCGGCCAGCGCCCGCACCTGCGCCCGCGCACCGAAAACGAGCACGACCTCAATGTTGAGTGATTGCAGCACCGCCACGTCTTGCAGAATGCTGGCAAAGCCCGGCTGCGTCATGAGCGCACCATCAAACGCGATCACGAACACCTTCTGCCGAAATTGCGGCACGTAATGCAGGATGCCACGCAGGTCTTCGAAGCGTTGCTGGGGTTTTTGAGGTTCGTTGTTCACTGAATGAGGCCTCACGATAGCACAACGCGGGCGATTTCTTCCCAAAGTTTGTCGATCTCCTGCGGCCCGTGCGAAGGCCTGCCCGCCTTCGCGAACCAGTAATCCGCGTTCCATTGATCGCCCTCAATCACATGCAGAAGTGCATGCAGCCACGACCCCATCTTGGTGTGAATGTCCTGCGCGATGTTGTGTGCGGCGTCCCATGAGCCGTGTTTGATCTGCCAGAGCGTCTGTGCCTCGGGCGTGAGGCTGGCGGGATCTTTGAGGGCGAGGAGTTCGACAGAGGTCATGGTGTGGTGCGGTGCGGAGCATTCTTTTCAGCGAAGTCGCTCAAAAAGTCCAGCAGCGCCCCATCCGGCTGCATGGGAATGATGTCGATGGGGACGAGTTCGCCGTCGCTGTGAATGATGTTGCTCTCGCCGACATCGAACAGCGCCAGATTCTGCTCCGGGTGATACCAGCGCGATCTGGCGGTCGCGCTCTACAGCGAACCCTGCGGGCGTCCAAGGCTGCGGTTGATCTGCGCCACCTTCTCCTCCCAGGACATCAAGGGCTGCCTGGAAACCAGGGCAGTCATTTCTTCGCGGGTGGTCCACGGTTTGATCGGCTGGAAGACCTTGCGGGGCTTCGCCGCCTCTTGGGGCTTTGTCTCCAGGCATGATTCAGCTTTGGTTTGCATGGGCGGAAGTTAACGGTTTTGCCAAGCCCGGCAATCAGCATTTCCAGGCCGTCGTAGCCCGGTTCTCCAGAGCCGGGTGTGGGAGCATTCGTCAGCCGAGAGACGTTCGGCTCGACTCTGGAGAGTCAAGCTACGCTCAATCTTCCGGCATCGGACGGCCCTTGGTCTCCGGCAGGAACATCAAGGCAACTAGCCCAAGCAAGAACACCGAACTCATGTAACAACCAGCAGTGCGGAAGGCGTTGAGTTCGGCGGTGGCTTTCATGGCGGCGGTGGCCGTCGCTGGCAGCACGGCGATGGCTTTGGCTCCAAGGTTGGCTTGCAGCACACCGAGCGTGACCGGTCCGCTGGCGGCGATGAAGCGCCCGACGTTGTAGCAGAAACTGACACCGGTGCTGCGCAGCCGGGTGGGGAACAGCTCAGGCAGATAGATCGCGAAGCCCGCGAACAACGAGAGCTGGCAGACACCCAGCACGAAGCTCATCCAGATGTCCGAACGCGTTTCGAACTTCTGGTAGAAGAAGATCGTCGCCGCCATCGCCGCGAGGAAAGCAACGATAAACACCGGCTTCCGGCCAAAGCGATGCGCGGCCTTGCTGAACGCGATCATACCCACGAAGGCACCAATGTTTAGAACGATGAGATTGGCCGCAGACCACCATTGCTTGGCTTCGCTGACCGCTGCGGCACTCAGATTCTGGCCCGCCAGTGAGTCGGCGATGGCGGCGGAGACCAGCTTGTTGCTGAAGAAACCGATGCCCCACAGTCCGACGACGGCGGACACACAGAGCAACATGCCAAACAGCGCGGACTTGCGCCAACGGGCGTCGCCGAAGAGGCTCAAATACGAACCCATCGCCTTGGTGCTGTCGATTTTGCTCGTGGCCTTTGCCGCGAGCCATTTTTCCGGCTCCTTCAAGCGCAGCATGATAAAGATGCAAAGGAAGGCGGGGATGGAGCCGATCCAGAACAAGTATTTCCACGAGACCATGGGATCAACACCTGCGAGCGACATGGCGCACAGGCCAGCGGTGACATTGCCGACGGCGGAGAGCGCCTGCAACATGCCGAGCGCCTTCGGCCGTGCGGCATCTGGCAACGCATCAGCCACCAGCGCGACCGCGAGTCCAAACACACCGCCGACGCCGAGGCCGGTGAGCGCACGGTAGATCATGAACTGCTCAATATTGGCCGCGAACGATGAAAGCCCGGTAAAGAGCGAGTAGATGAGCACCGTGATTGCCAATGTCTTCGCACGCCCGATGCGATCACCGACGGCACCGAAGATGAGTCCGCCCGTGGCCCAGCCTGCGATGAAGATGCTCATGGCCCAGCCGCTGAGCTTGCCCTGCGCCAGCGAGTCCATGCCAGGGGAGAGCGCTTTGACCGCATTGTCGCGTGCCAGGATGAAAAGCTGCTGATCCAGGCAGTCAAAGCACCACGCTGCGGAGGCGACAAAAAAGACAAACCAATGGTAGCCGTTGAGTTGCTTGTACCAAGGGGCGGTCGGATCGGGAGAGGCGGTGGTGCTCATGAGGCGCGGATGTTGAATGACGCGGAGGAAGATGACAATCCCGAAATCACAGGAATCATGCCCGTGTCATGGCCGCCGGTTCTTTCACCGTCATCGGCATCGGCGCGGCAACGCTCGATGCGCTCTCCATCGTGCCGGAGTTTCGCGCTGAGGAACACGTCACGCAGGCGCTCGCACACGCCGAGGACGGCGGTGGGCCGGTGGCGACAGCGCTGTGTGTTCTAAGCAGTGCCAGGCATGCCTGCGCCTTGATTGACCGCTGCGGGGATGATGTGACCGGGCAAAAAATCCGCGCCGGGCTGGTAAAATTCGGCGTGAGCACGAATCATCTGCGCGTGGTGCCCGGAACGCGCTCCGCCAGTGCCAGTATTCTGGTGCGGCAGCGTGATGGCGCTCGGCAGATCGTTTATGCGTCTGCCACGGCGGGTGAACCGACGCCTGATGAGGTGGATGCTGCTCTTTTCACGGACGCACGGCTGCTGCATCTCAACGGCCGCCACGAGACTGCGGCACGTCATGCGGTGAAACTGGCGCAGCAGCATGGCGTGACGATTTCCTTCGATGGCGGAGCGGACAGATGGCGCGAATCGTTGCGCGATCTCATCGCGGCAAGCCACATCCGCATCGTGGCGCGTGAATTCGCAGAGCGTTGCACGGGGTTGCGCGATTTGCAGGAGATAGCGGCGGCGCTGCTTCAATCTCCAGCGCAAATCGTGGTCATCACCGAAGGAATGCGCGGCAGCCATGTCTGGACCACCGATGGTTCCTATTTTCACCAGCCAGCCTTCACCGCAGCGCCGCTGATCGACACCACTGGCTGCGGCGACGTATTTCATGGCGCGTTTTTGCACGGCTGGCTCTCAAACTGGCCGGTGGAGCGCTGCGCGGAACATGCTAGCCGTTTGGCGGCAAAAAATGCCGCAGGACTTGGCGGCAGACACGCGCTGAATACAGAACGCTGAACATTGAACCTTGAACTTTGAACTCCGAACCTTAGTACAGTCACATGCGCCGCCACGCTGCACTCCTGATCTCGCTCACCTTCGCCGTCATCGTCGTGGCTTGCGCGACGTATGATGGCTCACGCATTGCGCGCTGGGAGTCGCGGTTCCTGCCGGTTCCTCCCGGCGTGATGACGCCAGACCAGCTCCTCGCCGAAGCACGGGTGAAACTTGACCTCATCCCGCCCGGCACCGTGGGCCGCCGCTACTACCGGCCCATGCGCCCGCGCTACATCACCATTCACAGCACGCAAAACTACACGGGCAATGCCTTCCAGCACGCGCTGGCCTTGAAACGCGGCGCATTGCGCGCCACCAAGCGCAAAGGCGGCAACCGCATCGGCTTCCTCACCTGGCACTTCACCGTGCAGGACAACGTCGCCATCCAGCACCTGCCCTGCCGCGAGCAGGGGGAGCACGCCGACTTCGACGGCCCCGGCAACAACTACAGCATCGGCATCGAGATGTGCGAGCACAGCGGCAACGACATCGGCCAGACCATCGACCGCACCGCACGCCTCGCCGCCTATCTGATGCGTGCGTATGACATTCCGCTGAGCAATGTGGTGCCGCACTACCACTGGCCGCGTGCCGGCGCCAGCCCGCCGCACAAGGACTGCCCGCATTTCCTCCTCGAACGCGGTCGCCCCGGCCAGACTTGGCGCTGGTTTCAGGACCGCGTGCAGTTTCATTACAACCGCATGCTGCCAGGCCTCGCGGCCCCGCTGGGTTGAACCATGAACGCCGTCGTCCACTCACTCGGTCTTGGCCTAGCCTTCACGGTATTCGTTCACGCGCAGGACGTGCCCGCATGGCCGGAGAAAGCAGTGCCAAGCACCAGCGAGCGCGTGGCCGTCCTCGAAGACAAACGCCTCAAGGAAAGCTCCGGCCTCTGCCTCGGCAGCCGCGATCCTTCGATCTTCTGGACCGTGAACGACTCCGGCGGTGAACCCTGCGTCTTCGCCATCGACCGCAGCGGTAAAACACGCGCCAAGGTGCGCGTGCGCGACGCCGCGAACTTCGACTGGGAAGATCTCGCCATCGGTACGGACGACCAGGGCTCCCCAGCCCTGTTCATCGGTGACATCGGCGACAATTTTTTTATCCGCCCCAGCATCCAGATCTATCAAATCCCCGAGCCGGAAATCAACGCGCCTGACCAGCCCGTGGCAGAAACCGTCAGCACCGCGCCAAAAATCTGGCGCGCGAACTACCCAGAAGGCCATCCCAACGCCGAAAGCCTGCTCGTTCATCCGCAGACCCGCCGTCTCTACATCCTCACCAAAAGCGACGACGGCAAAAGCGCCCTGTATGCCTTTCCGCAGCCGCTGCAGGAAAAGGTGAGCATGCTGCTGGAAAAAGTCACCGATCTCACTTTCCCCACGCTGATTCGCGCCGGCAAACGCCCGCATGACAACTGCATGACCACCGGCGCAAGTTTCTCGTCCGATGGCTCGCGTATGGTCGTGGCCACCTACAGCAGCCTGTATGAATGGAAGCTGGAGAAGGACCAACCGCTCGCCGAAGCGCTGAAACAAGCCCCCATTCGCATCGAACCCGAGCTGCTGCGCCAGAACGAAGGCGTCTGCTATGATGCCGACAGCCTCACGCTCTGGCTCACCAGCGAGCATCTGCCAGCACCGCTGTTGAGAGTGAAACGCTGAGCCCCCTGGCCTGCAGTTGTGAATGGGAATTCGACGTTAAAATGCTTGTGAAGCAATCCAGCCACGATCCACTTTGCTGCTGCAACGAAGGGCTGGAAGGACGCTGAACATACTGCTTGATTCACTATTCGGCCCCACCTAGAAAGCGCTTCAACGGATCACTCCTCAAGATGACACCCAAGCCTAAACCTGAATTTCGGCTGTGCCTTCTTGATTGCATCAGCGGGGCGCGATCAGCGGTGATTAAAACGCCTTTTGTCATCGGCTCCAATTCTGCGGCGGATTTTCGGCTGGATCCGCATTCATGTCCGCCCATTTTATGCACCATTTCCGCCCGCAGCGGCGGGTATGAGGTGCAGCTCGGTGCCAACTCGACCGCCATTATTGATGGCGTGGCGGCTGATTCTTTTAAATGCGCACCAGGTGAGGAGCATTCCCTGGTCATCCGGGGTCAGATACTGGCCTTTAAACATACCGATGAAACGTCCGCTTGGCAGCACGCAGGTAGCCAGACGAATTGGAATGTTTATGACCGTAACACCCTCGCGTGGTCCGGCCCTTTCGACACCTTGCGGCTGCGAACACATCTGAGCAATTACACTGAGGAGTATTGGTCGCAGTTGGTTCTGCTGCCGTCAGTAATGGAGGAAATGGGCTTCTTCATGCGAGATGTTCGGGATCTGCTGGCCTTGATCCCGCAGTCAAAAAACTCCGCCGAGCCAACCACGATCACACCTCCGAACAACGAGTCGGAGGCCATCAACAGTGAATATGGCGAATTCACCTGCCCGATTTGCTGGTTTAAGTTTGACCGGGGCGATGTCATGAACATCGCGGTGCATGGCAGCCTGCGTGGCGACGCCATGCTGGGTGAAGACCAGATGCAGCGCTTCCATGCCACACGATTCAATGATCGTGGTCAGGCACTGGACGCAATGGGGCTTGCCGCAGGCGAACTGGCCTGCCCCCATTGCCGACGCAAGCTGCCTTCCGGATTCCTGGACCTTCCGCATCATATTTTCTCGATCGTCGGGGCTCCTTCGTCCGGGAAATCTTATTATTTAAGCGTGCTGGTGAAGATTTTGCAGAACTCCCTCTTCCAGAAGTTTGGCATCACTTTCCGCGACGCTGATCCTTCGGAGAATGTGATTCTGACCCAGATGAAGGCTCAACTGTTCTCCGCCGCCTCACCTCAAGAGGCATTTCTGGCCAAGACAGACCTTGAAGGAGCGCTGTATGAAACTCTTCCTCGCCAGGGCAGAAAGGTGCGGCTGCCAAAGCCCTTCATTTTCAAACTCTCCCATCCAACGGCACCCGACAGCGGGTTTTCGGTCGTGTTTTATGACAACGCGGGCGAGCACTTTGAACCCACCAGCAACAGTGCAGACTCGCCAGGAGCCCAGCACATCGCCGTGGCATCTGGCATCTTTTTCTTGTTCGACCCGCTTCATAACACGGAGTTCCGCCACAAGCTCAACCATGTGACTGATCCCCAGCTCAACAGTCACCGTCTCGACCAGCAGGATGTGATTCTTGCGGAAACCGAGGTGCGCATCAAAAGCCTGCTGGGCCTGGATTCACGCCAGCAAGTCTCGACACCGTTGGCCGTCATGGTGGGAAAGTGTGACACTTGGATTTCGCTGCTGGGAGACGAAGAACTGCTGCCTGCCGCGACGGATGGCACCGTATCCACTTCGAATATGGCGGCTAACTCCAAACGCATTCGCGCTTTGCTGTTGGAAATTTGCCCGGCCATCGTGGCCAACGCCGAAGTGATCTCCTCCAACGTTTGCTACTTTGCCGTCAGCCCTCTGGGATGTTCGCCCGTCGAGTTCACCGACCGGGAAGGCCATGTTCGAATTGGCCCCGACCCAAAAATGATTCAACCGCGCTACGTGGACGCTCCCACTCTTTGGGTTTTGTCACAAATATCTCCTGATATAGTCCCCAGTGAACCAAAAACCTGACCATCATGGCCTGGCAGCTAATCTATACCAGCGCTCCGCGCCTGCTGGAAGCGGGCAGGACTGGCTTTGGCACTGTGGCCAGACACCGCGCGGTCAGCGGCCTGCTTGCCACCACGGTCGAACGGTTCAGCCAGTTTGCCAGGCTCCCTGGACATGATCCCAAGAGGGTGGTTCACAACCACCGCATTCTCGCTGTCGGGTCTGGGCAGTTCCATGTGCTGAGCTGCCTGCGTGATGCAGGCTCTGACTACACCGGACGCACCAACCACATCGCACACCATCTCATTGTTGAAGCCCGGGAGATTCGTCCACTCGTAGCGGCAGGCATCACTCCGGCTGATGTCCTGCTGGCGATGTCATGGTACACCTCATGGAATGACAGGCCGCGTTTTTTCGATCCTTCGGATGAGATCGACCTCACAACCATGCGTGCGCAGCCATCCCATGCCTGGGAGCAGGTGACCGGCGCTCGCGACAACTCCCGTCTGCCATGGAGTTCGACCGCACAGCGCGGCTGCTATTTGATCATACCGCCCGGAACAGATGCCCGGATATTGTTTCGTGAGTCGCTGCAAGAAATGCCGGCCCAGGCGTGGCAGACCACCTTCACCACCAGCTTGGAACCCAATGATGATGTGGCGGACTTTCGCTGGATTGGCTTGTCTCCCAATTCACCCCTGCGTGCGCTGACGGAAACATCAGCGCGGCCAGTCTTTGATCTTCTCCAGCCGTCCAAACTTCCCGCACCACCACCGCCACAGTCAAACAACGTGACTGCTAAGACTGTCCACGTTCCTGCGACCCCAAGCGTGAACGTGTCGGCGGCGCAGCAGATTCAAAATCCGCCACACCAGATTCCTGACGCGCAGGTGGCACAAAACATCTGCTCTTCGCAACTTGGAGACGGAATGCGCAGTCAACGGCTGAGCGAGCCGGCCAGTGCCCTTCAACAGAGTGGAAAATACCTGTTAATGCTGGGAATGGTCGCCGTTGTGGCCGCCATCCTTCTGCACCAAGTCAAACAGGGACAAAAAAATCAAGACGTCGTCAAACTGGAGCAGCGGATTGACGACGCGTGGAAAAAATATCATCTCAAACTGGAGGACACCAAAAGATGGTTGCAACAAGAGGCCCGTGAACCCACGAACCTTGAGACAGCAAGTGGCTTGATCTCCAGTCACGAGGAATGTCTCAAGCAGATCCACCAAAGCCTTAAAAAACCGCAGCTCGACCAAATTGCAGCCACTCCTGATCGCACAAGAGATGATTTCAGCGAAATGCTGAACGCACATGCAGAATGGCTGAAAAAGCATTCCCTCATCAAAATCCCACAGGATTGGCGGCCGCAAAGTCCGTCTCACATGAGGCTCATGATGGAGCGATGGGACGAGGAGAAAGCAGCCTGGCGGCGCTTCGCATACTGCTTCACTCAAGAGCCAGCTGTGGACAAATCGCATCCACGGCTGCTGGTGCAGGGGGCGCTGGACACTCTCAATGCGAATGCACAACCTGCAGGCACTGCGAAGGAATGGCGGGAACTGCTCGCAGATCTCGGCGAAACCGCACGCCCTGAGTGGCTCGACGACTGGACGAAATTCGAGTCGCTTGGTGGCAATGCACCATTCGGAAGCATCCAGCTAATCGTCGCTCAATTGAAAAAAAAGCCGAACGCTCCGGGTTGGTTGAAAGCCATGGTTCAATCAAAAGAGATGGCCATGGTTGCTCAGGCTGAGAACCAAAAGTCGGAAAATGCTCCCGCCCCCGCTCCTGTCTCAAAAGCACCAGCCGAGAATCCTGACTCGCCCGAAGCCGTCAATCCCATCTACCTGCTCGCACTCCAGGAAGGTGAAACTCTGAGCGCCGCTCTCGCAAGACTGCCGGAACTGCCGGTGCAGCCGGGCATGACTCTCCAGTCTGGCAGCATCGCCAGCAGAGCCGAAGATCTCGGCGAGCCATGGAAACTGTTGGGCAGTTCCTTTCGTCAATCTGTGAGTTCCAACGACAAAATTCAATTTGAAGGCGGCAGGCTTACCCAAGTGGCCGGAAGCAACGATGGATGTCGCATTATTGCATACAGCGAAGACGGGCAGCGTGTTCTTTTCGACCTCCGCATCAGCACCAAATCTTCGCAGACACGCGAACTATTGACTCTGAACAAGCTTCCGGAGCTACAGTTCCACCATTCGGCCAACGAAGTTCGACTGGCCGGAATGAACCGGATCATCGGGCGCCTTCATCTGGCCGAGGCCCCGGCGCCGCGATTCCAACTTCGCTTTGAAGGAACATCTGGTGCGACGGCTGAACAAAAACTCTACGCCATCACGGCGGGCAAGGAAGATACGTATGTGGTCACAACCCCGGCCCCTCAGGCCAATGACGCTGCGCTTGAAATCAAGCGGCTCCAGACCAGCGAAACAGAGCTTAACGACGGCATCAAAAAAGACCGGGAATTCATCACTGCTCTGAACCCCAGAATGGCGGGTCGAGAAAAAAAGGAGGCAGAACTGAGAACGAGCATTGCGGAAAAGGAAATCAAGCTTGCAGGCATCGCGGGACAGTTGGAAGCCTTGCAACGGCAGGAACCCGCCATGGTCAATCCACCTTCAGGCACCTATACTCTTCTAGAAATGACCGGCACCGCGAAAAGCCTTTGTAGAGTTCAAATCACAAAAAGCCAAATTCCGTTCTCAGGCACAAGCATTCCGTGAAAAATGTCTTTCAAACAGTTCAATCGGTTCGTGCTTTGCTCGCCAGCGGCATGCCAAATTCCGCGTCTGATAAGACGGCGGCGGACTATGCCCGTCTGTGTTCCGATGTGGAGCAGCGGCTGGAGATGGCCGCTGCCATGCTTGAAAAGGGCAGTGATTACCAAGCGCTGCAAGTCGCCGAGCAGGATCCTCCGCTGCTGGATCTGGCAGGAGCATTGAGCTTTGGTGAAGAGAGAGCCTGGCAGGAATTTTGTGAAGCACATCATCTGCCGGTGGCCCAGCGCCTCAATGCTAGGACGGTGCAGGCGCTGGATGCACTCTACGCCAGAGGAATCACGGCCAACCATCCGCTTTACAAGGATTTCCGCGCAGCGGTGCTCTCCCGTGACGACACCAAGGCGCTCCAAACCGTCCGCACCATTCTCAAACTCAACCCAGCCGACGAAAACGCCAGGAAGGAACTGCAACGCCTGGATAACAAGCGCATGCAGGAGGCTTTGGAGCAGTTGCGTGAAGCATTAACGACGGACGACGAAGAGCGCATCGCCTGCCTCACAGAAGGCCTGGCGGCGTCAGCACCAGAAGAGAAACTCAAACGTGTGGACGCCTATGTGGCGGGTGAATCCATTCGCCGCTCCTTTCGCCGCCGGCAGGCGGAACACCAGCTTCCTGAGCTGATGACCCAAATGCTCGCACAGCAGACGGAAGGAAACTGGCAGGAAGTCGGCCTGGGCCTTGAGACCATCAAGATGCTCATCGATGAACATGGAATTGAAGTCTCCGACGAGAGCTGCAAGCAGCAGTTGGACGACCTCAGGCAGTTCTTCGAGCGGGATAACGCCGTCGATCAAAAACGTCAGGACTTCGAAAAAGCTCTGCGGAACTTCGTCGCCGACGTTGAGGAAGTGGAGACGTGTCTGCGCATTGGCACGAGTCCGGCCTATAACGAGATCGCTGCCAAGGACGAGTCTTTTGTCCGGCAATGGAAGGAATTGGAAGCACATCAAATGCCCGTTCCAGTCCAGACGTTGCAACGCTTGCAGGCAGTGGGCCAGGCATTGCGAACCAGGCTCAAAGGCTTGCAACGCGCACGCCGCATGAGGCGTGTGGCAATTGCCGCTGTGATCGTTGGCGCTTTGCTCTGCACCACAGCACTTGGGTTGCACGGCTGGAAAGCTTATTCCATCTCGCAGGAGCTGTTGAACTATCAAAACCGACAGGTCTGCAGTCCGGCTGAAGAGCTGATCCGCAAGCTGCGCCATGAAAATGAACTGCTGCTGCACTGGCCCTATCTTCAGGCCAAAATTGAGGAAGTGGATGCCTGGACCCGGCAGGTGCGTGCCACGGAGAAACAGGCCACCGACGCGGCTCAGATGTTGGCATCAAGTTTTGCGGGAGAATCCAGCAAACTGCCTCCCGGCCAACTGGTGCGGCAGTTGGAAGATGCGGAAGCTTTGGTGAGGTCGCTGGCCAGGGATCTAGCTGAGGGACCGCGCAACCAATTGCTCGCACTTCGCACCCGTGTTGAATTTCACCTTGCCCGCGTGGGCAAACAGCTCGCCACCGAAGCCGGCGCTTCATTGGCAGACATCGAACAGACGAGCGCCAGAGAATTGTCCTTTGAAAAACTCGCCACCCACATGGCAGAAACGGTGAACCAGATTGAGAGCAAGCTTGCGCCACTTGAAGCGGCTCTAAAACCGGAGGCAGAGGCACTGAGACTGCCTGCTCCGCTGGAGTCTAAAATCCTGGAGCTGCGTCAGCGGCTGGACAGTTTCGAGGACGAACTGAAGAAGTTCGACAAGGTGCGAACGGAGACAGCGGCTGCGGACTCTCTGGCGACCTACAAAACAGCGCTGGCCGGATGGCGTGAGGTCCGGTTTGCGGAGGCCGCTCCTGCGGCAAAGGCGCTGGCCGCGCTGCCCACCGAGGCGGCGTTCCTGGCCGCGCTCCTAATGGACGGGGACGAATCAGCACTCAAGGCTGTCCTGGATGATCTTTCGGGGCCCTATATGCAGCCAGCCGCACCGTTGGATGAAGACTTGAAAACTCTTCTCACCCTCAGAGATGACGTCTATTTGAACAACATCTGGGAAAACAAGATCGTGGACTACTCACGCGGCAGTGCTGAATCCACATTATGGTCCACCGGCATGCTGACGCGTGCAAACATCGGCGAAAACGTTCGCTGGTCAGGCCGGTATTACGATGTGAGTCAAGGATCGACTTCCGTGATCTTCACCAAACGGGATCTCCTGCGAGTGCCAGCGAGCGGAGGTTACATCGGGATAGGTGTCGCTGAGTCGAAACTGAGCCCGACCAGTGAGTTTATCAATTCTCTCCAGCTCAACCGGATGACGGATGAAGATGGCAAGCGCTTCATGCATTCTTTGCTGGAAATGTTTGAAAAAGTTATGAAGGACAAGGGCGGCAGCCTGATCGCGAAGGCCTATGTGGTGCAGAGGCTGGAAAACATGCTGCATCGTCGTGAATTCGCCTGGGGACTGCATTTCTGCCCCTCACTGAAAGCCGACCTGCGTGAACTTCAGCAGATCCTCGGTGAAACAAGCTTGCGAAGCGAGGACTGGCTGGTTGCCGCGATGCGTGCCAGACTGACTACACCACTCACTGCGTTCTTTAAAAGATGCGAGGCCAGATCCTATCTCAAAGAAGCCTCCGCACGTCGGGGTCTATTGCGCAGCGCGGCCCTGGCCGGTCTCAGGTTCGGGGGCTATGTCGAGGTGGACCTATCGCTGGTCTTGAACAATCCCGCACGCGCCTCGAATGAGCTTTGGGTGCTCGCCGGGAATGGCGGCAAACCAAAGTTGGTGGAGAACTCCATGGTCGGAAAGGCCGCCGCCGAAGCCGCAAAACTGGTGGCGAAAGATGCCCTTCCACTCAGTCCGGTTTTCTTTATGTCCTTGGATCGCAGTCAGTTGCTCAAGCAATATGAAGCTGATCTGGTGCCCGCTAAATCCGCGCTCAAACCTTTGTCTGGTGAAGCCCGCTTTCTCAACCCGTGACATGGCAGACCTCGAACAATATCACCTTCAATGGCGCGGCATCAAAAAGGGCCCATGGAACCTTGCGGCCATCACAGCAGCATTAAAATCCGGTGACATCCACTCGATGCATCAAATCGAGATCGACGGCCAGTGGCAGCCGCTGCGAGATTTTTTAGAAGCCCGGCAGACAAGAGAGAAAGAAGCCAGTCGAAGTGCCGGGCCGCCTGTGTCAGCAGCTATGCCGGATGAACAGACGCCAAATGGTGAGAAATTGAGAATGCCGCCGCCGGTTCCGCTTCGCGCTCAACAGCATCCTGGCAAACTGACGAAGTGGTCGCCTTTGCTTCCAGATCGGGCACAAAAACAATCCCGGCGAACGACCATGCGACCACTCCCGTTTCCAGGTCAAAACCACGCACATGATGTGACGTCGCAGCCTTCCGAAGAGTTGAGCCCCGAGCCCCCGCCCGTCTTCGGTTCAGACCATATGGAATGGAAGCATGTCGGCACTGCCTTGCTGTTCTTGCTGGGTATCGTGGCTGCTGGTTTCGGCAGCTACGCCATCATTCAGGCCGTCTCTGCTCCTGCGGTTGAAGCCAAGAGAGTCATGCACTCTCATCGGTAATCATCCTTCACGCAGTCATCCCACCCACTCGAAAAAGCCCATCGCTTCGAGTTCGCCATGCAGCCCGTCCTTCTGGGGTGCTGTGAGTGTGGTGTTCGGCAAACGTGCCGGACCGACATCGACGCCCAGCATCGCCATGACGGCCTTCGCGGCCCCCATGTAACCATAGCTGGCCAGCAGAGTGATGATCTGCACGCCACGAAACTGTTCCTCGCGTGCAGCGGCGAAATCGTTCTTCGCAAACGCAGCGAGCAATCGTGTGTAGATCGGCGCGGCGAAGTTGAAGCCACTGCCGACGGCACCTTTGGCTCCCATGGCGAGTGCGCCGAGCATGTGCTCGTCGAAGCCGAACGGTACGTCCCAGATGCCGCCATCGGCACGCAGGCAGTATTGATAGGACATCAAGTCGGAGTTGGTGAACTTGATGCCTGCGAGCGTGGGGATGCGGTCTTTGGCCTGCTTCAGGAATTCCGGCATCGAATGGGACACACCGGTGAGCACCGGAATGTCATAGTAATAGAAGGGCGTTTCAGGAGCAGCGGCGGCGATCTGCGCCATCGTTTCTACGAGCACTTCGACGTTCTTGGGCTTGAAATACATCGGCGTCAGCGCGGCGATGGCCGCTGCACCGAGTTCTTCCGCCTGCTCCGCCAGCGCCTTCGCATCGGCGAGACAGTTTGACCCCACATGCACCACGACACGCATCGCCGTGCCCTTTGTGACCGCCATCCAGCATTTCGCGAGCAGGTGACGTTCATCGAAAGTCAGTGAGTGGCTCTCGCCGGTGCTGCCGCCGATAAAGACGGTCGTTACCTGCTTTGAGAGCAGAAACGCCGCCTGTTTTTCCACCACGTCGAGGTTCAAGGAACCATCGGCATGAAACGGCGTGTGCGTGGCAGTCACGAGACCGTGGAGACGTTGAGAGTCGGGCAGATTCATCATGACGGTGAACCTGCGAGGCATGAAATCGTCTGCAACATGATTCATGCTGGTGAGTTTGTTTGTCCATGCGCACCCTGCTTCTTCTGCTCCTTGGCTCTGCTCTTCATGCCGACGACTGGCCGCAGTGGCTCGGCCCGCAGCGTGATGGTGTGTGGCGTGAAAGTGGCATCGTCGAAAAGTTTCCCGAAGGCGGGCCGAAAGTGCTCTGGCGGGTGAAAATCGGCGGCGGTTACACCGGTCCGGCCATCGCGAATGGCAAAGTGTATCTCATGGATCGTCAGGTGGCGGCGAATACGAGCGTTCCCGGCAATGCCTTTGCGCGCGGTATCATTCCCGGTACAGAACGTGTGCTCTGCCTGGATGCTGCGAGCGGCAAACAGCTTTGGGAACATCGCTACGACTGCACCTACACGATGAGCTACTCCACCGGTCCGCGCTGCACACCGTTGGTGAGCGGAGGCAAGGTGTGGACGGTCGGTGCGGAAGGGAATCTGTTCTGTCTCGATGCCGAGAACGGCAAAGTGCTCTGGTCGCACGACTTCAAAGCCGACTTTGGTGCCAAAACACCGCAATGGGGCTTCGCTGGTCATCCGTTGCTCGATGGACAGCGTCTCATCTGCCTCGTCGGTGGTCTTGGCAGCGTGGCGGTGGCTTTTGACAAGGATTCCGGCAAAGAAATCTGGCATGCACTCAACGCCCGCGAGCCTGGCTACTGTCCGCCGACGATGATCGAGCACGCAGGCACAAAGCAACTCATCCTCTGGCATCCGCAGGCCGTGAACTCGCTCGATCCGGTCACCGGCAAAGTGTTCTGGTCCTATCCGTGGGAAGTGCGCGCTGGCCTCACCGTCGCCACACCGCGTCTCGCGGGCGATCTGCTCCTGCTCAGCTCGTTCTACACCAGTTCGAAGTGCTTCAAGCTCGATGCCACGAAACCAACCGCCTCGCTGCACTGGGAAGGCAAAAGCTTCAGCGAGATGAAAACCGACACGCTGCACAGCCTCATGAGCACGCCCTTCATCGAAAACGGCCACATCTACGGCGTGTGCAGCTACGGCCAGCTCCGCTGTCTCAAGCTCGACACCGGTGAGCGCCTCTGGGAAACCTTCGCCGCCACCACCGGCGACAAACCCGTGCGCTGGGCGAACGCCTTCATCATCAAACACGCCGACCGCTTCTTCCTCGCCAACGAGCAAGGCGACCTCATCATCGCCAAGCTCTCACCACAAGGCTACGAGGAGATCAGCCGCACGAAGCTTCTCAAACCGACCACCATGGACCCAAGACGAGCTGTCGTGTGGTCGCATCCAGCGTTCGCGAATCAGTGTGCGTTTGCCCGGAACGACGAGGAGATCGTGTGCTTATCGCTGACGAAATAAGGGCTATTAAGCCCTTTATATTTGCTAGTAAGTCGAGTATCATTCGACATACGAGCTAAAATGAGCGCATTTTCAACCATCCCAAGGGATCACCCCTTTGACTACGTCCTGCTGTCTGACCGACTGCGTGACTACGCCTCACCGCGTGACAAAATCACACGCATGCTGGCCTCGGGCGAGATCGTGCGTGTGAAAAAGGGCCTCTATGTGCCGGGACCTCCACTGGCTCTGCGTGGCGTCGATCCGCTGGTGCTCGCAGGCCTCGTCTTTGGTCCATCGTATGTGAGTTTGGAAAAGGCGCTCGAGCTGCACGGCCTCATCCCGGAGCGTGTTGCGGAAATCACCTGCGCCACGACGAAGCGGCACAAGGTCTTCGACACGCCCGTGGGCCGCTTCTCGTATCATTCGGTGCCGAAGCCGGCCTTCCCGCTCGGGTTGGAGCTGCGTGAGGCAGCGGGCGGCCACTACTTCCTCGCCACAGCGGAGAAGGCGCTGTGTGATCGTGTCGCGCAGGCAGCGGGCATCAGCAATCAGGAGCACATCGCCGGCTTGCTGCTGAAGGATCTGCGCATCGACGCAGGAGCCCTGCGCCGGCTTGCCCTCGATCAAGTCGATGCCATTGCGGCTGCGTATCGCTGGCGGCCGGTCGTGCTGCTCGCGCGCTGGCTGGCACGTTTTCAAAAGCAGCATCCCACGCCATGACACCGCACAACCTTGATGCCCTGCTCGCGCGCTATGCGCCCATCACGCTCGCGGACCACGAAAACGCGCTCAAAGAAATCGTGCAGGAGATCGCGCTCCTCGGCCTCTGGCGCGCGAAGTTCTACGAGCACGCCGCCTTCTACGGCGGCACGGCGCTACGGGTATTTCACGGCCTGTCACGCTTCTCCGAGGATCTCGATTTTTCGCTGATCGCACCGGATGACAGCTTCCGGCTCGATCCCTTCCTCAGCGCCGTTCACGATGAACTGATCTCCTTCGGTTTTCAGTTTGAGGTCGGGCGCAAAATCAAAAGCATCGACACCGCCATTGAGTCCGCCTTCATCAAAGGCGGCACGCAGATCAATCTCCTGCGCATCGGTGCCCCGGCCTATTTGAGCGAAAAAATGCCGAAGCTGCAACAAGTGCGCGTGAAGCTGGAAATCGACACCCAACCGCCGCTGCATGCGGGATTTGAAGTGCGCACCCAGCTCCTGCCCATCCCGTTTCAAGTCCGCCTCTACAATCTCCCATCACTCATGGCCGGTAAACTTCACGCCGTGCTGTGTCGTGACTGGAAAGGCCGCGTGAAGGGCCGTGACTGGTATGATCTTATCTGGTACGCCGCCCGTGGCGTACGCTGCAACCTCGACCACCTCGCCGCCCGCATGCAGCAAAGTGGCCATCGCCCTGAATCCACGCCGCTGACCCTCGCCGAGTTGCGACAGCGGCTGCAAGTTCGCATCGCCGCTGTGGATTTCACCGCCGCACGGCAGGATGTGCAGCCGTTCATTCGTGATGCTTCCGATCTGACACTCTGGAGCCGCGACTTCTTCCGTGAGATAGCAGAGCGAATCACTCAGACATGAAGTGATCGCCCGCTCCAGAAGAATCCCCTGCTGGCAGCCGTATGCTCAGGGCTCATGCAAACCGCATCACCT
>NZ_JBJXFV010000108.1:0-4191 GCF_046154365.1 Prosthecobacter sp.
GGCAGACGTTTTCCGTGAGGATTCAAGTGCCCCGCGCCGCTCGCAGCTTGGTGCTTTTTTTCGGAGCACGCACACCGGACAAGGCCGCGCGGACGGCCCCGCATTATTTGGATGACGTGCGCGTGTCATTGCTTGTGCCTTAACGATTTCACTTTGACGATCGAACAATAGGGGTCGTTGCTAATCATGTTGATGTGAGCCGCAAGGCGCTAGCCGCGGGTTCCGCATCGGTTCGAAACCGGCGGCTAGCGCCTTGCCGCTCACTCGCTACAACGCGAATGACGGAGTGCTCAAACATGGCAAACCCGCTCGCGCTCAGTCCTCCTCGCGTCCGATCCCAACTCAAACGGAATTCCTGGAATCCCATGAAAACACAACGATTTCCCTTCATCGACCGTCGTCATTTCTTGCGTGGACTCGGAATGGCGCTCGCACTTCCAGCTTTTGAAAGCCTCAATGTCGGCTTCGTGGCTGCGGCTCCGAAGACCGATCCGCGACGTCTGATTTGCATCGGCAATCATCTCGGCTTCTGGCCGGGCGGATTCTTTCCGACGGCGGCAGGGCGCGAGTACGCGATCAGCAAGACGCTGGCACCGTTGCAGGCGCATCGGGGGGATTTCACCGTCTTCTCTCATCTCGATCACGACGCGAAGGGCGGGCACGGCGCGGTGCATTCGTTTCTGACGGGCGTGAAGAAGGAAGAGGCAGCGGGCTTTCCGGAGAAGAACATTTCGATCGACTAAGTGGCTGCGGAGCATGTCGGCGCGGCGACTCGGTATCCATCGATCACCGCGGGATTGGGCGAGGGCACGGACATGTGCTGGAACCGGGCGGGCGTGCGTCTGCCTCCGGTGACTAATCCCGCTCGTCTGTTTGAAGCGTTGTTTGTTGAGGCCAACGCCGGCGCGAATGCGACGGAGCGCGAACGGTTGTCGAACCGAGCCAGTGTGCTCGACGCCTTGCGCGAATCGGCGAAGCAATTGGGAGGGACTCTCGATGCGGCGGATCGCAGCAAGCTCGATCAGTATCTGACATCGGTTCGCGACGTGGAGCGTCGGTTGCAAATGTCTGAGGCATGGCTGGGCAAGCCGAAGCCAAAGTCGCCCATCGACGCTATCAAGGACGAAGAGCGACTACAGATCGAGGAGATTCCGCTGTTCATGGATTTGATGACGCTCGCGCTGCAAACCGATTCGACACGCGTGGCCACCTTTGAAGTCCCGCTAGGATTCCACACCACCGAGCTCGACGTCGGCAGCTATCACGGGCTGTCGCACCACAGCAAGCAGGAGGGCCTGCTGACCCAGTTACAGATCGTGGAGAAGTATTTGATGACACAGTTCACGCACTTGTTTGGGAAGTTGAAGGAAGCGGGATTGATGGACAGCACGCTCGTGGTGATCGGCAGCGGCATGGGCAATGCTTCGAACCATTCGAATCGTGATTTGCCGGTGCTGCTCGCGGGTGGTGGCCTCAAGCATCAAGGCCATCTCGTCTGCCCGGCGGAGGAACGCAAACGGATTCAGTTGTCGAATCTGTGGCTCTCGACGCTCCAGTGGTTTGGGGTGGAACGTGAACGATTCGGACGCAGCACGGGGACGTTTTCGGGGATGGAATTGCGGTAATGGTAGGCCCACCATCGCACACAAATGGTGGGCCGGCGCTGCGCTGGTCCCACCCTACTTCGCTCCAATAGCAAATGAGAAATGACAAATAACTAATGACAAATCTCCCTCGCTTCACGCTGCTCTTAATGCTGACGTTGCTACCACCAACGCTGCTCGCCGCCGATCAATCAGTCTTCCTCAAGTCGCACTGCATCAAGTGCCACGGTCCCGACAAACAGAGCGGAGACCGGCGATTCGACAAACTCACGAATGAAATCACGACGCCGGATGAGGCTCTGCTGTGGCAGGAGATTCTCGATCAATTGAATCTCGGTGAGATGCCGCCGAAAAAAGAGAAGCAGCCGTCGAAGACCGAGCTGCTCGCGGCGGTCGATGCGATCACTCAATCCCTGGCCGATGCCACGCAGCGTTTCAAAGGCGCAGGCAGCCATACCGTGCTGCGACGGCTCAACAGCTTTGAATACCGTCACACGATCGGTGATCTGCTGGGTTTGAATGTCGCTGGATGGAATCCTGTGGCTGATTTCCCGCCCGAGGTTCGTGCCGATGGCTTCGACAACAACAGCGCCGTGCAGGTGACGTCCGGCATGTTGCTCGATCACTACTTTGTCGCCGCCGAGGAGGCGATCCGGCGGGCGACTGCCTTTGGTCCGAAACCCGAGAACAAAAGCTATGCGCAGAAGTCGCCGTTCTACTTCGAAGGCAGGAAAAGCAATGACCTGCCCAAGCTCTTTCGCACAGATCGCTACCGCTGGATTTCGGACAAGGGCTACGACGATCTCCAGGCGCGGCATTATCGCGGCGGGCACATCGGCTTCGAGCCGCTGGCGCGCGGCGGCGCACCGCAGAGCGGGCGTTACACCATCCGCATCCAGGCTGCGGCCATCGACCGCACGCATTCCTATGACTTCCTGACGGACTTCCGCAACGGCGATCCGATCGTGATGGAACTCGCCGCGGTGACTCGCGAGGGGAGCGTCGAGAGCACAGGCAACATCACCACGCAACGCACACTTGCGCTGGTGGAACTCACCAGCGACAAGCCGCAGTGGTTTGAGTGGACCGTCGATCTCGATCGGGGTGAGGAACCGGAGGTCCGCTTTCGCAATGGCGCGCCTGCGGCCAAGGCATTGGCGTTCAAATTGAATCGGTACGCCAAAGGACATCCCGAACTGGAAGCGGTTGCAAAGCTGAAGCTGGGAAAGGGCGAACTCGCTGAGGCGATGCTCAAGGCCTATCGCGGTCCGAAGCTCCGCATTTGGGAAATGCAGGTCGAAGGTCCGCAACTCGATCAATGGCCGACGCCCGGTCACACCGGGCTGTATGGCAAACTCGTCGCGAATCAGATCAGTCGCGCCAACATCCCCGAACGACTGCGCGTCTTCGCCGAAGCGGCCTTTCGTCGCCCATTGCGTCCCGGAGAATTAGCACCCATCGAGAAGTTGGTCACAGCCAAGCTCGGTGCCGGAATGAAGCCGCTGGATGCGCTTCAACTCGGCTTTCAATCCATACTCTGCTCGCCCGCCTTCCTGCATTTGCATGAAGGCAGCGGCAAGCTCGAAGACTACGCGCTGGCTTCGCGCCTGTCGTATTTCTTCTGGTCCTCCATGCCGGATCAGACGCTGATGCAACTCGCCGCTGCTGGCAAATTGCACGAGCCGGCAGTGCTGGGCGAGCAGGTGGATCGCATGTTGGCCGACCCGAAGTCGCAGCGCTTTGTGCAGAACTTCATTCGGCTTTGGCTGAACCTCGACCACATCGGCGAGATGCCGGTTTCCACCGACTTCGTCAGCTTCTTCCGCGACAACATCGACGCTGCCATGCGCGCCGAGACCGAAACGTTCTTCCGCCACATTCTCGACAAGAACTTGCCGCCGCGAGAATTCCTCGCCGCCGACTACACATTCTTGAATCGCGAACTCGCGCTGCACTACGACCTGCCACCGGTGAAAGGTGTTGAGCTTCGCCAAGTGTCGCTGCCCAAAGGCGTGCGCGGCGGCCTGCTCGGACACGCCTCGTTCCTCACCGCCTCGGCCAACGGTGTGGACACCTCGCCCGTCGTGCGCGGCGTTTATGTGCAACAGAAACTCCTCGGCTACACCCCACCGCCACCGCCGCCCGATGTGCCCCTCATCGAACCCGACGCCAGCGGAGCCACCACGATCCGCGAGCAACTCGCCAAACATCGCGCGAACGAAACCTGCGCCTCGTGCCATCGCAAGATCGACCCCTTCGGCTTCGCGTTGGAGAACTTCGACGCCATCGGCGGCTGGAGAACGGACTATTCGAAGAACAACAAGATCGATCCCAGCGGTGTGCTCCCAACCGGCGAGAAGTTCACCAATATCACTGGCTTCCGCAGCCTGCTCATCGCGCGTCACGAGCAGTTCACCCGCTCGCTCACGGAGAAACTCATGACCTACGCCCTCGGCCGCGAGCCTGCGTTAGCCGACCGCGCCGTGATCGACGGTATCATGAAAGACCTCTCGTCCAACAAAGGCGGATTCAAGGATCTTGTCCGAGCCGTGGTGCTCAGCGAGTCCTTCGCAAACAACTGAATTCA
>NZ_JBJXFV010000116.1:0-32660 GCF_046154365.1 Prosthecobacter sp.
TGTGCGCCAGTCCTCTGGCGCTTTCGAGCGTCCCCGGGCCTGCGGAAAGCTCCAGAGGGCTGGAGCACTCCAGGACGCTGCCGCGCTCAGCGCAAACCCAACTGCATGGTTACGGCTGAGGCACCAACGGCAGCACGATGTGCGAAGGATATTCAGCACCGTAATGGATCGTGTTCGTGGCGATGACCGTGCGGCGGTGCTGCTGAAGCGGTTCGCCAGTGTTCGGGTTCACGTCGAAGCGCGGGAAGTTGCTGCTGCTGATGTCCACACGGATGCGGTGGCCTTTTTTGAAGACGTTGCTCGTGGGGTAGAGCTTGATGGTGAAAGGATAGACCTTCTCTGGCTCCATAAGCTTTTCCTCCTGCAACAAATCGCGAAAGCGCGCGCGTACGATGCCGTCCTGGAGATTGAGGTCGAAACCATGCGGCCAGTCGGCGCTGGGCGGATAAACGTCGATGAGCTTGGCGGTGAAGTCGGTGTCCACGGCCGACGATGAGGCCCAGAGTTTCACCTCGATCTCGCCGGTGATCTCGATGTCTTCGGCCAGCGGCGCAGTTTGGAACACGAGCACATCGCTGCGGGCGGAAAGCGGGATGGGTTTCGTCCAGTTCCAGAATTTTTCGCCACCGCGCTGATCCCACGCGCCCTGCTGCATGATGCCGTCACCGGAGGAGATATTGCCACCGAGCGTGGGCACGGGATTCCGCGGATCAAACGCATAGCTCGTCGCTGCCGTCTCGTTTTTCGTCTTCACATCGCTCAACAGGCCGTCGGCATGCAAATAGAACGGCGTGGGCTTCATGCGGGCCAGCGGCCATTCCTTTTCATCGCGCCACTGACCGCCGTGATTGAGCAGGCCGTCCTTGGTCTTGCTGCCGTCGCCGGTGCCCATGACGAAGATGCGCACCTTTTTGGCGAAGGGCGCGGCTTTGCCGACGCTGTTGTCGATTCCCTTCATCCAGTGATCGAACCACTCCTTGCGCCAGGCGAGCTGATCTTCGATGGCCGCGGTGGCACCGAAATCGACCTGGCCGTGCTTTGATTTGTTCTGCGCGCCATGAATCCACGGTCCCATGATGAAATAGACGTCGCTTTTGAGCGTCTTCGACAGCGCGGTGAAGTTGGCGGACGTGTTGCCGGCCCACGAGTCATACCAGCCGCCGACGAAATAGACGGGCATGTCCTTGTAGCGCGCAGGATCGGCCAGGATGTTGTTCTGCTTCCAGAAAGCGTCGTCCTTGCCGTGGCGCATGGCCTGGATGAGCCAGTCTTCGTATTCGGGGGCCAGTTTGAGCGGCGTGGAGCCTGGACGCAGCGGCAGCAGCGAGAGATAATCCCAGCGATGGTCCGCCATCTCCTTGAGTTCGTTCTGCGTGGCGGGATCAAGCGCCGCGTTGCTGCCTTTGCCGGCATTGAGCATGATCCAGTTCCAGAAGCGCATCTCAAACGCACCCGCATTCCGCATGCTCTGGCGGCCCATGTTGGACACGGCATCGACGGGAATGACGGTGGTGAGCTGCGGCACTTTTTCCAAAGCCATCGCATGCTGCGTGCCGCCGACATACGAGGTGCCCACCATGCCGATCTTGCCGTTCGACCACGGCTGCGCGGCAATCCACGCGGCGCAATCGGCCCCATCGACGCCGTCATCGGTCATCCAATGCCACACACCCTCCGAGGCGTAACGACCACGCGTATCCTGCGCCACGAAGGCATAACCGTTCGCGGCAAAGTATTCGCCGTACCTTTCCGCGCCGTCCTTGTTGTAAGGCAGACGCGTCAGGATGACGGGCAGCTTGTCCGCATTCGCAGCAGGCAGGTAGATGTCCGTGGCGAGCTTCACGCCATCGCGCATTGCCACCATGACATTCTTCTGAACCTTGATGGCTGCTTCCTGGGCATGCAGCCAGGAAGCAGCCAGTAAGACCGCCGTGAACAGCGAGCGATGGAGCATAAACTTACTCCGCGAGCAATTTCGCCACCGTTTCTTCGAGGCCGTCGCGAGCGTTGGTGCTCACGACCATGCCCTTCTTGTTCAGCAGCCACATCGCAGGAATCGATTCGATGCCGTACTTGGTGGAGATTTCATTCTGCCAGCCTTTGCCGTCGAAGTACTGCGGCCATTCCATGCCTTTTTCCTTCACGAAGGCTTCCAGCGCGGCCTTGTCGGAGTCGAGCGAGATGCCGACGATTTCAAAGCCCTTCGGATGCAGCTCTTTGTAGGCTTTGATCACGTTTGGCAGCTCCGCCACGCATGGGCCGCACCAGGTGGCCCAGAAGTCGATGAGCACGACCTTGCCCTGAAGTTTGCTGACATCGACTTCCTTGCCGTCCACGGCGGTGAATTTGAGTTCAAACGGCTTGTTCTTGAGATCAGCGGTGGCTTTGATGCTCTTCACTTTGCCTTCGACCACTCGGTTCATCTTCTCCTCGGGAAACGCCTTCAGATGCTTCTCCGCCTTCGCCATCCATGCGACGGTGTCGCCGCCCGGACCTTCGGCTGCTTCAGCAGACTCCATGACATCAATCAGGCTGGCCTGTGATTTGGTTTCCGGCTTGGCATCTGCGGCTTTCATAATGTCGGCGAGGGTGATCGCCGCCTTCGCAGGGGCAGGCACGCCTGCGATCTCACGTGCCTGTCCGACCATGGACTCGAACAGCGCTGCTTCCCATCGGGCCGGGTTGGTGGGTGCGGCTTTCATGGCCGCAGCGTAGGCCGCATCGAAGTTCGTCAGTCCCGTCTTCAGCAACGCAATCGCCTCATCGCGTGACTTGGGCTTCTCCTTCGGATTCTTGATGCCTTCGACGACATCATTGACCTTCTGCCATTCGGCATCGCCGTCAGCAGCACGAAGAGAGGAGGAAACGGCCAGGACAAAAGTCGTGACCCCGATGCAGAGAAGGCGGTGTGCGTTCATGAGACCAGCCTAAACGGGGCAAACCGCCGCTGGCAATCGTTTACGCGAAGATTTCCGTCGTAGGCCGGATGTGTTCGGCGCGTTGAGCCTCGCCAACACGAGTGGCGTGTTCGCCGAACTATCCGGCTGGGTTTGGGGAGCGTATGCAGGCCGGGGGGCATACGGGAGCACCAAGAGCCGGATAGTTGGGCGAAGGATGCGAGGGGAATGGCGATGTTGATTTCCGCCCAACACATCCGGCCTACGATTCGAGCATCTCACGCGAAGATTTCCGTCACAGCCTTCCCTTTCCCGTCCTCGGTGACGTAAAACGGCCTGCCTTCGATCTCGAACTCGGTCTTCGGGCTGATGCCCATGGCGGTCATGATCGTGGCGTGCAGGTCCATGACGCTGACGGGATTCTTGGTGGCAATGAGCGGGCGCTCATCGGCCGTTTCGCCGTAGAGGAAGCCTTTCTTCACGCCACCGCCGAAGGTCATGACGCTGGTGCCGCCAGTGAAGTGGCGGTGCAGGCCGTAGTGCTTCATTTCGCTGAGGGTATCAACCTTGAAGGTCGTCTGGTCGTTCGCGGTGGAGCCGGGCTTGCCTTCCATGAGCGCATCGCGGCTGAACTCGCTGGCGATGATGATGAGCGTGCGATCCAGCAGGCCCTTCGCTTCCAAATCACGCACGAGCTGCGCGATAGGGCGGTCGATCTCCTTGTGCATGGCATCCACGGTGGTGTGGCCGTCCTTGTGCGTGTCCCATTGGAAGAAGGGCACATACTCGGTGGTGACCTCGACAAATCGTGTGCCCGCCTCGATCAAACGACGTGCGAGCAGGCAGCCGCGGCCAAAGCGGCCCGTGTCATACTTCGCGTAGCTCTCCTTCGGCTCTAGGGTGATGTCGAAGGCCTCGCGCTCCTTCGCACTGAGCAGGCGATACGCATTGTCCATGCTGCGCAGCATGGATTCCTGCTGGTAATCGCTCATGAACTCGCGTTGCGGGCTTTGATCGACAAGTTTGCGGAACAAGCGGTCGCGATTGGCGAAACGGTTCGCGTCCATGCCCTTCGGCGGTTTCACCGATTGCGCGGCTTCTTCGGGATAAGGCAGATTCATCGGTCCGAACTCGCTGCCGAAGAATCCGGCGGTGGTGAAGGCCTTCAGTTCCTCGCTTTCGCCCACACCTTCGAGTCGCTGGCCGATGTTGATGAACGCGGGCATCACCGAATTGCGCGGGCCAAGCACCTTCGCCATCCAGGAGCCGATGTGCGGGCATGCCACCGTCTGCGGCGGCACATAGCCGGTGTGCCAGTGATACTGATGCCGCGAGTGCAGGATGCTGCCGAGGTCCGGCTGCACCGCGCTGCGGATGAGCGTGCCGCGATCCATGACCTGCGCGATGTTTTCGAGTCCCTGGCAAATTTTGATGCCATCCACGCTCGTGTTGATCGCCGGGAAGGTGCTGAGCATGCGTTTGACCTCGAGACCCTTCTCGAAGGGCAGGTAGCCCTTCGGATCAAACGTGTCCGGTGCCGCCATGCCTCCCGCCATCCACAAAAGGATGCACGCATCGGCTTTCGCAGGTGGATGCGTGACTTTTTCGCCGGTTTTGGCCCAGATCGCCTTTGGTGCGCCGGTCATCCACGCGGCGGTGGAAGCTGTGGCGAGTTTCTTGAGGAAGTCGCGGCGAAGGAGGTGCTCTGGGAGGCTGGCGTCGAGGTCGTGCATGATGAGAGGAAAACGTGCGATCTCTGCCGAGCTTGCGGATAGTAGCCATCATCGCTCCGCGTGATGAGCTGAGCGTGTGGCAGGCAGGACGCCATTCGTGTTACACCAGCGTCCAGCTCGTCACGCGGAGCGATGACGGCTACTTTTGCTCGCTTCGCGAGTCCTGCCAGCTAGCGTCGCGGCCATGCGATTCTTCAACCCGCATGACGATCTTCTCATCACCCAGCGCAAACTGCCGCACTGGGCACAGGATGGGGCGGTGGTGTTCATCACCTGGCGCACCCTGGATTCCATGCCGCAGGAGGTGCTGGAGGGTTGGCGGGCGGAGCGCAACCGCTGGCTGGTCGCGCACGACATTGATCCGACGCTGCCAGGTTGGAAAGCGCAGGTGCAGGATCTACCGCTTGAGCAGATGACCGAGTATCACGAGCAATTCACGACGAAGTGGCATGAACATCTGGATTTGGGTCATGGTGCCTGCGTGCTGCGCCAGCCGGAACTCGCTCAAATCGTGCGTGACAGCCTCCTGTACTTCGATGGTGACCGCTATGAGATGCTCGACTTCGTGATCATGCCGAATCATGTGCATCTGCTGGCCTGTTTTCCCGACAAGGCCGCACTGCTGGAGCAGTGCGAGTCATGGAAGCACTTCACGGGTGTGCAGATCAATCGTCGGCTCGGCACGAAGGGCCGTTTCTGGCAGCAGGATGCGTTTGATCATCTCGTGCGGCATGAGGCACAGTTCCGGCGTTTGCAGCGCTACATCGCAGAGAACCCGGCGCACGCGGGCCTGCGGTCGGGTGAGGCGCTGCGGTGGAAAAGTAGCCATCACCGCTCCGCGTGATGAGCTGAGCGTGTGGGAGGCAGGACAAGCGATGATTGGCCTTTGGGCGTCGTACGGGTTGAACGAGCGCACCGCTCGTCACGCGGAGCGATGACGGCTACTTTCGGCGTGAACTCAGCCGCGCAGCAGCGCCAATGCCTCGATGCTTGGAAAGCCTCCCGCACGCAACAACGCGCGTCGTTCCAGCAATCGCTCGCGGACATTGAAGCCGAAGATTTTGCACGTCACCTAGCCAACCTCAGTGAGAGGATTGATCATCCCGTGTCGCGGTGAAAAATCAGTCATGCCCCCATGTTCACTTCAGCAACTTGGCGAGGTCAGGTGCCACCTTGCGAAGTTCGTCGGCGATGATCTTGGCGATGACTTCGGCACCGTGGGCGTTGAGGTGGGTATGATCCGTGTGTTTGCCGTCTTTGCCGGGCGGATTGAAGGTGTCGGACTCGACGAGGCCGAGCTTGTTGTGCAACTCGACGCTGAGCGTGAACAGATCGACGAGCGGCACTTTCTTTTCAGCGGCCACCTTGGTCGCTGCTTCAGCCCAGGGCTTGAGTTCGCCGCGAATTTTGCCGTTGTCGAAGGTGCGGCGGGCGAGGGAGGTGACGAGGATCGGTTGGGCACCGATGGCGCGGGCTTCGTCGATGAAGTGCCCCAGGTTTTCGGAGTACGTCGTCGCGGGATCGGTTTCTCGCTGCGGACCTTTGCCGGGCATGTCGTTGTGGCCGAACTGGATGAGAACGAAGGCGGGTTTCGAGTCGATGACTTTCTTCCAGTTGCCGCTGTCGCGGAAACTTTTGCTGCTTTGGCCGCCGCCGGCGAAATTAAGGCATTCGGCGGTGGGAACGAGCAACTTGCCGAAGGCGGCACCCCAGCCGGCTTTGTCGGTGACGGTGGAATCACCGGCGAGTGCGACGCGGGTTTTGGTTTCGGCAGCGTGTGCGATCGTAAGACTGAAAAAGACGGCGAGAAGACAGTGGCGGAGCATGGGCGAGTTAACGTGCGATCTTCTGCCATCTCGCACGGCGGATGCTGCGGCCCATGTTGAGCCAGTCCTGCTCAAAGTCGGTGGTGGGATAAAAGAACGCGTCGTCAGGCCAGTCGAGACGTTTGAACTGATGCGTGCGTGACTCGAAACTGGCGAGGGCGTCTTCGAAGTACGGCTGGTCATCGGTTTTGAGGAGGAATTCGCCATTGGGGACGAGAATGCGGTGCAAGCCATCCAGGAACTCGCTTTGATTCACGAGCCGGCGTGCGGCGTGGCTCTTTTTCGGCCACGGATCGGGGCAGAGAAGATGCAGGCGGCTCACGCGGGCACTCGGCAGCAGCCAGCCGACGGTGTAGGCGCTTTCGAGCCGCATGACGCGGGCGTTGGGGAGCTGCATGCGTTCGATTTTGCGCATGGTTTTGTCCACACGGCCGAGCATGCGCTCGACACCGAGGAAGTCGCGCTCGGGATGCTGCGCGGCCATGCCGGTGATGAAGGTGCCGTCACCGCAGCCGAGATCGATCTCGAGCGGACGGGGGGAGGCGGGGAAGACTTCGGGCAGTTCTTGAAAGTAATCTGGGGGGGCAAAGAGGGAATTCATTGGGCCTACGGAACACACGGAATACACGGAATTGAATGGGGCGAGAAGTTGAACTTCTGTTTCCGTGTATTCGGTGTGTTCCGTAGGCTGATCCTCAAATCATTCCACAATCATCTCGCCTTTCATGACGAGCCAGTGGCCGGGGAAGGTGCAGATGTAGGGGTAGGTGCCTTTGGCGGTGGGTGCGGTGAAGCGGAGGGTCTCGCGGTCGCCTTGGTTGAGCATCTTGGTTTTGTGCAGGATCTTCGGGGAGTCGGGGATGAAGCCTTTGGCGAAGCCGTCGGGCGTTTTGGCCATTTCGTTGCCGGCCATGCCGACTTCGTCCGCTGCGCCGGGCTGGACGATGAGGAGATTGTGCGGGGTGACGTCGGGATTTTCGAAAACGAGCTTCACGGGGGCTCCGGGAGCCACTTGGAACTCGCGCAGGTCGTAGAGCAGGCGCTCGGGGATGGTCTTGATGGTGATGGTTTGCAGGCCGGGCTGTGCGTCGAAGGGATCGGGCTTCTCGGCCTTCTTTTTCTTCGCCATCAGCGCGGGCTTCTTCGGCTCGCTGTCTTGGAGGAATTTTACCAACTCGGGATGCTTCGCCAGGAAGGTGGTGTTGCCCTTCCAAAGCGGCTGCAGCGTGTGGCTGTCGAGCGAGGTGCGCAGCGCGTAGTTGAGGTAAGAGTCCATCGGGTGCTTCAGCAGATCGAGCGCGGCTTCCAAGGCTTCCGGCGTGCCGATGTAACTCGCCGCGATGGCCGCTTCGAGGCGGACGAGGCCGCTGGGGTCGTTGCATGATTTCTTGTGCAGCATGCTTCTGCTTTCACTAAGGCGAGCAAATCTAAGCGCTCTTGCTGCTGCAACTCTCGCCAACGGCGAGGGGTTCTCACTGAGGTTGATGAGTGCCTGCCAAGGAAAAGCTGGCTGGGCTGCCAGAAATGGCGATGCCGTCCAAAAAAGTTCCGCTAGGAGGTGAGCAGATGGATTCGACACGTCAGTGATCGCAGGCAGCACTTCCATGGCCTCCCTTTCCCTCAACTCCACCTTCGCACGATACCGCGTGCGGTAGTTCTCGCTCTTCAGCAGGTCGAGTAATTCAGGGATGCTCGCACCTGCGATCTTGGGTGGTTCTTCGAGTTTTTGATCTTTCGCGGTGATGCGCCAGATGCGGCCGGATTTTTTGTCGCGGCGGGTGTCGCGGAGGGAGTATTGCGCGTGGCCTTTGACGGGGTTGTACCAGTCGGCGATGTACATCGCGCCGTCGGGGCCTTGCTGGATGTCCACGGGGATGAAGCTCAGGTTCGTGCTCTGGAAGACGATGCCGACTTTCTTTTCCTCGAAGTGCGTGTCGTGCTCCACCCACTCGTGCAGTTCGACTTCGTTGGTGGGCTTGTAGCGGACGCGCATGAAGTGTTTTTTGTCGCGCAGTTCCTTCGGCCAGTGGCTGCTGGTGAGGAATTCCTGGCCGCAGGTGCCGCTGTAAGCGGGGAAGTAGTTCCCGGCAGGGACGTGGATGTCGGGATAGGGCGCATTGAGCGCATGCACAGCGCTGGCGAAGACGGGATGGCTGCCGACGTGGAAGCCCCAGTCGTCGAAGGTGATGCCCCAGGGGTTCGTGCTCATGTAACTGCCAAAGGCGAGCAGCTTTCCGGTGGCGGGCGTGTAGCGGAAGAAGCTGCTCTCGCGGGCGCGGACGGGGCCGTAGGGCGTCTCGACCTGGCTGTGATGGAAGATGCTCTCGCGGAAGATGAGATCGCCCTCGGGGCTCCAGACGAAGTCGTGCAAGGCGTGGTGGCTGTCCTCGGTGCCGAAGCCGGTGAGGAGTTTTTCGCGGTGGTCGGCCTTGCCGTCGCCATCGGTGTCTTTGAGGAAGGTGAGGTGCGGCTGGTCGGAGACGAAGACGCCGCCATTGCCAAACTCAAAGCTGAGCGGGATGGCGAGTTTGTCGGCCCATACGCTGCATTTGTCGGCGCGGTGGTCGCCGTTGGTGTCTTCGAGGATGAGGATGCGGTCCTGCGGGGCCTCGCCGGGCATGATCTGCGGGTAGGTGGTGCTGGTGCTGACCCAGAGACGGCCTTTGGTGTCGAAGCGGATGGCGATGGGCTTCACGAAGAGGTCGGGGAAGTCTTCTTCGGAGGCGAAGAGGCTGACCTCGAAGCGGGGGTCGATTTTGAAGGCGGCGAGTTCAGCAGCGGGGGAGAGCCATTCGTTGATGGGGCGGTCGCCGGTGATGGTGGGGAGGGGGTCGGTGGTTTTGTCGTTTGGGGGGACGGGATTGACTGGAGTGACCTGAGTGACGGTTTGCCAGATGGCGGCGTCTCGGGCTTCGGTCATCTGGAGGAGCTTTTTGAGTTCTCCGGGGAAGTTCACGACGCCGTAGGGCTCCATGCGGCCGCCTTTGATGTAGAAGTAGTTCAGCGGGCGGTAGTGCTGGAAGAATTTGTCCTCCTTCTCGACGACGGCGGCGCGGACGGCGGCGTTGAGCTTGGGCGGGGTTTCTTGGGTGAGCTGGTTGTAAAGGCGTTCACCGAATGCGAGATAGCCAGCGGCATCGAGATGAACGCCGTTCGTCGTTTTGGGTGCCAAATCGGTGAACACATCGGCAAAGGCCACGTTTTCGGCCGTGGCGACCTTTTTCATCGCGTCGGTGTAGAGCTTGATTTGGGCGTTGAGATGCTCGTGCGGCTTCTCAGCAGCGGTGGAGCTCACGAGGACGATTTTCGGCTCGGAGGTGCCGTTGTAGCGATGCGCCTTCAGCTCAATGAGGAAGGCCTTCAGCAGTGTTTCGAACTCCGCGACTCCCTTTTCGCCTTTGAAGGACTCGTTGAAGCCGAAGGCGGCGAGGATGACGTCGGTCTTGTGCTCGGTGAGGTGCTGATTGAGATCGCCGAAGCCATCGGGGCGCGGGCGCAGGGCGACTTCATCGGCAGACCACGAGAGATTCCGCACCACGAGCTGTTCTTTGGCGAAGCGCTGGTGGAGCAGGGCCTCGAACTGGCCGTAGTCGCGCATGCGGTCGAAGAGTGAATTGCCGATGAGGGCGATGCGCGTGCCGGGCTTGAGTTCGAGTGGGAGCTGGGCGGCGGCGATGGACGACAGGCACAGAACGAGGAGGAGATGGCGAAACATGAGGGCCATGGAACGATGAGCGTGCTGATTTGCTTTCCTTGAGTGCGAAGTTCCGCCGGCTATGGTGAGGCGAAAGATTTTCCCACCCAACCATGCCGATCTACGAGTTCTACTGCCCCGACAACAACAAGCTGTATTCCTTTCTCGCCCGCTCGCTGTCGTACCGTGACAAGCTGCCAGCGTGCCCAGATGGCGCAGGTTTGAAAATGGAGAAGCGAGTGTCGCGCTTTGCGGTGATCGGCCAGGCGAAGGAGGAGACGGGGGATGATCCCTTCGCGGGCATGGATGAAGCGAAGATGGACAGCTTCATGCAGGACATGGAACGTGAGATGGGCGGCATGGATGAGGAAAACCCCGATCCGCGTCAGCTCGGCCACTTCATGCGCAAGATGACGGACATGATGGGAGATAAGACGCCGCCCGAGCTGCGGGAGATGGTGCGCCGCCTCGAAGCGGGTGAAGATCCCGAGAAGCTGGAGGAGCAGTTCGGCGGGATGGATGAGGGCGAGGGAGCTGATGCGTTGTTCTCGCAGATGCTCAAGCGCGTAAAATCAGCCCGCAAGGAGCCAGTGCGTGACCCGAAGCTGTATGAAATGCGGGATTTTGTGACGGAGTGAGCTGTCAGCGATGACTACAGCTACTCGATCTCGAACATCACATTCACAGGCGTGTCGCTGCGGCTGAAATCGCCGCGTTCCCAGCGCAGCCGGTTGTTTTCCCACTGCCAGGCGTCGTTTTGTTCGGGCGTGGCCGTGTCTTTGCCATCCGTCGGAATGCGACCGACGGGCAGTTCGAGATCGAGAAGGTGCGGGGGAATCATGACAGCAGCAGTTCGAGTTTGGCCCAGATTTCGGCGTTGCCAAATTTTTCGCAAAGCACCCGCAGGCCGTCATGATCCAGGGCCACCGGGTTCAGCCGCATCAGTGACAGAATGTCCGTGCTGTCCTTAGCGAGCCGGTCAGGATTGTTTTTGATGGCATGCAGCTTGAGCGCCGTGATCCCCGCCACGGAAGGCACTCGCAACACGGCGGAACCGATCGGCATCGTCACGCAGTCTTTATCGAGCGATTCAAAGGTGGAATCGCTCACGAACATCAAATCCACATCCTCCGCCTCCATCGAGGAATGCTTCCAGCGAGAGAAAATCTCCGTCTCAGCCTCCTTGTGATAGCCGATGGACTTGAGCAGACGCTCCATCACGGGAATGTCGTGAGTGGCGATCAGAAAGTCCACATCCTTGGTGTTGCGCACATAACCATGAGCCTCAAGCGACCTGCCGCCAATGAGCATAAAGCGCAATTCACCCCGACGTTGTGCGCGGAAAAGAAACTCGGCCAGTGACTGCATGGCAGCGACTCTACCGCGCTTCACATCGGCCTCAAGATGCTCTTGCCTGCCGCTCAATTCCCCACCGAGACGGCACCCATGGCAGGAACCATGATTTCATCGCCGCTGTTGAGCTTCGCACCCGGCTGGAGGCGGTTCATTTCGCGAATGCGGTCCGGCGTGGTGCTGAATTGCTGAGCGATGCTTTCCAAGGTGTCACTGCGGTCAACACGGTAGGCCAGGATGCCGCGATGGGTGTCAGCGGCTGCGCTTTTTGGCGGGGTGGGGGCAGGAGCAGCAGGCGGCTGCGGTGCGATGGCCGCCGGTGCAGGCGTGGAGGGCACGCCGAAGCCAGGAAGTGGAATGGTGTCGGAAGATTCGGGCACCACGGTTTTGGGTTTCGTCTTGTTGTTGGAAGCAACGGTGCTGCCGCCGCTGCGTCCGGGAATCACCAGGCGCTGACCGAGGAGGAGTTTGTTGGGGTCTTTGATATGGTTTGCAGCAGCGAGGGCGGTTGTCGTCGTCTTGTAGCGGATGGCGATGGCTTTGAGGCTATCGCCTTTCTTTACGATGTAGGTGGTGGATGTGGGCGCTGGGCTGCCGGGCGTCGCAGGCGTGTAGCTCGCTGGCGTCGTCGAACTGCTGCGGTGCGGGGAAGGAATGAGCAGCGTCTGGCCGATGGAGACGTTTTCGCCGGAGAGGCGGTTGAGCTGCTGAATCTCCCCCACGCTCACGCGATGCGTCGAGGCGATATGCCACATCGTGTCGCCAGGGCGGACGACGTGGGTGGTGTGGGAGGCGAGGTCGGTGCCGCCGTTGTAGCGCGTGGTGGAGCTGCCTTTGCCGCCGCGTTTGATGCCGCTCACATCGCGTTCCAGCTCACCCAGCCGTGAGTTTTGCACTCGGTCGCTCTCAGCCAGCTTGGCCACCTGGCTGCTGATGTCGCCCGTCGGGCCGTAATACTTGGGCGCTGGTGCTGGCGTCGATTTTTTGGGCGTTGTGGTGCTGGAGGTCGCCTTCTTCGATGTTGAAGGCTTGGCAGGCGGCGGCATTCCATAACCCGGCGGTGGTGGGTAGGTATAACCGGCGGGGGGCGGGTAGGTATAGTTTGCCGGAGCCTGAACGCTGGCGGCGGACTGTCTGGCAGCCCTGGTGGAGACGGGTTGTCTCGGTGCCCCGCTGGCGGGATAACCCGGAGGCGGCTGCAGCGTGTAGGTGTTCGAGACCTGGGCGGAGACGAACGAACTGGCTTCAAATCCCAACACAGCCAGGAGAGAAACCAGCACACGGGAGGTAAAGGACAGCGTCTTCATATAGTCATTGTAGAAAATCATGTTGTTAATTCAAACAAATATTTTATATATCTGAATAATTTTTTGAAATTTCGCCTTTTCATCGCCCTGGCCCTGCAAACCCTGGCCGCCTTCTCGGCCCTCGGTGGCAGCGCCTTGGCCCTCGTCTGGCTGGAGCAACGACAGGCTTCGCTCCCTTCGCTCGTCCTGCCTCGCTGGGACGAAACCGCCCCGCTGGTCATCGTCGATGCCGGTCACGGCGGGCATGATGGCGGGGCCGTCGCCAATGGCATCATTGAAAAAAATCTCGCGCTCGACCTCGCCCGCCGCCTGCAACGCGAACTCGAAGCCGCTGGTCTGCGCGTGCGCCTGACACGCGGCGGCGACACTTTCCTCCCACTCGAAGCACGCGCCGCCCTCGCTGGCACCCACCAGGCCGCCGCCTTCGTCAGTGTCCACCTCAACACCGACGGCGAGGGCCATGCCGCCGAAGGCATCGAGACCTACTTTGCCGAATCGCAGCCGCTCTCCTCCCGCCAGCACCCACAGACTGGCTCCGGGGCAAAGACGGGAACCAGCGCCGACTTTGCCAGCACCGTGCAGCGCATGGTCTGCACCACGACGAAGGCACAGAATCGCGGCACCAAAGCACGCAGCTACGCCGTCGTCGCCCAGGCTCCCTGCCCTGCCGTGCTCGTTGAATGCGGCTTCATCACCAGCGCCACCGAGTCCGCACGGCTGAAACGTGATGCCTATCGAGATCAAATCGCCGCCGGCATCGCCCGTGGCGTGGCGCTGTTCCTGCAAATACAGCCAAAGCTCGTCGCTGGCTCGTAAGGCTGAAAAACATCCGGGCGCAGCGGCGCTTTCTGGCGTAATCCCTCGCCACGTTTTGCCAGCAAAGTCCGCCAGCACCCCATCGACACCCCGTCGTGCGCTCTACGCACTGGCGCTGCTCATCCTCGTGTCCAAGGTTTTTTACGCGCTGTTCTCCGCCGTGGAGTACCGCTGGAACTGGTCGGGCGTGTGGCAGTACCGCACGCAGTTCGGCATCGGCTGGCTGATCACATTGGGCGTCTCGCTGGCCGCCATGCTGGTGAGCGTGCTGTTCGGTTTCGTCCTCATGCTCGGCAATCGCGCACGCTGGGCGCCGGTACGCATGCTCAGCAGCGGCGTGGTCGAAATCGTGCGCGGCTCACCGCTGCTCGTGCAGCTTCTCATCGGTTACTACATCGTCGCCAATGCCCTGCGCATTGACCAGCCGCTGCTCGTCGGCCTGCTGCTGCTCGGTGCGTTCCACGCGGCCTATCTCGCGGAAATTTTTCGTGGTGCGGTCGAAAGCATCGGTGCCTCGCAGCTTGAAGCCGCCCGCGCCGTCGGCTTCAACATTCAGCAGACCTATCGCTTCGTCATCATTCCGCAGGCTCTGCGCCGCGCGTTGCCCGGCACCACCGGCCAGCTCGTCTCGCTGCTCAAAGACTCCTCGCTGCTCTCAGTCATCGGCATTGAGGAACTCGTGCAGAAGGTCAAAATCATGAACTCGGCCAGCTACACCGCGCTGGAGGGCTACATCCCGCTCGCCATTGCCTATCTCATCGTCACGCTGCCGCTCTCACACCTCGCACGCCGTCTCGAAGGGAGGTTCGCGTATGAAACTTGAAGCGAATGCCGTCCTCAAACGCTATGGCGCTCACGCTGCGCTCGATGGTGCCAGTTTCACCACCGGCGATGCAGCACGCGTCATCGCGCTGCTCGGACCTTCGGGCGGCGGCAAATCCACGCTGCTACGCGTGCTCGGCAGCCTGCTCGTGCCCGATGCCGGCGGCGTCAGCATCGACGCCCGCATGCTGCCGCACGATGAAGCCGGCGCATTGATCGAGCGCCGCAGCAACGGCTTCGTCTTCCAGGGCTACAACCTCTTCCCACACCTCACCGCCCTGCAAAACATCACACTGCCGCTGCTCGAAGTTCACGGCATGTCCGAAACACAGGCCACCCAGCGCGCATTGGAACTGCTGCACCGCCTCGGTCTTGAAACACACGAGCACAAACGCCCCAGCCAGCTCTCCGGCGGCCAGCAGCAGCGCGCCGCCATCGCCCGCGCCCTCGCACCAAAACCGCGCCTGCTCCTGCTCGACGAACCCACCTCCGCTCTCGATCCCGTCATGACCGGCGAGGTGCTTGATGTCATCCGCGAACTCGCCGAGGCCGGTCAAAGCATCATCCTCGCCACGCACGAGATCAGCTTCGCCCGCAAAGTCGCCGACTGGGTCGTCTTCCTCGCCGCTGGCAAGGTGCAGGAGTCATCAACTGCCGCAGACTTCTTCACCAAGCCACAAACCACACTCGCGCAGCAGTACCTCGAAGGCTTGTCGAAGTATCGGTGAGCGCATCGCACCGGAAGATAGGCCTCCGGCCTGTCGGCGGATCGAGGCGTCCCGCCTTAACGGGGAAAGGCGGGACGCCTCAGTCCATCGACAGCCTGGAAGGCTATCCTCCGATAGCCCTCCGCCATCAGATCAAGACTGAAATGCGCTTTCACACGTTCGAGTGCCGCCACACGCATGCGTGAACGCAGTGCGTCATCTTCCAGCACCCGCATCAAAGCCGCTGCCATCGCGTCAACATCACGCGGCGATGTCAGCAAGCCGCTCACGCCGTCTTCGATCTGCTCTATGGCACCACCTACGGCTGTCGCCACCACTGGCAAGCTCGATGCCATCGCTTCAAGTGAAGCATTTGGGCAACCCGCAGGTTCCGAGATCATCGCGAAGACGCACACACTGTCGTGAAACGCGGCGAGATCGCTGACTTCGCCACACCACTCGACGGGCGAACCTTCCACGCTTTGCATCAGCGCCTGCGCATAGTCCTCCTGCCCCGCATCCGCCGCTCCGGCGATGCGCAGACGCGTTTGCGGCCACTTGACGTTCACGCGACGAAACGCGGCGATCAAATCCTCCAGCCGCTTGTGCGGATGAATGCGTGCAGCGGTGCCGATGACCCACTTCGACACTTCTGCCTCCGATTTGGGTTCGCGTGGCATCACACCGTTCGGAATCAGGCACACCGGCCGCTGAAACACTTTTTCGGCAAGTTCGACCTCGCAGGCATGCTTCACGATCACACCGCTCAAATGCCGTCCATAAGACGTGGCATCTAGCATCGGCAGTCCAGGACGCGAATTCGCGAAATAACGCTCCAGCGAGGCAAACAGCATCTCACCGGGACTAACGTCGAAAAGACGCGCACCATGCAGCGCCTCGGCGAGCAGCAATTTGAACTCGGGAATCACATTCCAAAACAAAACGGCTTCAGGTGGATCGTGCGCAATGCTTTCCAACAGCGGCATCAAGGCGCGCATCGCTTCACCAGGTTCCAGCGCCATCACTGGCACACCAGCTTGGATCAAAGCCGTTCGTCCTGGCGTGGGATCGTCCGGCGATTCCTGCAACACCACCGCCCGCACCGTTTCGCCCATCTCGTGGAGTTTGATGAGCAAACGCCGGGCGCTGCTTTGCGCTCCGCCGGTAGAAAAATTGTTCGTCACGAGCAGCAGGCCGTGTTTCGGCTTCGCGGAGCGGCACAGCAGCGAATGCAGCAGCCAGGCATGACGTTCAGCCATCACTGGCGTGGTGAAATCGGCGGTGAGAACGCCATCACTGCGTTTCCCGGCCAGTTCGCGAATGGCAGTGGCAAATTCGGCGGGTTTTGCGTCAGCAGGCAGCAGCTTCATCATGTCCGGATGCCGCGCCGCGATTTCCGCCGCGCCGCCGACAGCGGTGGCGACCACCGGCACGCCTGCGGCCAATGCTTCGAGTTGCGCGAGGCTCAAGCCTTCGTGGGCGCTCGTGGAGACGAACACATCGGCCGCTGTGAGCAACGCAGAAACGTCTGCCACAGCTCCGAGCCATTCCACGGCTGCTTCGAGTCCGTGCGCGGTGATCTTGTCGCGGCAGAGCCGCACCTCGGCCTGCGCATCGGCATGAATGCTGGATGGTTCACCGGCGATCTTGAGCTTTGCCCCCGGGAGTTCGGCGAGAACGTCGATCAGCAGCGGCAATCGTTTCTGCGGCCGTGGATTGGCGATGGCGACGAGACACAAGGCCCCTGACTCCCGTGGGGACCGGGAGACCACCACACCTTGGCGAATGCCGTTCCAGATCGTGCGTGCCGCATGCTGCGGAAAAGAAGCCTCGATTTCCCGCGTCACGGCCTGCGAGCAGCCGATCAGCAGTGCGTCCGGCCTCTCGCGCAGCCGTTCGCTGGCTTCCGGCCAGCTTTGACGCTGATTGTGAAACGTGACGATCAATGGCAACGCTGGATCGAGCAGAGAAAGCGTTTCGCCATCGACGAGATGTGCGTGAATCGCATCCGCACCGACGTGGCGGGCCACGCGCATGATTTCCTGGGCGCGGAGCGCTGGATCAGGCGGCAGACGGAGTTGAATCACATCGGTAGGCGCGGGGAACGGTTCGCGAGTGGGCGAGCCAAGGGTCAGCAGATGCGAACTGACACGGAAACGCGGCAACTCGTGATGCAGATCGAGCGCGAGACGCTCTGCACCGCCACGTTGCAGGCTGGTGATGACTTGCAGCAGGCGAGGACGACGGTCAAAACCGACATCCAGGCTCGAATGGCGGATAACACGCCAGCCGCGGTGCAACGCGGCGATCGCAATCTCATTCAATGAGGCGCCGCGTAGCTCGTGCGCGGCAGTTTCGTTCAGCCAGAGGCTTTGAATTTTGGGTAACGGGTCGCCGGGGCGAAACAGGCCGCCGTTGGTCTGCAACGCGTCGTTCCATTCGGTCGTGGGATGATTCGCGTGGAGTGTGGCACCGATCAAAACGAGCGGTTCATCGACTTCGGGCAGGAATCCGCCTTCGCGGGGCTTCCAAGCACCGGATTTCACATGCCAGCCTGCTTGCAGCGCGTGTGCGTCCTGGAGTGCTCCAGCCCGCTGGAGCTGTTCGCAGGCCGGTGGACATTCAAGACGCTGTCGCGTTCGTTGCGTGCGCCGCAGCAGCCATGGCGGCTGGTTTTCAGCGGCGATGATCCAGACCGGCCCGTCCATGCTCAGTAGGCGGACGGATAACGGGAGGAACTGCTCGACGAGCCGATGCTGCTGCGATGGTGGTCGTCATCAAAACTCGAACCGTGGGAGATGACGCTGCTGTCCGTGTCTGCGGCTCCGCCGGTGGCCTGCACGCGCACGCTGGAGGGTTTTTTGCCGGTGAAGATGAACTGGCCCTGCGGTCCGGGGGTGAAGGCGATCTCGTCGGCAATCATGCGGCCAGCGACGACGCATTCGTACCGAAGCTGCGAGCCGACGGCTTCGGCGGGGCCGGTGATGTAGAAGCCGTCATCGGTGAGGTTGAAGGCGAAACGATGGCCGAGAGGTGATGGCTTGGCGGAAAGCCTCGCTGCGGCTTCGGGGCCGGTCATGCCGGATGAAATCGCCGAGGGTTTCGCCGCACCGCTGAAGAAGGAGAGCACCTTGCGCACGATGATGCCTAGAATCACCAGCGGAATGGCGAAACGGAACAACGAACCGAACCAACTGCCCCCACTCGCCGACTTGGATGGATGGAATTCGACGTGAGACGAGGAGTGGAAGGGGGGCGGAGTTGGTGGTGACGGTTTTACCGGCGGTGGAATCGTGGCGGTGGCACGCTGCGTGGTCGAGCACACGATGCGGAAGCCGTTGTCGGCATTGCGACTGCGGGCGTCGTTGCGGTAGCGTTCGGCGGAGCGTGCATGCGACACGTCGCTGATGAACGAACCACCGCGCAGCACCTGCCGTGGCTTGTCGGCGAGATTGGGATTGCTTTGGAGCGGATCGGTGGCCGCACCGGCAGGATACGGTGCATACCAATCGCGGCACCACTGCCAGACGGGACCGTAGAAGTCGTGGAAGCCCCAGGCGTTGGCTTTTTTTGCTCCGACGGGATGTGTTTGATCCAAAGCGTTGCCGCGATGCCACGCAATGTCATCGACCGGCTCGGCGTAATGCGCGGTGTTTGTGCCTGCGCGAGCTGCGAACTCCCACTGCGCCTCGGTGGGCAGTTCGCAGAGGCGGCCGGTCTTGACGGTGAGCCAGTTGCAGAACGCAGCGGCATCAAGCGCAGAGACGATGACGACGGGATGATCGTCGGTCTGCTCGAAGCCAGGATTGCGCCAGGTGAACTGCTTCTGCTGCACCAGTTTGCCATCGACGACGCCAAAACCACCCGAAGGCCCCGCTTCGGCTTCGGTACGGTGCCGTGTGGCCTCGATGAAGCGGGCAAACTGACCGCGAGTGACAGGAAACTTCGCCAAGTAATTCTGGCGCGTGAGCGTGACACGACGCTGCGTTTCATCCGCTTCGTGTCCGGCCTCGGCAGCGGATGACCCCTGCTCGAAGCTGCCAGGTTGCACGAGGATCATGTCCATCTGGACGCTGTTGCCGAGATCGAGCTTCAGCGCAGGTGCTTGGGCATGAAGCGCGGCCACAGCCAACAGACTGCCAAGCCAGCACAAGCCATGTGTCTGGAGTTTCACGGACGTGATGCGCTGATTACTGCACCTGGGCGGAAGGAGCGAGCGCTGAAGTCGTCGGTTCGACCGCAGCCGGCGGCTCATCGCCGTTTTTGACGGCTTCGACGAGACGTTTGAGGCCATCGCGGGCGAGTTCGCTGGGCGGATGCATGCGGCGTGCTTTGAGATACCAGGCGATGGCGGAGCCGGTCTGCTTTTTCTCCTCGTGCTGGCGGCCGTTCTCGATGGCGTTGACGAATTCGCTGGCCTTGACGCCGAGATCGGCGCGCAGCTTGCTGAGCACGGGATCGTCGGGGAATTGCACGGATTCTTTTTCGACTTTCTCCCAAGCGGCAGGCGGACTGCTGGAGGCCATTTCCTTGGCACCACCGACGATAAGTTCCAGGCGGCCCATGTCCTTGAGCACTTTTTCAAGCTGCTGCTTGCGGGTGAGATCGTCAGCGACGGAGGCGATGAAGGTGGCCTGATTTTCGAAGATCTGGCGGTAATTGCGCTGGCTGAGGAGGCGGTCGAACTCCATGAGGGCCTGGGCGCGCATGTCGCTGCCTTTGACGAGATCGCCGCTGAAGCCGGCAAGGTCGGGATTGGTGGGCCAGATCTCGGTGGCGGCCTTCATCTCGGTCTCCAGGGTTTTGGTGTCCTTGTTGGCCATGGCCATGCGGGCCTTGCTGATGTGCAGAGAGCTGACGGATTTGGCCGTCTGGATGGCAGCGAGTGGCTTGGCGTACTCAAAGTCCTCCGAGGCACTGCGCAGATCGGTGACGACCTGCTCGGCGCTGGCATAGTCCTTCATTTCGAGGAAGCTGAGGAGCTTGTTCTTTTTGCGGACGAAATCGAGCACCTTGAGCTTCTCGCTCATCGGGAGACGACGCACACGGGGGAGGTATTCGCCCACGCCAAAGGCTTCAAGCAAGCGATTGCCAGCACTGTCCACATCGCGGCGGGCAACGAGGTTTTCAAAGGAGACGAGCGACTCATCCACGGTGCGGATGGCCTCCAGCGAGAGGCCGTCGATCATGCTGATGGTGGGCGGGACGCCGAAGCTGGCGGAGAGCATCTTCTGCACGTCGCTGTCTTTGTCGAGCTGGAGAACGCTTTCGCCGTCTTTGAAGAGGTTCGGGTAAAAGCGGCAGGCGATGACGGCGTGCTCGAAGCGGCGCTGGAGGAACATCTGGATGATGAGCGCCTGGAACTGTGTCTTGCTGGTGATTTCGGAGAGACCAGCGGCGGTTTCGTTGAGCTTCATGCGGGCCTCGATCTCGGCGATGCCTTTGATGTAGCCGGAGGTGCGGCCGGTCATGGCACTGTTCTGCTGGGCGGTTTGATTGGCCTGCTGCTGACCACCTGCGCCCGACTTGGCGGAACCGCCACTCTTGGGCGGAGCAAGCTGGGTGTTGTTAAGACCCATTTCGGCATTCCATTCGAGAGTCTTGCGGCGATCGAGCATGGCGTTGTTGGCGAGCTTGAGATTCTGCTGCTTTCTCTGCGACAGCCATACGTCGTAGATGGAGTTGGCGACGGCATTGCAAAGACCGCCGTCGATTTTGGCAGCGCCGGCCTCGGGCAGCAACGCGAAGGCTTTCATTAATTCAGGCCCCACTGCTTGCTTCTGGGTGACAGGATCAGGCGCTTGTTTGTGCGTAGGGGCGAGCAGCTCCATGATCTGCGCCATCACATCGCGGTAGGCCTGATCTTCGGCGCTTTTTGCCTCGGGTGTGGTGAGATAGGTCTCAAAGCGCGAACGCATGAGGCGGTTGTTCGTCACATTCCAGAGCTTGCCGTTGAAGGCCACGTTTTCGCTGCCGGGATCGCCCATGGGCATGTTGGTCAGCCCGGTCTGGGTGTCGGTCTGGCGGTCGGCGGCGGTGCCGGGGACGATGTTGTAGTTGTTGTTCGAGTTGGTAGTCGTCGGGGCGGCTGGCTGGCCGACGCCGGTCGAACCGGGCAGCACCTGGGCTTGCAGCAATGCCGACGGCAGGACCACGGCGAGAAGAACGAGGCGAAGCATGTGTTTCATAAGCGGGGACGGTTAGACTTTGAGCAGTTCGAGCACTTCGAGCACGCCGTTTTCCTGTACACGCACCTTGAAGGTGTAACGTTGCCCGCGCTGGATATTGGCGCCCTGGTAATCCGGCGGCACCCAGACGGGGACGAAAGTACCGGAGCCGGTGCCATCGCTGATCTGGACGCTGAAGAGGCGGCCGTCGGTGCTGCGCCATTTGTCGAGGCGGTCGTCCACGATGCCCTCGACCTTGTAAACGTTGCCGCTCATGGCCGTGGCGTTTTCCATGAACTCATCCGTGCTCAGCTCGGTGATGCCGGTCATCGGATCGGTGGCACGGTGCATCAAGGCGTAACCACCACCACCGATGACGGCGAGGATGACGATCAATCCCAGCCAGTGGGCGGGGCGGACTCCAGATTGGGCACGGCGTGGCATGGGATGAATGAAGAAATTAAATTCGGGGGCTGGGCAGGCCGCCGGAAATTCGACGACAATTGCTGGCTGTCCAATCCAAGATGGCACAAGGTTGCGTCCATGAGCAACTTCGGCAGAACCAGCATCCGCACCTACCGCGACTCATTTGAGCGCACCGGCTGTGCGAAAGGCTGCATGATTCATCTGGTGCTGCTGGGGCTGATCGGCTTCGCAGTACTGGTATGGGCCATCAAAAACCGGGCGTGGGAATTGCGGGTGACCGTAGAGCTGCCGGTGGCGAAAAAAGTGGAGGAAGCGCCGCCCGAGGCCGAGGCCAAGTAGGCTTCCCCGTATTCCGCACCCCAGGCACCCTGAAGTGCTCAGTGCTCAGTGCTCAGTGCTTAGTGCTCAGTCGGAAAGATGCCGCTGGTTTTCAAACTGAGCACTGAGCCCTTGGGGATGACGGCTGCGATAACTCAGTGTCATTCTTTTACCCGGAGTGTGCGAAATGCAGATTCACTGCGCATCGGGATAGCCCTGAATGCTGCCCGTGATGCGCACCGGCGTACCCACCCGTGCATGCTCCCAGATCACCCGCTGCGGCTCCATGGGCGTGCGGATGCAGCCTTTGCTGGAAAGCTCCCCCGGTTTGAATTCGCCATGATGAATGCCCACGCCGGGCCAGGTAATGCGCAGCCAGTACCGCATCTCGTAGCCCTCGTATTCGGTGCCGGGCGGCGGCGGCCCCTGATGCTCCCAGGTGCGCCAGACGACGACCTCGCGCGTGTCCGGCCTCACGAACTTGCCGTAGCGGTTTGAAAACTTCGTCGGCAGCTTCTCCAGCACCTTGAAATCTCCCGTGGGCGTCGGGTTGCCGTGTCTGCCGGTGGAAATCTGTGTCACCACCACCGGCGTCCTGTCCGCGTTCAACAGGCGCATTTCCTGCCTGCTGAGATCGATTTCGATGCGCGAATCCTCCGGCTTCAAAACGCCGGCGAGAGCTGCGTCGATGTGATACACCGGCTTTGGCAGCACTGGCGGCGGCTTGCGTTGCAGCAGCGTGCAACTGGACATGAAAAGGCTCCCAACGAGCAGGACAAGCAGCCGCATGAATATCAGAATCGCGTGGAATTTTCCCGGCCGCCCTTCTTCGCCGCTTCGTCTTCGTCGATGTCGAAAAACTTCCCCGCCACGCCCCAGGCCAGATCCGCACGCGGCAAAATGCCGTCACCGCCGATGTAGAAGCGGCTGAAGAGGAAATAATTCTCGCGGTACACACCACTGCTGGTGCCAGCGGAGAAGATCGAGGCCACTTTCAGGCTCAGTGAACCGGCAATGCCGTACTTCTGCTGCATGTGGACGCGGAACTCGGCCTCGTTCGGATTCGTGAAGACGAGAGCGAGGAGCAGCGCGATGAGGAGAAAAACGCTGAGTTTCATGGCGTGGGCTTGGGTGGAGTGTCTGATGTCGTGGTCGTGGCGGCGGGATTTGTTGCCGCACCGACACGTTGCCATTGAAACGAACCTGGAGCCGCGCCGGGAACTTCAATCCACTCGCCGGTGTTCGCCTGCTGCGTGCGCAGCCGCCACTGTTCCCCTTCGATCTCGTGCAGCGCACGGTTCGATTCCTTCGCTTTCTGGCGCATGAGCAGAACACGATCCTCGTTTTCGGCGGCCACGGCTTTTTTCATCTGAGGTCCCCAGTCACCGGCGGGCACTTCACGGACCTGCAGCAGGCCGCGATGATCCTCGCCCACGAGATGGTTGTTTTTCAACGTCTGCACCTCCGCCATGCGGTTGCGCATGCGCTCCGTGGCCTCGCTGGCACTCTTCGTGGCCTCCTTATCGAGCGGTTCGTCGCCATTATACTGATAAACATCGAGACGCATGTTCAGGTTCACCTCCAACGGCTTCGGTGTCGTGAGCGGGATCGCGGGCAGTTGCTTGCACGCGGCCAGCGCCAGCGTGCAAACCGGCAGCAGGAGCCAATCAAGGTGTCGCCACTGCATCTGCGGTGGTGGGTTTGCGCGGTTCCTCTTTCCAGCGGTGGTCATAGACATTGATGTCAAAATTGCGTGCGCCGTAAGGGCCGATGAACCGCAGATGCCCGCGGCCCTCTCGTCCGTAGAAGCGTGCTTTGCTATCGACGCTGTCATACTCAAAGTCACGCAGCGTTTCCAGTCCGATGCGGGTTATTTGGTCGGTGAGGGTGCCGGTCATTGCCTGCGGCAGCGCCGCGATCATGTCATTGAGCGCCGCGATGCTGAATTTCCCCCGCGAACGGTTTTTGAACTCGCCATCCGCCTGATACAGCTCGCTCTTGTTTCCGGTGGCGATGATTTTGCCCTCCACCACGCCATTGAGCAGAAAATAACGGGGAAACATCACCGTCGTCACCGGCCCCAAGTCCACGCCCACGCCCGACACCCAGCCGTCCCAGGTGTAGGCTTCATCCAGGTAGATGTCGAACGCGCCGTTCACGTAGCCGCCATACGCCGCCCCGCCGAACGTGCCGTAGATGCCGTTCGTGTCGTACGTCACGCTCAAGTGTGCCTTTTCGAGGTGGAGTTGCTTCCAGCGCACCTGCTCCACCGTGAAGGTCTCCGTCAGGTTGTTGTTCCGGTCCTTCATCGGCAGGTTGAACAGCACCTTGCCCTTCATGCCGCGAAACTCCAGCTTCAGGTGCTCCAGCGTGTAATTATCAGTAGGAATCTCGAACTCCGCGTCGAGCTGCCCGCTTTCCAGCTTCGTGGTGAAGCTGAAGGGGAACGGCTTGCTGAACCCTCTGAGCGGCACACCTTTGGGTGCCAGCACCAGCCTGCCATCCGCGACTGCCAGCGTATCGACCCGCCAGCCTGGAACCCGGGGTTTCGGTGGCTGTGTCGGGCCAACCGTGGCGTCCGGCACCTGCTCTTCCCCCTTCATGAACTTGCGATAGTTCTCCACATACCAGAACAAATCTTCGCCCACATAGAGCAACGGTGAAACGATCTCCACGCGGTCAATCCTGCGATGCAGCAGACCATCGAGCGTGTAGGTCACCTGAATCATGTCCATCTCCGCCACCGTGCGCAGCGGTTCATGCGGTGAGGGAATGCGCAGCCGCGTCAGCACGATCTGCTGCGGCTCCACATTTTCGGCGAGGCCATCGAGATCGAGCGGCGTCTCGTTCGCGCTGAACGTCACATCAAAGCGCACCGGCGGCAGCCCTGGTGCGATGCTCATCAGCGTCACGCCCAGCTTCTCCACTTCAATTTTGCCCGCCGTCCAGCGTGCCGCCACCGCTTCTGCTTTTTCTTCCACCACCGCCGCCTGACCGCTGAACAACGTCATCAACGCATCACCCACCTCGGTCTGGCCGCCGGTGAGTTTCAGACTCTCCACCCGCCGCGTGCGCCACATCTCCGGCAGTGCCGCCACCGCCTCCACTTTTTCAAAACTCAGCACTGGCAGATTCGCCCGCGTCGGGATGCGCACCCGCGTATCCGCGATGCTCAGCCGCTGCTTCGCCTGTTCGGTGGCAATCTCAAAGTGAGTCGAAATCTCCACCCGCTCCGCCAGCTTCATCGCCACCGCCACCGCACCGCCCTGTGCTGTCAGCATGCCAAACTGCAACCGGCGCCACCACGTCGGCTCAGGATTGGCCGACAGCGGCTTCACCGGCTCCGCAACAACCTTGTCAAACCACGGTCCGTTCTCAGGCGTGAATTCAAAGTGCGGCTCATCGAGCACCAGCGACTCTACGAACCACAACTCACGCAGCTTGTCCGGCACCAGTTCCAGCACGCCGTTTTTCGCCGTGGCAAAGGGGCGCGGTTTGAGGCTTGGGTCCATTCGGCCCCAACGCAACGACAGATTCTCCAGCACCAGCCGCTGCTTGGAGGCTGAGCGCATGCCCGCCGGTGAAATCTCCAGCGCCACCAGTTTCGTGCTCCAGCCAAACTCACCCGCCACCGGCGACAGCTTCGTCGGCGACAACACCACCTTCCCATCCCTCACCTCCATCCCATCCACCTGCAGCTTCCACGCGGACGCCTGCTTCGATTCACTTTTCGGCAGCAGTGCAGCTTCCAGTTCCGGCGTCCACTCGATCTCCGGCTTCAGCAGCAATCCATGCTCCACATGCCAGACGCCGTTCAAATCCTGTGACAGCTTCACCTCGACCGCAGCGGCCTTCACTCCGCCCGCATCAGCCAGCGGTTGCAGCGACAGGTTTTTTAACCGCAGCTCATGTGTGCCTCCTGCAATCAATCCATCGCGTGAAAACGCCAGATCATGCCCCTCCCACTCAAATTGAACTCCGCCACGCAGCGGTGGCAGTTGGTCGCTCAATGCCGGGCTGAATGCCTTCACCCACGCCAGATCGATGTGCCCGGCACGCAATGAACCTTTTTTGATCTCAATCTTGCCATCCTTCATCGCCGCTTCGACCTGCAGGCTGCTCAGCAGAGGTTTGTCCTGCCACACGAGGTCCGTCACCTTGATGACGGCCGCTTCAAACGCTCCCGCCATTGTGCCGCCGCGCACGTTGCCCTGCACCGTCGCACTCATCAGCGGTGCTGGTTTCTCGTCGCGTATAGTCACCTTCGTCGAAGCCAGATCCAGCGAATCGAGCCGCCACGCACTGGCAGCGGCCGTTCCGTCGGCAGCAGCCTTGCCACTGCCCGGCTTCGAGAACATCGTCAGCGGAATATCCACCGATCCGCCTTCAATCTTCACGCTGCCAAGATTTTTTCCGCGCAACTCGCGCCAATCGGGCTGCCATTCGATGCGACCCGCTTCCACGAGTCGTTGCGCCGTCGGCACATGCGTGGCGCTCACCTCCTTGAGATGCAGCACGCCGTTGACCCAATCCAACGCGGCAAACTTTACCTGCACATCGCCTCCCAGGCGCAGCAGCAGTGAATTGACCACCGTCACGCGTTCCGACCACGCCCACCAGCCTGCGCCCGCGAGCAGGACGATGCCGATGCATCCCAGATAGAACAGCCGACGCATCCAGCGCAGCAAGCGACGGCGGCGTTTGGGTGGCGGAGTCTCCTGTTTCACGGCTGCACTTCACTACGTCGCGCCCCACACCGTGGCTACGTCTTCTTTCCCGTGATCAGCCGCGCCCCCTGCGCCCGCGTGAAGTAAGACCACACCCAGATCAGGAAGACCGAGAGGCGGTTGCGGAAGCTCATCAGGAAGATGAGATGCACAAACACCCACGCCAGCCACGCGGGCAGGCCGCTGAACTTCGCGAAGTTCACATCCGCCACCGCTCGATGCCGCCCGATCGTCGCCATGCTGCCACGGTCCCAGTAGGCGAAGGGTTGCACCGGCCGACCCGCGATCTGTGCCAGGATGTTGCGCACCGCATGCGCGCCCTGCTGCATCGCCACCGGCGAGACGCCGGGCAGCGGCTTGTTGTCCTTGCCGAGGCACAGCGCGGTGTCGCCAATGACGTAAATGTGCGGCGCATCCGGCAGATGGAGCGCCGCGCTGATCTGAATGCGCCCCGCACGATCAAACGTGCCCGGCAGTGCCTTCACCAGTGGCGATGCGGCATTGCCCGCCGCCCAGATCACCGTGCGTGCATGAATGAAACCGTCTTTCGTGCTCACACCCTCCGCGTTGATGCCCTGCACGCTCACGCCGAGCCGCACCGTCACCTTCAAGTGCCGGAGCTGCTCTTCCGCCTTCTGCGACAGCTCGGCGGCAAACGTCGGCAGCACCCGCTCCGCCGCATCGAGCAACAAAACCTGCGCCTCACGCGGATCGATGCGCCGGAAGTCGCGCAGCATCGTCTCGCGGGCGATTTCCGCGATCGCACCCGCCATTTCCACGCCGGTCGGGCCTGCGCCCACGATCACAAACGTCAGCAACCGCTCACGCTCGACCGGATCACTCGCCGCCTCGGCCTGTTCAAACGCCAGCAGCAGCCGGCGGCGGATGTCGAGCGCGTCTTCGAGCGTCTTCAAGCCCGGCGCGAACTGCTCCCACTCCGGGTGGCCGAAATAACCATGCCGCGCACCCGTAGCGACGATGAGATAATCAAACGGCACGCTGCGCCCGCCTGCGAGCACGAGTTTCTTTTCCAGATCAAAGCCGCTCACATCCGCCATCAGCACCTCGATGTTCTCATGCCGCCGCAGAATGCTGCGCACCGGCTGCGCGATGTTTGCGGGCGAAAGTCCCGCCGTGGCCACCTGATACAGCAGCGGTTGGAACAGATGATGATTCTCGCGATCCAACACCGTGACCTGCACCGGCTGCCCGCCCAGCGCCTTCGCCGCCGCCAGTCCGCCGAAGCCGGCACCGATGATCACCACGCGGGGTTGGGAGGAAGAGTCCGTGTTCATAGTGGTCATGTTAGCAGGCGCAGCCACGGTTGCATCAGGATTGCAGAACCATCCGCGCGCATTTCACAGCGCGGGATCAGGACCGAGCAGTTCGTGCAAGGTATCGAGCAGTGTCGCGCTGGTGCAGTAATGATCGCTGGTTTTGCCGGGATAACTGGCCATGCCCACGCTGCCCGCGTCCTGCCACACCTCCACGGGGGTGTCTTGCAGATGAAAGCGGCCGTCCGGCAATGGCCGCATCAGCCAGTCCACATGGGAGCCATCCGGCACATACTGCCGCGTCTTGACCACGCCGCCCGCCAGCAGCTCATCGCATAGTTTCAGGAGTTTGGGATTGGGAGTGGTGTCCATGCGGCGTGATGAGTGGTCGGGTTTTGCACTTTGCAGCCTCCGCCGTTCTGCCATACTCCGCCGCCATCAGCAAGCCGTCATCCATTCACTCATCATCTCTGGCAGACCTGCCAGCGGCCACCCGTGCCTGGCTCGCAGCCCGTCCGCCCGAGGTGCCGCGGCGGCGCTGGCTGCCGTGGGCGCAGATCGGCATACTGTCCGGTCTGGCGCTGGTCATCGTCATCTCGCTGCGGCAGCAGGGTCTGCGTGCGTTCGATCAAGCGGATGAATGGGCGCCGCTGCTGGTGGTGCTGCTCCTGTTTGGCCTGCCCTTCGGCCACACCATCGTGCGCGAATGGCGGCGCAACCAGATCGGCAAGCATGGCGGTCATGCGCTGGGCTTTCATTTTTCACCGGCAGCCACGCTGTGGCATGACGGCCTGCATCATGTGTGGCTCATTCCATGTGGCAGCGTTCTTGGCATTCACCTCACCTCCCGGTATCTGCCACGCTTTGGCATCTTCCCGCACTGCCTTCGCATCCACGGCACGGACGCGGTGCAAATCGAAGTACCGTGTGATTTTGATCTCCCGCTGCTGTGGCACGCACTGCGGGCGCAGCATCCCGAGGCGCGGGCGACGCATGCTTCAGACCTCGCCGAAAAAATGACGCCACGCCCTCCCATGCCTGCCGCCGCCTCTGCGCCTGCCGCCGCCTCTGCCGCGCTGGTGGCTGCCGCTGATTTCACCATCCTCACGCAGCCGCCCGCAGTGCCGCCGCCCCCACCGCCACCGGGACGTTTTGATACGATGCCCGCGACCAACGCCGCATGGCACACGGTCCACGATTACCTGCGCGCCTTGTGTGCCAGCCAGGGCATCGCCGTGGATTGGCGCGGCGAACAGCCCACCGGCGTCACGCCCGTTTATCTCAATGCGCCACTGCGCGTGCAATGGCAGACGCTCATGCCGATCTCCGGCGCACTGGATGGCAGCGTCGGCACTGCCCTCGCTGATCTCGACGCTCAGCGTGCCAGCGAATGGATTGCCGTGCGCAAACTCACGCTCAAGGACTGGACCGACATCGTGGTGGATGCGGCAATGTCAGCGCCGCAGTAACCTGCCGATCTCACACTCCCTTGTGCAAGTGAAGCAGCGTGTCGGCGGCCTTGTTGTAGCTCGGTATTCCGATACCGAGTCGGCACCGTCGCGGAATCGGCTGCGTAGCCGCGAAGCGAATTCCGCGCTACAACCCCGCGTCGCCACAGATCGAGTGTGAGCCATGCAAGCTAAGAAAGCGAAAGCTCGCACGGCTCCGCGTCGTTGAGCGCATCACCATGTTGCTCCGCCACCTCCTACTCTCCCTGCTTTGTGTCCTCAGCGTTCACGCCGAACTCGCCGGCAAGCGCCCGAACATCATCTTCCTGCTCACCGACGACCAGGGCTACGGCGACATGAGCTGCCACGGCAATCCCGTGCTCAAAACGCCGAACATGGACCGCCTCAATGCCGAGGGCGTCCACTTCGAGGACTTCTGCGTCAGCCCCACCTGCGCGCCCACCCGCTCCGCGCTGCTCACCGGCCGTCACGAATTCAAAAACGGCATCACGCACACCATCCTGGAGCGCGAACGCCTCACGCCGAAGGCCACCACGCTGGCGCAGGTGCTCAAAACAGCGGGCTACACCACCGGCATCTTCGGCAAATGGCATCTCGGCGACGAACCCGACCGCTGGCCCAGCGCCCGCGGCTTTGACGAGATGTTCATCCACGGCGCCGGTGGCATCGGGCAGACCTATCCCGGCAGTTGCGGCGATGCGCCCGGCAACAAGTACTTCGACCCCGCCATCCTGCACAACGGCACCTTCGAGAAGACCAAAGGCTACTGCACCGACGTGTTTTTCGCGCAGGCGAAGCAGTGGATCGAGAGCGTGAAGGGCAAGCAGCCCTTCTACTGCCACATCGCCACCAACGCCCCGCACGGCCCCTACATCGCCCGGCCCGAGGACAAGGCGCTGTATGACGGCAAGGCCGAGGGAGATGACGCCGCGAGCTTCTTCGGCATGCTGCACAACATTGATCAAAACCTCGGCCTCCTGCTCGCGAAGTTGAAGGAATGGGGCATCGAGAACGACACGCTCGTCATCTTCATGAACGACAACGGCGGCACCGCCGGCGTGAAGACCTACAACGCCGGTCTGCACGCCGCCAAAGGCACGCCGTGGATGGGCGGTATCAAGGCCAGCAGCCTGTGGCGCTGGCCCGGCACGCTCAAGCCCGCGCCCGTCAATCAGCTCTGCGCCCACATCGACTTCTTCCCCACCCTCGCCGAACTCGCCGGGGCCAAGCTCAGCGACGACGTGAAAGCCCAGGTCGAAGGCCGCAGCCTCGTCCCGTTGCTCGAAAATCCGAACGCCGAATGGGCCGACCGCCAGCTCTTCACCCACGTCGGCCGCTGGCCGAAGGATGCCGACCCGCAGAAGTACCAGTTCACCAATTGCAGCGTCCGCACCACCCGCTGGCACCTCGTCAGCGAAGCGCGTGGCGGCAATCCAAATGCCAAAGCCAGGGCCAAAAACAAAGCCAAGGCCGCCGCCGCGCCAAAACAAGCCCCGGCCATCGTCAACGCCGGTCCTGAAGCCGTCGCCCAGCCCAAGTGGCAGCTCTTCGATCTCCAAACCGACCCCGGCGAGCAAACCGACCTCGCCGCCGCCAATCCCGATGTCGTGAAACAACTCACCGCCGCCTACGGCCAGTGGTGGGACAGCGTGCAGCCGCTGCTCGTGAACGAAAAAGCCCCGCTCGCCGCCGAGAACCCGTTCAAGACGTTGTATCAAAAGCAGTTTGGCGGGAAGTGACCTGGGACTCCGGTCGTAGGCCGGGAGTGTCCGGCGCTCACCGCTTCGTCGATGTCATGGGTATCCTTCGCCGGATTTCCCGGCTGGTTTGGGGGCTGCGCAGGCCGCGAGACGTTCGCCAAGCCGGGAAGTTTGGCGAAGAAGGCGTTTTCAGTACCGGCACTCCAAGCGCCAAACACTCCCGGCCTACGTTCCCTGCCCCATAGCATTGCGTCGGGAGTCATGAGACTTGTTGATGCACTGCATGGCAGTCATTGATACGCACCCGTGCGCGCAAACCGACATTTTGTTGCCCAGCAACGGCATCCGACACGGCAAATGCCTGGCAGATAGTACAATGGGATCATGTGGGTCCATCAACGGTGTATCGCCGGAATGATGGCGTAGGTTGGGTGTGGCGATAGCCCGCCCGACTTCTTGGCCCTCGCGCGGCCAGCGTACGCCCAAATGACGAGCGGGCTGACGCCACACTCATCCTACATCATTCCGGCGCTGCACCCTCCATCAAGGTCAAGGTCATGGCGCTCTGAAAGAGCGCAGGAGAGCTGCCGCAGCCGTTCCTGCGCTCGTTCAGAGCGCGACCTTCGGTCCTATGAGTACCACATTGCTCCGCCACCCCAGGGCGGCACTCGCCAAGGCTCCTTTGCCCTGGGCTGGGTTCCTTCGCGCCGTTGGCGCGGTCTGGCGCGTATGCTTGAGGCATCGCGAGCGTATGAACTTCCAGGATGAACTCTAACCCCCCGAGCCACTTGCAAAACCCCTGCTTGGCCATCTTTTACCCACCATTTTTTACCATCTGAATCCTGCCCAACCGTCCAACACCCAAGGCATCTGGTAAAAGATGGCAGGCCGGAACTCTGAAGCCGAGGTTTTGCAAGTGCCTCCCCCTTCCGGCGCAGCTTCTTCAAGCGCATCCAAGTCGGCACGTCGAGGTCTTTGCCCTGGATGATGGAGGGTTCGGTATCCTTGAAGCGGCCGCGATCTTCCTCGCCGAGACTGAAGGTCTGTTGGCGAGAGATTCGCCACCAACACTTGCGCACGGGCCAGAGTGGCATCGAACACGCTCAGCAACTGCTGCTTTTGCCGCAGCAGCGGACGTTTCGGATCAATCGTCCGCTCCAGTGACAGCCCAAGGGCAGATGCCTGGCAGATAGTGCACAAGACAAAGCACCTGCGCGAGCCAAAACCCAGCCGCCAAGACCTGAACAGCAGCAGTGTCGAAGCACCGGCAAGGCAGTTTGAGGCCACCCACAAAGCAATCAACCTGAGCAGACCGCACACAAGCATTCAAGGCAGCCGATACAAACCCCGATAAGGGAATCGTGGGCACGCAGCGGCTCAGTCCAACAGCAGTGTATCCGACCAGAAGGCGGGCCACGCGCCAC
>NZ_JBJXFV010000121.1:0-2667 GCF_046154365.1 Prosthecobacter sp.
CGTGCGATGGATCTGGCCGTGGACGAGATGCGTCGGGAAGTAGAAATAGAATGGCTGCTCGCGATGCCGCCGCAGGAAATCGAGCGTGAAATCCATGCACACATCGGGGCAATACACCGGCTCCGGCGTCTCGATGGTCTGGCCGTTTTTGATGTAGCTCTTCTCCCAAAACCAACCGGTGCCGGACGGGTCGGTGAGCCATTCGTCGAAACCCCACTCGCCCGGCGTATCCTTCATCTGCCGCCACTTGCCCGCCATGCCGGTGACGTAGCCCGCCTGCTTCAGTGTGCGAGCGAGCGCCGGCTCATCCTTCGCCGATGGAATGTGCGACGAGGTGTTGGTCAGTGCGCCGTTGCGAAAAAGGTAGCGTCCCGTCATGAGCGTCGTGCGCGAAGGACAGCACAGCGGCGGCGCGAAGCCATGCGTGAACCGCACCCCCGTCGCAGCGAGCGCATCAATGTTCGGTGTCTTGCCTTTGAATCGGTCCGAGCCATAGCACCCGACATCGCTGAGCCCCTCGTCATCGGTGAGGATGAAGAGGATGTTGGGCTTTGCCGACGGTGCGGCTGCATTGAGCGGAGCCAGCGGAGCGAGCAGCAGGGCGGTGAGGAGTGGGAGGATAAATTTCATGGGAAGAAAACTGGCACGGCCCATTTGCCGATGAGGATGGTCTCGCCGGCGGTGCTGTCTTTTTGGAAGAGGGTGCAGAAGTTGCCGGTGGAGCCGGGATTGAAGAGCGGGATTTCGGGCAGCGCGACTTTTTCGAAACCTTGGTCCATCAGCGCTTGCGCGGTGGTGTCGCGGTTGCGATCTAGCACGGGTGTGAGGAAGAAGACGGTGCCAGCGCGTTCGCACTTGAGTGTCTTCTGGCCGTTCATGGCGATGGGCAGGAAGTGCGCGTTCTTGAGCGCGGCGGGAAGCTCGGCGACGATGTAGCCGCGGTCGGCGAAGAGTTTCGCGCCGGGGTTGAGCGGCTGCGGTTTGACGTCGGCGCTGGTGAGCGTGCCGGGCTGGGTGGTGCGCATCGGCTTGCCGTCGGCGTTGGCGTGGACGGGTGCGGTGGATGGCTTCGGCTTCTCCTGGCCGCCGGTGGCTTTGCTGACGAGCTGGCGCAACTTCACTGCGCCGCTCACATCCTTGCCTGCGGCCACATCTTCCTCGCGGAACGCGGCCATGAGGATGTTGCGGTCGAGGACGCGGTTGTAGTCGTAGATGAGGCGGATGAGGCCGTCGGGCGTCTGCTGGCCGTCGGGGTAGGAAACGCCGAGGCGTTCATCGAGCATGAGGCCGCCGCCCCAGGTCTTGCCATCGTCCTTCGAAACGTAAGCCGTGAGATGCGAGCGGCTGGTGCGGGAGTCGAGCGGGCCGTGTTTGACGAGCAGCAGATTGCCCGACGCAAGGCGACGGATGAAAAAGCGCGAGGGCGTGTGCAGGATGCTCGATGGCTTCAGCTCGGGCCATGTCTTGCCTCCGTCCGTGCTCACGCTTTCACCGATGCCGTAGGTGGTGCGGACGAGCAGCCAGGGCGAACCGTCCTTGCGCTCGACGAACATGTGCTCGTCGAACTGGCGCACGTCCTTCGGCACGTTGCATCCGCCACGTAGAGACCAAGTCTTGCCCCGATCGTTCGAGACGATCATCTGCGCGCTGTTGTCGTGCCCCTTCCATTTTGAAATCGGCAGCACCCACTCACCCGAGGAAAGCGCGAGTGGCTTGCACATCATCACGCCATCGCCGATACGGCGCGGCTTGGACCATGCCGGCCGTGCGGTGTCGGGCTCGCTCGTCTCGATGCACCACACGCCGAGCTCGACATCGCGCCGGCCTTTCTCCATTTGCGCCCAAAAGAAGAACATTCGGCCATCGGGCGACACCCAAAGTTCAGGATCGAAACTGCGCACGGGACCACCTGCGTCGGGATCGGCCACCAGCACTTCGTTCCATGTCTTGCCATCATCGCCGCTGGTGCTGAGCACGACATAGTTGTTCAAATCCTCGCCCGGTGTGGCACCCGCATACCATGTGGCCCAGAGTCGTCCCTTCGGCGCGACCGCCATGCTCGGGATGCCGGTGAAGGCACGGTTCGTCACCGCGTGATCGGCACGCGGCGGACCGAGATGCTGCGGAGGTTGCAGGGATGGTGCATCGGCGGCGTGCAGCGCGGCGAGCGATGCGAGCAGCAGGGCGGTGAGGAGGGTAAGGGTGGGTTTCATGGCACAGCCTGTCACTTCTTCGTTGTGTCCGGCGACTTCTTTACGCTGAATGGCAGCGGCGGGGTTGACGGATTCTTGGCCCAGGAAGACGGCTCGGACCCGAAATTGAAATCTAGTCGCCCCCCTTTGCTGATGTCGCTTGCCAGAAGCCATGGTTCGGGACGCGGGATGCCATTCAGCATCACCTGTTGGATCGCTGTTTTCTCGCCGGTCGCATGCGAGGTGATGACAAGCCGCTTCCCGCCGCGCCCCAGATCGATTTCAACTTTCGGAAATGCGGGTGCGGTCAACACATACCAGCCGCTGGCGGGATTGAACGAATACAGACCTGACTGCACCAGCACCAACCAGGCGGACATGGTTCCGCAATCATCGTTGCCGGGACGACCGTAAGGTGAGTCATCCTGATACATGGCAGGGATGTTGGCCTGGATAGTTTTGCGCGTCAGGGCAT
>NZ_JBJXFV010000133.1:0-7189 GCF_046154365.1 Prosthecobacter sp.
TACCGCACATCGTCACGATGGGTGAAAATGCATGAATCCCACAGATTCAGATAACCCACAGATTGCATGAGTCTGAAAACAAATCTGCGGGTTTTCTGAATCTGTGGGAAATCACAAAACCCGATGACGCGAGGTATAACATCGAAGCCGGCCTCTGAAACCTGTCACCAACCACCAACCGGCGAAAGCACTGTGTCCCACTCCGCCATGTGCCGCTCCCAGGTCAGCGACTGCACCGTTTCGCGGGCGGCTTGAGATAATGCCTCGCGCCCCGTTTCACCGAGGTCGAGCGCCTCCTGAATGCGGGCGGCGAGTTCCGCAGACTGCTGCGGGTGGTAGAGCATGAAGCCGTTTTCGCCGTTGCGGATGTGATCGACGGCACCATCCATGACGGAGACGATGCCGGGCAGGCCGCAGGCCATGCTTTGCAGCACGGTGTTGGAAAAGGCGTCGTACTGCGTGGGATGCACGAACCAGTCGGCGGCCTGATACAGCTCGACGAGATTGCTGGTGATGGGCACGGTGCGCAGGCGCGGTGAAAGGCCGCTTCGGTTCACGATCTCACGCTGTGCGGCATTGAGCCCCTTCCCGGCGATCCAGAGTGTGGCATCGAGCTGTTTCATGGCTTCGAGCAGCGGTTCGAGTCCACGCCGACGATGGCTGAGCGAGACGAAGAGCAGCACGGGCTGTGTGGGATCGGTTTGCAGCTTGCGGCAGAGCAATTCGCGCACGTTGGCACGATTCTCGGCCGGTTTGAAGAGCTGTGTCTCGACGGGGGGCGGGAGAATGCGGAAGCGGTCGCCATCGGTGCCGTAGATGCCCTGGAGCTGTGCCGCCACGCGGGGGGAGCTGGTCACGAACTGTTTCGTCTCTCTGCCAACGTGCAGTCGGCGCTCGAGACGCAGCTCGTAGAGGTGTTTTACGCTCCAGCGCTGCCAGAGCGGCAGCAGGTTGCCGTAGAGCCGGTGGCAGCCGGTGCCGTTGCGGTGGATGTCCTGCATGCAGGTGCGGCCAAAGCCAATGCTCAGATCGACACCCGCCGCAGCAGCCGCACGCGGAGCGAGGCGGCTGAAGTGCCACATCCGCAACGTGGCCGAGCCGCGCATCCGTGGCAGCAGCTCCCAGCGTCCGGGCAGCGCCGCGCCGATTTCCGGCGTGGTGAGGGTGGTGATGTAGGTGAGTTCATGCCCCGCCGCTGCAAGACGCTTGGCGAATTCGATGAGGAAGGTCTCCACAGCGGTGCTGCGGATGATTTGCGGATGGATCAGGGCCAGCTTCATCCTATGTGCGTCGATTTGGCTTCCGCTTCGCTCTCGAACATGCGGCTGTAGCGATCAAACGTGAAGAACGCCGTCGCCCCGGCGATCCACAGGCCGGGAAAACCGTCGAGAAAGCCGCGCTTCAACACATACGCCCGCACAAAGCGCCACCACGGGCGGAACAAGGTGTGGAGCAGTGACCAGCGCTTGCCTTTGCCATGCTGCGTCTGCAAGAACACATCGGAGTAGCTGATGTGCTTGGTGAGGTAGTGCTGGATGTTTTTGAAGGAGTAATGCAACAGGTCGCCCTGCAAGGTGGTGCAGCCACCCACGACGACGAGGCGCTCATGCACTTGCCCGCCGCCGTCGGCCTGCCACTGGCTTTTGTCGCGCCGGAATAGCCGCACTTTGCGGTCAGGATACCAGTCGCCATGATGAATCCAGCGGCCCATGAACCACACGAGGCGCGACATCCATGCGCCGTCGTATTTTTCATCGTCGCCATTGGCAAAGAAGCTGCGGATGGACGCGCTCAGCTCCGGCGTGAGTTCTTCATCGCAGTCCAGCGCCAGAATCCACGGCTGCGCGCAGAGCGTGAGGCAGTGATTCTTCTGCGCCGTGTAGCCGAGCCAGGGCTGAAACACAAACTTCGCGCCAAACTCCTCGGCAATCTCCGCAGTGCGGTCGGTGGAGCCGGAATCGACGATGACGATCTCCTGCGCCAGCTCCACCGCACTGGCGAGGCAGCGGCGCAGATTGGCCTCCTCGTTGTGCGAGATGATGGAAATCGAAAGCGGCAGCCGGGTCATGCGTGGCGCGACTTTGGCGCATCCTGCCGACGTGCCAAGCGGGAATCAATGCGTGGAGCGAAGAGCGAAGCGCGAAGGGCGAAGAGTCATGATTCGTTCAACGGCACTCAAAGACCAAGACCTGTCTCTTCGCCCTCTGCTTCACGCTTTCACACCACCGCCAGCGACACCGCCGCATTGTGCCCGCCCATGCCCGAGGCCAGTTTGATCACCCGATCCCCCGCTACGACCTGCATCGGTGCTTCATTGAGCTGTAATCCACACGCCGGCGGCGTCAGGCCCGGCAGCACGGCGGGAAGCCAGCCTTCGGCCATGCAGGCAGCCAGCAGCGCCACATCCAGGAGACCGCTCGCACCCAGCGTGTGGCCGGTTTGCGGCTTCAGCGGCAACAGCGGCATGCTTTTGCCCTCCAGCGCCCGCAGCAGCGCCGGCGGCTCGACCCGCGCATGATTCAGTGTGCCCGTCGCATGCGGGCAAAGTGCGACCACTTTGCCACGATCTCCCGCTTTCAACGCCGCACGTACGCAATCTTCAATGCCGCCGCCGTCCTCGGGAATCATGAGCGCATCAAAGGCATCGCTGTTCGCACTGTAGTGTTCCAGTCGGCACAGCTTGGGGTTTCCCGACTCATCACGCTCCAGCGTCAGCGCCACGGCGGCTTCTCCTGGCAAAAAGCCGCTGGTGGTGCTGGCGAAGGGATCATTGACGCCGTTCGCAGACAGCAGGCCTGTATCGCGGAAATCCCGCAGCAGTGCCGTCACCAGCGGCAGATCCACGGCCACCACGATTGCCCTCGGAGCCAGACCGCTGGCCACCGCCATCCAGGCCATGCCCAAGGCATCGAGACCGGAGGAACAGCCGTTGGCACACATCTGCCAAGGGCCGCGAATGCCCAGTTCAATGCTCACCGCCGCAGCTATTTCACTATGCATCGTGTTGCTGGCACTAAACTTGCGGATGGGTCTGCGCCATGCATTGGAACCCAGTATTTCCCCCACATTCCCGCGACTGCTGGCGGCAAACAGCCAGGACTCACGCACCGTCTCGGGAGCCCAGCCCGCACGCCGCACCGCCGCACGCGCCACCGCCACCGCCGCATTGCTGGCGGCACCGTAGCGGCGCCCCTTCAGCAGTTCGCGCGCGGACAGCATCCCGACCGGCAGGGTGGCAAATTCCCCTGCCCTGCCCTCTGGCTGCAGGCCTCCACGCCGCTCACGCAGCGCCTCCACGCAGTCTTCAACCCTCACACCAAGCACACAGGCCGTCTCCACGGCTGTGATGTACACAGATTCCATCATCACCTGACACAACCGCAAAACTCACGCCATGCAACCCTCCTCATACAACCGTGACATCCGCCTCACAAAAAATATTCAAGCCAAAGATTGACACTCAACTTAATATCCCGCTATATTTTCACCCTCATGTTAAGGCAAATCATTGGACAACCCGAAGGGCAAAAGGACGACCGGCGTTCCGAGGTACCCGCACCGGCTCCCGCAGCCGAACGCGCACCTATTCTTTCCGCCGTAACCGCTCCCGCTGCACAAACTCAACGCTCATCACATTCAGCTCCCGTCATGACCACCAGTAAAAACGTTCTCGCCAACGACGTCGAAATCAAAGGCTCCATCAAATTCTCCCACGACCTCATCATCGACGGCAAAATCGAAGGCGAAGTCATTTCTGACGGCAGCCTCACGGTGGGTGAAAACGCCCTCATCAAAGGTGAGGTCAAGACCCGCTCCGTCATCATCTTCGGCAAGGTCGAAGGCAATATCACTGTCGCGGAACGTTGCGAACTCAAGAGCAACGCCATCCTCGTCGGTGACATCGCTGCCGGCACCCTCGCCATCGAAGAAGGTGCCACCTTCATGGGTCAGTCCCAGGTCGGCAAAAAAGCCGAAACCAAGCCTGCCTTCGGCGGCGCTTCGAAGCCACAACCACAACCTTAACCTGCCTGTAACCTAGTGTTTGGGCGGATCTTCGGCTCGAAGTCCAGCATCCTTCCCACACCACCGAAGAATCAAATCGAAGTGGTGTGTCCGTCTTGTGGCGCGGCTCAATATGAGCCGCGCCTCGTCGTTTCTACGTTCTGCAAAAAATGCGGCGTGCATCTCACCATTCAAAAGCGCCGCGTCGTCGCCTCCGAGGTCACACGCTCCGGCGCAGGCATGGCGGAAGCTTGGAGTGGTGACGAGCCATCGGCGGCAAATCCTGAGCCGGCCAAGCCTGAGGCCGAGACCAAACCCGAAGTCCAGAACGCCGAAAAGCCAGCGTCTGACGATACGCTCTCCGCCGCCGATGGCTTTGGCGCTTTTCTACAGGCACAGCCGGTGGCAGCGGAACCGGAGCCCACCGACGGCAATGCCAAGGATGAACCCATGACGGCGAGCATGCGTCGCCCACAGTCCAATTCACCGCCGCCCACCCCCTCCCCCGCGCTGCAAACCGCCAATTCGCTCCAAAAGATGAAGGAGCAGGGCATGTACCGAAACCAGTACTTCAAGGATGTCGAGTGCTTCGACTGCGGTCACAAATTCAAGACCGGTCGCTCCGCCAAATCCGCCAACTGCCCCGCCTGCGGTGCCGGCTTCTCACTCGAAGATGTCGAGGTCAACATGACCTCCACGCAGGCCATCAAAACTCGTGGCGATGTCCTCGTCCGTAAGCGTGGCCGCCTGTCCACCAGCAGCGTGCATTGCCGCGACCTCGAATGCCACGGCATCATCGAAGCCAATGTCACCTGCTCCGGCGACGCCACCTTCCGCACCACCGGCAGCATCATCGGTGAAATCCGCTGCCAGCGCTTCGTCGTCGAAAAGGGGGCCGATGTCGCCTTCCTCAACACCGTGCATGCCACCGACGTCGAGATCCAGGCCCGCGTCACCGGCACCATCTTCAGCACCGGCCTTGTGCTCATCAACAGCAACGGCTCCGTCAACGGCGACGTCACCGCACGCTCCGTCTCCATCGAACCCGGTGGCGAACTCAATGGCGCGATGAACATCGTTCGCGGCAGGCAGGCACCCCCTGCTGGAGCCTGATCAAATGCTCTCGCCATGAAACGGCGCACCCTCCTGCTCGCGGTGGCGCTCATCGCCACCTGCATCATTGCCGCGCGGGCATCATCGCTGAATGTCGTTCACTCCTGGCTCTCCTACGCCATGCAAATGTTCACGCGGAATCACCTCCCCCTGCCCTACCCCGCGCCACCGGCACCGGCACCATGGCAGACCATGAACGCCGCCGATCGCCTCGTCGATGTTCGCTCACGCCTGCTGCCAAAGCTGCACGACGAACTCGCCGCCAAGCAACTCAAGCTCGGCCAGCCCGCCTTCTTCCGCATCTTCAAAGAAACCCGCGAACTCGAACTCTGGCTCAAGGACGACAGCAACCACTGGCAGCTCTTCCGCACCTACCCCATCGCCTGCTTCTCCGGCACCCTCGGCCCCAAAACCAAAGAAGGCGACATGCAGGCTCCCGAAGGCTTTTACAGCGTCACGCCGCCGCAGCTCAATCCCATGAGCCGCTACCATCTCTCCTTCAACATCGGCTACCCCAACGCCTACGACCGCGCCCATCAGCGCACCGGCAGCCTCATCATGATCCATGGCGACACATGCAGCGTCGGCTGCTTCGCCATGACCGATCCCCTCATCGAGGAAATCTACCTCATCGTCGAAGCCGCCCTCAAAACCACGCCCTCCGTCCCCATCCACATCTTCCCCTACCGCATGACCGCAGATCGCATGCAACAGGAGCAAAGTTCCCCACATTTCGACTTCTGGCAAAACCTCCGCGCCGCCCACGACCTCTTCGAACAACACCACCGCGTCCCCACCATCAGCCTCCAAAACGGCCACTACCACATCCAACTGAACACTGAGCACTGAGCACTGAGCACTTTCCGCATGACCGCCCTCACCCTCACCGCCCTCAAAACCTTCACCTGGACCACGCTCCCCGCAGCCGCCTCTCCCCGGCAAGGCGAAGCCCTCGTCGCCATCCGCGCCATCGGCATCTGCGGCACCGACTTCAGCGGCTATCTCGGCAAAATGCCCTTCATCGAGTTCCCGCGCATCCTCGGCCATGAACTCGGCGTCGAAGTCCTCGCTGTTGGTGAAGGTGTCACCCATCTCCAAGTCGGCGACCGCTGCGCCGTCGAGCCCTACCTCAACTGCGGCACCTGCCACGCCTGCCTTCGCGGCAGCACCAACTGCTGTGAGACCCTCCAAGTCCTCGGCGTCCATGGCGACGGTGGCATGCGCGAGCGCATGATCCTCCCCGCACACAAGCTCCACCCGTGCAACGCGCTCGACTTCGAGCAGCTCGCCCTCGTCGAAACCCTCGCCATCGGTTGCCACGCCGTCAATCGCGCCCAAGTCACCGCTGCTGACGACGTCCTCATCATCGGCGCCGGCCCCATCGGCCTCACCGTCCTCGAATTCGCCCGCGCTGCGAACGCCGCCATCACCATCCTCGAACTCAACGCCGCCCGCCGTGAGTTCGTCGCGCAAAACTACCCCGATGTGAAGGTCGTCGCGTCATTGCCCGACGAGCCAGCCTTCCAGATCGTCTTCGATGCCACCGGCAATCCCGGCTCCATGGCTGGCACCTTGCGCTATGCCCGCTTCACCGGCCGCATCGTCTATGTCGGCATCACCAAAGAACCCGTCCTCATCGACGATCCCCTCTTCCACCGCCGCGAATTGTCCCTCCTCGCCAGCCGCAATGCCGTCGCCTCCGACTTCCCGCGCATCCTCGCCATGATCCAGTCCGGCCAGATCAACACCCGCCCCTGGATCAGCCACAGGTGCCAGTTCAGCGAGCTGCCAGCGCAAATGGACCATTGGCTTCTTCCCGAGTCGCGTGTGATCAAAGCGGTCGTATCACTCGCACAATGACGAATGTGGAATGCCGAATGACGAAGTTCGTTCATCGCTGAAAGCTTGGGAAACCGCTGATGAAATCCACACCGCAGAGTTGGAAACGCCACAGAGGCTTCTGACAGACATCCTGACCTCGGGCGCTTCTTGAACCGTGACAAGGAATGTCAATGAGCCTCTGCGACCGTCCAACCGCTGCGGTTAAGCCGTAACCATACAGTTGGGTTTGCGT
>NZ_JBJXFV010000134.1:0-18056 GCF_046154365.1 Prosthecobacter sp.
GATCTCCCGGGCCTGCGGAAAGCTCCAGAGGGCTGGAGCACTCCAGGACGCTGCCGCGCTCAGCGCAAACCCAACTGCATGGTTACGGCTGAGTCACTCTGCCCTTGGCAGATTCACCGACGGCAGCGGTGCCACGATGTTCACCGGCCACGGCAAAAACTTCTCGATGATGCCGGGAGCGAGTTCTTTGCCGGTTTCATAAGCGCGGCGGAACATTTCGAGCTTGGCGTCGATGTTATCGACGTGATGCAGCGCAATGGCCTCCGGCGTCTTCGGCAGCACGGGAGAGCCGAATTCATACGTGCCGTGATGCGCGGCGATGAGATGCAGCAGGTGCAGGCGCACAGTCTCGGAGGCGGGTTCGAGCAAGGTCCAGGCCGCCGCCGCTGGCGTGTCCAGCATGTCACGCCACATCTTGTTCACCAGCTCCAGACCGAGCGGAATGTGGCCCAGCATCTCGGCGGTGAGGTTGTAGGGCATGGTGAAGCCGGATTCGGCATACGCATTCTCCCACAGCTTGCCGCAGTCATGAAACAGGACGCCGGCGATCATCAAATCCCGATTCAGATGCGGATACACGCCGGCAATCGCCAGCGCGCAGCGCATCATCTGCGCCACATGCTCCACGAGGCCGCCACGACGCGCGTGATGATTGCGACGCGCGGCACCGGTGCGGCGAAAACGTTCGCCATGACGTTCCAGGAAGGCGGAACAGAGTTTCAGCAGCCGTGGATCGCGAATCGACTCGATAAAGGCCACGATGTCGGCGTAATCGGCCTGCTGCCGTGTGGCGAGGTCGGGATCGCCGAGCAGAAGGGTGCTCGTTTCGCCCTCGGAAAGCAGCCGCATCTGCACCTGACGCGGTTCCAGGCCGTATTTGCCGTCCACCCATTGCCCGGCGAGCTGGATGAAGGTGTTGCGCGTGAGTTTGGCGGCGTCTTGAAACAGCGGGTTGTTATCAAAGACACGCCAGACGAACGAATCACCCGCATCGACGAGTTTCACCTCGAAAAACGGGCTGCCGGAACTCGTGGCTTTCTCGATGCGCGATTCGACCTGCAAGTGCAGCCGATACGGCTGCGGCGTTTGATTCGCGACCTGCCGCAGTTGTGTGATCGAGATCAGATCGAGATCGCTGGCGAGGGTGTCTTCCATGCCGCCAGCATGGCCGCAGGAGGCACAAAACGTCAAGAACGAAGCCGTTACATCGCGGGTGTGGCGATCTCCTTCCACGGGCCTTGCTGGAGGACGATGTCGGGGACGAGGGACTGCCACTGCGGATCGCGGGCGTGGATCATGTTGCGGACTTCGGCGCTGGTGTGGAAGAGGAAGTCCTGATTTGGCTCCTCCAGCGCACGCACGCAGTTGGTTTCGATGAGGTAGCGCAGGAGATGCTTCTGCTCGGAGGTGACGCGGGCGTCATTCACACTGAGGATCTGGCCGGTCATCGGATCACCCATGGGATAAACATAAACACGCACCTGGTTTTTGAAGAGGCGGCCGAAGGCTTCGAGCAGACCGCCTTCGAGGTCGGCACTCCAGCGTTCGTTGAATAGCTCCTGGAACAACGGCAGGCCGAGCACGATGCCGATGGGGCATTGTGTGTGGCGGGCGAGGTAGCTGCTGACGCGGTGGAACTCGGGATAGCGCGAGATGAGCACGTTTTTGCCGAGCGCCTGGAGAATGTCCGCGCGCGCAAGGAACTCGCTGTCCGGCACTTCGGCACCGCTGGCGAGGAGGTTGTGCATGGTAATCTCGAGGATCTCGATGTTGTCGCGTGCCTCATCGCCGAAGTCGGCCTGAAACGCGGCCTGACCGCGCGCGATCATGTCGAGATTGAGCCGGGTGATGGGATCGAAGCTGCCGCGCTTGAGGAAGACGGGTTTTTTGTAGAGCACATCGGCGGCCTGCCAAATTTCACCATCTGCGCCGAAGAGCGCGGCATCGGCGAGACCGAGGCGCACGAGTTTCAGGGCGACCAGACGGTCCTGAAACTCAGAAGCGGCGAAAGCGGGGCCACTGAAGTCGATCATGTCGATCTCGACGCGTTTGCGGGTGAGATCATCGAGCAGGCTGTGCAGGAAGGCGGGCAGATCATCGCGGAGTTGGAAGGCGGCGTAGAGCAGGTTCACGCCGAGGATGCCGAGGGCATCGGACTGACGCGCATTCGAGTCATCCAGGAGCCGCACATGCAGTTGGATGTCGTTGCTGGGGCCGCAGGGTTCGGCTTGAAAGCGCAGACCGAGCCAGCCGTGGCATTCCTCCTTGGTGTCGCGATACGATTTCGCCCGCACCGTGTCGGCAAGCGTGAAGAAGGTCGTGCTAGTGCCGCGTTTGGCGTTCAGCCGCTGGATGAGCATCGGGTATTCGTGCCCCAGCATGTCACACATGCGCTGGCGTGAGACGTAGCGACTGCATTTGCCGTAGATCTCGTCGCTGATGATCATGTCGTAGGCGGACATGGTCTTGGCGACGGTGCCGGAAGCGCCGCCAGCGCGGAAAAACCAGTTTGCGATCTCCTGCCCGGCGCCGATCTCGGCGAAGGTGCCGTAGATGGTGTGGGCGAGATTGATCTTGAGCGCTTTCTCAAGCGTACCGGGGCGGTCTTCAGGCAAAAATGGCATGGCGCGTCGAAGATGGCAGCGTCGCGCAGTGATGCAATGAATGGTGTGTGCGCATGCGCGCGCAAGAGGAGCGCCTGATGGCGGCGCTCAACGCCTTCGATGCTGACGGTCAGGCCTTGGTTGATGACGCCGCAACTGGACTTATGCAGCCACGCATTGATCCGAGCACTGCGGTGCGCTCGAATCGAGGATGGGGACGATTCATGCTGGCGCATGACGCTTGCGCATCCCCGCATCTCCTCCATGATCGGGGGCCATGGCTCCTGACATTCTCGACCGCATCCGCAGCACGATCCGTGACGTGCCTGATTTTCCCAATCCGGGTATCTTGTTCAAAGACATCACGCCCGTGCTGGCCTGCCCGACACTGCTGGCGCAGACCATTGATGGCATGATCGAGGCCACGGGCATCACCCAGGTGGACAAGGTCGTGGGCATCGACGCCCGCGGCTTTATTTTCGGGGCGCTGATTGCGGCACGCCTCGGCGCGGGCTTCATTCCGGTGCGCAAGAAAGGCAAACTGCCGTGGCAGACACGCGGCATTGACTATGCGCTCGAATACGGCACGAACTCGGTCGAGATGCACCTGGATGCCATCGCACCGGGTGAAACGGTGCTGCTGGCGGACGATCTACTCGCCACTGGCGGCACGGCGGCAGCGGCGTTGCATCTGATTGAGCAAGCGGGCGCGAAAGTGCTGGGCAGCACCTTTTTCATTGAGCTGGCGTTCCTCGGTGGTCGTGAAAGAGTCGCTGCCTCCGGCCCGGTCCACGCCCTCGTCACTTACTAAACCCATCTGCGATGACGGAACGCGAGTACCTGCGGCATCTCCATAAGATCGCGCAGAAATTTTTTCCTGATGAAGACAAGCTGCCGCATGGCCGTGCCGAAACGCTGCGCCAAGCCAAGGCGTTTCTGAAGCTCAAGGAGCAGCGCATCAAGCAGCGGCATCGCACAGGGAGTTTCTGCGGCGTGGAGATCTGCCGCATGCGCTCGGATGTGACCGACCATCTCGTGCGCGTGCTGTGGGCGGAAAGCGTGGCGGCGCTGCCGCCCGACGTGCGTGCCAAACTGAACGTGAGCGTGGTCGCGCACGGCGGTTATGGCCGCCGGGTGATGAGTCCGGGCAGCGATGTCGATCTCACCTTCATGTTTCCCGGCAACAGCGGCAAGGTTTCCACCGAGGTGGCGAAGCTGATCTCCAGCTACCTGCTGTTCTTCTACGATTTGAAGTTCAAGGTCGGCCACGGTTCACGCAGCGTGGGTGAATGCCTCGCGTTGGCGAATGAGAACATCGAAACAAAGACTGCGCTGATGGAGGCGCGGCTCATCGCCGGTCAACCGGCGGCGTTCGATGAATTCCGCAGCCGGTTTGACAAGGAGTGCATGGACGGCCGCGAGGAGGAGTTTCTCAAGCTGCGCCAGATCGATCTGAACACGCGTCATGCGAAGCAGGGCACCACGCCCTTTGTGCAGGAGCCGAATGTAAAGAACGGCTGCGGCGGCCTGCGCGACTTTCAGAACCTGATCTGGATGACGTATGCGAAATACCGCACGCTAAACCCGAAAGATCTCGTCGGCATGGGTTTGATCTCGAAAGCGGGCTGGAAGGAGGTAGAGCAGGGTTACGACTTCATCCTGCGGGTGCGCAATGAGATGCACTACACGGAGAAGCGTGCAGAGGATCTGCTGACGCTGCGGTTGCAGGGGCCGGTGGCCACGAACCTCGGCTACCGGCATAAAACGCTGCTGCGCCGCATCGAGGCGCTGATGCATGACTACTACACGGCCACCCGCGACATTTTGCAGCGCAGCAGCGAGGTGATGGACCGCTTCCATCTCCAGGCGCTGGAGACCGGCACGAAGAAAAGCCGGCTCATCGGCTTTCTAGCGCGCAAAAGTGCGGAGAAGCAGCAGGAACGCTTCGACGGCTTCATCCGCAAGCATGAGCGGCTGTATGCGGAAGGCCCGACGATCTTCAAAGACGACCCTGAGCGCCTGATGCGGTTGTTTTTGCACACGCAGAAGCGGCATCTGCGCCTCAGCCCGGATTTGTTCCAGCTCATTCAGGACAACTTCCGTCTCGTGGACACGAGCTTCCGCTACAGCAAGGCCAACCGCGCGACCTTCGAGGCGATTCTGGCGAACAAGGGCGATGCGGCACGCACGCTGCGGCAGATGCACCGCGTCGGTTTCCTCGGGCGTTTCATGCCGGAGTTCGGGGCGCTCACCAATCTCGTGCAGCATGAGTTTTTCCACCTCTACACGGCGGACGAGCACACGCTGCGCACCATCGACAAGCTCGACGAGCTGAGCGATCCCACGCTCAAAGGCACCGAGCTGTTCCAGCAGTTGTTTCACGACCTGCAGCAGCCGTATGTGCTCTACCTCGCGCTGCTGCTGCATGATGCCGGCCGGGCGGCGAACAAGAAGACGCACACGGATGAAAGCACGACGCTGGCCGCCGCCGTGTGCCGGCGTTTGCAGGTCAAAGGCGAACTGCGGAAGCTGCTGCTCTTTCTCGTCGATAACCATCTGCTGATGTATCGCACAGCGACGACGAAGAGCCTGGAAGACCCGCAGGTGATCGAAGAATTCGCCGCCATCGTGCGCACGAAGGAGAATCTCGACACGCTGCTGCTCATGACCTACGCCGACTCAAAGGGCACGAGCGACAAGAGCTGGTCCGGCTACAAGGAAGCCTCGATCCGTCAGCTCTACCACAACACGCTGCGCTTCATGAATGCCCCGGCGGACTACATGCGCCAGGTGCAGGTGCCGCTGGATGAGCTGCGCAGCGGCGTAACGCGCCGTCTTGGCGCTGGATTTGAGGCGGAAGTGGAGGCGCACTTCCGCCACATGCCGCCGTCCTATTTCAATTTCCGCGAGGCGGAGGTCATCGTCGCGCATCTGAAGCAGTTCCGGCAGTTCTTCGTGCAACTGGTCGAAGCAGAAGCCGATGCCGGACTACTGCCGATGATGACGTGGCAGGACCACGTCGATCAAGGTTACAGCGAGTTGACGGTCGTCTGCTGGGACCGCCACCTGCTGCTTGCACGCCTGTCCGGCGCACTCGCGGCAGAAAGCATCAACATTCTCAGCGCCGACCTCTACCGGCGCGGCGACGACCTCGTGCTGGACATCTTCCGCGTGTGCAACACGAACTTCGCGGCCGTCTCCACGAAAAGCGCACGCAACCGTGTCGAAGAGTCAGTGCGCAAGGCCTTCAGCGGCCCGCAGTTTGATTTCAGCGCCGCCATCGCGCAGAAACTCGGCAAGTCCATCACCATGCTCGATGAGATCGGCGATGAAATCCCGCAGCGCATCTACTTGAACAATCATCTCTCGCCGGATCAGACCGTGCTGGAACTCCAGCTCGTGGACCGACTCGGCTTGCTCTACGACATCTTCATGGCCATCGGCCGGCTGGGCCACAACGTCACCCATGCGCGCATCAGCACGGAAAAAGGTGTCGCCATCGACGCCATCTACGTGCAGGACGAGAACAACCACAAGCTGACCAAGCGTGAGGATTTGGATGCACTGGCAGACGCCGTGAATGAAGCGGTGCATCTGCGCCTGCGTTCTGCGGCGGCGTGATCGGCTGATATAATCGCAGTGCGGTCACGTTCGGATGGCGCACATGAAATCCATCGTACTGCTGCTTGTCTTTGCTTCATCCGTTCGTGCGGAGGCCACGAGGCCGAACATCCTCATCTTTTATCTCGATGACATGGGCTGGGCGCAGCCTGGAGCCTACGGCGGCAAGATGGCCCCGACGCCGAACATGGATGCGCTGGCCGCAGGCGGTGTGCGTTTCACCAACGGCTACTCCTCTGGCTGTGTGTGTTCGCCCGGACGCGTGGGCTTGATGACGGGGCGCTATCAAGCACGCACCGGCCATGATGCGAATCCGACGAAAGCAGGCCGTGAACTGCTGCTGAGCGAGACCACAATGGCGCAGCATCTCAAAACGGCGGGCTACACCACCGGCATCGTCGGCAAATGGCACTTGGGCGACACCAGCGCGGAGTTCATGCCGCCAGCGCGTGGTTTTGACTTCGCGATGGGCACCGTGGGCAATCTCGGCGAAGGCAAAGGGCCGTCGTTCTATCGTGGCAAGGAACTGCAGCAGGAACTGCCCGGTGCGCCGGTGACTTCGCCGGTTTATGCGGCTGAATCGGTGAAGTTTATCGACGCGAACCGCGACAAGCCGTGGTTCCTGTATCTCTCCTTCAACGCCGTGCATTCACCACACGTCGCGTCGGAAAAATGGCTGGAGAAATTCAAAGACCTGCCAAAACGCGACGCGCCGTATGCCGCACTCGCTGCCGAGGCCGATGAAGCCATCGGCACCGTGATGATGAAGCTGCGCGAACTGAAGCAGGAGGAAAACACGCTCATCTTTCTCCTCAGCGACAACGGTGGTGCCTATCAAAATGCCGAGATGGGCGGCCTGCGCGGCCACAAATGGTTCGTGTGGGAAGGCGGCATCCGCGTGTCATGGCTCGCCGCCTGGAAAGGCCGCATTCCCGCCGGTCGCGTGAGCAACGAACCCGTGATCCAGCTCGATGTGCTGCCCACCGCACTCGCGGCGGCGCAAAGTAGCCATCTCGCTCCGCGAGATGAGCCCAGCGCGGTGAAACCCGGCCACACTCCCGAATCATCGAAAACTTTGCCCGCCAACGAAGCCCCCAGCTCATCTCGCAGGAGCGAGATGGCTACTGTACTCGACGGCGTGAACCTGCTGCCCTTGCTCGAAGGTAAAACCGACCAACTCGCGCCACGCGAACTCTACTTCCGCTTCGGCGTGCAGCACGCCGTGCGTCAGGGCGATTGGAAGCTCGTGAAAGCCTCCAAGGCCATGCAGCCCATGCTCGTCAACCTCGCCACCGACCCCGGCGAACAAACCGACCTCACTGCGAAGGAGCCGGAGAAAGCCAAGGCCTTGCAGCAACTCTTCGACCAGTGGAACGCTACCATGCAGCCCCCACGCTGGGAAGATGAGCGCTGGAACGGCGATGAAAGCCGCAAGGAGCAGAAGAAGGACAAGCGGAAGAAGAAGGCGAAGGAGTGATCCATCATTTGCCCAGCAAACCGCTGTCCGTCAGCCACTCGGTGAAGCGGTCAGGCCACTTCGCGGCGGCGCTGGGCTTGGCGTCGGGTTTGTAGCCGAAGCCGTGACCGGCGTTAGCGTAGATGTGGAGTTCGGCTTTCACGCCGGCGGCTTTGTATTTGAGGTAGAGGGTGGCCATGCCTTCGGCGATGTCGGGGCGGTCGCTGTAGCCGCAGGCGATGAAGAGCGGGGGCATGCCTTTTTCGGCATTGAAGAGGCCGGAGGTGCCGGGGTAGATGAGGGCTTGGAAGTCGGGGCGGCTGGACTGCCGTTCGATAGGATCGGCGGCGTCTTTTTGGCCGGGATCGTTCTTCATGGCGGCGAAGGCGGCCAGTTCGCCCCCGGCGGAGAAGCCGAGGATGCCGATGCGGTCGGTTTTAAGGTGCCATTCGGCAGCGCGGTTGCGGACGGTGCGGATGGCACGGCGTGCGTCGGCCATGGCGTGGTCTTGAATGGTGTAGGTGCTGCCTGTTTCGCGGGCGAGGCGGTATTTGAGCACGAAGGCGGCGATGCCGTGGTCGCGGAACCATTCGGCGAGGGCGTAGCCTTCGTGGCCGAGGCAAAGCTTCGAGTGGCCGCCGCCGGGGCAGATGATGACGGCGGTGCCGCTGGATTTGTCGGCAGCGGGGACGAAGGGGGTGATGCTGGGGTTGTGAATGTTGATGACGTTGCTGCCTTCGGTTTTTTCTGGCTCGGTGGCGCGGGATTCGGAACCTGGAGCGCCTTTTTCCCATAGCGGGAGGGCGGCGGGGGTGTCTGCGTGCGCGAGGATGGGAAGAATGAGAGCGATGAGAAGGATGGGTTTCATGGGCGATGAGTAACGATGAAACGGGCGAACTTGGCTCGATTTGATCACCTGATTGACAAATGGGCGGCTCCCGCTAGTTTCGCGCCCCCTTTTCGAGGGGAGGCCGTGATTTGTCCGGTCTGAGCCTTCATTCCGCCTTTCACCACCCCATACGCCCATGCCCAAGACATTCAGGACCTACCAACCCTCCAAGCGCACGCGCAAGCAGCAGTTTGGCTTCCGCGCCCGCTCGAAGACCGCCAATGGCCGCGACATTCTGGCCCGCCGCCGCCGTGCCGGTCGCAAGCGCCTCCTGCCGAAGGGCGTGGAAATTCACTTCAAGCGCCACACCCAGCAGCACACCTAAACCTGCTGCGGCGCTCCCTCCTCCATGCGCCTGCCTTCCAACCTGCGGATGAAGCTCGCGTGCGATTTCGCGCGGGTGAAGGCGCAGGGCAGCAGCCAGGCCGGAAAATTTCTGGTGGTGGGTGCGTTGCGGGTAGAAGCACTGGCGGAGTTCCAGTTTGGCCTCATCACCGGGGGTAAACTGGGCAATGCCGTGGTGCGGAACCGCATTCGCCGCCTCCTGCGTGAGATTGTTCGTGCTCATCGCGCGGAAATCGCTCCCGGCTGGCAGATGGTGATCATCGCCCGCTGGCGTGCGCCGCAGGCCACGCTGGTGGAGTTGGAAAAAGACTGGCTGCGGCTGGCGAGGCGCATGAATCTGCTGCAACAGTCTGCTCCCGTCGTCCCCGCCTCATGAAATGGCTCATCCGAATTTTCATCCGTGGCTACCAAGTTTTCATTTCTCCCGTCATTCATGCCTTTGGTGGCCCTGGCTCGGGATGTCGCTACACACCGACCTGCTCGGCGTATTTTCTCCAGGCGGTGGAAACCCACGGCGCACTGCGCGGCAGCTGGCTGGGCCTGTGCCGCATCTGCCGCTGCCACCCTTGGGGCGGTCATGGGCATGATCCGGTGCCACCGCGTGAACTCAACTGAACTTTAAAATCTCCCGAACCCTCTCTCAATTTCATGGACCGTAAAAGTTGGATCATCGTGACGCTGTGCGTCATCCTCATGGGGGTGAACTGGCACTACATGCAGGAAAATGCCAGGATCGCCAAGGACGCGGCGGATCGCAAAAAGATTGAGGAAGCTGCCAAGAAGCCGGCAGAAACGCCCGTGGCTCCAACTGCGACAGCGGCAACTCCAGCCGTCACAGCACCAGCAACGCCTGCGGTACCGACGGTGCCGGAGGAAACGCACTCGCTCACGACCGGCAGCGTCACGTTTGAACTGACCTCCAAGGGCGGTGGTATCGCGCGTGCAGTTTTGGCGGGCACGGATCAGGTCACATTGAACAAGAACGCCCTTGAACCGATCGGGGCGCTGCGGCGCGAACCGGCGGGGCTGGATGCGATCGCCTACAAGCTGACGGCAAAGAGCGACAAGAGCGCCACTTTTGAAGGCACCAGCGCCGAAGGCATCGTGGTGACGAAGGCCTACACGCTGACCGAAGGCAGCGAGGGCGACGAGCATCTGATCGATCTCACGCTCACGCTGAAGAACACCGGCACGGCGCAGCATCGCTCCGAGGAATATTATCTCTATGCGGGTGCTTCGAGCGCGATGAAGCACGATGACGCACGCTACGACGGCTTCTTCTGGAACAACGCTGGCGATGCGGAGTACGAATTGTCGGGATTCTTCAACAAAGGGTTTTTCAGCGACGCTCCGACCGAGTTCAGAAAATCATTCGATGCGCTGCGCTTTGCCGGGGTAATGGGCCGCTTTTACACCCACATCATCACGCGGATGGACGCCAAGGATGCGCCGGGGAAATTCTGGTCGTCGCGTCGCACCTTGGCGCAGCCGATTGATGCAGCGAACGCTGGCAAGGCTGACATCCAAGACCACGCCTTTGATGCCGCGCTGGGCCTGCCGACGGTCGATCTGGCCCCTGGTGCCGCGCACAGCGAACATTATCAAATTTACCTCGGACCGAAGGAGTATGACCGCCTGAGCCGCATCGGCCACCAGCGCAGCTACGCGATGTTTTACGGCTATTTCAAGATCGTCAGCATCGCACTGTCCAAGGTCATGCGCTGGATGCACAGCATCAGCGGCAGTTGGGGTCTCGCGGTCATTTTGCTGACGATTTTTGTACGGCTCTGCCTCTGGCCGATCCATGCGAAGTCCACCATGACGATGAAGCGCATGGGCTTGCTGGGGCCGAAGATGAAGGAGCTGCAAGAGAAGTACAAGGACAACCCGCAGCAGCAGCAGATGGAGGTGATGAAGCTCTACAAGGAGTATGGCGTCAATCCGCTGGGCGGCTGCCTGCCGCTGTTTTTGCAGTTCCCGATCTTCATCGGCTTGTACAGCGTGCTGGAAGTGGCTGCTGAGCTGCGCGGCCAGTCGTTTTGGTGGGTGAAGGATTTGGCCGCCGCCGATACGCAGGGGCAGTTGCTTGGCTTCAACATCAACCCGCTGCCGCTCATCATGGGCCTGACGATGGTGGCGCAGATGAAGCTGACGCCGCAGCCGCAGACCGTGGACAAGACGCAGCAGCGCATTTTCATGTTCATGCCGCTGTTCTTCCTGTGGTTCAGCTACGACTTCGCTGCCGCACTGGCGCTGTACTGGTCCACGCAGAACATTTTCAGCATCTTCCAGACCCGGGTCATGAAGCTTTACATGCCGGAGCCGACGCTGGAAAAAGTGACGCAGAAGCCGGTGCCAAAAGGCCCGCCGCCGCAGAATCCGTTCTTTAATCCTCTCGGCAACAAGCAGGACAAGAAGAAAGGCCCTAAACCACCCCGTCTTGGAGGTTAGACGATCATGCCGCCCCTCGAACACGCACGCCATATTCTCGACGCGATGCTCGGTTACCTGGGCTTCGTGGTTCAAATCGAGGAGGACAACGGTCCGGACGGTCCGACGCTGCAACTGCTCACGGATGATTCGGACGCCCTGATCGGCCGTCGTGGCGAGACGCTGGAGGACATCCAGTACCTCGTGAACCGTATCCTCCAGCGCCACATTAAGGACGCCCCGCGCATCCGCGTCGATGTGGAGTTCTACCGTTCCATGCGCGAGGACAAGATGGTCGCCCGGGCGAAGGAACTGGGCGATCGTGTGCGTGCCACCGGCCAGAACGCCGATCTGCCGCCGATGAACAGCTACTACCGCCGCCTGATCCACAACGTCTTCGTCAACGACCCCGAGGTGATGAGTGTGAGCCTGGACGGCAATGCCCGCTTCAAGCGCATCGTGCTCAAGCGCCGCACGAAGTGAGACTGCCCCCTGGACTGGAGGAAAATCAGGTTCGTTCTTTACTCGTGGCGTGGTTTTGAGTTATTTCTCAATACCCGCGCATTTCCACCCGCGTACATTTCTCTGACACCCCCATCCAACCCGCACCACCCATGAAATTGAGCCGTTTCCGACCTGCCCTCTGTGCGCTGCTGTGCAGCCCTGGATTTTTGTATGCCGACATTGTGACCCTCAAGGACGGCAAGAAGCTGGAAGGCAACATCCTGTCAGAAACGCCGACGGCAATCCGCATGCGATACCACCTGACGCCGAAGATCTGGGATGAGAAGGACATCCTCCGCACCGAGATCGCCGAGGGCGGCATCATCAAACAGAAGCCGGAAGAAGTAGAGTTCATTGAGTTGAAAAAACAGCTCCCGACGCCGGACCTCTTGTCGGCGGAGAAATACGAGCAGCTCATCCAGGACCGCCTGCGCCCCTTTGTGAACCGTTATCCCGGCACCAAGGAGGCCGCCGAGGTCGAAAAAATGGTCACTGAGATCCAGGAGGAAAAGGAAAAAGTTGTCTCTGGCGGCGCAAAGCTGGAAGGCCGTTGGCTCAGCCCGGACGAAGCCAAAGCGGAAAGCCTCAACATCAAGGCCTATGCTCTGCGCGCTGCCGTCATGGACAAAGCAGAGGCAAAAGACTACTCCGGAGCGCTCAAGGAATTCGACAAGCTCTCCGATCCACGCAGCGGCAACAGCGCCTCCATCTATTATCCCAAGGCGATCGAGGAAGCCCTCGCCATTCTGACCAAATACGAGGCGCAGATCGAGCAGATGATCAAAGACCAGCCGACCTTGCAGAAGATGCGTGATGACAACATTAAGAAACTCATCGAGCCGGATCTCACGCGGATGAAGGATGCCATTGCGCGTGAAAAAGAACTCTGGAAGACCACCTACGATCTGGAGCGCAAATCCAGCAAGTGGTACACCCCCTTCAAGTACGATCTGCCGAGCTTGAAGTCGCTGTCCCAGAACATCATCACCGAAAAAAATCGCCTGAAGGAGGTCGATATCGCCGTCATCACTAAAGTCAATGAGGCCATCGCACGCCTCATGCGGGCGGATCTCAAAGCGGGCAAGGATGCCGCAGAGCTGAAAAACATGGGCGACGCCATCATGGAGGGCGAAACCGCCGCCGCCAATGCGGACACCACCAGCAAGCAGTTCTATCAGTCCGTGTTCCAAGCCTACCGCGCACGCTATGCCTACGCCCAGCAACTGCTTGCCGCGCAGGCAGCACAACCGCAGACGCAGCCTGGTGCCCCTGGCGCCGCCGGGGGATCCAGTGCCATCGGCGGCACCGGGGCTCCTGGTGAGGATGCCAGAATGGCCGCCGCTCTTGCGGCAGCCGGTGGCGGCGCCCCCGTAGCACCGGCCGGGACCGCCCCGGTTCCCGGAACCGCGCCTGTGCCCGGAACTGTGACACCGGCTCCAGTACCTGGAACCACGCCGGTACTACCAGCCGCAGGTTATCCGGTTCCGGTCCAGCCAGGCGCTGCGGTTGCACCTGGAACCGTCCCCGCAGGTTATCCACCTCAACAGCAGCCTGGAGTCTATGCTCAGCCGCAACAACCTGGGGCTTATGCCCAGCCGCCGCAGCCTGTTCCCGCCGCTCCCATGCCTGCTGCACCCGTGGAGGAAGAAGGCGGCATGAGCACCACCAATATGATCCTCATCGGCATTGGCGTGGTCGTCCTTGTGCTGTTACTCACCATGCTGGGAGGCGGCAGCAAAAAGAAGAAGTAATGATTGGCCCGGGAGCGAGCTGGGATCAGCCCGCTCCCGTTTGCTGAACTCATTCAAAGAAAAAGGGAGGGCCTCACAGCCCTCCCTTTTGTCTTGAAAACACACACTCAGAAAACTGCGCTCAGGCTCAGCCTTCAGCAGTCTGGGCCTGATCCTTCACGGACATGGCATCCTTGCCTTGGCGCTGGCGGAGATAATGCAGGCGGGCACGACGCACGCGGCCAGTCTTGGTGACTTCGACCTTCGCGACCTTCGGGCTGTGCAGCGGGAACACACGCTCCACGCCTTCGCCATAGGAAATTTTGCGGACGGTGAAGGCCTCGTTGATGCCACAGCCTTTGTGGGCAATGACGATGCCGGCGAAGATCTGGATACGCTCCTTGTCGCCTTCCACGACGCGGGTGTGTACCTTGACGCTGTCACCCACGGTGAAAGTGGTGACTTCCTTCTTCAACTGCTCTTGATTGATCTTTTCGATGATTTTGCTCATGGCACGCTCCTAAAGTGTCCGCGCTGCGCAGGCCGTGAATCAGTCAGGCCGGGGGCGAGGGGCGGGGAAGATGGACAGTTCACCTGATTTGGCAACCTGTTTTTCCCCCAGGCTGGAAACCGCCGGATTGTGCCCTAAACTCCCCCCACCCATGGAATCCTCCGTTTTTGCCCTGATCCGCGCCGCCATCGCCGAAGATGTCGGCTCCGGCGATGTCACCTCTCTCTACTTCATCCCTGAAAACTGCCGTTCCAGGGGCGAAATCGTCGCCCGTGAGCCAGGAATCGTCTCCGGGGCCGAAATCGCCACCACCGTCTTCAAAGAAATCGACCCTGCGCTCGAAGTCGAGGTCTGCATCCCCGATGGCAGTCCGTTTGTGCGCGGCGACATCCTGCTCAAGGCCGCCGGCAGCACTCGTTCCCTGCTCACCGCCGAGCGCACGGCCCTGAACTTCCTCCAACGCCTCTGCGGCGTCGCCACGCAGACGAAACGCTATGTCGAGGCCGTCAAACCGCATCCCGTGCAGGTTTGGGACACGCGCAAGACCACCCCTGGCTGGCGCTTGCTCGAAAAAGCCGCCGTCAAAGCTGGCGGCGGCACGAACCATCGCATGGGCCTCTACGATCACGCGATGGTCAAAGACAACCACCTTGCGGCCAACAGCGATCTGCCATCCCTCCAGACCGCCATTCACAAGCTGCGCGCCGAGCGTCCAGGCGTCCGCATCCAGCTCGAAGCCGCCACACTGAAGCAGGTCGCGGATTTCCTCACCCTCGACGGCGTGGACATGCTGTTGCTCGACAACATGAGCACGGATCAACAGCGCGAAGCCGTGAAACTCGTCACAGGCAAACTCTGGCTCGAAGCCAGCGGTGGCATCACTCTCGACACGATCAAAGACGTGGCCGCGACCGGTGTGAATGCCATTTCCGTCGGCGCATTGACGCATTCCGCCCGTGCGCTCGATCTGGCGCTCGATTTGTTTTGAGCCGCATTACGCGCAAGGAAACCGGCAGGTGACACAGACGCCGCCACGCCTGCCATTCTGCACCTGCAATCGGCCGCCGATGAGTTTGGCGCGGTAATCCATCACGCGCAGGCCGATGCCGTCACTGCCATTGTTGTCCTTCGCTATGCTGCGGCCGTTGTTCTCGATCTTCAGCACGCATTCATGCTCACCGTGACGTTGCAGACTCAGTTTGACCTGCTTCGGTTTGCCGTGACGCAGCGCATTGTTGACCGCCTCCTGGGCAATGCGGAACAAATGCATCTGCTTCTCTGGATCGGTGATGCGGATGTCCCCTGCGGTCTGGCAGACGCATGCCGTGCGAAAATTGGTGCGAATGGTTTCCGCGAGCAGTTGCAGCGCACCGCCCAGCTCACGATGCCGCACCGCCGCCGGTGATAGGCCGTGGGACATGCGCCGCACGTCCTGGATCGCCTCCTGCACCAACTCGCGGATGCGGCCCGCACTTTGTCTGGCCTCGCCTTGCAGGTCATTTTCCAGCGCGTCGAGCAGCGAGGCGACTCCGGTCATGATCTGCCCCACGCCATCGTGCAGATCACTGCCGATGCGGGCATGCTCCTGCTCGGAAATGCGCAGCACCTCCTGCTGCATGCGGAGGCGTTCCGTCAGGTCAGTGGCCGTCATGATCACGCGGTCAATTGTGCCATCCTTGTTCGGCGTGATCTTGCTGCGCAGCTCCACGTTGCGCCATTCACCCTGTTTGGTGCGCAGCCGCACTTCGACTGGCGCATGGACGCCGTCGTGAATCATCTGGCGAAAGCGTTTCTTCGATCGTGCGGTTTCCTGGGCATCCATCAGCCCCATTTCCCACGGCGTGCGGCCGACAAACTCCTCCCGCCGATAGCCTAGACCCCGTGCCGCCGTCTCGTTCACATGCACGATGCGCCCCCTCGCATCCAGGACCATGATCAGCATGGAGGGGTGGTCCACCAGTGCCAGACTGAACCCTGCTCGCGTTTGAACTGTTCTTCCGCCTCCTTGCGCTCGCTGATGTCATGGGATGACACCAGCAGCCGCCATACTTTGCCGTTTTTGCAACGGATCGGCTTGCAGTGCGTCTCCACCCAGAGCCAGGAACCGTCACGGCAACGGGTACGGTGCTCGATGGTGGTGGTCTTCCCGTTCAGATTGGCATCTCGAGTGCGCACCACCTTCTCCAGATCCTCTGGATGCACTCGCGTACGCCAATCGCTGCGCCTCAGCGTCTCGGGCGTCCAACCCGTCTTGCGGAAGAAGGAAGGACTCAGGTAAAGCCGGTTCCCTTCGGTGTCATTGAGGGCGACAAAATCCTCCGTGTGATCCGCCAGCAGGCGGTAGCGCTCCTCGCTCTCACGCAGCGCTTGCTCCGTCTGTTTGCTGGCGCTGATGTCCGTGATGGCCCCGGCCATGCGTATGGGCTTGCCCTTCGCATCCCGTTCCGCCTCGCCGCGGGCACGGAACCAGCCGTAGCTGCCAGCTTTCATGCGCAGCCGCAGTTCGATGTCATAGGGCACGCGTCGCTTCAAATGCGCCTGCACCGCCGCCTGCACCCGCGCCAGATCCTCGGGGTGGATGCGCGAAAAGAAAGTGTCCACATGATTCACCAGCTCGTCCTTGCGGAATCCCAGCAGCTCCTTCCACCGGGGCGACAAATAGTCCTCCCCGGTGGCAATGTCCCAGTCCCACACCCCATCGTGGGTGCCGCGTACGGCGCGCGCATAGCGCCCCTCAGAAAGGCGCAGCGCCTCCTCCGTCTGCTCGCGCGCGGTGATGTCATGCACCATGCCCGCCAGATGCGTCACCCGGCCTCTGGCATCGAGCATCGGCGTCACCGAAACTTCCTCATGCTTCGCGCCAATCGCGCACGAGCTGCACGCGGTCCATGTCACGCGTTGCTTTGCGCGCACTGCGCGCCGGTAATTTTTCAGCACCATTGCTTGAGATGCCTGCGGGATGACCTCCTGCGCTCGCTTCCCCACCACTTTGCTCTGTTTCAGACCCGTGGCCTTCAAAAAAGCGCGGTTCACCGCCACAAATCGAAACACTCCTCCCGGCTCAACGGCGATGCAGAACAAAACAACGTCCGCATGCTTGAAGATCAGCGCCTCAACATCCGCTTGGTCGCTGGCGGCAGGCAGGCCTAGCGCACCTGCCTTGTGCCTGCCTGTCTTGGGTTGCCTGCGTGCCTTCATGCGGTGAAAGCACGATTCAAGAAGGAAACCGCAGCCCTGTCCAGTGTTTTACAGCATTCGGGCCGGTTACTTCGTCGCCGGTTCATACTGCCAGGTCCAATCGCCAAGGTAACCGGGCTTTCGCAGCGCACCGGAATCCTCCGGCTTGGTCACGTTCACCGTGCCCGCGTCATCCTTGCCATCAAAGGCCACCGACCAGAGCAGGTAACGGCCTGCGTTCGTCGTGCGATAGCGCATCGCCTTGCCATCGCATGGATCAAGCAGCACCGCCGGCAGAAACTCCGGCACGAGTTCATCGAGCCTTGCGGGATAGTTCGCATGTTTGCCGAAGAAACGTTCAAGCGCTAGCCCCGTCACGGCCTGACGTGTGCGCGCCTGCACCTGCAACGCGGTCACACTGACCTGCTTCAGGGCGGGAACCATGAGCCGGGCCATGATGTGATCTGCATGCAGCAGGAAGTTCTGCTTCGCCGTGATCTCATGGTCCAGTGCATCTCCCTCCCGCACCGCACCCGCTATCCCCTCCTGCTTCAATGGCTGGATCAGGTACCGCAGCTCCATCTCCGCGATCACACTTTTCCAGTGGTCATACAAGCCATCGGGCAGCAGATGAAATGCACTGGGCTTCAGGATGCCTCCCATCATAGCGGCAAACGCGTTGGCGGCATCCTCGCCACCCTGCTTTCTTCCTGCGATGGTGTCCTGATGAAACTCCAGCGAACCCAAGCCTGCGGCCATTTCACCCCGCATCGACTGCAGCAGCGCCTTG
>NZ_JBJXFV010000137.1:0-15713 GCF_046154365.1 Prosthecobacter sp.
GCAATGATGCCAGAAATCTCGTCCGTCCCCGCCTTGCAAAGCCCCGCCCGCCGTGGAGAATCGCGCGCCGGTTTGCCCGGCACCTGCTCCTTTCCCCAACCAACCTGCCATGCCCAAGAAATCCGCCGCCAAAGCCTCCCGCACCGAGCCCGCTGTATCTGCCATTAGGCCGATCAAAAAGCTCATGGTCGCGAACCGCTCCGAGATCGCCATCCGCGTCATGCGGGCGGCCACCGAGTTGGGTTTGAAAACGGTGGGCATCTACGCGCAAGAAGACCGCTTTTGCCCGCATCGCTTCAAGGCGGATGAAGCCTACGAGCTGAATAAGGACAAAGGCCCGCTCGGCGCTTACCTCGACATCGAAGGCATCGTCACCATCGCCAAAGAGAAAGGCGTGGATGCCATCCATCCTGGTTACGGATTCCTCAGTGAGAACCCAGCCTTCGCTCAGGCCTGTGCGGATGCTGGCATCATCTTCATCGGCCCAGAAGCAAAAATCCTCGACATGATGGGTGATAAGACCGCTGCGCGAAACATCGCCCGCAAGCTCAAGGTCTCCATTCTCGAAGGCACCGACGAACCGGTCAGTGATCGCAAAGAAGCCATCGCTGCCGCAAAGAAGATCGGCTTCCCGCTCATCATCAAGGCTGCCTTCGGTGGTGGTGGACGCGGCATGCGCGTTGTGCGTGAGGCGAAGGATCTGGAAAAGCTGCTCGACGAAGCCCAGACGGAGGCCCTCCGCTCCTTCGGCAATGGCGCGGTGTTCTTGGAGAAGTTTGTCGGAAAGGCGAAGCACATCGAAGTGCAGATCCTCGCGGACAAACACGGGCATGTTTTGCACCTGCATGAGCGCGACTGCTCCGTGCAGCGCCGTCATCAAAAGGTCATCGAGCAGGCCCCGAGCTATGGCGTGAAGCAAAGCGTCATCGACGGCCTGTGCGATGCCGCCGTGAAGCTCGCGAAGGAAGTGAACTACACCCACGCAGGCACCGTCGAGTTCCTCGTCGATCACGAGACGGGCGAGTGGTTCTTCATCGAGATGAATCCACGCATTCAGGTGGAGCACACGGTGACGGAGGAGATCACCGGCATCGACATCGTGCGCAGCCAGATCTTGATCGCACAAGGTCACGCCATGCATGATGAGCCGCTGGCGTTGCCGGTGCAGGACAAGATCGAAAAGAGCGGCTACGCCATCCAGTGCCGCATCACCACCGAAGACCCGGAGAACGGCTTCACGCCGGACTTTGGCAAAATTTTGACCTACCGCAGTGCCGGTGGCTTCGGCATCCGCCTTGATGGCGCTCTCGGGGCCACGAATGCCGTCATCACGCCGTATTATGACTCGATGCTGGTGAAGATGACCGTCTTTGCCCGCACCTATCAGCAGGCGCTCGACCGCATGGACCGCGGTCTGCGTGAGTTCCGCATCCGTGGCGTGAAAACGAACATCCCGTTCCTCATGAACGTGGTGCATCATCCAGATTTCATGGCCGGTCAGGCCACCACGCGGTTCATCGACAACAACCCCGATTTGCTCAAGTTCGTCGCCCGCAAAGACCGTGCCTCGAAGCTGCTCAGCTATCTCGCCGACACCATCGTGAACGGCAATCCGCATGCGAAGGGGCACAAAATCGACAAGGCCTTTGTGGCAGCTCCCCTGCCACGATCTGAAATCTCAAATCTCAAATCTCAAATCCCAGCAGGCACGAAGCAGCTCCTCACCGAGATGGGGCCGGAGAAGTTCTGCAAAGACTGGATTGCGAAGCAGAAACGCCTGCTCCTCACCGACACCACAATGCGTGATGCGCATCAGTCGCTGCTCGCCACGCGCATGCGCACCTTTGACATGCTCGCTGTGGCGGATGCCGTCGCACGTCGCACGCCGAACCTGTTTTCCCTCGAAATGTGGGGCGGCGCGACCTTTGACGTGACCATGCGCTTCCTGCGTGAAGACCCGTGGGCACGCCTGCGCGACATCCGCGCCAAGGTACCGAACATCCTGCTGCAGATGCTGTTCCGTGGCTCGAATGCCGTCGGTTACACGAACTACCCGGACAATGTGGTGAAGGGCTTCATCAAACATGCCGCCACCAACGGCATGGACATCTTCCGCATCTTTGATTCGCTCAATTACCTGCCAAACCTCACCGCCGCGATGGATGCGGTGCGCGAAGACACGACTTCGATCTGTGAAGGCACGCTCTGCTACACGGGCGACATCATGGACCCGAAGCGCGACAAGTACGATCTTCAATACTACGTCCGCCTCGCCAAGGAACTCGAAAAGATGGGCGCGCACATGCTCTGCATCAAGGATATGGCCGGACTCGTGCGTCCCTTTGCCGCGAAGAAGCTCGTCAAAGCGCTCAAGGACGAGGTCGGCATCCCGATTCACTTCCACACGCATGACACCAGCGGCCTGAACGCCGCCAGCATCATCGAAGCCTCCGTCGCCGGTGTCGATGTCGTCGATGCCGCCATCGCCTCCATGTCCGGCGGCACTTCGCAGCCGAACTTGAACTCCATCGTCGCCGCCATGCAGAACACGCCGCGCGACACCGGACTCGATGTCGAGGCGCTGCAAGAGTTCAGCGACTACTGGGCTGCGGTGCGCAGCTTCTACAAGCCCTTCGACACTTCCGAGCCCTACGGCACCGCCGAAGTCTATCTCCACGAGATGCCCGGTGGTCAGTACACCAATCTCAAGGAACAAGCCATCGGCATGGGCCTCGGCCCGCGCTGGCCCGAGATCGCTCACGCTTACGCCGAGGTGAACCAGCTCTGCGGCGACATCGTCAAAGTGACACCATCCAGCAAAGTCGTCGGCGATCTCGCCATCGAGTGCGTCGCGCGTGGTGTGAAGCCTGCCGACATCATCAACCTGCAAGGCACCAAGTGGAGCAAGGACGTCACCAGCATGTTCGAAGGCTGGCTTGGCGAACCGTTCTACGGCATGGAGTCCGAGAAGGCCGCCGACAGCCGCAAGAAGTGGAACAAGCTCGCCGACGCCATCGTCGGCAAAGGCGGCAAGCGCATCAAAGGCCGCCCCGGCACCCATGCCGCCAAGATCAAGCTCGACGACGTGCGCGCCGAGCTGAAGGGCAAGCTCAAGAAGGAACCCACCGAAGACGACGTGTGGAGCTACCTCATGTATCCCGATGTCTTCCTGAAGTTCGCTGACTTCCGCAAAACGTATGGTGACGTCGCCGCGCTGCCCACGCCCGCGTATTACTACGGCCTGCAGGACAAGGAGGAGATCCACATCAGCCTCGAAGAAGGCAAGACCCTCTTCGTCCGCCTCCTCAACATGACCGAGGCCGATGCCACTGGCCAGCAGACCGCCATCTTCGAACTCAACGGCTACCCACGCCACACGACGGTCACCAACAAAGCCCTCGCCAAAAACGCCGTCACCAAAACCAAGGCCGATCCCGCCGATCCGACTCAAGTCGGTGCCCCCATGCCCGGCATGGTCGCCAGCATCGCCGTCAGCGTCGGTCAGAAGGTCAAAGAAGGCGACACCATCGCCACCCTCGAAGCCATGAAGATGTTCGCCGCCGTCGCCTCCCCCGGCGCTGGTACCGTCAGCGAAATCTGCGTCAAGATCGGTGAGAGCGTCGAGAGCAAGGATTTGCTGGTGAGGTTGGTGAAGTGAATGCCCGACCATGGCCTCGAAAAAACCAACCTCGACCTCGTTTCGGATGCCGCTGCGTTTTCCAGTGGTGAAGGATGGACAGACGACTGAGGCGTTGATGAGTTTCGCCACTGATCTCGACATTCGTGCCGTGAAGCGATGGAAGGTGCCCTCAGAATTGAGCGGCAAGCCAGTCATGAGAAGCCGCGCCACCGATGCTTGCGAGTTTGCCCAGCTCGCGGCAAAGCGCTGGCGGCACTACCGAGACACCAAGACCTTTGCCGCCAGTCTCGCTCATCTGAACCGGCTAATCGCCAGCAATGCTCAGGGAGAGTTTTGCTTTCACCTCAAAGTCACGGCGGAATGGTTTCAGGGCATTCTCGGTGCCGCGATGGTCCGCCGGACTTGGTGTCATCATCTGATGATCGACTTCCTATTCGTCCATCCCAATATTTGCGGGCAGCTTGTGGGAGTGAAAGCAGTCGGCTTGCAAATGCTCCAGTCAGTTTGTCTGCTGGCAAAAGAACTGGGCTGCAAACGTGTCTGGGGCGAGGCCACTCTCGACTCGGCCCCGTTCTATGAGCGTCAGCTTCGCAGGCGAATCGAGGATCTTTTTGCCATCGAAAAGCACGAGATTCAGGTGTTTGCCGCCCGTGTGGACAATCCCGCAGCCAAGGCTTGAACGACCGCAACCTTTGAACTAGCCTCTAACCATGATGAAGCCACTAGCCCAAATGACGCAGGCGGAGAAGAGCCGTCTCACGAAGCACATGCTGATGCTCGTTGAGCTGGAAGGCGATTTCCCCGGCGTCCTCGGCAACAAGAATAGCTTTTTCATCGCCAAGCCCCTGCCACGCCGCCGCAAAGCCGCCAAGCGGTCCAAAGTGGCTGCCTGAAGCCTTCCGAGTGCTCCTCACCCTCGAAGCCATTAAGATGTTCGCCGCCGTCGCCTCACCTGGTGCCGGCACCGTCAGCGAAATCTGCGTCAAGATCGGCGAAAGCGTCGAGAGCAAGGATCTGCTGGTGAGGCTGGGAAGTGATAAATACAGTCAGCCTGTGAAGCTCATTACCTCCACAAAACATAACGTTTTCTTGGCTGGAATAATTCTCGTATTCGGAGTTATCGATTTCTTCCCGTTCTTTGGCCCGCCATTTTTTCGCTACACGGGTTCGGATCCAAGCCATCACGTTTGGAATCTCGGGTGGCCTGTGGTTTGGTTAATTTGCGACAAGGAAACATCTCCTTACTGGTTTCTCTTCCCTGTTATGCTTCCAGCGCTGCTGATCATACAGACTTTCGTAGTCCTCGGTTGTTGGTTATTGCCACTCGCAACGAGTCGCAAACTTCCGAAGTAACCCAAGCCCACCGGGCTTTCCTCATGCAGCCCAGGAGTGCCGAGCGATAGCGAGCGCTCTCCTGTGAACCGCACCACCCACGATCCCCGCCGGATCATGAACCTCAACGAGGTTCCGTCACCCAAATATCCCTGCGGCACCACATCACCCCTGAAGGGTGCCGTCGAAGCCCATATCTTGCCTCTTTGACAGGACCGCTGCTTTGCCGCATCATGGCAGCATTGAAACAACCTCCTCCAGTCCTCAGCCCGGCCAGCAAGCCAGCGATCACCGTTTCCTCGGTGGTTCGCAGGAGCTTCTCCGACGCGCGGCGCAGAGCCTTGCAGACGCAGGGACGGGTGACGATGCTGCAGGTGCGGGCCAATCAATCGACGATGAAGTTCGTGCCCTGAGCCGGTTCATCGCGGACGTCGGCCGCGAACTGAATGCGGCCGTGGTTCGCGCCAGCCTGGAGGCGAACCCGATGCGGGGTGGCAAGGAGCATCGCGTGGCCTTCTTGCCTGAGGTGGAGCGCGTCCTTAAAGTCGCCGATGCCCGCATGCTCGCCACGGAGTCGCTTTTCGACTATCTGACCGATCTCGTGCTGTCCAATCACTACTTCGACGACGACATCCGGCTGGAAGGTGGTTACACCGAGGGGGGGCGCCCTTTCATCGTGATCACGCAGCCTTACATCAGCGGCATTCATCCTGACTGGCCCGAACTTCGAGCGGGTCTGGCGCGTCACCAATTGCGTGATCCCGCGCCGAGGTCCCTCGGAGGGAATTTCATCTTCGACGACGACCTGCTCGGTGAAGTGGATGTGTTCGACCTCCATCCCAACAACGTCATCCAGGACGCATCCGGCTGGCTGAACCCCATCGTCGCCCATTTCTACTTCGACGATCGCGTTAAACGAATGGCCGCTCTCCAAAAACTCGGACTGCTCACTTCCAAGCCCCTGCCAGTGCCTGACGACGAGAAGTAAGCATTGATGAACTCGATGCGATCTTCGGGGCTATCAATGTCCTGATCCGCCAGATGCCGGCTAAGTGATGCGGGGTCATGAACGACCTCATCTCACTATCCCTTCAGGCAGCAGGCGTGGTTCTCGCTGCTGATTTCGTTGCCGGGCTCGTCCACTGGGCCGAGGACGCTTACATCCGCGAAGACACACCCTGGCTGGGCACGTGGATCGGCCGCCCGAATATCGTGCATCATCATCTGCCACGGCGCATGGCGCGCCACACCTGGTGGAAGAGCAATCGCGAACTGCTGCTGGCGATGGGCCTCATGGTCATCGTCTCCGCGTTGCTGGGCTGTCTGACCTGGCATGTATGGCTCTTTGCCCTCGTCGGTGGCAATGCGAACGAAGTCCACAAGTGGTCGCACCGCACACGACGCGAGAACGGCGCGTTCATCACCCTGCTACAGGATCTGCGCCTGCTGCAAACCCCGCATCATCACGCGGTGCATCACACGAACCCGAAGGAGGTCCACTACTGCCCCATCACCAACATGCTGAACCCCGTGCTCGATGCGCTGCATTTCTGGGAAGGTCTGGAGTGGCTGCTGGCTCACACCATGGGCCTGAAACGTCAGCCGGACAGCTCTGTGCCCGGTCAGGGCACCGCGCCGGAGTGGATCGTCGAAATGCGCCGTGCAGGGTGAGCGAAAATCATTCGTCGCTGACGTGGTTTGCGTCATCTTTGGCGAATGTTCGGCCATCTCCCAGGTCCTTCCATGTGCTGCCAAAAGGCGGCCTCTCTCTATCGCGCGCACTTCTGCGGCCTCGGCACCAGTTTGCACCGGCACTACGGCGCGTGGGCGCGCTGGCTGGTGAACCGGGACAGCACCTTTCTCACGCTGCTCGGCTCGGCCCTGGCGGAAGCGCCGCCACAGCTCTGCCAGACGACCTGCTGCAATAAGTTCGCCACACCGCGTGATCTCGTGGCGGACAATGCGGTGCTGCAATACAGCGCCGCCGTCACGATCTGCGGCCTGAGCGCGAAACTCGACGACGACGCGCAAGATGAACGCGGCTGGCGCAGCCACGCGGCGCGATTCGGTTCACTGGCGCTCGACACACCCATCGGCGATGCCTTGGGCCTGCTGCATGCATTGTGCTTTCCTGTTCAAGACGTCCGTGCTTGGATGGCCGGGCAGGCGGACATCGAAAACCGCTCCGCCACACTCCACGACTGCGCACGTCCCACCAGCGCCGCGTATGGCGAGATCGTGGGCCATCTCGCGCAGGTCTCCGGCTCGCCAGAGGCCAAACCGCTGCTGCATCAGCTCGGGGAAAGCCTGGGCTTTCTCATTTACGCGCAGGATGCGTGGGAAGACTGGGCGCGGGACAAGCAGCGCGGCCAATTCAATCCGCTGCACGCTTTTCCTGATCTCACGGGCCGCCGTGCCGCGCTGCTTCCTGTCTTGGAAGCAGCGCTGACCAGCCTGCGTCGCGCGTTTGACGCCCTGCCATTGCGAAGAAACCGCGATCTGCTGCGCGCCGTGCTCATCGAAGGTGCGGAAGCACGCGTGGCTCAGGTTTCCGAGGAGACAGACAGCGGCCGGAAACATCCGCAGTCGCCAATTGAAGGTACCGAACGCAAGCGTTCCTCTTGCTGCGACAAATGCGATGGGTGCAACTGCTGCGATTGCTGTGACTGCGTGCGCTTTTGTCGCCCCGGCAAAGGCGGCGGCTCCATGTGCGACTGCAATCCGTGCGATGGCGACGGCTGCGAATGCTGCGGCTGCGATTGCTCGCCGTGATCAAACCACGGCGACGATTTTCGCCACGACACCGGGCCGCAGGGCAATTGCATCGCCCTCACGACGCCCGATGAGCTTCTGCCCCAAGGCCGACGCAGGCGTGATGACAACGATCTCGTTTCCTTCATGCACAATCTCCGTCCCACCGGCAAACGGACCGAGAAAGTAATGCGCCCGCTCTTCGGGCGTCTCCAAACTCACCAGCGCACCGAGCGTGATCGCCGCGCCTGACTCCCACGCCTTCCCCGACAAGGCCCCAAACGCCCGCACCGCCTCCTGCAACTCCGCCACACGCTGCGCCTGACCGCGTGCGACATACGAGGCCTCCAGCGTGCGCGTGTCATACTTGTTCTCCGCCTTGCTGTCCGGGTCCGTTGCCGCCGCAAACGCACCCTGCGCTGCACGCGTGAGCGACGCGAGTTCGGCATTCAGCACGGTGAGGAGGTGATCGAGGACGGCTTGTTTGTTCACGCGGAGGAAATGCCTGTCCGGTGTTTCGGAATGGGGATCAAGCAGGAAAGCAAATCCAGCCTTGCTTCACGCCAGCCGTTTCCGGTAAACTCCTGGCATGAAAACGCACCGGCAGTCTGCTTCGCGAGCGTTCACCCTGATCGAACTGCTCGTCGTGATCACCATCATCGCGATCCTGGCCAGCCTGACGGCTGCGCAGATCATCAAGATCATCGACGATGGCAACCGTGTGAAAGTGCTGAAGGAGGTGATGGAATTGAAGACCGGCATCGACGCCTACCAGCTCGACTACAACCGCTTCCCCATCGACTCGAACACTGTGGCCGGAAATGGCGAAGATATTCCCGAACTGCTCACCGACGGCAGCAACAGCGTCGTGGATGCACTGCTGGGCATTCCTCCCGCCACGAACGGCGGCACCGACCTCAATCCCAAGCGCACGCCGTACTCAAACTTCTCCATCGCGAAGAACGACCGCCATGGTCTCGTCGGCACCACACGGCCCTACAAGCTCAACGACATGTGGGGCCAGCCTTACCGCATCCTGCTCGACACGAATGGCGACAACCAGGTGAAAAACCCCGACGCTACCAACGCCGACCCGAAGATCTCACAGAACCAGGCCGCATCCCTCATTGTGAAGTCCGCCGTTTACAGCTGTGGGAAAGACAAGATGCCGCAAACCACCGATGACATCGTGTCTTGGCGGCAGAAGTGAACGTCGCCCGCGCTACTTGCCCGCGTTCTTGAACACCTCGGGGTGATCCAGCAGCACCTTTTTCACCCGTTCCACCTGCGAGGGCGGGCAGTCGCCAGTCCAGTTGGACTGCTCGATCACTTTGCGTCCGCCGATGGAACCGGCAATGACCAGAGCCGACAGAATCGACCCCAGCATGGCAGGGTGCGTGCCATCCTCAGCGTACAGCGGCAAAGCGGGATACGTCTCCTGCACCAGTTTCCAAAAATCGCCCACGGGACTGACGAGAATGCTCGCGCCCGGATTTCCCTGCAGCGCCGTCTGCACCGCCGTCGCATTCGCCAGGCGGATGCGCGCATGGGCCTCGGCCGCGCTGGCACCGGTAGAGAGTGCGTCTTCAGCCTGCTTTTTCCACAGGCTCTCATGCCGTGCCCACACCTGGAAATCGACGATGAGCATCTGCGGATTCACTTCACGGGCCAGTGCCACCAGTTTGGCCAGGCCGCCGCTCATATACTGCTGCGCCTCAGGATTTGCTCCTGCCATGGCGGACAGCACGCTCTGCTCCTGCACGACGAGGACATCCCACGGCTTGCCATCCTCCGCGCCCTGCTTCAGCAGAGTCTGCGCATCACGGTCATTCGCATGCAGCTCTAGCTTGTAGCTGGCCTGCGTGTAGCTGCCGATGTGCGGTGCCAGCACTTTGGAGGACAGCAGCAGCTCGCCCACGATGGCCGGGAGACCGTTGAATGCCGTGTAGCTGTTCCCAAGGAACAGGATGCGCACATGCGGCGCACCCTCCTCGGCGGCCTGCGCACGACAGCCGAAGGCGGCCATTCCTGCGAGGAGAAGTCTGCGTCGGGGCCAAACTGATAGCGATGAATCGAACGGCATAAATAGTGCGGCTGATTATTTCAGCGAAGTGTCCGCCGCGCCATCGCTTTGACGATACAAACTCGTTGGAATAAGCATCTGCGGCGGCAGTTCCTCGCCCTTCGAGTGACGCAGGAATGCGCGCACGACCTCCACGCCCATCTTGTCGGGGAATTGAATCGGATCGGCGTAAATCTTGCCGTCCTTGATCGCCTGCTTGCCCTCCGGCTGACCGTCGAAGCCGATGATCACCACCTTGTCGGCTTTGCCCGCCTTCTCCAGCGCACCACGCGCACCCAGAGCGGAGGGATCATTGATCGCAAAGATGCCCACCATGTCAGGATGTGCCTGCAGCATGTCCTCGGCGGCCTTGTAGCCTTTGTCTTTTGCCCCGCCGCCATCGAGTTCGCTCACAATCTCGATCTTCTGCGCCGCTGTCGCGTTATGCGCATCGAGCACCTCCTTGAAGCCCTTCACGCGCAGGATGCACGACTCGACCTGCTTCAAGTCGAGCACACCGATTTTGCCGCCCTGGCCTTTCAGCGCTTCGATCATCGCTTTGCCCGCCTCCTTGCCCCCGCCGAAGTTGTCCGTGGCCACCTGCGTCACGATCTTCACGCCGGGTTCGTTGCACGGCACATCCACCGTGAACACCGGAATGCCCGCCGCATTCGCCTCCTGGATCACCGGCACGATGGCTTTCGAATCCGCCGGACTCAGCACGATGGCGACGGCCTTCTTCACGATGAAATCCTTCACCTGGTTGCTCTGCCGCGCCACATCGCTGTCCGCGCTCACCACCAGCGTATCATACCCATGCTTCGCCGCTTCGGCGGTGATGTGGTCGCCGATCACTTTGAAAAACGGATTCTGCAACGTCAGCAACGACACGCCGATGGTGCCGTTCGTGACGGTGGCCGGTTGGTCCGACGTTTTGCCACAGGCGGCGATCAGGGCGGTGCAGATGAAAAGAGGGAGATAACGATAATTCATATTCATGGATGCTAACACAGAGGCGACCGGAGAGCGCAAGTCTCGAAATACCAAAGGAAACACTGATTTACACCGCCGAGTTTTGGAGAATGCGGAGAATCTCATGTGCCCCAGTTGCCGCAGACCTTGTGGGTTTTGAGTTCCTTCGGCCAGATTTGCTTCCCTTCAAAGTCATGGCAAAACACGCCGACGTTGCCGAAGGCGAAGAACACGCGCCCGCCACCCGTCACGGGCGTATCGGTGGCCCAGGTGTTGCAGGCCAGGTTGCCGCGCTCCAGTTTCATGCACACGCGATCCGGCCCATCGCCGACATCAGCATCACGGCGGAGCGCATCGCGGCGGGCGCAAAGCCATCGTCGAAGCGCACTGCAGCACGATTTCAGCGAGCAGCGCACCGGGCAGGGGCGCGACTTTCGCGGTACATCTGCCGCTGGCTTGAATGGAACTCACGGCACCTTCGGTTTCCTTGGCACTGCAACGGCACCGTCTTTGCCCTCTGGCCATTTGGCACCTTCCTTGATCCACTGGCGGATGAGACTGACCTCATCCTTCGGAATGCGGTGGCCGGTGGCGGGCATGGCTTTCTTGTCCTTCGTCGGCAGGGTCAAAGCGATGTAGAGCATGCTCTTCTCAGGAGCGCCGGGAACGATGGCAGGCCCCAGCTTGCGTTGGCGCATGGCGAGCGCCCCGTTTTGCAGATTGAGTTCGCCCAGCAGCGTCTCGGAGTTGTGACACTCCACGCAGCGGTCGGCGAGGATTGGCTTGATCTGTTTCACGAAGTTTACCGGCGGGTCTTCGGCGGCAAACGAAGTGCAGGCGGCAAAGGCGATGAATGCGGCGGAGAGGAGCAGGTGACGTTTCATAGTGTGTTAAACATCCCCAGAAGCGCGGCATGCGTCTCTACGTGGATTGGCAGAGACTACACGGATATTGCCCTGCCCCTGGCTTTATTTGCCCAAGCGGCAGCTTGCGAAGACAGGCGCACGGGTGGCGGAGTAGCAGTTGCCCCGCTCTCCCGGCACGACATGATGACGTACATGAGCATCGAACAAATCACCGCGCGCATCTGCGCGTTTCGCGACGCCCGGGACTGGATGCAGTTTCACAGCCCCAAGGAACTCGCCATCGCCATCACCGCCGAGGCGGGGGAGCTGTTGCAGCACTTCGTCTGGCAGCAGCCGGGCCAGATCGAGCAGCGGGTGAAGGACAAGATGCCGGAACTGAAGGACGAAATGGCCGATGTGGGCATCCTGCTCTTTGAACTGGCCCACAACCTCGGTGTCGATCTCGGTCAGGCGATGCTCGACAAGGTGGAGCGCAATGAAACGCGTTATCCCGTGGCGAAAGCACGTGGTTCCAACGCCAAATACAACGAACTGTGAGCGACGCCGAGGTTCCAACACCGCATCGCCGTCGTCCGCGTTACTCGGGCAAGAATCCGGTGCGCTTTGAAGACAAGTACAAGGAGCTGAACCCGGAACTGCACGCGGAGACGATTGCGAAGGTGCGTGCGTCCGGCAAAACGCCCGCCGGGCAGCATGTGCCGATCCTCCTGAAGGAAATCATGCAAATCCTCGCGCCGCAGCCCGGTGAACGCGCCGTGGACTGCACGCTCGGCTACGGCGGACATGCCAGTGCGTTGCTAAAGGCCGTGCAACCAGGCGGCACGCTGCTCGCGCTCGATCAAGACCCCATCGAGATCGTGCGCACCGAGGCACGGCTGCGTGCTGCTGGCTGCGAGGAGTCCGCGCTCGTCGTGAAACGCATGAACTTCGCCGGTTTACCGCGTGCGCTCGCTGAATTGGAATGGAGCGGTGGTGTTGATGTGCTGCTGGCCGATCTCGGCTGCTCCTCGATGCAGTTCGACAATCCGGCCCGCGGTTTCAGCTTCAAGCACGACGGCCCGCTCGACATGCGCATGAACCCACAGCGCGGTGTTGCGGCGCGTGACCTGCTGCAAAAGCTCTCCGCCGCGAAGCTGAAGATGATCCTCGAAGAAAACGCCGACGAACGTCACGCCGCTTTGCTGGCCGATGCACTCGCTGGCACCGATCACGCGACCACCCGCTCACTGGCTGAAGCCGTGCGCCGCGCTTTGCCCCATCGCACGAATGAGGAAGAACGCGAGATCACCGTGCGCCGCGTGTTCCAGGCCCTGCGCATCGCCGTGAACGAAGAATTCACCGCGCTCGACACCTTCCTGCATCAATTGACGAACTGCCTGCGTCCCGGTGGCCGCGTTGCCATTCTGACCTTCCATTCCGGTGAAGATCGTCGAGTGAAGCACCTGTTCCGCGATGCCTTGCGCGGCGGCATCTTCACCTCCGCCAACGACGAGGTGATTCGTCCCTCATCGCAGGAAACACGCGACAACCCGCGTGCGACTCCGGCAAAGCTGCGTTGGGCGGTGAAGGCGTGAACTGAGGTTGAAATTGGCGCTGGCGGAATCTCCTGGGTTGTGTCATTAATTGCGCCATAATTATGCCACGATTGCGCCACCATTCCGACATTCTCCTTCGTAAAGTGTGAAAGGCGGTAATAAATTTATTATGCCACACTCCGCTGCTGATTCTGCCATAGATGGGCCTGATCTCGCCGCCATCCTCCAGGTGGTGGAGGGGATGCCTGAGGGTGTTTCGCTCGGTGATCTGGCGAAGAACCGGCGGCTGCGCCTGAGCACGCGCACCCTCCAGCGCCGCCTGGAGCGACTGGTCGCGGGAAAGCGCCTCATTGCCGAAGGAATCACGAAGGCGCGCCGCTACCGCCTGCCCACGTCAGCGGCAGCACGGCCTGCGGCGACGGCCTCGACACGCCAGAAAGCTCCGACTTCCATTTTCTCGGCGGAGTCCGGGAAGCTACGTGCCGCCATCCGTCGTCCGCTCACGCAGCGCGCGCCGGTGGGCTATCAGGGCCGCTTTTTGGACGCGTATCAGCCGAACCAGACCTTTTACCTGCCCGCCGCCATGCGGAAGCAGCTCCTTGCTTTGGGCCAGGTCGGTCTCTCGGACCTGCCGGCGGGAACCTATCTGCGCCAGGTGCTCCAGCGCCTGCTGGTGGACCTTTCCTGGAACTCCAGCCGCCTGGAAGGCAATACCTACTCGCTGCTGGAGACGCAGCGCTTACTTGAACTCGGTGCCAGCGCCGAGGGACACAGCGCCCGCGAGTCCCAGATGATCCTCAATCACAAGCAGGCCATCGAAATGCTCGCCGAGGAGGCCGAGGGCATCGGCTTCAACCGCCACACCATCTGCAACCTGCACGCCATGCTCTCTGACAACCTCATGAGCGAGCCGGAGGCCTGCGGACGTTTGCGCAGTCGTGCCGTCGGCATCAGCGGCACCGTGTTTTATCCACTGGAGGTTCCGCAACTCGTCGAGCAGCGTTTTGATCAGCTCCTGGCCAAGGCGGAGGCCATTCGCGATCCTTTCGAGCAGGCCTTCTTCGTCATGGTGCATCTGCCGTATTTGCAGCCCTTTGAGGACGTGAATAAACGCGTCTCCCGCCTCGCTGCGAACATCCCGCTCATCCGGCACAATCTTTGCCCGCTCTCCTTCATCGAGGTCGAGGCGGCCGACTACGTGGACGGCACGCTCGTCGTGTATGAGCAAAATCGCGTCGAATGCCTGCGCGATGTCTTTGTGTGGGCCTACCAGCGCTCCTGCGCCCGCTACGCCGCCGTCCGCCAGTCTCTCGGCGATCCTGATCCCTTCCGCTTGAAGCACCGCTCCGTCATCGGCGACGCCGTGCGGGCCATCGTGCAGGGCAAAATGAACGCCGCCGCCACCAAGCGCGCGCTGCCAAAACACGCCGCCGCCCTGCCAGCCGCCGAGCGTGCGCAGTTCGTCGAGGTCGTGCAAAAAGAACTCTCTGCGCTGCACCCCGGCAGCATCATGCGCTACCGGTTACGTCCGAGTGAGTTCGAGGCGTGGAAGAAGATTCAGCCAGTGAAGGCGTGAATTGACAGAAAGCTGGGAAACCAGCAAACGGGCTCCATGAAAACGACCCTCGACCTGCCTGGCGATCTCGTGCGCGAGATCAAGCTGCGCACCGTGCATGAAGGCGGCAAGCTCAAGGACACCATCGCCGAACTGCTGCGCAAAGGACTGCGAGATCGTCCGGCGAAGAACATCGCCAGGCCCAGCCGGGTGAAGCTGCCGTTCGTCCACTGCCGCCGTGCTGACCCCGGACCAGGTGGCCGCCGCGCTGCTCAAACAAGAGACCGAGTGGCATCATGCCGCTGCCTGACACGAATCTCTGGCTGGCGCTTTCCAAGCACACGCATCACGCCGCTGCCGCCGACTGGCTGGACGCAGAGAACAAGCCGGATAGGATCTTGTTTTGCTGCTCCACCCAGCAGTCGTTGCTGCGGCTGCTGATCACGGTGGGCGTCATGTCGCTGTATGGCATTGCATCGCTGAGCAACAACGGCGCATGGGCGGTTTATGAGGCTTTCATCGCGGATGACCGCATCGTGTTTCAACCGGAGCCGCCGGGTGTGGGAACGATCTGGAAAAAATTTACCGCACGCCGCACCAGCTCACCCAAACTCTGGATGGACGCCTACCTCGCCGCGTTTGCCATGGCATCAGGCGCACAACTGGTGACGACGGACAAGTCGTTCAGCCAGTTTCCCGGCCTGGATGGGCTGGTGATCCAGCCTGCGTAAATCGCGCGGGCAGGATGTGATGACGGGAGGCCTTGTCAGACGGAGGATGGGCCTCTGGCCTGTCTGTGGATCGAGGCGTCCCGCCTTTCCCCTGAAACTAAAAGGCTGGAAGCCTCAAGCCGTTGTCAGGCAAGATGCCTGACCTCGTGCGCTGTGGAGCGCCACAACCCTCCGAGGTGGAATACCTCGGCCATCTGGAACCGTGTTCCGGGTGAGAACTTAAAGTAACTGCGTCGCCGTGAGGCGGGGTGGAGAGCAACCAAAAGAAC
>NZ_JBJXFV010000145.1:0-40800 GCF_046154365.1 Prosthecobacter sp.
CCTGCCGTCCCCATGTGTGCAGCGTTACCGCGTCGATGTTGTAGCCGTTAGGCCAGGTGATCACGCCATCTTCGATGCTCACGCAGGCAAAGTACGCTGGGTCTCGCAGCGGCTCCGCCATGGGGCCGTGATCCTCCTTCACGTCTTCGGCGAAATCGATTTCCGCCACCAGACCGTCACGAAAGCGCACAGTAATGCGAAAGTCATCAGTCACCCGCAGGCAGGCGGCCTTGCATTCCAGCAACGTGGGGCGGGTGTCGAGGATGGTACTCATAGGATGTCAGTCAATGGTGGTGAAATTGCGGCCCGAAGTCGCCAGTTCCCAGCGCGCCGCCAGCGCCGCTTGGTTGAGTCTAGCCCACTCCATGATGATCTTCTATTTGGCCTGCGGGAGACTGCCAGCCTCAATACTGCCATCGAACCGCAGCGCAACTTCATGCTCGCCATAGGCGGCGTGAAAGTGCGGTGGGTTGTGCTCGCGGAAATTCATCGTGAGTTTGATTCCTTGGATTAAGTCTCGGGTCAGTTTGGGCATCGGTTGGCTAACGTCCGTTTTTTCACCACTCAACTGTCCGCCTTCTTCCATTCCTCGCCTTCGTCATCGTCATCATCGCCAAAGCCGTCGTCATAAGTGTCATCATCCTTGCCGGTGCTGATGCCGGCGATGGTGTTGATGTCCTCATCGCTCAGTTCCTCGATGTCGTCATCGTCGTCATCGCCATCGCCCTTGGTGGTCTCGGCAGCCTGTTGGACCTCCAGGCCCTTCTTTTCGATCTGCGCGAGGGTTTCACTCACATCTTCGACGGTCTCCCAGACTTTCTTCGCCACGAAGATCGGCGCGCTCTGCTGCACGGCCATCGCGATGCTGTCACTGGGCCGGGCATCAAGCTCGATCATCTTGCGCGTCGTATGCAGCTCGTTCTCGGCGGAGATGATCAGGCGCGCATGGAACACGCTGCCGTTGATGTTGTTGATGATGACGCGCTCCACCTTTGCGCCAAAGGCCAGCAGCAGATGGCCCACGAGATCGTGTGTGAGCGGGCGCTCCTTTGACACGCCGCGCATGAACATGGAGATCGCCGTGCCCACCGACTCGTCGATGTAGATCACGAAGACCTTGGTTTCATTGCCCAGGAAGACGGCAAAGCTGCCCTCCAGCGGCAGCACCGCACGCACCTGTACTTCGACGACATCCTTGTTCATGCGCTAATCTAAAACCGCGTGCGTGCTAATGGCAACATGCGCCGTGGGTTTTTATCGCACCACCGGTCCACCACCAAACCCCAGAGTAAGATAGCGCCGGGACACCTCGACGTACTTGAGCGCCAGCTTCGCATTCGCCTGCTGTTCTTCGAGCGACAGTGTGCGCACCACGCGGGCAGGCGATCCAACGACAAGTGATCCCTCAGGAACGATCATATTCTTCGTCACCAGCGCCCCGGCGGCGATGATGCTGCGCGCACCGATCTGCGCACCGTCCAGAATGATCGCCCCCATGCCCACGAGCACCTCATCGCCGACGGTGCAGGCATGCACCACAGCGCGGTGGCCCACCGTTACGCGTTTACCCAGCACGCAGGCATGATCATCACTCACATGCAGCACGCAGCCGTCCTGCACGTTGCTTTGCGCGCCCACGACGATGCGGTTGATGTCGCCACGCAGCACCGCGCCATACCATGCGCTAGATTCGGCCTGCATCTCCACCGCGCCGAGCACGATGGCTCCAGGTGCGATAAAAACGCCGACTGCCACAGACGGTTCCACCTCGGGAAGCAAGAACTTTTTGAGTGTTTGATGACCTTCCATGCCTAGTAGAATCTTGGGTTGGGGGGTTTTTGTGTTTGAGAAACCAAGGCGATAGCGCCATAAAATCGCGCCGCTAAGCCTGATCATTCTGGCGCGGACTCGCATTCAATCCAACAACGAATCCACTCAGCATCTTATGAACAAAGCCGAACTCATCGAAGCCGTGCAGAAAAACCTCGGTATCGACACCTCCAAGCGCGCCGCTAGCGACGCTCTCGACGCCGTCCTCACCGCCATCGCCAAAGGCGTCAAAACCAGCAATGTCCAGCTCATCGGCTTCGGCACCTTCAAGGTCGTCAAGCGTGCCGCCCGCACCGGTCGTAACCCAAAGACCGGCGTAGCCATGAAGATCAAAGCCTCGAAGACCGTGCGCTTCGTCGCCTCTTCCGCGCTCAAGAAGGCGATGTAATCAGCGTCCGTTCCCTGCACCCGCGCTTCGTGTCACGGAGCGCGGTTTTTTAATGCCTCAATCCTTCAGCTCCTGCTCCATCCGCTCGCTCAGCCACTGCTTGATCATGCTCTGGTAGTTCAGGTAACGGCGGCGGGCCACGCGCTTGATGCGGCTCAGCATGCGCGGGTCAAAGCGCAGCGTGATCGTGGTGGACTCGCGCACATCCGCGCGATGGATCGAGGACTGCATCAGCCGCGCATCGAGCTGATGCGCCGCCCAGAATTTCACCTCCGCCTCTTCGGCATCAAAGGCGGGCACGTCCTTCCAGGCGCGGATCGGTTTCAAATCGGGTGATGCAGTGTTCATGGTCGTGATGGGTGAACTCAAATGTCCTCCGCCTTCTTGCGCTCGAAGAAATCATGCTCGCCCGGCGTCATCAGCCGCGCGAAAACGACGCGGTAGCGTTTGCCGTCCGTCCAGAACACGCTGAACACCGGCTTGCCTTGAAGCGACTTGCCCAGGTGGTAGTAGCGAGCCTCCGCGTCCTCGCTCTGGCCGTCCGGCAAAAATTTAAGCGCGAACGGATCTTCGAACGACTCCTCGATGTCCTTCGGCGGAAGTTGCGAAAGATCAAAAGCAGCGCCGAGCCAGTCGAAGTCCATGAGGTGAGTTGGGAGGAGGTTTATTTCCGGTATTCGATCAGTTCTATCTCATAACCCTCAGGAGCGTCAATGAATGCAAACACGCCGCTCGAACTCGGCGTCGGTCCGTCCGAGAGCGGATAGCCCAGGGACGCGGCATGTTTCGCAAATGCCTCGATGCTCTCCACCTCAAAGGCCAGATGCGTCAGATCGCTGCAAAACGTCACCGCCCCGCTGGCGGGAAAGCTGCAAATCTCGATGAGTTCATCGCTGTTCGGTGTTTGAAGAAAGACGAGTTCCGAGCCACGCGGTGATTTGTGGCGGCGCACTTCCTTCAAGCCAAGCACCTGCGTGTAAAAGTTGATCGTCTTTTCGAGATCGTTCACCCGGTAGCGGGTGTGGAGGAGTTTTTTGACCATGACTCTGATCCAATGCCACAGTCTGCCAGACGTGGCAAATGATCCTCCGTGCTGCGGAAAGCTTGCCCACTCGACCAGCGTCTCGTAAAACCACACGCATGATCCCAATCGACCTCAAAGGCAAAGTCGCCCTCATCACCGGCGCATCCCAGGGCATCGGCTCTCAAGTCGCCCGAACCTTTCACCGTGCCGGTGCTACCGTCGTACTCAATCACCTCGGCACCCCCGGCACGACGGCGGATGCTCAAACACTGGCTGACGAACTCAATCTCGCCCGCACCGACAGCGCCAGCCTCATCGCCGCCGACGTTTCGCAGCCCGAGCAGGTCCAAAGCATGATGGGTGACATCCAGGCCCGCCACGGCGGCCTCGATTACCTCATCAACAACGCCGCCATCATCAAAGACCGCACCATCGCCAAGATGGGCCTCGATGAATGGGACGCCGTCATCGACGTGAATCTCTCCGGCGTTTTCTACTGCTGCAAATACGCCCTCGAAATCATGCGCGACCACGGTGCCATCGTCAGCTTCGGCAGCATCGCCGCCATCCAGGGTTTCTTCGGCCAGGCGAACTACGCCGCCGCCAAATCCGGTGTGCAAGCCATGATGCGCGTCCTCAGCCGCGAAGCCGCCCGCAAGCAGATCCGCGCCAACGCCATCGCCCCCGGCGTCATCGACACCGCCATGGCTGCCACCATTCCCGAAAACGTCCGCGCCGAGATGATCAAAAACGTCCCGCTCGCACGCTTCGGCACCACCGAGGAAGTCGCGAACGTCGTCCTCTTCCTCTGCTCGCCACTCGCCAGCTACGTGACGGGCCAAACCATCGAAATCAACGGCGGCTGGAGAGGCTGAGAAGTCCGATGAAAATCGAGCAAAGCCAAGTTCTCGGCCTCCTCCGATCATTATGTGGCATTGGCATCTTCTTGTCGATCTTTATGCCCGAACCCACCATCCAAGCCCAGGAATCTGAGAAAGACGAAAATGTCTGGGTGGCGTCTTTATCCCAGTACATGGAAACGGAGATTGAGCGCTTCTCAAATGCCAGTCTCCCGCAGTTTGACCTGATCATCGTTCGAGTTTTTGACTCGGGATCTTTTGTGGCCGTGCCGGGATCAAATATTCTTCCGCAAGCTTATCCGGAGAGCCGCAAGGAAATGGGACGCGATGTTCATCACTTCACTCACCCTGTTCAATGGAAAGCCCGTTCATGCTCAATCAGTAAATTCGATGAGATGTACCATGGACTGGCAGATCCGGACAAAGATGAGTCTGCTTTCGAAAAGGAATTCAATGACCTTTTGAGTCTAAAGTTGCAGGTTCTCAGGAAAGCGTGTGAACAATTAGACCCCAAAAGACAAGTGTTGGCTTTTGTGCATGACCAACCTCTTTGGATACCGCTCGCAATTCATATCCATGGCCCACCAATCCCAGTCCTTCCTTCCCCGAATTCTGATGTAGCCTTGTTCTCGAGATTGCTGCATTGCAATCATAGTTACATCAGCGAATCAGCTTTCGGCTGGGACCACGAACATATTGCCAAGGTGAGCTTGAGTGGTGCCGATTTGAAGGATGCGGATTTCGATTTTGTTTGGAGCGTCCCGAACCTGAAGACGCTTTGTCCAGCTCTGCGTGAGCTTACGATGGACCATTCACGGGTGACAAACCGAGTGATAAGTCGCCTCCGTGAATCCCTGCCAGGAGTCACTATTCTGCATTCAACTCGGCCATAACTCTGGAACAACCTCGAAAGATTCATGCGTTCCCCTGCCCTCCTCGCCACTGCTGACGAAGCCGTCGCCGCCATTCCGAGCGGTGCGACGGTGGCGGTGAGTGGCTTCGTCGGTGCCGGGCATGCGGAGATGCTGACCTCGGCCTTGGAGCGCCGCTTTTTGCAAACCGGCACGCCTCGACACCTCACGCTCTATTATTGTGCGGGCCAGGGAGATCGTGCGGAGCGTGGCATGAACCACCTCGCGCATCGCGGCATGCTCAAACGCATCGTTGGCGGGCATTGGAACCTCGCTCCGAAGCTCGGCGCACTCGCGCTAGCGAATGAAGTCGAAGCCTACAATCTGCCGCAGGGCGTGCTGAGCGTGCTGACGCGTGAGATCGCCGCGAAACGACCCGGATTGATCACCAAGGTCGGCTTAAACACCTTCATCGACCCAGTCCACGGCGGCGGCAGATTGAATGCGCGCACCACTGAGCCGCTCGTCGAACGCATCGAGCTGGATGGCGAAACGTGGCTGCGCTACAAGCCGATGCCGATCCATGTGGCGCTCATTCGCGCGACGTATGCCGACGCACGCGGCAATCTGAGCATGGAATGCGAAGGCTTGATCAGCGAGGTGCTGCCCATGGCCCAGGCGGCGAAAAATCACGGCGGCATCGTCATCGCGCAGGTGGAGAGCGTCGTGGATCAATTGCCTGATCCGAAGGCCGTGCGTGTTCCCGGCCTTCTCGTCGATTACATCGTCACCTCTGCCGGCGTGCAGCACGACCAGACCTTCGGTGAAGTCTTCAACGAGGACTTCGTCGTCACTGGCGATGGCAAGTTCGAGCTGCCCGTCATGCCCGAGTCCGAGCGCAAACGCATCGGCACACGAGCGCTGCGCGAAATCCGTGAAGGCGACATCGTGAACCTCGGCATCGGCTTGCCCGAAGCGGTGGCGATGGTCGCCGCAGAAACCGGACGCTTGCAGGAGTTCACACTCACGGTCGAAAGCGGCCCCACTGGCGGCGTGCCGGCATCGGGCCTCAGTTTTGGTTGCAGCCACTTTCCCGAAGCCGTCATCGACCAGCCCTCGCAGTTCGACTTCTACGACGGCGGCGGACTCGACATTGCGGTGCTCGGTGCCGTCGAAGTCGATGCCGAGGGCAGCGTGAACGTCGCCAGCTTTGCCGGACGCTTCGCTGGTGTCGGCGGTTTCGTAAACATCGCCCAAAGCGCCCGCCGCCTCGTCTTCTGCTGCACCTTCCAGGCGAAGGGGAACGCGAAATTCGTGAGCAAACTCCAGCACGTCTGCTTCCACGGCCCCACCGCGCTGAAAAACGGCCAGCAGGTGATCTACGTCACCGAACGCGCCGTGTTTGAACTCACGCCACAAGGCCTGCGCCTCATCGAAATCGCCGCCGGACTCAATTTGCAGTGCGACGTGCTCGATCAGATGCAATTCACCCCGCTGCTCGCCAAAACCATCCGCACCATCCCATGAAGCCTGTTTACATTATCGAAGCCAAGCGCACACCCATCGGCCGATTCGGCGGTGGATTAAAAGCGCTCACCGCCGCTGAACTCGGTCACGCACTCGGCGAGGCGATGCTGCCGCAAGAACTGCGTGCACACATCCAGCAAGTCATCCTCGGCCAGGTGCTGCAGGCCGGTGCTGGCATGAACGTGGCACGTCAAATCGGCCTCAAACTCGGCATCCCTCAAGAAGTGCCCGCCTTTACCGTGAACATGGCCTGCGGCTCATCATTGAAGGCCGTCGCACTCGCCGCCGATGCGATCCGCAGTGGCGAAAACGATCTCGTTCTCGCTGGTGGCGTCGAAATGATGAGCCGTGCGCCGCATTACGCGATGGACCTGCGTTTCGGCAAAAAGCTCGGCGATTCATCGCTGCAAGACGCGATGTTCGTCGATGGTCTGACTGATCCCTTGCTCAAAATCGGCATGGGCGAGACCGCCGAGCGCATCGCCGACAAACACAGCATCAGCCGCGCCGAGCAGGATGCCTTCGCCGCGCTCAGCCAGTGCCGCGTCTCCGCCAATCGAGCCGCTTTGAGCCGTGAAATCATCCCCGCAGGCGATTTGACCGAGGATGAGCATCCCCGCGCCGATACGACCGTCGATTCGCTCGCCAAACTGAAGCCCGCCTTCCGCAAAGACGGCACCGTCACCGCCGGCAACGCCTCTGGCATCAACGACGGCGCTGCCTTGGTCCTGCTCGCCAGCGAGGAAGCCGTTTCGCGTCACGGTTTGAAACCCAAGGCCCGCATCATCGCCACCGCTGCTGTCGGCTGCGATCCCGCCGTGATGGGCCTCGGTCCCGTCGCCGCCATCCGCAAAGTCTGCGCCCAAACCGGCTGGAGCCTCGATCAGGTCGATGCCATCGAGATCAACGAAGCCTTCGCGGTTCAAGCGCTCGGCTGCATGAAGGAACTCGGCCTCGACACCGCCAAGGTTAACCCACGTGGCGGAGCCATCGCCCTCGGCCATCCCATCGGTGCCAGCGGCGCACGAGTTTTGGTCACGCTGCTGCACCACCTCGAAGACCACGGTCTGCGTCGCGGCATCGCCAGCCTCTGCATCGGCGGCGGCATGGGCATCGCGATGGCGATTGAGCGTGCTTGAGACGGGTTCGCAGCAGTGCTTCACAAGGAAATTTGCACGCATGGCTTGCACGGCGGCAGCGTATCTCCATGATGAATTCCTCCCCACATGAGCGCTGTTTTTGACTCCCTTTCGCGATTTTACGCCTCCTCCATCGGCAAGAAGATTCTGGTGGCCCTGACGGGCCTCGTGCTGCTGGGCTTTGTGCTCGGCCACATGATCGGCAACCTGCTGATTTTTGTCGGCAAGGACGCCATCAATGAATATGGCCACCTGCTGCAAACAGCACTCCACGGGGGCGGCGTCTGGATCGCGCGCATCGGCCTGCTGGCGGCAGTGGTGATTCACATTGTGGCGACGATTCAGCTCACGAAAGCCAACCGTGCGGCACGAAAGGATGCGTATGCCAAACACAAGGCCCAGGTCAGCGGAACGGCCTCACGCACGATGATCTGGAGCGGTCTGACGATCCTGGCGTTCATCGTTTACCACCTGCTGCATTTCACGGCGCGTGTCTGGCATGGTTTCGGCGGCGATAAATATAAAGTCACGCTACACGGCGAGACGGCGCATAACGTTTACCAAATGGTCATAGACGGCTTCTCATGGCCTGCGGCATCGACTTTTTACATCATCGCGATGCTGCTGCTCACCAGCCATCTGAGCCACGGCTTCAGCAGCCTGTTCCAGACGCTGGGCGTCGCCACGGACAAGACAGAGCCGCTGTTCAAGAAGCTTGGTTATGCCTTCGCGGGACTGATCCTCGTGGGCAACTGCTCCATCCCCATCGCCATCCTCTGCTTCGGTTACGGCCGCTGAGCCATTCGTCATAGACGCGGCACTTTTTTTGTGGCAGTCGCTGCCAAAGAACGTGGCGGCTGCGTTAATGGAGGCAGGGTACAACTTGCCGACAAAACACGATGAGCAGTTTTGTTAATTCAGTTTGTCAAGCAGTTGCCCACTGACCCCGTTTTCCCAGGTCGGCATCCAGCGCGATGCCCAACTGATACTGCGTGAGGTTGGACAGGCCGTTGTTGTCGCGGTCGTGCCGCGCATCGCCGGCCCAGCCGGGATTGAGGTTGTAATGCTGCTCGATGCGGTCGGGAATGAGATCGCCGTCGGCACTGTATGCCTGGCATCTTTTTAGGCGTCCGGGCGCGGGCGTGCGCGCGGCAACTGCACCCGGCTTGAAAACGCGGCCAAGACGTTGTGTCACAGTGCTTTAAGGCGCTGGCAGATCCACTTTATGCCTGGCATCTTTTCTTTTCGCGAGAGAACGGTGCGCAGCAACCGAGGCCGTGGGTTGGCGGGTGGGCCGCATTAGCATGAAGCGTGACACAGGCGGTTGGTGGCGAAGCGTAGAGGGCTGTGGCGCGACTCATGCGCGGTGCGGAGGCGGTGGGAGGGCAGCGGCACGAGGCGTTAGCCTGGTGCCGCTGGGGTGCGGAGCTTCATTTAGAGCGGTGGGCTGCGGCTGGTGGCTGGCGGTGCGCGGAGCGCAGGCCGGGGGGGCGGCCCTTGCCGCCAGCCACGGGCCGCAGGCGGTGCGGAGCGCGAGGCTCTGCGAGCCTGACTTTGCGAGCCGAACCCCAGACACCGCCAGCACGACAGACGCCCCAGAGGCGAGGCGGGGGCCGGTTGGCTGCAGCGCCCCACTATGCCAGCGGCCACAACACTCCGCACCCGCGATGGACTCACCCCGCTGGCATAGTGCCCAGCTCAGGCTCCGGGTGGGGTGGAGAAGGCTACTCGTTTATGAATTTGCTCTGGAAATGCATAGGCACAGTAACTGCATAGACTTCACACAGATTTAGACCTTGGCGGCGACTCTGCTGGGTTATTGTCCAAACACCATTTTTAGAATGGATACCCTTCACTTCAAAATCAATTGTCCAAACATAAAGCCTCTCTCTACCATCTGGATTTGATGTTGTTCGCGGTGACTGAGCTTCAAGTGCAGAGAGATACTCTGGCTGTAAGCGATTAGCTTGGAACATTCCGCCTTTGATGATGCCGGCTATTGGAAGCCCCTGGCTTTGTGCAAGTTCAACAACTTGATTTAGTGAAGGGTCAGTAATAGCGATCCGCCGTCCCATTTCAATTGCCTCAGTTTTGGCGAATACTTTACTAATAGTTCCCCAAAACGTGAATAACACATAGGCGCAAAGTGTGAGAGCTGATATTGCTCTATAAGCAGTCAACGCGCGGTCACCAAATATTCTTGGAATGGCGTTCGCTAGTAGCAGGACAACTAAAACCGAGATTGGGATAATCATCTTTATTTCCTGCGAGGAGTCGAGGTTTGTCCAATAGGCTGCTTAACAGTAGTCGCCGCAGGCATGTAGTTAGACCCAGCTAGCGGACCATCGCCAGAACCTCGCATATACCATTGTGCGACATGTCCAAAAGATGTCGGGAAGCCGAAAGCCACACTCTGATTAGTTCCTTCAACTGGAACATTAAAGTGGTTCGCGAATTTCTGCGCTGAGTTCAAGTTGGGGTTCGATGGCGGAGCAAGTGCTGTTCCGCAGCCGTATAAGTGCATGGATTCCAATTGAGGAAATGAACTTGAAGGAATCGCATTTACATTAACCGGCGAGCCTCTTCTGGCATCGCCCCATAGATCGCCAGAGTGCCCCAGCCAATAGACTTGAGTGATTGGCTCATTGCGAAGCTGAGTAGCCGCAGCAACGACTTCGCTAGTATTACGCCCAGGCATGACCCATGCATAATTGTTGTCAACCGCGCCCGAAATATTGGAGTTCATCACCGAGACATTGTATTCACTCTGCATGCTACTGGCGGCTCCTTGGAAGTAGTTAGGATCACTCGGATCATGGCTGTCGCCGTAAAGATAGAGAACATCCAAGCCACTCGGATCCAACCCCATCACCGGATCCCCACCCGCATACGCATACCAATTCATGCCGCCCTTGAACTGAATCGGATCTTCCGAGATGAACCGGCATAGCCAGGGGTTGTACCAGCGGGCGCGCATGTGGACCAGGCCGCTGCTGGCATCCGTCATGCAGCCGCTCTCCCCGCAAAACAGGAACGGCGTGTCAAACGCAGCGGAAGACCAAGATTCAATTTTCGAGCGCGTCAGCACGCCATACGGGCTGTATTCAAAGCGCGCCTCCACCTTCCCGCTGTCATCGGTCATCGCCAGCGTGCTGCCCACCTGGTCGCCATGGTAGTAGTGCGCGCTGTCATCCGCCCCCACTTCATAGAGCAGGCCCAGGCCATACACATAGCGGGTCACCACGCGGGGGGCATCGGGTGCGCCAAAGCGCGGAGGGCTTTCGCGCACGATCACCTGGCTCAGCCCGCCGGGGCTGATGGGGCTGACGGTGAGCGTGGTATGCCGCAGCTCCCAGGTCGGCACCGGCGTGGGATCACTGCCGTACCCCAGCCGCCCGGAGGTCACTTTCACCAGCCGCCCCTCGGGATCGTAGCGGCACTGTGTCACCGGCTTCATCTCCCCCATCTCCGGGGAGTAATGCCGTACTTCCAGCAGTTGGTTCTTCACATTCCAAACGTGCTCCCCCTGCTCTGCGTTCAGCATCACGGTGCTCGGATACTGCGGCGTCCAAACACCCAACGGCGAAAGTTGCCAGCTGAGCGTAGGATTCTCCCCCTTGAGACGGAACGCCTCGCCCTGGTTCCCGTCGTTATCGTAATTGAGGCGGCTGAAGCGGTTGTCGCCCGTGTAGCTGGACGACCACGCCTGTACCCCCACGCCCTTGGGCAGCGGCGGGGCAACGAGGCGCTTTTGCAAACGTCCGGCGTCATCGTAACCGAAGCGCAGGTAGAGGAGGGCGCGCCCGGCGCCGGTGCGCTCCATGATGCTGAGCGTCTGCCCGGCGGCGTCTGGCGTGATCGTGCGCGTGGTGAAATTGGGCCGCTGAATGCCGGTGAGCCGCCCGGCGGCGTCCCAGGTGTAGGTGGTCACGCGGCTGCTCCAATCCGTGACCGTCTTGAGGCGGTCCAGCTCGTCGTACGTGTAGGTCACGGCGGGATTGTCGGCCCAGGTAGCGGGCGTGGCGTCGGGGTAGAGCATCTGTTTCAAGTTGCCGTTCTGGTCGTAACGGTAGCCGATGACCTGGCCGAACACATCCGTAAAAGTGCGGACACGGCCCTGATTGTCATAGGTGCGCGCCACCGCCTGGGTGTCGGCCACGGCGGTGCCGGTGACGTTGTAGGTGTCCTCGGTCAGGGAGAGGAGATTGCCGCTGCCATCATGCTGGTGGGTGTAGCCCAGCACCTTGATGCCATTGCCCCCGTTGGGCTTTTTGATCAAGCTTGTGTCCACGAAGTCACGGGAGTCATAATTCAGCTCGGTGAAGTTGCCGGAGGGCTGGATGGCTTTCTTGAGGCGCCCAGCGTCATCGTACTGGTGCGCAAACTCACCGCCGGTGGGGCGGATGGTTTTCAAGGGGCGGCCAGCTGCATCATAGGTGAACTGCCAGAGGGAATAGCTGCCGTCATTCCCGGTCGGCAGGTAGAGCTGGCGCCGGTTGCCGAGGGAATCCATGAAGCGGTAAGAGTGGCGCCCAATGGGGTCGATGGATTCCGTCAGATCTCCAAGACGGTTGTCATCAGGGAGAATTGCCGGGGCAAACAACGGAAGGTCGCCGTTCTGGTAGAACCCATAACTGGTGGAGCTGGTGTGGGAGAGTACATTGGTGGCGGAAAGCGTGCGCCCCAGTTCATCAGGAGCCAGCTCCACACGCTGGCTGAGCGGATTCACGGTGGCAGTCTTTCTGCCTGCCGCATCGTACTCGACACTGCTTTGGTGTGTCAGCGGATCGTCCACATGTTGCAACCAGTCGCGGTCATCATAACGGTTGATGATTTGCGGGCTGCCTGGCAGTGGCAGGGTGGTGGTGAGGGGCTTGCCCTGCGCGGAATAGGTGCCGGTGGTGGTGATGCTGCGGAAGTTCGTGGCGCTGGTGGCATGCCCTGCGGAGTCGAGGATGCTGCTGGTGCTCAGGCTGCCAAGGTCCGTGTGATTGATCGTCGCACCCGTTCTCTGGCGGCGGTTGTTGTAGGAGAATGTTGTCTGCACATTCCGTGCATCCGTGGTGGTCAGCGGATCCCCGCGCAGCGTGTAGCTGCTGTTCACGGAGGTGGCAGCCCCGCCTGCATGGGCAGGATAGTTGATCGTGGTCGGATTGCCGTAGCCATTGGCAGCATAGGAGTAGGTGGCCTTGGTGACGTTGGCTCCGCCGATCATGACGCCTTCAGTCTTCACCGCCCCTGCGGCGGCACCATCTGCGCCAGCAAGCGGCACATAGGCGATCTTTTTGACGACATTGGTTGGGTCCGTGATCGTCTGGGGCTGGAATTGGGCGGTATGATCTGAAAAGCGGGTGACATTGCCATTCGGATCAGTGTGAGCAAGCAGCACATCCGTGGTGTCAGAGTATTCCCAGCGCTCCGTGGTGCCGTACAAGTCATAGTCCTTGCGGGTCAGGTTATGGCGCGGGTCATAGATGCTGGCTGTGGAATGACGGTAACGTATGCCTGTTCCATTCGTCCAGGGGCCAACCTCACGAACCAATCGCCGCTGGCCGTCGTAATATTTGAGGCTTTCATTGCCGAGTGCGTCAACGACGGCCGTGTTCAGGCCGTTCTCATCAAAGCGGTGCGTGGTAGTGCCACCGAGCGGGTTTTGTTCCACGGTAATACCCGGAGCGTAGCGGTAGAGCCAAGTTTGCGTGCTTTTGCCATAAGCTTGTTGCCGAAAGACACGGCTTTGCGTGTCATACTCGTTGGCCGCGATGGTACGGTCATTGTTGGTGGTGTGCCCGTGATCGAGCAAGCGAAGAACGCGGTGCTGATCGTCATAGACCAGCCAGGTGTTCAGGACGTCGGCATCAATCACCTGGGTGAGGTTGTCCTTGCCAGCGGGGTTGGTGAATCCGGCAGGGTTTCCAGCCACGTCGTAGCGGTAGCCGACGCTGCGTCCCGTGCTGTCCGTGACACTGGCTATGCGCTGCTTGCCCGCTTCAGCGGCGGCCTCGTAATTGAGGGTGATGCTTCGATTGTAGCAATCCGTGACAGTGGTCAGACGCTTGTCCGCACCAGTCCCGGTATAAGTAAAAGAGGCGCTTTTCCCCCAGAGGTCTGTCACAGTTTGCAGCCGCAGATCGGCGTCGAACGTGTAAGTATTCCCATGCCGCTCGCGCAGGAGGTAAAGGTTGCCAGTGGCAGCACTTTTTTCGAGCGTGGCAGTTGAGCCGCTGGGAGGGAGATAAGTGCCGTCCGGCTGTTTGCGAAACTCAAGCACACGGTCAGCAAGGGAGACGGCGGCGGTATTTTGCGTGAGTTGATTGATCGTCCAGTTGGCAACCAGCATGGCGGCGAGATAGTCGTGTGGACGCCCAGGAACCTTCCGATTCTTGAGAATGTCCCACACGGCATGGATGCCGATGAAAGCAGCGGCCGTGTCCTGCATCGTGCCACGCCCCAAGGTGGCTTCCGCTTCAGAACGCTCGCTCACGCGAATATTCAGACTGTGGTTCCAGCCATAACCTAGCAATGGGTCGCGCTGATTCCGCCGCACGCCATGATAATGCCGTGCGAAGGTAATCCCGCGTGGCAACGAACCGCTGCCGATCACCAAGTCGGTCGCGTCGTAATAGTAATGGCCCGAGGCAAGGTCAATCGGTTCCGTGGAGCCAATCCGCATCCCTCCCAATTGCAATGTCCCCTGAGTGTTCAAATAGTACGAGGAAGACACATAAGTATTGAGATACTGGGTCGATTTATAAGAACCAGTGACGGATCCATAGCCCCCCTGCCAGGTGCCGCCAATGAGCATATATGCCTGATTTTGCAATGGGACGTTATTTGCATCCACCTGCCCATACCGTGAGATCATGTAGGCGGAGCCTTTCCAGCTAACCCCAGCAGCCGCAGGATCTGCCGCGATGCTGCCTGACTGCGGCAGAATCACCGTGTGTTTGGTGTTCAGGTAGCCTTGGATGATGGCTTGTTCTGAAGCGGAATACTCACCCAACATGCCTGCTGAATTTGCCTGCGTGGCGAGGAAAGTTTTTTTTCCAGCCACGGCATTGTTGTTCGCGACCAATTTGACGGTGGAAGCGGCCTTGGTGCCAGGTTGCAACTGTTCAATGATGCCATGCTCCATCGCGCTGGCGAGGATATGATCAGCCATCAATTCCGCACTATTGTCGGGAACAGCAGAATAATTGGTCCGATGCACCGGCTCTGAACTCGTCTGCATTCCCACATCAATGTAATAACCGCCATTGGCCTGGTTGTCCTGTACCACCCTGCCGAACCGGTGTATCCTAAGCCCGTCTTTCTCACTGGCCCCATGAAGCATTTGCAGCATCAGTTCGGTTTGGCGGAACCATTGATGCCCAAGTAGATTCAATGATTCGGTGATCATCTCTGGAGCGGCATCCGCCTTGCCCTGCTGACGCATTCCTTCCAGTTGCTGCTGGCGCGAAGCTACCATCTCACCGGAAGCATCGAAGGCATAGACCAACGAAACCATGCTGTCACGCTTGAATGTCATGGACGTCTCCTGTGCCGTGGCCATGCTTGGATGATTGATCCTGAAGGTAAGGGTCACGGCACCACTCCCAGCCGCGACACTGGCCAGATAGTTAGCAGGAATGGTGGTATCATCCAGCTTGAATGTTCCTGCCCCGTCCGTGGCGAAGGTCAGGGTCAGCTTTTTTCCTGCCAACATGGCAAAGCGTACCGTCCCCAGGGACGTGGCCGGGCTTGTATTAATAATAGTAAGAGTGGCAAACTGACTATCAGGCACTCCCGCAGGCCAGGACTCAGCCGGGCGGGGGACGCCATTCACGCTGGTCACAATGTCGAAACAGAAACGATCCGTGGAATTAAAGTTGGCCAGGCCCGCCAGCGGAACCTTCTTCACGCCACCCAGGGTTTCCACCGGGGAGAATGAAAAGCGAGCGGCGTCGGTCTTGAGCCAGGATTGAAGACCCGCGCTGCGGTCACGCAGATAATTGTTGAGGGAGGCCGCATTGACATTCTCAACACTGGTTCCCGACGCCGCGCCAGTAATCCCCGCTGCGGCCAGCATCGCATCCCGGCTGTAATTCACCGCAGGGGACTTCAGGCCATTCTCCGCCGCGTATATTTCCAAACCGGCGGAGGGTAGATAGCCTGAGCAAATTTTGAACGAAGGATCAAGATACCTCACAGGATCAGCGCCAACGCTGACCTGAAGCCAGACACGCGGCAAATAAAAGTAAATCACGCCGTCAAGGATGTTATAATCAAGCGTGGAGCCAAACACATTGCCGCCAGCCATAAAACGTCGCAATACTTGATTCGCATTGTAGATACCCAGCCAGCGCGCTGCATCCATGGCGGAAGACACGGCAAAGGGAATTTTTTGCCATCCACGCACATAGCCTGCCTGGATGGTCTTCTGAGCTGTGCTACAGGCGCGCAGCAAGGCCATCAGCAACGAGCAAGTGTCCACATCATTACCTGCGCGCTCCAAAAAAGTCAGGCGTGCGCCTTTCTTGCAGCCTAAATAATGGACATAGCGGATGTTGTCTCGCACCCAGTTGAATGCCGCCACCGGATCCTTGCCGAGGCCTTCTGCCAGTGCTGTGATCTCCGCGCTGCCCGTATCTGCGTCCGTGGCAGCGGATGCCACGAAAGCCGGCACCCCAGGCGTCGATTCCGGCGGAGTGGGAGCAGAGCTCGCCCATGCGGCGGCAGCGGCTGGAGTTGACTCTGATTCCCCAAAAGCGGGTGGTGGGGCAGCACTAGAGGCTGCTCCGATATTTTGCATCTGCTCGGGCGCCAGCGGTACAGCACCGGGCACGGCGAGCAGCTCAGGTGCATTGGGCATTTCTGGAGCCGGCAATGTCACCCAGCCTGGCCCCAGCACCGTCGTAGGAGGCTCTGTCTGGGCCGTGGCGGCCACCCGGCTCAAACTCACGACGATGCCGAGGACAGCGAAGAGGGAAGGATAGGATTTCATGGTTTATTGGGAAGAAGTTACGTTGTCAGCGGCGTCATAAATGAACTGGTAGGAGCCTTGACCGCTGGAAATCAGCGGCGAGCCGTCTGGGTGGACGGCCTGCAGGCGGCGTGCGGCGTCATACTCATAAGTGCTCATCCCGGAGTTCAGCGTGCCAGTTCCCGCCCAGTCATTGGCTGCGGCGTTCAACTGCAAATCCACTTCATCCACATTGTTGAGACCGTCGTTGTCGTAGTCCTCGAGATGATCTGGAATGCCATTGCCATTCGTGTCGGAGGCAAGCGGATTGTAGCCCAGCAGCAACTCGAGCGAATCACTCAACAGATCACTGTCTGTTGAAGCGATCGTGGGATCTGTGCCAGCGCTGAATTCAGCCGCATTGCTCAAGCCATCTGAATCGCCATCAAGCCCAGCATCACCCGCACGTAGCGCTAAGTCATAACGGTATTCCCAGACATTCGGCAGGCCATCCCCATCCCAGTCGGTTGACGAAGCCGGGGCAGCAGCAGGTGGTGGTGGACTGACAAAAGAACGTTCGATAGTTCCCGTGCGTGTTGCTGCGGGATAAGCAAACGCCACCACTGTTAACCCATTCGCGACATACCAGTCAGTTATCATCCCACTGGCATCCCAAGAAATGCGGCTTCTATATATCCCCCAAAAAATAAAGCTATCAAATAGGTTCCCTAGACCTAGACCTGATAAAAATGGCAGGAATCCCAGGCCTGGCATCCATCCGTTAGGTGTCAAAGAGATGCCAGAAAACGGTAACGTCTTCGACTTCGCGTACTGCGCACTCCAGTAAAACCTTGTCCAGTCATTCATCACAATCGCGTCAGGCTGCGACTGCACCTGCGGCAGCACAGGCTGCGGCAGCACAGGCTGCGGCAGCACAGGATAAGAATAAATGGGTACTCGAGTGGTAAACGTGACCGGATTATTTGGATTCAAATAGAGCAGGTACTCTTCAAAGGCAAAAACGCCGTCACCATCTGCATCGCTGACGGCGTCATCAAAATGGCTCGGATTGAGTCCATGGACCGCCTCCCAGGCATCCGTCATGCCATCCCGATCCGCATCAAACAATGTCAACGCGTCATTCAAGGCCAGCCCTTGCTGATACTGCGCCAAATTGCTCAAGGTATTGCCATCCAAATCACCAGCGGCGTCGGCCGCGATACGTGGGTCCAACCCCCACAAAACTTCGACCTCATTGGGAATGCCATCGCGGTCGCTATCCACCATCTGCGCCATCTGCCAGTCGTTCAGAACCGCGCTAAGACTGTTGGCGTTGGTGGGGCTGAAATTGCGGCCTGGAAAGGCATGCACTTCTTCATAGTCGGTGAGACCATCACCATCACTGTCGATCTGGGCGGGGTTGGAAAATGTCTCGCCGATTTCCTGGCCGTCAGAAAGTCCATCGCCGTCCGTATCCCACATTCCCACCGAGGCATTGCTGGCAGGCTCATTCACATCCAAGACACCGTCCTGGTCACTGTCACCATTGTAAAAATCATAGGGATAGGGGTCCTGGTCATCTGGCATGCCATCGCCATCACTGTCACCAGGCGGAACATAATCCTGGCTGTCATTCACCCCGTTGCGGTTCCAGTCCTCCCACAGCCAGTAGTTCGTCGGATCACTGTCATTGGCATCAACGTAACCGTCGCCGTCGCCGTCCTGGGGTTCGCTGGAATCGTTGGTGCCATTGCGGTTCCAATCTTCCCAGAGGGAGCTGTTCGCGGGGTCTGAATCGTAGTCGTCCAAGACGCCATCTGCATCGCTGTTCTGGTCGTCGTTGATGCCGCTGCCATTCCAATCGCACCACAAGGAGCCGTTGGACGGATGGCTGTCGTAATCGTCCGCCACGGCATCGCCATCACTGTTCTGGTTGTCGTTGGTGCCATTGCCGTTCCAGTCGCACCACAAGGAGCCATTCGACGGATGACTGTCTTGGGAGTCAAACACGCCATCGAGATCGGCGTCCGCCTCGGCAGTGTCGTTGATGCCGTTGTTGTTCCAGTCACACCACAGCGCGGGGTTGCCGGAATGGCTGTCGCCTTCATCCGGCACACCATCGCCATCGCTGTTTTGATCGTCGTTGATGCTGTTGTTGTTCCAGTCGCTCCACAGGGCGGCGTTGCTGGGATGGCTGTCATATTCATCCGGCAAACTGTCACCATCGCTGTTCTGATCGTCGTTGATGCCGTTGTTGTTCCAGTCGCTCCACAGGGCAGCGTTGTTCTGGTGGCTGTCATTTTCATCCGGCACGCCGTCACCATCGCTGTTCTGATCGTCGTTGATGCCGTTGTTGTTCCAGTCGCTCCACAGGGCGGCGTTGCTTGGATGGCTGTCGCTGCCGTCCTCATGGCTGTCACCGTCTGAGTCAGGCGGCGGAGCTGCATTTTCGCTGGAATCATTTTGGCCGTTGCGGTTGTAATCCTCCCACAAACTCGAATTCGATGGGTCTGTGTCGTACTGGTCATATGAGCCGTCGCCATCAGAGTCTGAGTAGGCAGCGTTGGTGTTGTCATAGGGATAGGCGTCCTGATAGTTCAGCACGCCATCGGCGTCCCAGTCCATGTAGGTCCAGCCCGAGTTAGTTGGCGGGTAAGACGCATAATTGACGGTGTAACACCCCCAAAACTCATCGCCGTCGGCATACCCATTGTCATTGCTGTCCCAGTCGGTGGGCGAACTCACCCATCCCCCGACACGCAGCGCCAAAGCTTCATCAAAGTCTGTCAAACCATCGTAATCAGAGTCAGGATTATTGATGTCCGTTCCCCAAGCACGCTCTTCAGCATCATTGAGGTTGTCTGAGTCGCTATTAGTGTAAACCAGCGGTTCTTCCTGATCCCATTGCTGGTTGTCGTTTTGATCATCGTAATCGAAGTCGTGGTAGCCATTGGTATCCAGCGATCCCTGCCGCCAGTCCGCCACTGCTGGTAGCACTGGCAGCAACACCAGATAAGCGAGGAGATAGCCATGCAGGAGCCAGGCACGGCGGGACCAGGAGCGGAAGGTGTTCATGGCGTGGTAGTGTTCGAGGTTTGATGCTGGGTGCTGGATGCTGGATGCTGGGTGCTGGGTGCTGGGTGCTGGGTGCTGGGTGCTGGATACTGGATACTGGATACTGGATACTGGATACTGGATACTGGATGCTCAATGCGCTGTCTCCTTGTCTCCTTGTCTCCTCGTCTCCTTGTCTCCTCGTGTCCTTGTCTCCCCGTCTCCCCGTCTCCTTGTCTCCCCGTCTCCCCGTCTCCTCGTCAGGGCGCAGGCGGCGGGGCGGGCGGGGCGGGTTTTTTCCGGCGTTCGGGGCGCTCGATGTGGCTGGCGGTGCGCCAGGCGGTGAGGAGGTCGAGCTTGTCGGCGTAGAGGCGGTGGAAGATGGCGTTGAAGGTTTTTACGGCGGTCTTGCCGGCCTTCAAAATGCCGGGGATCTTGGCGGTGGCGCCGGCCTGCTCTCCCAAGACGATGGCCTGCGTGCCTTCACTCTCATTGAGGTCGGCGACCATTTCCTCCAGGTCAGCGGCGGTGTCTGCCCCGTGGCCGTGGGCTTCAAATTCATCATTCAAGGCCAGCGCGCGAATGGCGGCGGCCATGCCCCGCGCACGGGCCTTCAGCTCCTCGTCCCCGCTGCCTCCAGGCATGCGGAAGCGGTCCATCAGCGCTTCGTTGTCCGTCTCTTCGGCGATGGCATCTGCCGTGCGCACCACGTCGCGGAGTTCATCCAGCAGCTCGGCCCGCACCTCCCGCTGACTCTGGGTGCTACCCGCATAGCCGCCGCCGGACTGGATGGCCTGCTTGCCGCCGAGGTCGGTGATGGCCTGCTTCAGCGCCGTCTGGGCAGCAGCGGCCTTGGCATCCACCTTGGTCGGTGGCGTGTGGGTGAAGTCGGCAGCGGTCCGGGTATCAACAAACTCATCGGCACGGACGAGCGACTGGGCGGTGGCGTTTTGGCGGGTGGTCATGGTGGGGGAGGGGTGAGCGGGAATGACGAAGGGCGAAGTACTGAGGGCGGGAGGGCAGGCAGGATGCCTGCATCACATAGGGGTGCGTCTGGCATGCTCAGCAGGCCATCTGGCGCAGTCGGCAGGCCATCTGGCGCAGTCGGCAGGCCGTCTGGCGCAGTCGGCAAGCCACCTGGCGCAGTCCGCAACGCGGCTGGGGTGCCCAGCCAAGCGGCTGGCGCAGTGCGCATAGCTGCTGGCAGGCCCGGCAACGCCGCTGGTGTGCTCAGTGCTGCGGCTGGCCGTGCGGCGGCGGCGGCTGCCACGCACCGTGACCGCCCTGCCCCGCTCGGCAGATCCACTGGCGCAGCCCGCAAAGACCCTAACCATCTCCGCAACCCGCAACCCACAACCCGCAACCCGTGCGCCGTGCGCCGTGCGCCGTGCGCCGTGCGCCGTACGTGGGAGCAGCGATTCTTTCGGATAGATGTGGGCGGCGGCACTCATGCTATTTTCAGAATTGATGACGTTTTAGCGTGAGGTGCTGCGTTTCGTCGAGCTTAAAAGTCAATCTTCGCCGTTAACCGCCAAAATAATTCCTCCTGACGGGCGTGAACCCTGCACCCCACTCGGAAACAGCTGTTTTTTCGTCGGATTCATGTTTGGCAAAGGCAATTGCTTGAAACCTCGTGCTCTCCCGTTCATAAGCCATTAAGCCATTGTTCTGCTCTAACAGCCACCGCCCGCAGCTTTCTTCGCGTTTTTACCATGTCACTCGATTCTCACATTCCCTCCGGCCCGATGGCCATGAAGTGGTCCAAGCACAAGCAGGACTCGAAGCTCATCAATCCGAAGAACAAGCGCAAGTTCACGATCCTCGTGGTCGGTAGCGGCCTAGCGGGATCCTCGGCAGCGGCGACGCTTTCCGAACTGGGCTACAAGGTGAAGTGCTTCTGCTTTCAGGACTCAGCTCGACGCGCACACTCCATCGCGGCGCAGGGCGGCGTGAATGCGGCGAAGAATTATCAAAACGACGGCGACAGCGTGCATCGGCTTTTCTATGACACGGTCAAAGGCGGCGACTTCCGCGCACGCGAATCCAACGTGCATCGCCTGGCGGAAGTCAGCGTGAACATCATCGACCAGTGCGTGGCTCAGGGCGTTCCCTTCGCTCGCGAATACGGCGGTATGCTGGCGAATCGCTCCTTCGGCGGCGCTCAGGTGAGCCGCACGTTTTATGCGCGCGGTCAGACCGGGCAGCAGCTTTTGCTGGGTGCGTATTCGGCTTTGAACAAGGAAATCGCCGGCGGCGGCGTGCAGATGTTCCCGCGCACGGAAATGCTCGATGTCGTGACCGTGGACGGCCACGCGAAGGGCATCGTGACGCGCGATTTGGTCACGGGCAAAATCGAATCGCATGCGGGTGACGCGGTGCTGCTTTGCACCGGTGGTTACGGCAACGTGTTCTACCTCTCCACGAATGCGATGGGCTGCAATGTCACCGCGACGTGGCGGGCGCATCGCAAAGGCGCGTTCTTTGCCAATCCGTGCTACACGCAGATTCATCCGACCTGCATTCCAGTGAGCGGCGAGTATCAGAGCAAGCTGACGCTGATGTCCGAGTCGCTGCGCAACGACGGGCGCGTGTGGGTGCCGAAGAAGAAGGAAGATTGCGGCAAAACGCCCGATCAAATCCCCGAAGCAGATCGCGATTATTACCTGGAGCGCAAGTATCCGAGCTTCGGCAACCTCGCTCCACGCGACATTTCCAGCCGTGCGGCCAAAGAAGCCTGCGATGACGGTCGCGGCGTCGGCCCGGGCGGTCGCGGCGTGTATCTCGACTTCGCGGAAGCCATTGGTCAGTTCGGCCAGAAGACCATCGCTGAGCGTTACGGCAATCTTTTCGAAATGTACGAGAAGATCACTGGCGAGAGCGGCTACCAGCGACCGATGCGCATCTATCCCGCCGTGCATTACACGATGGGCGGCCTGTGGGTGGACTACAACCTCATGAGCAACCTCCCCGGCCTCCACGTGCTCGGCGAGGCGAACTTCTCTGACCACGGCGCGAACCGCCTCGGTGCCAGCGCCCTGATGCAGGGTCTCGCGGACGGTTATTTCGTCGTGCCCACGACCATCGCAAACTACCTCGTGCATCAAAAGCCCGGCAGCGTCACCACCGAACATCCCGAGTTCAAGAAAGCCGTCGCCGACTGCACCGCGCAGACGACACGCCTCCTCAACATCAAAGGCAAGCGCAGCGTGGACAGCTTCCACCGCGAGCTGGGCCTCCTCGTTTGGGACAAGTGCGGCATGGCCCGCACCAAGGAAGGCCTCACCGAAGCGCTCAAGCGCATCCCTGAGCTGCGTGAGGAATTCTGGCAAAACGTCACCGTTCCCGGCAGCGGCGACTTCACCAACCCTGAACTCGAAAAAGCCGGACGGGTGGCCGACTTCATGGAGTTCGCCGAACTGCTCTGCCTGGATGCCCGCACGCGTGAAGAAAGCTGCGGCGGTCACTTCCGCGTGGAGCACCAAGAAGAAGGCGAGTGCAAACGCGACGACGAAAACTTCTGCCACGTCGCCGCCTGGGGCTACACCGGCGACCTCGGCAAACCCACGCTCAACAAAGAGCCGCTGACCTTTGAAGAAGTGCATCTCGCTGTTCGCAGCTACAAATAACTTCAATCTACCCCGCCATGCCTGCCATCAATTACGCCGAGATCGAAAGCACTGTCCTGGAGCTTCCAGTCGAGTCACGCTGCCGCCTGACGCATGCATTGATCCGCAGCATTGATGAGAGCACCCCGATGGATGCGGAGCGAGAGTCACGTTGGGTGGATCTAGCCGAAAAGGTCAACACGGCCATCGACGAAGGCCGTATGGCCACCGTGGATGCCTTTGAGGCCGTCGCACGAATCCGCCGCAATCTTGCCCAGTAATCTTCATGAGAGTCATTCTCTCCAGCCTTGCCGAACTCCAGATCGCCGAAGCCGCAGCCAACTATGAGAAGAAACAAAAACAGCTTGGACTCAGATTCCTCGATTGCGTCGAGGATGCCATGCTGGACATCGCTCGTCATCCCGAAGCGTTCCGACGCCTCCGTGGCGACATCCGCCGGATCATGCTGGATGTCTTTCCCTGGGGCCTTCTCTACATCTGTGTGCCGGACGGCATTCGCATTCTGACATTGATCCACCTCCACTCCGATCCCGATTCCTGGAACCAATACCTCGACTGAAATTTTCCCATGTCCCAACTCAATCTGCACCTCAAAGTCTGGCGTCAGAACGGCTCGCAGCCCGGCCATTTCCAAGACATCGACGCGCCTGACATTCCCGATCATGCCTCATTCCTCGAAATGATGGACATCATCAACGAGCGCCTCATTTCCAAAGGCCAGGACCCTGTAGCTTTCGATCACGACTGCCGTGAAGGCATCTGCGGTGCCTGCTCCATGCAGATCAACGGCGTGCCACATGGTCCTGCCAAAGCGACGACGACCTGCCAGCTCCACATGCGCAAGTTCCGCACGGGCGACACGATCTGGATCGAACCTTTCCGCGCCCGCGCCTTCCCAGTGCTCAAAGACCTCATGATTGACCGTGGTGCGTTCGATCGCATCCAGCAAGCCGGTGGTTTTGTCTCTGTGCGCACCGGTGCTCCTCAAGACGCGAACGCTCTGCCCATCGGCAAAGAAGTCGCCGATGCGGCGATGGATGCGGCCGAATGCATCGGCTGCGGAGCCTGCGTGGCCGCGTGCAAAAACGCCAGTGCCATGCTCTTCGTCTCCGCCAAGGCCGGTCAGCTCAATTCACTGCCGCAAGGCCAGCCCGAGAAGGATCGCCGCACGCTCGGCATGGTCCGCCAGATGGACAAAGAAGGCTTCGGCAACTGCACCAACCAATACGAGTGCGAAGCCGCTTGCCCGAAGGAAATCAGCGTCCGCTGGATCACCAAGCTCAATCGCGACTATGCCATCGCTGCTGTCAAAGACGCCTTTGGCAATGCGCCGAAGGTCGCTGGCGGCGGGGATTGATCTTCAATACACCGCCACGCTGCCAGTGTGGGCATTGATGACGAGAGTTCTGTAGTTTTTGGGCGGCGTTTCGGCATCAGGGATGATGCGGGCCTCCTCGGCGAGCGTGAGGCACCAGCGTGAGCCGGTGCTTTTGGGAAGAGTGGTGTCCCCGGACCGGGTGTAGCCGAAAAAGAGTCCGTAACCGGCAATGGGATCGAGTTGCAGGATATTGGAGAAGTCCTCGTGGTCGAGGAAGACGACGCCTTCGGGAAGTTTTTGTGGCGTGCTGAGTTCCTGGAGTGTGCCCGTGGCCGGATCAGGTCCGACGAGTTGCCAACCACGATACTGCGGTGGTTCTCCGGTCTGCGTGAAGCGGAGGTAGATGGGGCGGTTTTCCTTCACGGCGAGGATGGCGGTCATGCGCAGGTCATTTTCCAGCAGGGCGGCGGCGGTGCTGAGCCGCTGCGCGTTGATGGCGCCACTCAGGCTGTTGATGGACAGGGTGAGGAGCAGGGCGACGAGCGTGACCACGACGAGGGTTTCGATCAGCGTGAAGGCGCGGGAGAAATGACGAATGACGAATGCGGAATGACGAATGGGGATCATGGCGCGGCCTCCTGGCTGGTGATCCACTTGGCGGCGCGGATGTTGACGACGGCGGTGAAGGTGCGGCTGCGGAGGCCGATTTTTCTGAGTTCGGTGTCGAGGAGCTGGAGGTCGGCCTTGGTTTGCTCACGCAGCTTTTCTTCAGTGGGGGCACCTTTGAGGCCTTGGAAGATTTTCTCCTGCATGAGCTTGGTGAGGGCCTCGGCATGCTGTGTGGCTTGCTCCTGGGTGAGGGGGAGCCAGGTGTCTTCATCGAGGGCGAGCAGGGTGAGCTGTAGGCGCGGCGGCATCTGGTGGCGGGAGACATTGGCGCGTGCATCGACGGCCCATTGATGGCGGCGTGAGTCGTAGTGGTAATCTGGTGCGAGGGAGGCTGACGGCGGTGGTGCGGTGCCGCTGGCGGGCAGTACGGGCACGGGATTGAGCGGCTCGATGAAGATGGCGAAGATGTGATCCGCGATGGGATGTGAGTGGGCGATGAGGAAGTTGTTAAACCACTGGTAGAGGGTGCCCTTGGTGGTCTGGACCTCGATCCAGGGCTTCTTTTTGCCGGTGGCGGCGGGATCATCGACCATGCGATACAGATCGAGCTGCTCGGTGGGCGGGCGGAACTCCATGAGACGGAAGCGCCGCCGCTCTGGGTGCGTGACGGTGTCCTCACGCAGCCACGCGGGACGTTGGTCGAGATCACTGCCAAAGGCAACCCAGTAGCCGATGGTGTTGAGCGTGTCCTCGAGCCGCTGCACGTCAGCGCTTTCCGCAATGCCGAGCGGGGCCTGAAAAAACAGCGCATGGCCGGGTGAGAGCGGCTGGAGCGGCAGCAGCACTTGTGCGGGGCCGCTGACGAAGTGTAGCTCCGACTGACGCTGATAAAAAGTGGGCGCGGCGGGGTCGTTGTAGCCCCAGTAGGCGTTGAGGGTGGCCTGACTGACGCGGCGGGAGATGGTTTCAAAGGCGTTCCGAGCCTCCCGAAAGCTGCCGACGCTGGAGCGGGTGTTTTTCCAAACGAGCTGCGTGCTGCTGAGCATCTGCGCCATGAGCACGAGCAGCAGGGAGGTGATGGCCATGGCGACCAGTATCTCCACTAGGCTGAAGGCCGCGCGCAGGCCTGGGCGGGAGGTGCGTGGCTGCATCATGGGCTTTTATCCATCTGCGGCAGGATGGCCTGGGTCTGGCGGAAGGTGTGCTTGTTATCAAAGGCCGCAGCCCCTGCCAGCACATCCCGACTGGTGCGCACGCGCAGCATGCGCAGGCGTGGATTTGGCACGGTGGCACCAGGCAGCAGCGGTGCATCCACCACATTGATTTGGGCGAGGAGGAAGGCCTCGGAGTCAGCACTTTTCACCGGGAAGCCATTGAGGTCGAAGTAGGTCATCTCAGCCGCCGCCGACTCCTGCTGGCGCAGGATGCTGGGCCAGTCACGCATCTGGTAATCGGCCATGATGGCCTGCATCACGCGTGCCTCCACACCGTCATTGGCGGCACGTCGGATGTTGCTGAGGCTGGATGGTAGCAGTCCCAGCAGCGTGACGATGCCCACGGCGGTGATGCCCACGGCCACCATGACCTCGACCAAGGAAAAAGCGGCGGAGCGAGGCCGCCGAGGTGTGCTGGAGAGCAGCTTCATGGTGCGAAAATCTTGCTGCGGATGATGCGGAAGCGGTAGTGGTCATCCAGCGCGCCGTCGGCATCTGGATCCGCCACAAAGTCCGGCAGCGCAGGGTCATTGGGATCAATGTAGCGCTCCAAAATCACCGAACCACGCTGCTCCGCACCGATACGGTCCTTTTTCTCGTCCCACACCGTCGCAGGTGTGCTGCGGGCCTTTTTGAGGGCCTGCACGCGGTAGTGGACCTGGAAGACGTTGGAGCGTGTGGTGAGTCGCGGGTAGAGCTGGTTGTAAGGAGACTCGCGGGTGTTGTCGCCGGTGAGTTCAAAACCGTCCGTTTGCACGTTGATATCCCCGTTCCACCAGGAGGTCATGTTGGCGAGTTTTTGCGGGGGTGCTTTTAAGTTGAGCTTATTGGCACCAGTACTGGTGTAATCTGCAGCGACCTTCCCGGTGAGGTACTGTGGCACCAAAAAGAGATCACAAATCTCTGATGCGGAGCGGAACACATCGCCTTGAGTGAAACGTCGCTGAAACCCCTGTAGCGTCTCCGCAGCATTGACCTCGTAGTTGGTTTCGAGTTTTAGCCACTCCTGCCAGCTTTTATAGCAGCGCTGTTGCTGATCGACATTGGCGTGGCCTTGATCTGTTTGCGGCGCAGTCCCAGCAGTGGCGATCTTGGCTGGTAGGGCATTGACCCGGACGCTGCGCAAAGCGGCATGCAGGCCGGTGGCGCGCGTAATATGGGTAAAGGGCATCATTTGGAAGTTCATGTTGATCTTGCCGGCGGTGGAGAATGGCTCGCTAATGGCATATGGCTCCACGATGGGCATCCAGAAGAGATCAAGCATGAGGTGATCCCGCGGTGCCTTGAAACCATAGTGATCAGTCGCCTGCGGCTCAGCATCAGCGGCGGTTACACGTGAGGGCGGATTGGGGCAGAACAGCAAGGTCTGCCAAGGACTGGGTTTGCCACTTGAATAGGCCGCCGGATACACGCCCGTGGGAAGTGAGCCGAAGGCGACGGCGGAGCAGATTTGGCGGTTCGGTGAGTGCGTGCGGCCCTTTTCTTCGGTGAATCCTGCGCGGCCAAAATATCCGCCGCCGCCGATGTCCAAGCCACCTTCATCCGGTTTGTTGATGTAGGGGCCATCCTCGATGCGGCCGACACCGTTGTCCCAGTCCCCTGGCCGACCGGGAGTGCTGTCACTCTTGAAGGCACCGTTGAGTCCTTTTGGGACAGCAGGCTGGCAATCCTGCCAAAACCAGACATCCTTGAGCAACTTGCCTGACACATTCGAAACGTGCATGCGTCCAGCATCACGCTGGCCCACAGTATTGCCGAAGTGTCCCTGATAGGCCAGCCCTGCGAAGCGCAGGGATTGTGCTTCATCCTTGTCGGTCTTTTTATAATCTGGGTGCTCCACATAATAATCAGGCGTCACCACTGGCAGTGCGCACAGTGCGCGGTAGTCCCCCTTAGTTGGCCCGTTTGGATCAAGGAACACCGAGCGCACCGTGTCTCCCCAGCCCACGATGATCTGCCGCCCGACTCCCTCGGTTGACGCGCCAACGGGATAAGGATAGCCGTCAGCGCGATTCCGCACCATGTCGAAGCGCCTCTGCAAATCCAACAATGGGGTGAGCCAGCCGGATTTACCACCAGTCCAAACGGCATCCCACTTGCCAGTGGCGGAGGGTGTTGCGGTCCAGCGTTTGTCCAAGTCTTTACCAAGGCGCGGCACTCGCAGTGTCACAGGCGGGAAGTTCAAATTGATTTCCTGCACAGGCTTGTCGCCGAACGAAGGTTTTGAACCAAAACCAGAAAAGATTTTAATTTTGAGCGCTCCGCCGGAGAAGGCGAATTGACTCTTGTTTTTCACTGACACTGGCGTTCCCACAAAGGGATAATTGTCTGTTTCGTCGCCTACTCCGACAGTCTTGGAAACGGTGGTTTTCAGGAACTGGCTGGTCAGTGCAGTATAGGCCGTGGCGTGGCCATTTTCGTTGGAGGTGCCACCACCAGGGGTCCAGGCTCGGTTGATAGCTTTGGATTTGTCGGGAAAGCCAAGCGGGATGCCGTCAGCCTTCCAGGAATCGAGTCCATCGATGGCATATCGCACGTTTGGCGTGTAGGGAGGCATTCCAACCACTGGCGTGTAGGGCTGAAGAAACACATAAGCACGCATGGTGTGGGTGTTGTCCCCCCAATGGTCTGGGCCTACGGCGGCGGTGAAGTTGTTCTTTTTATCCAGTGCCTTGCGTGTATTACCGGCAGCGGCATCTGCCGAGGTGAGCGGCTTGCCATCATCACCCTCGACCTCGGTGGCCATGAACACCACGACCACCTCGCTGATGGTTGGAAAGCGGCCAAAGGCCTTGAGGCCGGCCGCATCAGGTTGCGGAGACTTCGGCGTGCTTGCAGTGACCAGCGGCACAGCCATGGCCTCCCCCACAAATGAGCTGTTCACTCCACTCACCGCGCGCGGCGGTGTGAAATAATAGGACCGCTTCGGATCAATTTTGCCCGCTTGTGCATCAAAATGCGAATACCACGAGTTCACCCCCCAACGCTGGAGGTCGAGCATGCTCAGAAGTATCTGGTAGCGGTTCATCGTGCTATATTTTGTGGCGAAGGATTCCGGGCCGAAACCGGGCACAGGCGATGAAGTGAGTGATTGGAGGTAGCCGAAGGTGGCCTGATTCTGCGGCAGCATAAAGTCCTCCGTGCTACTCTGGGCGGAGCCTGGCTTGCCACTGCCCTGCCAGACGGAAGTGCGCTGGAAACCGTGTTCGCGGCCTTTGCCGGTACTTTTGTCCCTGGCAGCAGTGGCACAGAAGGCCAGCAGCTTGTCTTTGGCGCTGCGCTTGGTGACATCTGCTTGCAAGGGCCAGAGGGACAGGCGTGGGCGATTGAAGAGATTGGTTTCAGGGGCACGGCTGTGCGCTGTGAGAAAAAACCGCGCCATGCGTAGATCATCCGTATTGATGGGCGGCGATGCTCCAGCAACCGCGCCATTGCGCAAGCGACCTGCCGTGGCTCCGGTCTGTGGCTGGAAGAAAAATTCGTCCACTGTGGAATACAAGCGTTCACCCTTGGCTGGCACACCGGCATACAGAGTGGCGGGCACTTGAGCAGTGCCACCGCGAGAGCTTTCAATGGCGGTCTCACTGCCGTAATGCGTGCGTGGCAGCAGCGCGTAAATATCACGCAGATAAGGGGCGTATTTGTTATTCGACACGACGCCGCTGGAATTGATTTGAGGAGCCACTGGTTTGTACCTGTCATCAAAAGCCTGTAACACGGCGCTCAAGCTGGTGGTGGCAGGATGGCCAGGGAATCTTTGAAACTCATTGGCGGCAGGGATTTTTTCCGCGTAGTTACGCTCTGTCCAGCCTGCTGCGCGCGGCACGTCCCATGGCGTGCCTTCGCTAGCGGTGTTAATGTTCACTTTGCAGCTCTCATCATCCGTCCAAAAGGCGATGCGGCCGACGATGGGGTTGGTGGCACTGACAACATTGGTATCGAATTCAGCCACGCCATCGTTCTCCTCAGTTGGCAGGGTGAAACGGCCGTCACGCAGCACATAGAGCCAGCGCACGGGCATGGGGGCGGGTTGTGTCTGCGTGGTGCCGATTGTGGCGGTGTCCAGCGACACGCCGTCGATCAGGCCCACCGCTGCCGGATCAAAAATGGGATAAACTTTGCGGAACGTGCCGCCGGTCTGCGGCAGGATGGCGGGGGCGTTCAAATCGGCAAAGGTGGCCGGTTGCGTGTGCCAGCCGGTCATGGCGGCGGCTTCGGTGGCAGGATCAAAGTCCTCACCCGCGACCATTTGATTGCTGCTGTAGAGCTTCCAGGCCCCGGTGAGTTTCGCACGGCCACTGGTGTCATCGGTTTCGGTGCCAAAAACGCGGATCATGCCGGGCTGCGAGGCCCAGGCTTTGGCTTGATTGAGATTGGAAGTGGCCTCGCGGATCTGGCCCATGACGAGATTCACTGGCAACTCGGCCAGCGTGCGCACTTCCGTGATCTGCGTCACGATCACGGCAGATTTCGTCTCCGTCCGGCTGAATTGCAGGATGGCCAGCACCAGCACCATGAGCAGGGCCAGCATCATCAAGACAATCATCAGCGCCATGCCACAGGCATGCCGGACAGGGGTGGCTGGTTGGTGGGGACATGTCATAACCGGGAGAATCCGACGGTTTTACCCTGACCAGCCTGATTCGACCAGAAAAAAAGGTGGGCTGGCACCAGCCAACCGCCGTGTTTGAAAGCCATCAGCATGCGAACTGGGTCGTAAGCCGGTTGTGTTCGGCGCGTGGGATGCCGTCTGCATGACACGCTGCCTTCGCCGAACTATCCGGTTCCAAGGGCGTGCAAAGACGCCCAGGGCATCTCGCCCCTGCCTGCGCCGGATAGTTTGGCGAAGAAGGCCAAAGAAGCAGCGCGGGCTGTTTCCGCCAAACACATCCGGCCTACGCCAGCACCTCGCCGATCACATGGCCGAAGTCGCGCTCCAGACGCTTGCGACCAGGGATTTCCAACTGATGCGGATCAAGGCCGAGCAAGTGCAGGATCGTGGCATGCACGTCAGTGACGTAATGCGGATGCTCGACGGCGTGGAAGCCGAGTTCGTCGGTGCTGCCGTGAATGGTGCCGCCTTTGGTGCCACCACCGGCCATCCAGACGCTGAAGCCATACGGATGATGATCGCGGCCATCGCTGCCCTGCGAGCCGGGTGTGCGGCCGAACTCGGTGGCGAAGACGACGAGCGTGTCGTCGAGCATGCCACGCTGCTTCAGGTCTTTGAGCAGGCCGGAGATCGGCTTGTCCACCTGCTGCGCGAGCATGGAGTGATTCTTCTTCAAGCCGGAATGCGAATCCCACGCGCCAGCGGCACCATCGCCATGCTGGAGCTGGATGAAGCGCACGCCGCGCTCGGCGAGACGACGCGCGACGATGAGCTGGCGTGCAAACGGCTCCGTCACCTTGTCATCAAGGCCGTAGAGCTTCTTTGTCTCCTCACTCTCCGTGTCGAGATTCATCGTCTCAGGCACGGCGGTCTGCATGTTGAAGGCGAGCTGGTAGCTCTTCATGCGGGCGGCGAGCGTCTTGTCGCCGGGATACTGCTCGGCGTTGAGCGTGTTCAGCTTGTGAATGAGGTCGAACTGCACTGCTTGCTCGGTTTTGCCGACAGCGATCTCGGGTGCGGCAAAGGTGAGTGGATTCTTCGGATCGACTTTCATGTTCACCGCGTCATAGGCCGGTCCGAGATAGTGACCATCGCGAATATCAAAGTAGCGCGGCCCCATGTTGATGAACGAGGGCAGATTGTCCGTCATCGAGCCAAGACCATACGTCACCCACGCGCCGAGCGTCGGCACGCGTGGCTCCAGCATGTGTCGTCCGCTGTGGAACTGCACTTGAGCGCCATGGTTGTCGTCCGTCGTCCACATGCTGCGGATGAAGGCGATCTCATCCGCGCAGGAGCCGATGTGCGGGAACCAATCGCTGATCTCGATGCCGCACTGGCCGTACTTTTTGTAGCCAACTTGCAGCGGGTAAATCATCGTGCGCTGCTTGCCATTCGCATCGTTCACCACGACCACGCGCACCTTTTTGAGCTTCTCCGGGTCCTGAACGCTCGCAAAAGGCGTCTCGCCGATGGATTTGCCCGCATATTTTGTCAGCATCGGCTTCGGGTCGAAGCTCTCCATGTGACTGACGCCGCCGCGCATGAACAGCCAGATCACGCGCTTCGCCTTCTGCGGGATCACCGGCAGCCCGCTCGGCGGCTGCCAGACTTCCTCAGCCTTCAACATCGACGCCACCGCAATGCTGCCGAGACCGCCAAGGATGTCGCGGCGGAGAAAGGGTGTCGGCAGATGCATGGAGTTCATCGCAGGGTGACGAAGTCGTTGTGATTGAGGAGCGCCTGCAAAAACAGGCTGCGGTTCTGTTTCAACGCCTGGAAGCCTTCGAGGCTTGCGTGGCGTTCCGCTTCCGAGGCCGGACGACCGAGCACGGTGAGGAAGGATTGCGTCACAAACGCTTCTCCATCGAGTTTGCCGAGCTTCGCGGCCAAGGCGTCGGCACATTCGCGGCTGAGCCTGCTATTTGTCAAAGCGAGCGCCTGCTGCGGCACGACGCTTTCGTTGCGGCGGTAGCATTCGAGGACGTTGCTGTTGTCGAAGACGGCAAGGAAGCGGTGCTCGGTGTCGGCATTTTGGACGAAGTAGAGCGAGCGACGTGGGCTCGTTTCGGACGAGGCGGGATCAAGGCTGGGGCCGCCAAGCGTGAGATCGAGCTTCCCGGCGAGATGCAGCAGGCTGTCACGCACGACTTGGCTTTCCATGCGGCGTGGGTTCATGCGCCAGTAGTTCGCGTTATCTGGATCGGCAGCGACGGTGGCCGCATCGGCCTCCGCGTTGGACGAACTGCGGCGATACAGCTCGGAGAGCACCATAGCGCGGTGCAGATGCTTCAAACTCCAACCGCTGTTCATGAAATCGACCGTGAGCGTGTCGAGGATGTCCTGATGCAACGGCGCAAGCGAGCGGCGGCCGAAGTCGTCCATGTTCGCGACGAGTGGAGCGCCGAAATGCCGCATCCAGACTTGGTTCACGAGCACGCGAGCGGTGAGCGGATTGCGTTTGTCGGCGATCCACTTGGCAAATGCCAGCCTGCGGCCCGTGCTGTTCTCGGGATAGGTCTGCACGGTCGTGTTGTTGTTTTCTTCCGGGCCTTCCTGGGCTTTCAGACTCGCAGGCAGCAATGTGTAAGCCTCGCCTGGAGTCGCTACTTTCTTTTTGGCCTTCTCCAGTGCTTCGCGTGCGGCTTTGATCTTCTTTTCAGCGTCCTTGGCCTTCGGATCGGCCTCAGCTTTGACAAGATCGACCTCAGCCTGCGCGAGTTTGTAGTTCGCTTCGGCGGCAGCGGCGGCTTGGGCGAGCGATTTGTCTTGTTTGGCCTGATCCGCAGTGAAAACAGCGCGAATCATCGCAGGTTTGGCTTTGGTGGCTGCGAACTGCTTTTCAGCGAGAGCGACGGCGGCTTTCGCATCCGCGAGCGGCACCGACTTGTCAGCGGCAGGTTCGCGTAAAACGGCATTCGCAGCCAGTTCGGCGAGCTTGAAGCTGTAAAACTCGACATCGGCATCGAAGGCGGTGAGCGAGAGCGCGCCCTGGCGTCGGTTCTGCGGCAGCCGATAAGCGAGAACCGACTCGCCATTGATGCTGGCATTGATGAGCTGGCCGCGCACACGCAGATCGAGCGTGTAGCGCACGTCCTGCGAGATCGTGCGTGCCACCGCACCAGCGAGGGGATAGGTGGACTTGCCATCATTGGCCAAGGCGACCTGGATTTTCGATCCGCCGCTCACAGCGCTCATGTAAATCATCACGTCGTCGCCATCGGTGCTGTCGAAGGCGATGCCGATGGATTTCCATTTCTGCCCTCCGCGAATGGTGAAGCTCAAACTGGCCTCGAAGTCGGTTGGCGGAGCAGATTTCAGGCGAAGTGAGCGGCGTTCGGCACCGGTTTCATTTTGGCGCACGCCGGTCGGCGAATGCTTCCAGTCGCCTTTGAGAATCTCCCACTGCTCGGGCTTCGCAGAGGTGAAATCATCGCTGACGAGCACCTTGGGCGTTGTCACTGGCTTCGCAGCAGGCTGAGGTGATTTGGCGAGTGCCTGTCGTGCATTGTCGAGAACCCTTTGCGCGGCGGTGATGTCGCGTTCGGCAGCGCGAAGCTGGTCTTCGAGCACAAAGGGCAGCAGCGCCGGTTTGGCGGATGCTGGCGGCAGTTTGACGGATGCTGGTTGGAAAGAAGCGAACTCCAGCACTTGCGGAATGCCGGGCGGCAGCGGTTTTGACTTGTCCTCGTTCTTCTCGTCGCCGCGCACATGGCGGAAGGTGGCTTTATCGAGGTGGAGGTCATAAACGCGCGGCAGGCCGTTCTTCTCGAAGTCGGTTTCGCCCTGCCAAGGATCGAGGCGCACATGCAGCGGCTCGAAGATGGCTCGCATGCGGTAGTAGTCGGCGTGTTCGATTGGGTCGTATTTGTGCGCGTGGCATTTCACGCACTGCATCGTCAGACCGAGAAAGGCGCGGCAGGTATGCTCGATGGTCTCGTCCAGCCAGGTGGTGCGATTGAAGAGGTAGTAGCTGCGGGCGAGGAAGCCGGTGGCGCGGAGGTTGTCCCGATCCTCGGGTGCGAGTTCATCGGCGGCGAGCATCTGCACGATCATCTGGTCGTAGCCTTTGTCGGTGTTCAGCGACTCCACGATCCAGTCGCGCCAATGCCAGATGTGCTTCTGGCTGTGACGAAGCTGCGCGCCGAGGCCATACCAATCGCAATAGCGCCAGATGTCCATGAAGTGGCGTGCCCAGCGCTCGCCGTATTGCGGTGTGCCGAGGAGTTGATCCACCACGCGCTGCCGTGCAGGCATCGACGTGTCCTTCAAAAACGCCGCGATCTCCTCCGTTGAAGGCGGCAGGCCGATGAGATCGAGATAAACTCGGCGCAACCACATCTCCGGCGCAGCTTCGGGCTGCGGCTTGAGCTTTCTTGCAGCAAGTCGTGCCGCGAGTAGCGCGTCCATCGACTTGCCAGATGATTTCGGCGGCTGGTAGGCCCAGTGCGCACGCGGATCAGGTTCCGGCACTTCGCTCACGGGGCCGGTGGCACCGGCGGCAAGCCATGCTTTGAGTTTGGCGACTTGCTCCGGCGTAAGCAACGATCCTTCGCCCTCCGGCGGCATGCGCTCATCCTTGTCGGTGGTAGTGACACGCTCCAGCAGCAGCGTGTGCTCGGCAGTGAGGATGCTGCCATTGTCACCGCCGGTTTTCATCGCGGTGACGGTGTCCAAACGCAGGCCCGCCTTCTGCTTCAAAGCGCCATGACAGGTGTAGCAGCGCTCCTTGAGCAGCGGCTTGATGTCTTTCTCATAATCCACCGCCGCTGCAGGCACCGATGCGAGAGCGATCCATGCAAACACAGCCATGCATCGCGTCGGAACGACGTGGCAGGCTGGATGAGTGCTGTTTTTTTTCATAAGCTAAGCGGCTGAGACATTACGCGGCCAGGCCACGAACTCTTTGCTGTCTAAAAACTGGCTTCCCATGCCTTGGAGTGTCTGCCATCCTTAATTCATCACTCATGCGTGCCTTCCTTTCACTTCTCGCCATCTCGTTCTCATCCGTTTTCGCCGGAGACGCCTCCGTCATCGAAAAGACGCCGGGCCTAGTCGGCTTCTGGACGTTTGGCGAAAATGCCGGTCAAAAGCGAGTCTCACAGGGCACGAAGGAGAAGCATCCACTCAGCGAGGTGAACGGGCCGATCCAGCGCGTGGCAGGCGGCCCGTTCTCCGGCTACGCGGCCGACCTGAACGGCAGCCAGTATTTTGAAATCAAGCACAGCGAGACCGGCGACCTGAACATCTCTGGCAAAGACGCGCAGGTCAGCTTGTTCGCCGTCGTGCGCATCGTGGATCTCAAAAAGAGCCGCACCATCGCTGGCATGTGGAGCGAAGGGAAAGGCGCGAACGACGACACCGGCACGCGGCAATACGCGCTGCACATGAACATGCCCACCTACGGCGGCAATCGCCAGCTCGTGCCGCACATCAGCGCCGAGGGCGGTGTCACGATGCGTGCCGATGGCTCCAAGTTCCCATGGTGCGCCGATTATGCAGCCACCAAGCTCGAAGTGCCGGAGGAGCAGTGGTGTACGCTCGCCTTCACCTATGACTCGAAATACATCCGAGCCTACATCAACGGCGTGCTCGACTCTCGCCAACTCGACGCCGTCAAAGACAAGCGCAACGACCCGTATTTCACCCAGGAAGGCCCCGACGGCCAAGATCGTGGCATGAACCCCTATTATCATGGTCGCGGCATCTTCAAATACGATCCGGCCTTGCACGCGAAGACAAAGATCGCGCCGTCCGATTTCACCGTCGGCGCACGCATGGCAGTGGGTTCGATGACGGGTGAGGCGACGATTGGCCGGTTTGGCGGCCTGGCGGTTTTCAATCGTGCGCTGAGCGATGCGGAGATGAAGAAGCTGCATGAGGCAGCCGATGTGGGCTCGTTGAAGTAGCACGGCAATGACCTGGCTCTTCTCAATTCACCTCGCGGTCACTTGGACGCTCGTCGGCCTGATCTGGGTCGTGCAAGTTCTCTGCTATCCGCAGTTTCTGCGTGTCGGGAAAGCCGAGTTCATAGACTACCACTTCGCCCACTGCTTCCGCATCGGCCTCATCGTCGCACCGCTGCTGTTCGTGGAAGCCGCGACTGCCGCCTGGATTCTTTATGATGGCAGCAACATGCTCTTCACCATCAGCGCATGCCTTATTCCGCTCACCTGGCTCTCCACCGCCGTCTTGCAGGCTCCCATTCACACGAAGCTCATGCGAGGTTTCGATCCGTCACTCATCCGCCGCCTCATTCTCACCAACTGGATTCGCACGCTTGCATGGACAGCACGCGGCATCCTCGTTAGTCTCAGCGTCATATGAGCAAACATCTGCTTCTCTCTCTTTTCGCCGTCTGTGCCGTCCTTCACGCCGAAACGGCAATCACACTCGCGCCGCCTGTGATCCAGCAGTCGCCCGGAGGAACGGTGAAGCTGGAGGCCGCTGCGGACACCACCATCCTCTACACCCTTGATGGAGCCGAGCCCATCGCGAAATCGAATCCCTACCTCGCGCCCATCGAGATCCCGCATGGAGGCACACTCAAAGCGCGGACTTTTAGCAAGGATCGCAAAAGCATGAGCGAAGTCGCCACTGCCGTGCTGAAGCCGGCGCCGAACTTCGAAGCCGCTGTTCCCAGCACCGTCATCCCCGTCACGCAGGATCGGAGCTGGCCGAGCTACGACTGGCAGAAGCGCCATGAACTCACCAGCGCCGCCGTGAAGCGTGCGAAGCCGCAGATTCTCTTTATCGGCGACTCCATCACCCACTTCTTCGGCGGCGAGCAGTTCGACAGCTATACGCTGCGCGGACAGCAGACCTGGGGCGAATTCTACGCGCCGCGAAACGCCGGCAACCTCGGTTTCGGCTGGGACAAGACGGAAAACGTCCTCTGGCGGCTCCAGCACGGTGCCATCGACGACATCGCGCCGAAACTCGTCGTCATAATGATCGGCACGAACAACAGCGGCAACTGCTCCGCGCCTGACATCGCAGCTGGCATCACCGCCATCGTACAGGAATTCGAAAAGCGCCTGCCGCAGTCGAAGATCCTGCTGCTCGGCGTCTTTCCACGCGGTGAGAAGCCCGGCCCGCAGCGCGACAAGATCGCCGAGATCAACCAAGGCATCGCCAAGCTCGACGGGACGCACCACGTCACCTACCTCGACATCGGCCCGAAGTTCCTCACGCCTGAGGGCCTCATCACAAAGGACATCATGCCCGACTTCCTCCACCCGAACGAACAAGGCTACCGCATCTGGGCCGAGGCCATCGAGCCGACGGTGAAGAAGCTGATGGGGGAGTGAGTGGGTTGATTCTGATGAAGGCCAACGGGCTTCTGTCATTCAGCCCAGGGTTGGCACAACCCTGGGTTTACGAGATCAAAACGGTTTGAGGTGGTGCAACCCCAACGGGGTTGCGTCCTTCGGTGCTGGTTCCATGACGGACACAACCCCGTTGGGGTTGTTCCTTTCCACGCGTCTCTTGTTGCGCATGGACCCAGGGTTCTGCGAACCCTGGGCTATCGACACAAGCCCGTTGGGCTTGAAGATTGCAGCCGTGCAGTTTGCACAAACACAGCCACGCATGTTCATCGCAGCACAGGCCCGATGGCTCGGTAATGAGTAGTTCACTCACTTGTGGAGGCACCAGCTCCCTCAAATCTCACGAAATGATGCTGGCGAGATCGCCGCCCTTGCTAACGTTCGTGTCACCGCCAGCCAATGACCGTCGCCATTCCCAAAGAAACCCATCCTGGAGAAACGCGTGCCGCGATGGTGCCGGAGCATGTGACCAAACTGACGGCGTTGGGGGCCAAGGTCGAGGTGGAGTCGGGGCTGGGCGCCGCATGTGGACACAGCGATGCGGATTACACGACAGCGGGTGCGACGGTGTGTGCGGATCGTGCCGGGATGATCAAGGCTGCGGATGTCATCCTGCAAGTTCGCAAGCCATCACCCAACGACGTGGGTTTGATGCGTGAAGGCGCTGTGTTCGTCGGATTGCTGGACCCATTTCAATCGCCGGAGCTGATCCAGGCGCTGGCAGCCCGTGGCGTGAGTGCGATCAGCATGGAGATGGTGCCGCGCAGCACGCGGGCGCAGAAGATGGACGTGCTCTCTTCACAGGCGAGCCTAGCGGGTTATGCGGCCGTCATTGTGGCGACGGGGCAGTCAGGAAAGATTTTTCCAATGATGATGACGCCTGCTGGCACGATCAAGCCGGTGAAGGTCTTCATCATCGGCGCGGGCGTGGCCGGATTGCAGGCCATCGCGACGGCGAAGCGGCTCGGCGCGAAGGTGGAGGCGTTTGATACGCGACCGGTTGTCGAGGAGCAGGTGAAGTCGCTCGGTGCAAAATTTGTGAAGATCGACGTGGGCGAAACCGGCCAGACTGCCGACGGCTATGCAAAACCGCTGACGGAAGAGCAGATCAAACTGCAACGCGAAGGCATGACCCGCGTGTGCGCGGAGTCGGACGTGGTGATCACGACGGCGCAGGTGTTCGGCCGACGTGCGCCGATTTTGCTGACGAGCGAGATGCTCGACGCGATGAAGCCCGGCAGCGTCGTGGTTGATCTCGCCGTCGAAAGCGGCGGCAATGTCGAAGGCGTGGTGGCGGATCAGATCACCGACCGGAAGGGCGTGAAGATCGTCGGCATCGCCAACCTGCCTGGCACGGTGCCGGTTCACGCGAGCCAGATGTATTCGTCGAACGTCACCGCCTTGCTCAGTGAATTCTGGGACAAGGACACGAAGGCTTTGAAGCTGAACCTGGAAGACGACATCCTTAAAGGCTGCCTCGTGACGCATGGTGGCAAAATCGTGAACGCAAAACTCGCCACCACCTGACATGCCATGACCGCCGACATGCTCATCTTCTTCATCTTCGTGTTGTCGATCTTCCTCGGCTTCGAACTCATCTCGAAGGTGCCGTCGATGCTGCACACGCCGCTGATGTCCGGCACGAACGCGATTCATGGCATCATCCTGCTCGGCGGCATGCTGGTGCTGGCGGCGGCGGACGGTTTCATCCAGCATGTCGCGGGGTTTCTGGCCGTGGTGCTGGGATCGGCGAACGTGTTCGGCGGTTTCATGGTCACGGACCGCATGCTGCAGATGTTCAAGGGCAAGAAGTGAGGAAACCGACCCATGATCACCTCGCTCGTCTTCCTCATCGCCTCCGTGCTGTTCATCGTCGGCATTAAATTGCTCGCGTCACCCAAGACCGCGCGGCGCGGCAATCTCGTGGCCGGGTTGGGCATGGTGCTCGCGTTGTTGGCAGTCTTGCCGCTCATGCACGGCCCACACGGCACGGGCGTGTCGCTGTGGAAGTGGTTTCTCATCTTCGCAGGCATCGTGATCGGCCTGATTGTCGGTGCGGCGGGTGCTTATCGAGTCAAAATGACCGCGATGCCGCAGATGGTCGCCTTATTCAACGGTGCGGGTGGCGGTGCGGCGGCGTTGGTGGCTGCGATTGAATTTGCGCATGTGACACAGGCGGCGAGCACGATGTTTGTCGTGGCGATGCTGAGCGCGGCGATGATCGGGGCGGTGTCGCTATCCGGCAGCATCATCGCCTTCTACAAGCTCGAAGGCCACTTCGACAAGCCCGTGACCTATCCCGCGCAGCAGGTGATGAACGGTGTGCTGTTCGTGATGAATTTGCTGCTTGCCATCGCGATGGCCACGGGCTCTCACAGCATGGTGCTCATGGTTTTATTCCTCGTGCTCGCGCTCGCGCTCGGCGTGCTCATGGTGCTGCCCATTGGAGGTGCTGACATGCCGGTGGTCATTTCACTGC
>NZ_JBJXFV010000157.1:0-23013 GCF_046154365.1 Prosthecobacter sp.
GGGACAAAGAAATCACGACCGACCTGCCAAACACACCCTATGCTGGCACCTACATCACCACGCATGGTTATGCATCGAGTTCGGCGGTCACGGACGGCAAGGGTGTGTTCTTCTTCATGGCCAACGCCGGAGTGTTTGCCTTCACTCTCGATGGGAAAAAGGTCTGGGATGTGAGCGTCGGCGAGAAGCCTCACCCTTGGGGCGTCGGCACATCGCCCATCCTGTATGGCGACCTGCTGATCGTGAATGCGGCGCTGGAAAGCAACCAACTGCTCGCCCTTGATCGCAAGACCGGCAAGACCGTGTGGACTGCCAAAGGCTTCCCAGCTTCATGGAACACGCCGACGATCGTGAAGGTGGAAGGTCACGATGAACTCGTGGTCAACTCCAGCGGCATCCTGCGCGCGTTTGACCCGAAAGACGGCAAGGAACTGTGGTCATGCGAGAGCATCAAGGGCGCGGAGCTTTGCCCCTCCGTCGTCGCGCATGACGGTGTCATCTTTGTCATCGGCACCGGCGGCAAAGCTCTCGCCGTGCGCGCTGGAGGGAAGGGGGATGTCACGGCGACACACATCGTCTGGCAGGCACAGAAGGGATCGAACGTCGGTTCGCCCGTGTATCACGACGGCCATCTGTACTTCGTCAACGACACACGCGGCACAGCGACCTGCCTCGATGCGAAAACCGGCGCGGTGGTCTATGAGCAGCCCATGCTCAAGGAAAAACGCGACCGCTGGTATGCGACACCGCTGCTCAGCGGCGACCGTCTCTATTACACGAGCCGACAGTCCGGCACCGTGGTGCTCGCGGCAAAGCCGACGTTTGAAGTGCTGGCGACCAATGTCATCGCCGGAGACGACAGCGTGTCCAATGCCAGCCCCGCCGTTGCCGACGGCCAGATTTTCCTCCGCTCCAACAAATATGCCTACTGCTTCGGCAAGAAATGACACTCGATGAAGTCATGCAAGCGCTCGCCGCCATGGCCAGCGCCACCACCAAGAAGACGCACATGCGTCATGGCGCACCCGAGCCGATCTTCGGTGTGCGCATTGGCGACATGAAGCCGATCCGAAAGCAGATCAAAGGCGATCAAGAGCTTGCCATGCAGCTTTACGCCACCGGCAACTCCGACGCGATGTATCTCGCCGGTCTCGTGGCTGATGGCCGCAAGATGACGCGCGCACAGATCGAGCGCTGGGCCAAAACATCCGTCTGGCACATGCACTCCGGCTACACGGTGCCATGTGTGGCGGCCGAGCATCCCGATGCCATCGACATCGCGCTGAAGTGGATCGATTCACCGAAGGAATCCATCGCCGAGTCTGGCTGGGCCACGCTTTCGAACGTGGTGACGACCACGCCCGATGAAAAACTGCCGATCAAGCAACTCGACACGTTGCTCACTCGCGTGGTGAAGACGATCAAGTCGTCCCAGAACCGGGTGCGTTATGTGATGAACAACTTTGTCATCTGCTGCGGCACCTATGTGGCCCCGCTTGGTGATAAAGCCATCGCCACCGCCCGCAAGCTCGGCCGCGTTGAGGTGGACATGGGCAATACTGACTGCCAGGTGCCGGATGCGGAGAGTTACATCCTCAAAAGCCGTCGCGGTTTGCCGGTGGCGCCGAAACGCAAGACGACGCGCTGCTGATTTCACTCGGCGATCCACACCGGCGTGCCCACCGGCACGAGATCGAACAGCTCGATCACCTCGCGATTGCGCATGCGCACGCAGCCGTGGCTGCCGGGCCTGCCGATACCGTGCTCGTCGTTGGTGCCGTGGATGTAGATGTAGCGCTGAAAGGTGTTCGCATTCCGCGGTTCCAGTCCATGCAGCCAGAGGATGCGCGTGAGCACGAAGTCGGATTTCGTGTCCATGCCCGATGTCCACAGGCCCACAGGCTGCCGCGACTTGAAAATCGTGCCGCATTCCGCACCATCGCCGTGCTTTTCCTTCACCACGAAGCTGCCCAGCGGCGTCTTGTTGCTGCCCTCGGCGAACCCGATGCCGAACTTGGACGTGGAGCAGGCCCATTCCTTGACCAAACGCGCACCGTCGAACAAACGCAGGCGTTGCGTGCCGATGCTGACTTCGAGGCGTGGGTTGGTGAGGTTCATGGGTGATGTTAAACGATTCGACTCACACCACCAGCCGACCTTTGCGTTTTGAAATCGAAATCGTGGCCTTGGTGCCCGAATTGAACTCCAGGAAGTCGTGCTCGATCCCGTCGCTGAAAATCACGCCGTTTTCACCCATCAGCGATTCGAGCACCAGCGGCTGCTGGGGTGTGACTTTGCCAAAAATGAGCGACGTGCCCGTCGTGTTGCTCGGAAACGGCTCGCGGACCGTGAAGAAGAGGTAGTTCGACTCCCACGGAAATTTTGTGTCCTGGGGTTGTGCTGCCTCCGCGCGACCAGAGGCCACCGCTACACCGGCTGCACCGGCCATGAGGCTCTTGAACCAGCCCGTGGAGCCGAGACCGGTCGAAACGATCACACCACTCGACGAATGATTTTCCGCCGCCTTCCCGCTGGCGATGCGATAGCGCGCAGAGCCGTGTGATTTCATGCCGATGAACAAATCGTTCACCGCGCACAGGCTCAGGCCCGTGTTCAGCTTTGCCTCCGCCATTGTGACCTCGCGCTTCGGGCGGCCACCGCGCAGCACCTCACGCATCACCTTCTCCAGATGCTCCACATGAAAGGGTAGCAGTTGTCCGTCCCAGCGTTTCGGGTCGGGATTCACGCCCACCAGCGGCTGGCCGTTGAGATATTTCAACGTGTTCGCCACCAGCCCGTCCTGGCCCAGCGTCACCACGATGTCCTGCTCACCAAACACAAAGTTCGGTAGAAACGCCCGCTGCACCACCTGCACGCGACCCAGCTCGCTCATCGTGTGCTGCGCCTGCGAGATCGCTTGCTGGTAGGCCGCGTCCTCGCGTTCGTAGTCGCTGAAATCACCGCCGAGATTGCTCACATAAAACCGCGCCTGCGATTTCGTCGCAAACTTCGCCTTCAAGTCCGCCAGCCGCGTCGCGCGCACGACGAGGATGATCTTCGTTTCCGTGAGCCGGTTCATTTTCTCGGGGCAGGCTTGTCCAGCAGCTCACGCAGCAGATCCGGCGAGATATTGAGCTGGCCGATCTTGTCCGCCTTGCTCGCCAGCTCCTGAAACGCAAACGCGATGAGCTGCTCCGGCTTCATGCCCGATGTCGCCAGCGCCTGCAGCACGCTCGCATCCGCGCTCGCCAGCGCCTTCATCGTCGTGGCGATGCCATAACCACGCGCATCGGCCTCCGCCTTCGCATTCTCCGCCGCCAGCGCCACCAGCTTTTTGCGCTCGTCTTCGAGTCCGATGTTCGTTTCGAGCTGTGCACGCTCCAGTTGCGCCTGCTTCTCCTGCACCGCTTTCTCCGCATCCATCTGCGTCTCGCGGATCTGCCGTTTCTTGTTCTCCACCGCGATCTCGGTGTTCAGCTCGTTCTCCTTGATGCCACGCTCCTGCTCCACCGCCGCATTGCGTCGCGCATAGATCGCCTCATCCGCACCACGCAGCAGTTGCTCGCGCGTTTCCGCTTCCAAAGCACGCGCCGTCTCCGGCGTCGGCTTGATCGCCAGCAGCGACAGCCCCAGCACCTCCAGACCGAGCGCCGCCAGCTCCACCGACGTGCCGAGCTGGCCGCGAATCGCCGTCACCAGCGCCTCCGAGGCCCGCAAAGCCTGCTTTAACGACAACTTCTCGATCTCCGCCCGCGCCAGCACATGCACGAGATTAATCACACGCTGCGGCAGCTTCTCCGGGTCTTCCGACGCATAACCGCGCCCGCTCGGCTCCAAAGTGAAGTCCATCAGCCCCGCCACCTTCTTCGGCTCGGCAATGCGGTAAGTGATCTGCCCCTGCAAGCTCACGCTCTGATAATCTCCCGTCTGCTCCTCAAAAATAAACGGCACATCCGTGCTCCCTACCGGCACTGCGACGAGCGAAGTCGTGGGCGAGTAATAGAAGAACGAAATCCCCGTCCCCTCCCGCACGACCTTCCCGCCGCTGTATTGAATGACATGAGTCGTGGGAGCAATCTTGATGAATCGAAGGCCGAACATGGTGTGTGGATGGGTTGAGGTTGATGGGAATGTTTGAGGTCAATAAGGCGGAAGCAAGCGCCGAAATCCATGCAGGAGCACGATGACGAGAAAGAACAGGTTCCGCAGCAAAGCGGCAGGCCAGAACACCCGTGGCGGCTCCCCATGAGTCTGCGCCATGCGGCGGATGAAGCTCACCGAGCGCGGCCAGTCGCAGATGCCAGCGATCCAGGCTGATGGAATGCCTTGCTCGCCCACCTCGGCTCCGCAGATGCCACCAGCGATGGCGGCCACGCTGTCCGTGTCGCCACCACAGGCGATGATTTCAGTCAGCATGCGCTCAAAGTCGCCGCGATGCCGCAGCCAGCCATACAAGGCCACCGCCACCGAGTTTGGCGCGAATCCGCTCACACCATGCCCGCAGGCGATTCGCGTCGCATACTCGCTGACGCAGGAGTTCTGCATCAAAGCCGACTCCAAGACCGCGAAATGCTCTTTCATGATGTCGCTCGTCAGAAGCGGACGCAAAGCATCGAGCACGTCGCGCGTTTCTGCGCCCTTCGCAGCCAAGGCTGCCGCTTCCGCCACCAGCAGCGCGGATTCCTCCGCTCGCGGATCTGTATGTGTCACGCGACAGGCGGCGAGGGCGACTTCGCGGCGCTTCTCGCTGTCATCGGCCAGCACCGCACCCACGATGGCGCTGCGCATCGCCGCGCCGTTTCCAGCCGATCGCACACCTGATCTCGATGCCGGAAAACCCAGCCACAGTTTCCCGATGGCTCGTGCCGTGCTCAGCCCGACACCCGCAGGCAGCGCCGCCAGCCACCAGCGTAACTGGCCGCCAAAATCACGTTGGAGCGCTTTCACATCCTCCGGTTGCCGCCGCAGCGCCGCCGCCAGCATCAGCGTGTGCTCCGTGTCATCGCTCAACATTCCGCGTCCCATGATGAACCGATGACGAAGACCGCCCTCCACCCAACGCTTCGCCTTCCTTCTCACCAAACCCTCCGTCGGCAGCCCGAGCGCATCACCCACCGCCGTGCCAAGCAGGCAGCCGAGAATGGAGTGCGATATGTTCATGAATTTGGTTGGCAAAAAGATGTGTGGCAAAATATGGCTCAGAAGGATTTCATTTTTAGCCGTCCATCTTTTTGCCATCAATCAGGGCCTCATACCGCGCCCGATCCGCCGCGCTGAAGCAGCAGAAAATCACTCTTTGAATCGAACAAGGTGTCTCCAGGAAAGTCTGCGTTGCATCCACCGCGATTTCCGCCGCCTGATCGGCTGGGAATCGATACACGCCTGTCGAGATGCACGGAAACGCGATGCTTTGCAGTCCGTGCTCCGCCGCGAGGCGCAGGGAGTTTGTGTAACAGGCCCGCAGTTTGTCAGCTTCACCGTTACGCCCGCCATTCCACACCGGACCGACCGTGTGAATGATGTGTTTCGCTTTGAGCCGGTGGCCTTTCGTGATCTTTGCCTCTCCAGTGCGGCAGCCGTTCAGCATCCGGCACTCGGCGAGCAGTTCCGGCCCAGCGGCACGATGGATCGCACCATCGACGCCACCGCCGCCGAGTAGCGACGAATTGGCTGCGTTCACGATGGCATCGACATCGAGACTGATGATGTCGCCTTGGAGGGTTTGGAGCTGTGAGATCATGGAATGAATTTTTTACACCGCGAGAGATTGGAGATACGCAAGAGACTCAAAATCAGACCTCTCGCGATTCTCCAATCTCTTGCGGTGTAAAGGTTAGGTTGTCTGGGAATTGGATGAAACTCACTGGCACATGCTCGACGAGCCACACGCCGTTCGTGCTGCGGTAGAAGACATGCCCAGCCGCGTGCATCTCCCCGGCGAGGATGGTCAGCAGTGCTGGCTTTCCGTGCCTAGCACCGACCTCCAGCGTCATCTTCGTCTCGGCGGAGAGATGCACATGGTTGCGCTGCATTTTGAGAAGTCCCTGCGTGTGGATGGAGTCGAGAAATCGTGTCGCGGTGCCGTGGTAGAGCATGGGTGGCGGCACCATCGGCACATACTCCAGCTCCACCTCCACCGAGTGCCCCTGACTGGCACGGATGCTCAAACCATCCGCGCTGAACTCGAATCGCTTCTTCGCATTCGTGACGACGATGTGCTCCAGATCAGCTCGTGAGAGTGGTTTGCCTGCTCTTTGGCATCCGGCGAGCAATGCCTCGACCTGCACCCATCCGGCGGAGTCGAGCGTGACATGCGCCGCCGTTGGCTCATGACGCAGCACGAGGCTGAGGAGCTTGCTGGCGCTGGTGGTTTGGGAAAGAGTCATGGGGAGAAGTTAAGAGTGATGGGTTATGGGTTATGGATTATGAGTCAGTGAGTTGTCAGGCAGCCCCAACGGGGCGGGATACCAAAGCCCAGGGCAAGCGAGCCTTGGCGAGCACCGCCCTGGGGTGGTGTGTGCGAAGAACGGAGCCCTGAAGGGGCGAGACATGCGCCGCCGCGATTCATGATGGTCTTCAATCCCACACATAGGCTTCGTTGTAGTCGATTTGGTAAAGCTCCAGCAGTTTGCGAAATTCGTCCTGAAACGTCCTCGTCTTGTGATGCTCCGCTTGGTTGCGGATGTAATGCGTGACCGTCTCCACCTGTGACGCACTCACCGAAAAGGCCCCATAGCCGCCCTGCCACGCGAAATGAGGCTCTCCGCCCTCCTGCTTCATCCACTTCGAGGACTCCACCTTCACCGCCTTCACCGCATCCGCGAGCGTGACCGTGCGTGACAACCGAAATAGCACATGCACATGATCCGGCATGCCACCCACAATGAGCGCCGGGCAGTCGATGGCATTCAGCGTGCCCGCGAGGTAAGCGTACAGTCGCGGTTGCACCTCAGCACCGATACAAGGCACCCGATCCTTCGTGGAAAAGACCAGATGCAGATACATTTGAGCGAGTGATTGCGGCATGGTGGTAAGGGAGCGTTGAGGTGGTGTGCGGTGTCAGGTTGTCTCGCCCTTTCAGGGCTTGTTCATCGTTTCGCCGTTACCCAGGGCGGCGCTCGCTATCGCGAGCTTGCCCTGGGCTTCGTTGTACTGCCCCGTTGGGGCTGGTGAAGGATTGTGTGACCTCAATGAGGCCGATGATGTGTTGGTTGAACTCCTCCAGTTCCTCTGCTGGCACCCACAGTTCGCGGTGCATGGCTCCGCCAACGACTTGCTCGGTGTAGCGACTCAGGAAGTCGGCATCGACTTCAAAACGTGTTACAAAGCCGGAACCAGAGGCTGGGACGTTCCAGTCGCGGGCGATCTGGATGGCGTAGTCCTCGTTCATCACGGGATAAAAGATGGGCTGGTCACGCAGACGCGGTGGAAAGGACTTCCAGCCGCTTTGTTCGATCAAGGCGAGTTCCTTTGGGCCGACAGGCCGATAGAGAGTGGTGGGCTTCATGAGTTGGGATGGCAAAAAGATGGGTGACTAAAGATCGCGCAGGATGGATTCCATTTTTAGCCGTCCAGCTTTTTGCCGGTAAAGGTTTGGAAGAGGAGGTTCAGATCATTCTGCCGAGGCAATACGGCCATCCACTCTGCCGGAATAGCCTCTGCGCCGTAAAACACACCTGCAAGGCCGCCCGCCACGCAGCCGGTGGTGTCGGTGTCGTCGCCGAGGTTCACGGCTTTGAGAACGCATGCGGAAAAGCTGTTCGTGGTGAGTAGGCACCAAAGCGAGGCCGTGAGTGTGTCGATGACGTAGCCGCCGGACTCGATCTTGTGCTCAGGCACCTCGACGATGGTGTCCTTCATCACATGGGCAAAGTGGCTGAATTCAGAGCTGCGCTCGTATCGGCCCGCGAAGCAGGCTTGGGCCTGACTGAGGGCATCTTGAGGACTCAAGCCTGCTGTGAGTGCCCGGACCATCATCCCGTAAAACACGCAGGCCATCTTCGAACGTGCATGAGCGTGTGTGATAGCCGAGGCACGCTCAAGCCGACTTGAGAAGTTTTCTTCATCCAGGTGAAGACCGTCCAGAACCACCGGCAGGATGCGCATGATCGAGCCGTTGCCGTTGCTGTACTGATCCTTGCATCCAGCTTCTTCGGCAGGTGTGCCGAGGCTGATGCGATCCAGAGCGGTGCGAGTGGCGTTGCCAATGTCAAAGACAAGGCCATGGGCACCCCAGTGGCCCAGATCGAACCACTTCAAGAAGCGTTCCCCCATGTCCTGGGGATCAAAGCCCTTTTCGGCAAGGCTTTCCACAGAGCACAGCAGCAGCGATCCATCATCACTCCAGGTGCCCGCAGGCTGGCAGTGCATACCGCGTGCTCTCATGCCAGTCACTGGATCAGCCTTGCGTGCTGAGCGGGAACTAAACTCCACCGGCACGCCAAGTGCGTCGCCGACTAGCGAACCGTAGAGGCCACCGAGGATGCGGGATGTCGAGTTCATCGGTCGATTCCGACTGCCAGAGCAGCCGCCTCGGTGGAGGGTTGGTAGATGTGCTCGACGGGAGTTACGAGCTGTGCGAAGCCGTCGGCGGCATGTGTTCGCTGTTCGCGAACGAAGGGTGTGATGTCCTCGATGCCGAGCAGCGCTTCGGTGCCGTAACGCCGAAGCATTTCGCCCCGCAGTCCGAGTTGGACGGCGCGGCGTTCGACCGAGTTACCCAGTGGATCATGATCGGGGTCCCATTGGAGGCGAACCTCCGATGATTGGAGGGATGTCTGCCAAACTTCATGCGTGGGGCAGTCGCTAGCACTGAAAGTGGAGGCGACGGCTTTTTCGAGAATTTCATCAAAGAACGTCCGACGCAGGCGAACGGCCAAAATGTACTCCTGACCTTCTTTGGCTGCCCAACCGGAGCGGTACATCATCCAGAGGAAATTTGGCTTGATCCAGCTCATGCGGGAAAAGCTGAAGTCACCGCCAAACCGCTGATTCTCGATGGCATAACGAGCAATCGAGGGGCGATAGGCTTGATAGACGAGGATCGAATCCGTATCGAACTGCGCCATGATGTGGTGACCTGTGCGTGGCCACACGCTGAGTTGTTCGAGATACGGCTTGGTGATGAGTGTCATGAGTGATTCAGTTTTGGCTGGCAAAAAAATGGATAGGCAAAAAGATTCAGAGTCTCAGAGGTTGGGGATTTTTTTGCCTGCTCATCTTTTTGCCTTTGAAGGTTTGGAAAAAGCTGAGAGGTCGTTCCCATCATGAGTTCTGTGGTTTCAAGCCACGCGTGAAAGCGAGGAGGGAGAACATGACGAGGCCGAGGATCAAACCGGGGTCGGTGATGGCGAGGACGCGCTCGGGGTGGCTTTCGTTGGTGACGATGTGGTGGTGCGCTGGTTCGTGCGGGTGGTAGCGGACTTGGAGATGAGCCGGATTAGCGGCAAGGCGAGTGTGGGTGTAGCGACTGATGCGCTCGCTGAAGGTGTGGGTTTTGCCCTCCTGCGTCGTGAAGCTGTAGGTGACGTTGATGAGGCGATGGGCCATGAAAGCATCCTCGGTGCTGAGGATTTTCGCGGGCACGACTTTGCCCACGCGGTCCAGCTCGACGTTACGCGCCTGAAACCAGCGACAGACGATGCCAACGATCAGGCAGACGCCGCACATGATGATATAGAAGTGGGCGGACTTGAGTAACTGGAGGGTCGTGGGGCGTGCGTTCATAATTCAAACAGGAAGCCCTTCTTCTTCAGGCGCTCATACTTCACGGGATCAAAGCGGAAGAGCTGGGCGGGGCGGTGGGGGCCGTCTCGGTGAGTTTCTTTGAGAGAGACGAGGAGGTCGTAGCTGAGGACTTTTTTGCGGAAGTTGCGTTTGTCGATGTCGGTGCTGAGGACGGCTTCGTAGAGGCGTTGGAGCTGGGTGAGGGTGAACTTGAGCGGGAGAAGCTCGAAGCCGATGGGCTGGTAGGTGAGCTTGCCGCGCAGGCGGGTGAGGGCTGTGGCGAGGATGTCGGCGTGGTCGAAGGCGAGCGGCGGGATGGCGCTGACGGGGAACCATTTGGCCTCAGCGGCATCCGTGGCGGCAGCGGTGGTGTGGTCGGCGGGTTTGGTGAGGGCGTAGTAGGCGACGCTGACGACACGCTCACGCGGATCGCGCTTCACGGTGCCGAAGGTGTAGAGCTGCTCCAGAAAGACCTCTCGGAGGCCAGTTTCCTCCTCCAATTCGCGGCGGGCGGCGTCATCGAGCGTTTCATCGACACGGACGAAGCCGCCGGGCAGCGCCCATTTGTCTTTGAAGGGCTCCAGACCGCGCCGGATGAGCAGCACTTGCAATTCGCCGCCATCAAAGCCGAAGACAACGCAATCGACCGTCAATGCGGCGCGCGGATATTGGTAAGTGTGCTTCACACACGATTAATCGTGTGATACGAACACGAAGTCAAATAGTTGGACTGCCATTTTATGGAGAACCGACGATTCGTCGGCCAAAGAATCTTTTTTGGCCGACCAATGGTCGGCACTCCGTGTGTTCCCCCGTCGAGAGACAAGCCTCCACGTTCTGGCGAACGTGGCTACTGGCCAGCCCGCCCTTGCATCCGGCCTGTAAGCCCTTACTATCGCGGCCCTTTTTCAACCACCCCAAACCTGATACCATGAGCACCCTCAAGAACGTCGCCATCGTCGGAGCCACCGGCGCTGTGGGCGCGGAGATGATCCGCTGCCTCGAACAGCGCGGGTTTCCCGTCGGCCAGCTTACCCTCCTCGCCTCCGCACGCAGCGCCGGGAAGAAGCTGAAGTTCAAGGGTGAAGACATCACCATTCAGGAACTCACACCAGATTCGTTCAAGGGCATCGACATCGCGCTGTTCAGCGCCGGCGGCGGCATCTCGCGCGATTTTGCCCCGCATGCGGTGAAGGCCGGTGCCGTGGTGGTGGACAACTCCTCCTACTTCCGTCAGGACCCAAACGTCCCGCTCGTGGTTCCAGAGATCAACGCTGCCGACGTAAAACTGCACCAGGGCATCCTCGCGAACCCGAACTGCACTACGGCCATCTCTTTGATGGCGCTGTATCCGCTGCATCAGGCCTTCGGCGTGAAGCGCATCTTTGCCAGCAGCTATCAGGCCGTTTCCGGCACCGGGGCACAGGCCATCGAAGAACTCGCCAACCAGTCCCGCGAATGGGCCGGCCAAAATCGTGCCTGGGATGCCGCGAAGCTCGACAGCAAGCCACACGTCTATCCGCACCAGATCGCCTTCAACGCCATCCCGCAGGTCGATTCGTTCCTCGACAGCGGTTACACGAAGGAAGAGATGAAGATGGAGAACGAAGGCCGCAAGATCATGCACCACGACAAGTTCCGCGCGTCGGTGACCTGTGTGCGCATCCCGGTCTTCCGCGCCCACAGCATCGCCATCAGCGCCGAGTTTGAAAAGCCCGTCACGGTCGAAGCTGCACGCGAAGTGCTCAGCAAGGCCCCCGGTCTCGACATCCTCGACGATCCCGCGAACAAGGTCTATCCGCTCGCCCTCGATATCGCCGGCCGTGACAACTGCGCCGTCGGCCGTCTTCGCATGGATTGTGCCCTCGACAATGGCCTCGCCTTCTGGGTCGTCGGTGATCAGCTCCTCAAAGGCGCGGCGCTGAACGCCGTGCAGATCGCGGAGTGTTTGCTGTGAGCAGTTGTTGAACCCAGTTTCAACCAAGGGCCACACATGCCTTGATGTTGCGTCACGCCCACATCTTCCGGTCCAGCGTGCGGTAGCCGATGGCTTCGAGGACGTTGTCGGCGATGATTTTGTCGTGACCGCCAAGATCAGCGAGAGTGCGGGCGACCTTGAGGATGCGGTCGTGGGCGCGGGCGCTGAAGTTCATCTCGGCCATGGCGTGTTCGAGGCAGCCGGCGGCTTCGCTGTCGAGTTCGCAGTGCTTTTTGATGAGACGCGGCGTCATGGCGCTGTTGGTGTGGACGCCGGGATGTTTGGCAAAACGCTCCTGCTGAAGCTGGCGCACGGTTTCGACGCGTTGGCGGATGGGATCGGAGGCTTCGCCACCCTCTTGCGCAGCGAGTGCTTTGTAATCGACGTGCGGGACTTCGACGTGGAGGTCGATGCGATCCAGCAACGGGCCGCTGATGCGCTGGCGATAGCGTTGAATCACCGGCGGGCCGCAGCGGCATTCGCGTTTGTGATCGCCGTAGTAGCCGCAGGGGCATGGGTTCATCGCCGCCACGAGCATGAACTGCGCTGGGAACGTGACGGTGCCTGCAGCGCGTGAGATGGTGACTTTGCCATCTTCGAGTGGCTGACGTAGCACTTCGAGGGTGCTGCGGCGGAATTCGGGGAGTTCGTCGAGAAACAGCACGCCGTTGTGAGCGAGACTGACTTCGCCGGGGCCGGGATTGGTGCCGCCACCGAGTAAGCCGGCATCGCTGATGGTGTGATGGGGTGAACGGAACGGACGCGTGGCGACGAAGGCGCTGGATTCACTGAGCAAGCCGGCGGCGCTGTGAATTTTGGTGGTCTCGATGGCTTCCTCCTCGCTCATGCCGGGCATGATGGTGGCGATGCGTTTGGCGATCATCGACTTGCCGGTGCCGGGCGGCCCAATCATCAGAATGTTGTGTCCACCAGCCACAGCGACTTCGATGGCGCGTTTGGCATCGCCCTGGCCTTTCACATCGCAGAAGTCGATGTCGTAATGCGAGGCGGCGGCGAAGAATTCGGTCGCACGGCAAGGCTCGGGGGCGATTTCGATCTCGCTTTTGAGGTAATCGACGGCTTCACGCAGATTGGCGACGCCGATGATGTCGATGCCAGCGACGACGCTGGCCTCGGCAGCAACACGTTTGGGCACGAGGAGGCGTTTGCGGCCTTGCGCGCGTGCTTCGAGTGCGACGGCGAGCAAGCCGCGCACGGGACGCAGTTCGCCATTGAGCGCGAGTTCGCCGATCATGGCCGTTTCACTGAGCACCGCGATGGGAATGCGGGCGCGATGGGCGATGAGCGAGATCGCGATGGGCAGATCGAAGCCGGGGCCTTCTTTTTTGATGTCCGCCGGAGCGAGGTTCACGGTGGTGACACCGTCGTTCATGATGAAGCCACTGCTGCTGATGGCGGCGGTGACACGCTCGCGGCTTTCCTTCACCGAAGCATCCGGGAGACCGACGATGAACATCTTCGGATTGCCGCCCGCGTCGTGCGATTCGATTTCGATCTCGACAGCGTTGACGCCGACAAGCGTGGCGGAGTAGGTGCGGGCAACCATGGCGTGATGATGAGATGCGCTGCCACGCGTGCAAGCCGGGAGATAACGGCAGCCTACCGCCGCTTCTTTTTCTTCCGCCCGGTGAGGATGGCACGGGCGCGGGCTTCGTCGTCGAGGACGGTGGTGAAGGTGTAATTGAAGTTGTCGAGCTTCCGGCGCTCGATCTTCTGGCCGATGAGGCGCTCGATGGAGGCGACGTTCATGACTTCTTCGGCGGAGAACAAGGTGAAGGCATCGCCTTCCTTCTGGGCGCGGCCGGTGCGGCCGATGCGGTGGACGTAGTCTTCCGAGTGCTCGGGGACCATGTAATTGATGACGTGGGTGACGCCGCTGACATCAATGCCGCGAGCAGCGAGGTCGGTGGCGACGATGATCTCGAATTCACCGCTGCGGAAGCCCTGGAGCGCGCGTTCGCGGTCTTTCTGGCCGATGTCGCTGTGCATGACGGCGGCCTTGTATTCGCCGAGGCGGTCGATGGCGGCGAAGACGTGATCGGCTTGGGCTTTGGTGCGCGTGAAGATCATGACGCTCTCGAAATGCGTCTGCTTGAGGATGGCGAGGAGCAGCTCCTCGCGCTGATCACCGGCCACGGGATACATGTAGTGGCTGACGGTCTCAGCGGCGGAGAAGCGGATGCCCACTTCGACGCTTTCGGGGTCTTTGAGGGCGAAATCAGCGAGGTTCTTGATCTGCGGCGGCATGGTGGCCGAGAAGAACAAGGTCTGGCGTGATGAGGGTGTTTTTTCGACGATGCGACGCACGTCAGGGAGGAATCCCATGTCGAGCATGCGATCGACTTCATCGAGGATGAGAACCTCGACGTTGCGCAGATCGGCGATGCCTTCGCCCATGAAGTCGAGCAGTCGGCCCGGTGTGGCGACGACGATATCAACGCCTTCCTGAAGGCCGCGACGCTGTTTTTCATAGCCGACGCCGCCGTGGACGAGCAGGACGCGCAGGCCGGTGTGTTTGCCATATTTTTCAAACTGTTCGACGACCTGGGCGGCGAGTTCGCGCACGGGTTCGAGGACGAGAACGCGGAATTTTCCGGGAGCGCCGAGACGTGTCAACGTGGGCAGGGCAAACGCGGCGGTCTTGCCGGTGCCGGTCTGGGAGGCACCGACGACATCCTTGCCGGTCAGGATGATGGGGATGGATTTTGCCTGGATCTCCGTGGGCTTTTCGTAACCCGTCTCACGCACGGCGGCGAGGACGGCAGGCGATAGGCCAAGAACTTCAAAGGCTTCCGGGTAAGGACCTGCCGGCACTGGCGGCGGTGCGGGTGGGGCGACGGGCGTGTGATTTTCACGCACCGGCTTCTCCTCGCGTGGGCCGCGATCACGCGGCGGACCGCGTCTGTCATCACGCTCAGGACCGCGTGGCGGACCACGACGGCCATCGCGCTCTGGGGGGCGCTCACTGCGCTCGCGTGGTGGCCGGGCATCGCGTGGCGGCCGTGGGGCATGCTCGCGTGGCTTGTCCTCATGCGGGCGCTTGTGGGCGTGGATGGTCGCGGGGTGGTGCGGGTGGTCTTTCGCATGCTCTTTGGCCGCTGCCTTGGCTGCATCCTTCTTTTTGTCTCCGCCGATGACGCGTTTCAAGCCGGCTTTGAAGCGGCTGAACAAGGAGGGTTTCTTCGGGGCGTGGTCGGTGCGGCGGGGGGTGGTCACAAGCGTGTCTGGAGGGATGGACGGGGCTTATCGGCCAGTTTGCGGGACAATGCAAACCCGCAGACTGCCGCCGGGCCTGCCTTACAGCTTCATCGCGTAATGCACCTGACGGGCGACTTCCTCGAAGCCGCAGCTCGGATAAAGGTGCTGGCCGATGGCATTCGAGGCCATGGTTTCGATCTGCGCGAGCTTCATGCCCTGCTCGCGCATGTAGTCGAGCGCGTGCTGGATCAGGCGGCGGCCGAGACCCAGGCCACGGGCACTTTCCACCACGGCTAGGTTCGGAATACGGCCCCGCGCATTCACCTGGTCGAGTCGCATGGTGATGAAACCGAGGATCTCGCCGCCGCGCTCCGCCACAAAACAGCCTTCACGGCACTGTAACACGTCGCCGTCGATGTGATCGGCCTTGCGCGCTTTCCAGTCACGCCCATGCCAGAGGCCAAATTTGTGCTCCAGCATCTGCTCCAGAGCGACACTGCCAAAGGATTCCACCGTAATGCGCCGGAGCTGGGGTAGATCCTTGTCCTGATAGGCGCGAATGAGAAGCGGTGAGTCGTCCATGATGGGCAATGATTGGCAAAACAGGCGAAAGGGAGGGCAGGCAGGACGGTTGAGCAAGGCATCTATTGTTCAAATGGCACGGGTCTTGCGAAACAGACGGTGGGTGGGTGGCGTTGAGAACAGTGTAATTCAGCGTTGCGAACATCTTGGTTTATATCATTCTTCTGGCCCATGGCACTTTTTAGCCGGACTTCTCAAAACTCTCAATCCACGACCTGCCTAATCAGGGCGGCTTGGTGTGTTCTGCTGGCCGGATTGCTCAGCCAGTGTACCACGGTGCCGAAAGGCGAGGTCGTCGTCAGTGTGAAGGATCAGAAGATGGGCATCTACGATCAGGGCAGACTGACGAAGCAGTATGTCATCTCTACCTCGAAGTTCGGCATCGGCGACCAGAAGGGCAGCTACCGCACGCCGCTCGGGAAACATGAAATCATCGCCAAAATCGGCCAGGGACTGCCAGCAGGTGCGGTTTTGAAAAGTCGCCGATGGAATGGCGAAGTGCTCAAACCCAATGCTCCTGGCCGTGACCCCATCGTTTCACGCATCCTCTGGCTGCGCGGCATGGAGCAAACCAACAAAAATGCCGCCAACCGTTTCATCTACATCCACGGCACCACCGAGGAAAATCGCCTCGGTCATCCTGCCAGCTATGGCTGCGTGCGCATGGGCATGAAGGACGTCGTTGATCTCTTCAACAATGTAAGCGTCGGCGCCAAGGTCGTCATCACCAAAGGTGCCCTGCCTCGTGGTGAACCTGAAAAAGCTGCTGCCGAAGCCTTGGCTGACGATGGTTCCCCGTCTCTCACTGCTCCTGCCACCAGCGCCCAGCCAATCGAAATCGCGAAACTCGTGCCCACCGAGGGCGAAAAACAGCGGGCCGTGGAGAATGAAGCCAAGTCGAACAAGACCGGACCGAACAAGACCGGACCCAAAAAGCCGGTTCATAAATCGAAGTCGCCAGCCAAGCCTGAAGCGAAAGTCGCCGGCCAAACTTCGACGAAGGCGAAGGCCAAAGCCTGAGCGCGGCGCGTGGATTCAGCCACGCACGACCTCAAACGTCGGCAGCGATTCAAGCAACGACGGATTTGTCTCCTGCTTCATGCGGCGCATGACTTCCAAATCTCGCGGCGCAATGACCACCCGCTGCTTGTGAATGCCGCTGTCAAAAACCTCACTCTCCACCCAGCGCGGTGACTCACGAAACGCCGCCTGCGAGGGAAAATAAACCGCCGTGCGGCCCACATTCACGTCGATCAGTTCCGACGCGACCTTTCCCGTGAGATGACAGACGCCGACGATGCTGCCCAGCTCCACCGCACGAGCGGAGGCACAACGATCCACGCGTTCGACACCGAGAATCGTATCCGTAGTGCTCGGAACGAGCACCACATCCACTCCGGCGCCACGCAGTCGTGCGCTGATCTCCGGAATTTCAATATCGAGACAGATCACCACCGCAAAGCACAGCCCCGCGAACTCCCAGAGGCGCAGTTCACTTCCCGGCGTGAACACGGATTCCCACGGCGTGAGATGCAGCTTGTCCTGATGCAGGATTTGGTCGCCCACAAAGATCGGCGCCCGGTTGTGCAGCGCTCCGCGCTCCGCATCCCAAAACGGCACCGTGCCCAGCACGACCGCCTTGTCCGGCCGATTGAGCAATGAGCGCAACGTCAGAAACAACTCATTCCAGAACACCTCCGCCACCCGCTGCGGCGACCTGGGTTCTACCAGCGGCTCCAATCCCATCCAGGTGTACTCCGGCAGCACCACGAGGTCCGCACCCTCATCCCACGATGTCTCGACGCACTCCACCACCGCCGCCGCAAACGCAAAAGGCGACTTGGCGGCAGCACCGGGATCGAAAGTGCAGAGATCGAGTGTGAGCATGCAGTCGCATACTCTGTGCCTCATTTCCCACACCCGCAACTGCCGCCGCAACCGGGCTTCTTGCGGCGTTTGGCCGCACGAGCGATGAAAAGCGCCACCGTGACGATGATGACTGCGACGGCGGCGATGGATTGCCAGTTTTCGTTCATAAGCGTGTGTTCAGTAGCCCAAAGCGCTGCCGATCTGGAAGATGAGCAGGCTCAATAGATACGCCGTTCCGGTCATGTAGCCGAGCTGAAACATCGCCCATTTCCAACTGCCGGTCTCACGCTTCACGATGGCGATGGTGCTGACGCATTGCATGGCGAAGACGTAGAAGACGAGCAGGCTGATGCAGACGAGCGGCGTGTAAACGAGACGTCCGTCTGGGCGGCGTTCGGCGGCCAGCTTGTCGCGCAATGGAGCAAGATTGTCGTCATCACCACTTTCGACGGCATAAACGACCGACATCGTGCTGTTGAAAACCTCGCGCGCGGCGAAGCTGCCGATGAGGCCGATGCCGATCTTCCAATCGTAGCCAAGCGGGGCGATGGCGGGCTCGATGAGCTTGCCAGCGCGACCGGCGAAGCTGTGTTCCATCTGCTGTGCTTTGTCATCGCCAGAGGTTTTGGGATAGGTGGACGCGGCCCAGATCAAAATGGAGATGCCGAGGATGATGGTTCCAGCACGCACGAGGAACATGCGCGCGCGCTGCCAGACATGCAGCAGGATGGATTTGAGCGCCGGCATCTTGTAGGACGGCATTTCCAGGATCATCGGGCTGGCGCTGCCTTTCATGACGAACTTGTTGAACACCCAGGCGAAGAAAAAGGCTCCGAGCGTGCCGAGTGCGTAAAGCCCGAGCATGATCCCGGCCTGCACGAAGGCACCCACCTCGCCCACCGGGAACAGCACGCCGATGAGCAGCGAGTACACGGGCAGACGCGCCGAGCATGAGGCCAACGGCGCAATCAGGATGGTGATGAGCCGATCCTTCGGACTGTCGATGGTACGCGCGGCCATGACGCCGGGAATGGCGCAGGCATACGAGCTGAGGAAGGGCAGGAACGATTTGCCGTTGAGGCCGACCTTGCTCATCGCCCAGTCCATGATGAAGGCGAGACGCGACATGTAGCCGGTGTCCTCCATGATGCCGATGAAGAAGAACAGGATCAGAATCTGCGGCAGGAAGATGACCACGCCGCTGACGCCGGGCACAACACCGTTCACGATGAGATCGCGGAAATCGCCCGCTGACATCAATCCTTCCACCCACGCGCCAAGCTGGCCGAAGCCGACCTCGATCCAGCTCATGGGGCCTTCGGCGACCTTGAAGATGAGGAAGAACAGCAGGCCGAGCACGAGCAGCAGATTCACCAAACCAAGCACGGGATGTAGCAGGATGAGGTCGAGCTTGCTGGTGATGTTTTCGACCTCCTGATCGGGGCGTTGCAAGACTTCGCGGCAGATGGCTTCGATGCTGTGATAGCGCTCGGCGACGAGCTGATCCTCCCAGCCGGGCAGATCGGCCTCCATGCGCATGCGCAGCTCGTGGATGCGGTTGATCTGCGTGTCGGCGATGCCGTAGTGCGTGGGGTCGTGGTCGGAGAGCAGGTAAAGCGGCTCCAGCAACGAAGCGCGGCTGTGGATGGCTCCGGTCTGGCACAACGGGCCGCGGCTTTGCTCCAGCGCGTGGCGCACGCCGTCGGGCAGCACGGCGCTCTGCCAATGCGGCAGCGGCAGGTCTTCACGACTCAGCGCGAGCTTGAGTTCGATGAGGCCCTGGCCGCTGACGGCCTGCGTTTGTACCACGGTGACACCGAGCAGCGCCGCGAGCTTCGCGGCATCAATGCGCCACTCGCGCTGCGCCGCCACGTCGATCATGTTGAGCACCAAAATCGTCGGCAGGCCGAGTTCGAGCACCTGGGAGACGAGGTAAAGATTGCGCTCCAGATTGGCGGCATCGACGACGCAAACGACGCGGTCTGGCCGTGGCGTTTCGGGGCGGCGGCCCAGCAACACATCACGCAGCACGGCTTCATCCGGCGAGCGGGCATTCAGGCTGTAAGCGCCGGGCAGGTCGATCAGGCGCAGCTTTTTGCCGTGCTGGGAATAGCACTCGCCGATCTTCTTCTCGACGGTGACGCCGGGGTAATTGGCCACTTTTTGCTTCAAACCCGTGAGCAGGTTGAACAGCGTGGTTTTCCCGGAGTTCGGGTTGCCCACGATGGCTATAAGAGGTGTCTCGGCAGCGGCGGCACTCATGCAGCGGAGATGGCGATGAAGGCCGCCTCGTGGTTGCGCATGGAAAGATGGGAGCCGCGTACGCAAATCTCGATCGGCTCACCCAGCGGCGCACGGCGGGTCACACGGATGGGGGTACCAGGCACGATACCCATCTCACGCAGACGAGTCAGACCAGAACGCCCGGTGGGCATGGCCTGAACGATGGCAGCGGTGCCAACAGGCAATTCGGCAAGGGTGGCGGCAAACATGGTAGGAAAACGGCGTTGCAACTGAGACTCTGTCGCAAACTTTGGCCTGAGATTAACCAGAAGCGCTGTTCTGGCAATTGCGGACTTGCGGCGGATTTTGCGTTCACCCCGCAGCCCTCACCGCGTCAGCCGCTCGATCACGAACTTCGCGGCCAACTCGCTGATTTCCTCGATGGATGGCGTGCATTCGGTGCCGTAGCCGTGCGTGCCGTTTTTCACCTCGGTGTCGAGAATGGAGTTCATGGTTGGAATCGGACGCGCGCCAGATAAATGGCGGTCGGTTGGTGTTCTTGGCTGGTGGGTTGCGGATTGCCGTCTTTGTCTTCGTGGTTGGAATAGTAGCTCAGACCTCAGTAAACGACCTCATTCTGGCGGTTTGATTCACCAAGTTGGATTCCCTGGATTGCTTCGAGTTGGCTCACCGCTTGCCGAATTGGCGGGGTTGATTTCTTGACCTCACTCGCTCGCTTGGAAGATGGATTCGCCCTTCTTTCAATCGGCTGCTTTGGGGCAGCCGATCTTGCCCACCGATAAACGCAATCCGTTGTTCACCCTCTACCGCACGGTCTCGGGCGAGGCGAAGATGATCCATGTCTATTACGGTTTGGAGTTGCTTGAGGTCGTCGCGGATGACCGGCTCGACCCGATGTTCCGCTGCATGATCGCGCGGCTCTACAATGCGGGGCTCAAGCTCAAGTCCTTGGTCGAGGTGTTTGCGCTCGATCCTAAAACCATCCGCAGTTGGGGCGCGGCTTTGAAGTCCCGCGACCCGGCCCGCCTCCAGGCCATGCTCTTTGGGCCGCATGCTGCGCGCAAGCTCACGGCGGCTATTGAGGGCTATGTCATCAAGCGTTTGCCGGAGTTGCTTGCCGATAAGTGCAGGGACTTTCGCGCGACGCTCCAACGCGAGATCGAAAAGTTTTTCGATACTCGTCTCTCGGGCGAAACGCTGCGCTTGGTGATCGCCTCCGCCAAATCCAAGTCTGCGGCTCTCGCTCGCTTGGCTGATGACGCGGCCTTCGATGACCTCGCAGATGACCCTGACGTCGTCTCATCGAATGAAGGCTGCAATAACGTCAATGCCGAGCACACCGCCGCGCACGCCGCCGAGCAAGCCGCCGAGCAAGCCGCCGAGCAAGCCGCCGAGCACACCACCGAGCACACCACCGAGCACGCCGCCGAGCACGCCGCCGAGCAAGCCACCGAGCACACCACCGAGCAGTCTGCCGTGCCAGCCGAACATCACCTTGAGCAACCCACCGAGCAGGACCGTAAGGACGTTGTTGCGGCGTTAGGCAACGAGGTCGTTGGTCACCCACCATCACCCGCTGCGTCGGACATCAATGGGGCTGCAAGCCCAGTGCCAGCGAGGATCGAGGCCTCTAGCGCCAGCAAGGCGACTCCCTTTTCGACTCCCTTTTTTTGAACTTGGCACCAGGAGCCACCCGGCTCTGCGACCACGCCGGAGTGCTGCTCTTTGCCCCCACACTCATCGCTGTGCGCGAGGTCTTGCCGGAGCCTTGCCCGCTGCTGCCCCAGTGGCTGGCGGGCCTGTTGCTCGGTGCCCTCAACATCGAGCAAACCAAGTATCTCAACGCCAACGATCTGAGCCTGCTGCTCGGCCCCGTCACCCGCACGCTGGGACGCCAGCGCGACCGGCTCTACGAGCTGGCCACTGAAGCCGACACCGTGGGCGCTCTGCTGCGTTGGAACTTCGCCCAGCTCGGCATCGAAGAGCGTGCAGGCAATGACTTCTACCTCGACCCGCACACCCAGCATTACACCGGCTCGCAACAAGTGCTCAAAGGCTGGTGCGCCGCCATCCGCTGGGCCGACAAGCTCATCAACAGCGACTACAGTCCTGCTCATGTTCAGCCGTTGGGTGCAAGAGAACGACTTCAAATACCTCGACAAACACTTCGGCATCAACCAGCTCACCAGCTACCGCAGCATCCCGTATGAGCAACTGCGCGACAGCCTCACCGACCGGCAAGTGCCCAGCCAGCAGTGGCAAACCAAGCAGCGCGAAGCCAAAGCACTGCAACAGAAAAAAGCCCGCCACCTGCAAGCCGCCGACACCGCCCAACGCCAAGAGCAGCAGCGCCAGCAACGGCTCAGCGAACTCGCGCAACACATTGAGTCGATAGTCGTTGATCAAGCCCCAAGCGATGCCGCAATCGACGCAGCAAGCGACGCCGCAATCGACGCCGCAATCGACGCCGCAAGCCACGCGGCAAGCCACGCGGCAAGCCACGCAGCAAGCCACGCAGCAAGCGACACACCAAGCCCCAGCACAGACGGATTAAACGCCCAGCCAAGCGAGGCCAGCGGCCACGCCAACGCAGCGCTGCGCAGCGAGCAAAGCCGCCTCAAACAAGCCAGCAAGCGGCATCAAAAGTACGCGCAGCAACGCGCTCAAAAGATCGACGAACTGCACCGCGAACTCGAAGCCAACCAAGCCGCCAAAACCAGCATCGGCAAAAGCGTCTCGCGCATCGACGCGCTGGTCGAGCAGCAAATGGTGCGCATGGACACCCGCAGCAAGACCCTGATGGACACGCTGCGCATCATCGCGCGCAACGTATTTTACCGCAGCCTGCACAGCTTCAAGCAAGCGTATAACAACTACCGCGACGACCACGACCACTGGCGCGAATTGAGCCGCAGCATGGGCATCGTGCATGCAACCGCCGAGGGAATCGAAGTGCATCTCATCCCGCGAGTCAACCACCCGCCCAAGCTCGAAGCGCTCATGCGCCAAGAGCTGGAGCGATGGAACACCGCGCACAGCAGCGCGAACCTGGACGGCAGTGGCCGCCGCATCGAACTGCGCTTGGCGCAACGCGACGAAATCGAAATCAAACTGCACCGCCCCCCGCCATAAAAACCCGCCGGAGCCACAAGTCAGGCGGCGCGGAGCTAACCAAAAAAGGGAATCCAATCTGCGGGCATAAAAGGCAAATATGAGGTCGTTTATTGAGGTCTGAGGGTGAAGCGGAACTCCCAACGCTAAACAAATCACTAGTTCTGCTTTGTTAGGAGGTTGAAGCCTTCGCCGGAGCAACTTTTTCCCGTTTGCGTTGGCGTTTGAGGGCGTTGGCTGCCGCACGACGACGTTTCTCGTGGCGACGCTCGATGCGCTCGATC
>NZ_JBJXFV010000167.1:0-52266 GCF_046154365.1 Prosthecobacter sp.
TGCAGGAGAAGCTGGCGGCGATCCAGCAGCGCTTCTGCGACCTGTCGATCTATGTGAAGGAGGTGAAGGAGCGTTTTAGTCGCTGGTTCAACAAGCGACGCGGGCGCAAAGGCACGCTGTGGATGGATCGCTACAAGAGCGTGATGGTGGAGGGCAAAGGCGAGCCGCTGCACACGATGGCGGCCTACATTGACCTGAATCCCGTGCGCGCCGGGCTGGTGGCTGATCCGAAGGACTACCGCTGGTGCGGCTACGCGGAGGCGGTGAGCGGCAGTCGGCGTGCGCAGCGTGGACTGAGCAGGGTGACAGCGAAGCCGGTGGATGGTTGGGAGGCGGCAGGCGGTGCGGCGGCGTATCGCTGCCTGCTGTTCTCGAATGGCATCGAGATCAAGGACGCTCAGAATGAGAACGTGCTGCGCAGCGGTGTGTCCGTCGAGGAGGCGAGGCAAGTGCTCAAGGAGAAGGGCAAGCTGAGCGGCACCGAACTCGTGCGGTTGCGCGTGCGCTACTTCAGCGATGGCCTAGTGCTGGGGAGCAAGGCGTTCGTGGAAAGCATCTTCACCGAGCATCGCGACAAATTTGGGCCGAAGCGCAAGGATGGGGCACGAAAGGTGAGCGAGAGTGCGGGAGAAATGTTTTCATTGCGACGATTGCGCAAGGCAGCGGTGGGATGATGCGGGCAAGAAGATGAAAGGCGATGGGCAATCTCCTCCGCACGATCACCCAACCTTAGTAGGCTTTGCCACCGAAGCCGGTGCCGAACCCGGAATAGGACGATGTGGGCGTGGCCTGCATGAGCACCGAGTTCTGCCGGAACGACGAGGTCTCATTCATCATGGCTGCCGATTGATTGAGTTCGTACGCGGCTGCCTGACGCTCGGCAAGCTCTTGCTCGGCCTGCCGTTCCTCCTGCCCTTTGAGCACCGCCACTAGGATCTCGCGCTCCTTCTCACTGATCTTCCCGTGGGTGGCGGCGCGATTGATCGCCACGAGGCGCGGATGTTCTGCCGCATACTGGGTCAGGAAGTGGTCGATCTTTTGGGGGTTCCATTGGCCTTCCAAGGGCCTGCCGTTCGATTTCTCCGCGACGAGCGCCGCCTCGCCGCCCTGATGTACGACGCCCAGCTCCACCGCTCTTCTGGCATACGCTCTGGCTTCGGCCACGCTGCCCGCATGGTAATCCGCTGTGGTCTGGCACGACGAAAGCCAAACCACGTGCAGAAGAAGGATGAAGTATTTCATAGGATGGGAATCTGGAGAATGTGTGCTGCATCACAAGCCAACTTTGTGCCTCTCCGTGCCCTTTGTGGTTGATCCAAGTTCCCCAACGGATTCACCACAGAGGTCACCGAGGAACACCAAATCTGATGATTCAAGCTTACCCGGAAACGGGGGGCAGCCTGCCAGACGGGGACGGCTGAGGCATCTGCGTGGCGCTTCGCTGCCATCAGCCGGTCGAAAGGCTGGAGTGGAGTTTTGTGCCTGGAAACGAACGCGGCACTTGACGTGGTGCGGCTCTGTCCGCGAAGGTACGGCTTCCACCCCCGACCGCTCCGATTGCGATCATGCCCGAGAACTCATCCCAACCTTCAGCATCCTCTTCTGATTCTGTCATCCCAGCCGCCCGTGCGGTGGTGGAGGCGCAGCGTGCGGCGGTGAAGGAGTATCCAGGCAAGGCACCGGCGCTGGTGCGGGCTCTGCAGGCGCTGGGGGATGCACTGCGTGAAGCAGGGGACATTGCGGGCGCGGAGGCGGCGTATCGCGAGGCGCTGGAGGCGGGGGCGAAGCTGGAACTGCCGGCGGATGTGATCGCGAATGTACGCACGAACCTGGCGACGCTGCTGGACTTTAATGGCCGTGAAACTGAATCGCTGCCTTATTATGAGGAGGCGATCAGCAATCATGAGGCGCTGGGTGGTGAGAATCTTGAGGTGGCGGCGCAACTGCGCAATAACCTGGCAATGACGTACAAGTGCCTGGGCAAGTTTGCGCTGGCGGAGCAGCACTACCTGCGGGCGCTGGAGACACTGGAGAACCGGCGCGGCCGCAGTTCGGAGTCGGTGGCCTGTGTATTTAACAACTTAGGCAGCTTGTATTACGCCGCCGGGTTTCCCGATCAGGCGAAGGAGATGTTTGAGGACGGGCTGAAAATCCGCATGGAAGTGCTGGGGGCGAAGCACCGTGATGTGGCGCAGTCGTACTGCAATCTGGCCACGGCATGTCATGAACTGGCGGAGAATGCGGCGGCACAGCAGCATTTTGAAACGAGTCTCGGCATCCTGGAGACGCAACTGCCGGTGGAAGCGTCGAGCTATGAGGCCATCGGGCAGGATTACATCGCGATGCTGGAGATCATCGGCGAGAACGGGAAGGCAACGGCCTTCCAAAAGCGTCTGGAAAAGGCGCTGGCGGCGGTTTGATGTATGGTGGCGTTTGCCAAACGCCTGCTCCGCATGAAAGGTGCGTGCGGATGACGCGACCGCCTGCTCTCAAAGAAAAAATCTGGACCGGAACACCTGTTTCAACGGGGGTGGCGCATGCCGTGGTGCATGTGCTGAAGGATCACTTTGATGAACCGGACGCGGACAGCATCGCGCCCGGGATGGTGGAGGGCGAGATGGCGCGGCTGCACGCGGCGCTGGCGGTGACGAGCCAGGAGATCGAGGAACTGCAACGGGTGATGGCTGGTGAGCAAGGCAGCGCGGAGAGCGAGATCTTTGAAACGCACCTGCTGATCCTGCTGGATTCGACGATCCTGAAGCAGACGGAGAAGACGGTGCGCGAGAAGCTGGTGTGCGTGGACTGGGCCTACTATAAGCTGATGTGCAAGCACATGGATGCGCTGCGCGGATTGTCTGATGCGTATCTGCGCGAGCGCTTTCTGGACATCAAGGATGTGACGCAGCGCGTGATGCGGCATCTGCGTGGCGAGTTGATGCAGCACCCGATGTTTGACGAGCCGGTGATCGTGGTGGCGCATGATCTGACGCCGTCCGACACGGTGCAGCTTGATCGCACCAAGGTGCTGGGCTTTGCGGTGGAAACGGGCAGCGCGGTGTCGCATGCGGCGATCATCGCTCGCTCGCTGGCACTGCCGGCCGTGGTTAAACTGCACAACATCTGCGATGAACTGCACAGCGGTGACACGGTGCTGCTGGATGGCGAGGGCGGGCAGTTGATCCTCAATCCGACGGCGGAGACGCTGGCGCGTTATCGCCTGCGTGAAGAGCAGGCGGAGCGGCGTGAGGATGTCTTCCAAGAGGAGCGCCATAAGCCTGCGACCACCGTTTGCGGCCGCATGATCTGCGTGGGGGCCAATGCGGAGTTCATCGAAGAGGTGGGCATCGTACAGGACAGCGGCGCGGAGGAAGTGGGGCTGTTTCGCACAGAATTTCTGCATCTGGAGAATCCAGACGCGACAGAGGATGAACTCACGGAAGCCTACAGCCGTGTGGTGAAGGCGCTGGCACCGAAGCGCGTGGTGTTTCGGACGCTGGATCTCGGTGGCGATAAAGTGGATGAACGTCTCGCGGTGGAGCCGGAGCCGAATCCGTTCCTCGGCTGGCGCGGTATCCGCCTGTCGCTGGGCCGGCTGGATTTGTTCAAGCGCCAGCTACGCGCCCTGCTGCGTGCGGCGGCGCATGGACGCGTGGGCATCATGTTTCCGATGGTGTCCGGCGTGCAGGAGGTGGTGGATGCGAAGGCGGTGCTCAGCAATTGCGCGGATGAACTCGCCGCCGAGGGCATTGACGTGCCGGAAGAGGTTGAAGTCGGTGCGATGATTGAAATTCCCAGCGCGGCGCTGTCGGCGGATATGATCGCGGCGGAGGTCGATTTCCTGAGCCTCGGGACGAATGATTTGATTCAATACACGATTGCCGTGGACCGGCTGAACGATCGCGTGGCGGGACTCTACCAGCCCACGCATCCGGCCGTGCTGCGATTGATCGGCATGTCGGTCAAAGCAGCGCATGGTGCGGGTATCCGTATCGGCATGTGCGGCGAGATGGCGTCGGATTTGCGGCTCACGCCGCTGATGATCGGCCTGGGTTTGAATGAACTCAGCGTGGCGACGACGCAGATCGCTCGGGTAAAGCATGCGGTGCGGCGTCTCTCCGTGCTGGAATGCACGGAACTGGCTCGCACTGCCCAGACATGCACCAGCCCGACTGAGATTTTGACACTCAGCCGGGCTGTGGCAGGGCGGTGCTATCCCGAATTGTTCGAGTAGCCCGTGGTTTTGGGGTTAAGCGGCGAGCTTGGCTTTTGCTTTGCGAGCGGGCTTGGCAGGCTTGGGGGCCATCGTGGGGCGGAAGGCATCGCCAAAGAGATACTGGCGTGCGCTGTCCACCTGGCCCATGACGCGGCGGTGCCATTTGGTGTACTCTTTGCCCAAGCGTTCATCGACATCGTGTTGCTGGAGCGCGTTGTCGAGGCTCATGCGTTCGTTGCTCAGTTCCAACTGGAAGGTAATTTCCGGAATGTGCAGTTCGACGGCCTCGAACATGTCCATCACGCGGGCGGCGTAGCTGGTGTCCCAGACTTTGTCGTCCTCGTCGTAGCAACTCGTGACGAGGTGGGCGATGAGGTATTCCGCGTTGTCAGAGAAGACTTCTGCCGCCTCGATCACCGAATCAAAGCTCTCACGGTCCGCCGTGACGGGCAGCACCACGGAAACCGCGATTCCGGCCTCGTTGAGGATCTGATCCATTTCGTTGCCTTGGTAGAATTTGTTGAAAAACTCACCCAGGCCGGTCCCCACGTCCAGAATGGTCAGCGGGATAGCATCAATGGCGGCAAGAAACTCTCTCGGTGTCAGCGTGCTGGCATCGAGAGCCGTGGAACCCGGCATGGCGGGGATGTCTTCCTCGGTGAGGGAGAGGAGTTGATGGGCGACACCATACTGCTGGAGGTAGCGGTGGAAACAGAGCGCTAGGGTGCTCTTGCCGGTGCCGGGATAGTCGTTCTGGATGAGGATGAGCTTCTTCATAGTGTTATTCGCAATTTGCATGGTTATTCTGCAAATTATGGAAAACATTGCAAGAATAAATATTTTATATTTCCATAATTTCAATGATTCGTTTTCGTTCGATCTCGCCCTATCCAAGTAAATCAAGGCCAAGACGGTCACTCCACCTTCCGCTCAGACCCCTCAAAAAATTCTCCAAGACTCGTTTCGGGAGCAGTTTTACCCCTCGAAATACGCTTGGGAGTACTCGGCCGCCTTGTTTTAACTCGCGCCGAAGCTGCTCTTGCGCAGTCGAAAGGAGGCGCTACCATCCGCCCCTCAATTGAGCACCCGCTGCCTCGTGGTGTAATGGTAACACAGGAGATTTTGATTCTCTCGTTCAAGGTTCGAATCCTTGCGAGGCAACCACTCGGGATGCAGGCGATTCAGCGTGCGGCGGTGGCGGCTTCAGGGCCGGTGAAAGTTTCGTCCGTCAGGGTCTTGAGAAAGGCCACCAGATCGGCCTTTTCCTGCGCCGTGAGCTGCATCCCAGTTTCAGGATGCTTGGCAAGATTGGGATCAAGCGTAGCCGACCGGCGCACGCCGCTGTTGTAGTGCTCGACGACCTCCTCCAGCGTGGCAAAACGACCGTCATGCATGTAAGGCGCGGTGCGCGCGATGTTGCGCAGGCTTGGCGTCTTGAACTTGCCATGGTCTGCCGCGTTCTTGGTCACCGCCATGCGCCCGATGTCATCGACGGCGAGTTTTAGGCCGTTGTTGGCGAAGCTTTGGCTCGTGAACAGAGTGCCGCCATGGCAGTGGAAGCAGTCCGCGCCCCGCAGGCCGCGTTTGGGGTCAAACTCGGTCACAAAGAGCTGCAAGCCGCGCTTCTCGCTTTCGCTCAGTTCCGCCACCTTCCGTGCCGCACGGTCAAAGCGCGAGTCTTGCGAGATGAAGGTGAGCAGAAACTGCTCAAGCGCCTTGGCAATGCGCTCCGTCGTGATCTCGGCTGATCCGAAGACTTTTTCAAAAGCGACGGCGCAATCTTTGTCCGCGCTGAGTTTCGCAATGACGCTGGGCAGCGTTTCATTCATCTCATCCTTGTCTTGGATTGGCACCAGCACCTGCTCGCGCAGCGTGGCCGCACGTCCGTCCCAAAAGAAGCCCTGCTGCCAGGCAAGGTTGAACAGCGGCATAGCGTTGCGTTTGCCTACCTGCTGCTGCGCGCCGAGGCTGAAACGCCGCGCATCAGCGAAGGCGTGTGTTGGCTCGTGACACGAGGCGCAGGATTGCGTGCCGTTGATTGACAGTCGGGTGTCGTGGAAAAGCTGACGTCCCAACGCCACGCCTTCCTGCGTCAGCGGATTGTCGGCGGGTAGTTTCACCTGGGGGAAACGCTGCGTGATCGCCGGTGTCAGCGGGTGTGTGTTGGCAGGAAAGGGAACGCGTTTCTCGGCAAATACCGGGGTTTGATAGACATCGTAGCTCACGCTGCGCACGCGGAAGGCATGTTCGATGTTCCTTTTGAGTTTCGCGGCCAGCGCATCGCCCTCGCGCGAGTGCGTCGAGCTGCCGTCTTTGGCGAAATCGATTCCCGCCAGCACCTGCGTCACATCCAGTTCCAGTGCCAGCGTGAGCGGCCGCCCGCCGCGAAATGCCACCGGCAGTTCCACCGTCATCAACTGCGGCGCATTCGCGATGTGGTAGGAGAAACCGTCGTTCGCCAGGCGACCTTCGAGCGCCAGGAAGATGTAGCCGCCCAGCCAGCCCCAATGCAGGCCGTTGACCAGTGGGTTGAGCGCATGGTTCGCTGCATAACGATGCGGATCTGCCTTGTTCACCGTTTCGTCCACGCCGATGTGAAAGCGGATGGCCGTGTACTCGCCTTCTGGAATTCCAGTGCCCTCGGCAGTCATGCGCTCCGACGCCGCGCTCAAATAAGCAAACCAGTCCCGCGATTCCAGCCATGAGCCGTCCTGCTTTTTCAATGCCAGGCCGGAGAGCAGAAAATCCAGCCGTGTGACCCGTGCTGAAGCCAGTTCCACCAGCGCTTCGTTCAAGCGTAGATCGCGTTCTTTCACCCTGGGGCTCACTTCGAGCCGCAGTTCCTGGCCATGAGCCGGCAGATTGAGCAGCAGCATCCCCAAGAGCACGATGGCTCTGCGCCAGGACGTTGAATGGCTTGGTGCGCTCATCGCTGTCTTATCTTGCTGGCAGTGCTCTTGGAATGTCCTCCAGGGCAGGGCTGCCAAACTGCATGGCTTCATCAAACAGATCAGTGCGGCCCGCTTCGATGCGGTTCGGGCCGTCGAGCGGGTCGCTGGACTTGATGATGTGCGGCTGGATGAAAATGAGCAGCTCCTCACGCTTGGTTTCTTTGTTGGTGGTGCCAAAGAGGTGCTTCAAGATCGGAATGCGGCGCAGAAAGATGGTGCCGCGTTCGGTGTTGCTGACACGTTCGGTGATGAGGCCGCCAAGGACGACGGTGGCACCGTTTTTGATGGCCACCTCGGTCACCAGCTCCTGCGTGCCGATGGTGGGCACGGTGTTGCCGGAGATGGTCTGGGTGCCGACGATGTTGTCATTGATTTGCGCGATCTTGAGCGTGACCTTATCATCAGAGTTGATGAGCGGGACGACTTCGAGCTTCAGCAGCACGTCGCGATATTCCACGCTGACGCTGGTGTTGGCGACGCCTGATGAGAAACCACCATTGGAGAGAATCTGCGCGGGAACGGCGATGCGCTGGCCGGAGGAGATGACGGATTTGGCGGCGTTCTTGGCATACACGCTGGGCGTGGCGAGCACTTTGAAATCGTTGTTGCCGTCGATGAGCTTGATGTAGTTGCTCAACGAGCCGATCTGGCCGTAGAAGTTCAACTGGTTGAAGGAAAAATTGCTGAAATTCGCCGGGAACTGGATGCCGCCGTTGGTGAGCGTGCCGGTGGATGACGTGGACGATGTTGCCGCTGTGGCATCTTCGCGGCGCACGCTGAAGTCATCCAGGAGCTTGAGGAAGTCGAAGCCGTAATGGTAGTTTTTGCCGAGACTGAGCTGGCCGATGATGGCGGAGATGTAAACCTGCTGCGGCTCGATATCCATTTCCTTCAGTAGCTGGTCGATGCGGGCGATGTGCTCTGGCGAACCGTCCACGACGAGGCTGTTCGATTGTGGATCGGCGATGAGCAATGTTTTGCCCACGATCAGGGACTCCGGCGCACCAACTTCCTCCGGTGCGTCGAGACCGGTGCGGCTGCCCCCGTTTGAGCCGGTGCTCATGCCGCTGCTGCTGCCGAAGTTGTTGTTCGTGTCGTAGGCGGAATTGGAGCCGCCCTGACTGTTGTTGCGCGCATCCGTCGAGGGGGAGTTGGAGCTGGGTTTGGCGCTGCGTCGGCTGCTGCCGCTCCTGCCACCGCCGCTGGAGGCACCGCTGTCATTGCTTTGAATGTCGGTGTCCTTGGCCAGCGCATTGTAGGCCACGGGCAGGAAATCGATCACGTCCAGGTATTTGAGGCGCCGCTTGAGGAAATTGGTGCCGTCATCCTCTTTGTCGAGTTTTAGGACGAGCCCCTTGATGTAGGCGATGTCCACTGGCCGACCGATGACGAGCAGTTCGTTGGTGCGGCGATAAGGGAAGATTTTGACCTTCGCGGCGGCGGGATTGGTGTCGGAGGTGCTCGCGCCTGCAAGCACGGGTGTAGCAGGAACGCCGGGCCGTGCGGCGGGATTTGGCACAGCGATCACCGGAGCAGTCGTGCTCTTCTGCACCTTCTCCTGCTGGTCGAAAATCTCGTTCACGATCTCAGCGACGAGTTCCACATCGGAGCGCTCGAGTTTGATCATCTCATTCGCGATCTCGGCGGGCGGCACATCGACGATCTGGGCGATCTCGCAGATGCTGCGAATGGTGGCGCTGTTTTCGGTGATGATGAGCGCGGAGTCGTTCGAGATCGGCGTCATCGCACCGTAGGCGTGCAGTTTGATCACCTGTTGAAAGGCTTTCGACGCGTCATCAGCGGAGATGTGCTGGAGCGGCAGCACGAAATGGCAGATTTCCTCGCTCTGCGGCAGCTCGCGCACGGAATTATAGACCTTCAGACCATCGGCGGTGGGGCTTTTGCCGCCTGCGTGGTTGATCAGCTTCGCGGTGGTGGCGTCGATGTTGATGATCGCGTAGCCATTGAGCAGCAGCGTGGCCTCGATGAAGGCAATGGCGTCTTTTTTGGTGAGAAGCTGCGGGGAGATGATGCGGAGCTGCTCACCTTGCAGACTGGAGTCGAGGATGAGCTTTTTGCCCGTGAGCTGGGTGTAAAACGGGATGATTGCCTGGATCGGGGCGCTGGGAAAATTGACCTTGATCGTGGCACCCTCGCCGACCGGCACATAGACACCCGCATTCGCCTGTCCCGTAGGCAGAGGCAAAGTAGGCCCCAGGCTAGGGCTCTGCGCCTTCGTGGCTTGGCGCATGCCGAGAATCAAAATCACCAGCAGCACAGCGAAGCGCAGGCGGGTAGGCAGTTGAGAGGGGAAAGCAGGCATATTATTGTTATTATACTCAGTTTACTCGCTTCAGTGGTGGCGGCAAGGTTTTAGTTAATATCTATTAGATTTCATCCCCTTCGCCCGCCGCGAACCGCGCCTTGCATGCGGCATCCAGCCACGGATCATCCGGCCCCATGATCTCCATCCAGGGTCTCACCAAGCGCTTCGGTGCTCAAACTGCCGTCGATCACCTCACGCTGGAAGTCCCGCCAGGCATGATCGTGGGTCTGCTCGGGCCGAACGGGGCAGGGAAGACCACCACTCTCAAAATGGTCACGGGTATGCTTCAACCAGACTCGGGTGCGGCGCTGATCTGCGGCGTGAACGTCGTCACGCACCCCATGGAAGCGAAACGGCTGCTCGGTTTCGTCCCGGATTCAGGCGCGGTCTATGAATCCCTCACCGGTCTCGAGTTCCTGCTCATGATCGGGGCACTTTACGGCATCCACGAAGACGAAGCGCGGCCTCGCATCCGCCAGTTCCTCGATTTCTTTGAGCTGGATGAGCAAACACTCACTTCAAAGCTGCTCGGCGCTTATTCCAAAGGCATGCGGCGCAAGGTCGTCATTACCGCCGCCCTGCTGCACAATCCGCGTGTCGTGCTGCTCGACGAACCGCTCGACGGTCTCGATGCGAATGCCGCCGTCGGCTTCAAAGCCTTGCTCGAAACCCTCGCCCGTGAAGGAAAGACCATCGTGTACAGCTCCCATGTGCTCGATGTCGTCGAACGCGTGTGCAACCGCGTCGCCATCATGGCGGCGGGCAAACTGCTCGTGGAAGGCACGCCGCAGGAGCTTCAGCACCAGCACGGTGCCGACACGCTGGAGCAGCTTTTCACCCGCCTCACCGGCCTCAGCGGTCTCGAAGCACGCGCCGAGTCCTTTGCCAAAAGCATGCTGTCATGAGCGCCGCCGTCTCATCATCGCCGGAGCAGGTGCTGCGCGGCCTTTTTTGGCAGCTGTTGTTTCGTGGTCGTGCCGCGCAGCAGGCTGGTGCGCAGAAAACCCGCCGCCAGATCGGCCTCGGCATCACGCTGCTCATTTACGCGGCGGTTGGCATCATTCCCGCGATGCTGGCCTTCACAGCGGACAGCTTCGTCTTCGCCAGCGCCTTGCATGGCTTCACTTTCATGTTCGCCTCGCTCACTTTGGCCTCGAACGCCGGTACGATGCTGTTCATCAAGGAGGAGGCGGAAATTTTGCTGCACCGACCGGTCACGCCACAGCAGTTGCTGCGCGCGAAGTGCAGTGTGCTGGCCGGTTTCTCGCTGCTGCTCGCGCTGGCGCTCAATCTCGCCGGCTTCGTCACCGGTTTATGGAGCAAGGGCGCGACCTGGCGCTTTATCCCTGCTCATCTGCTCTCCACGGCGCTGCTCATGGTCTTCTCCGCCGCCTGCATCGTGCTTGTTTACAACGCCTGCCTCAAATGGTTTGGCCGCGAGCGTCTCGACAACATGATCGCCACCCTGCAGTCCCTGCTCGCCATCGTCATGATCGTCAGCGGCCAGATCGTGCCGCGTCTGCTCAATCTCGACATGATGAAGCACCTCGACCACGTCAGCGGTTGGCTGCTGGCCATGCCGCCGATGTGGTTTGGCGCTCTCGATGCGCTGATCGGCGGCACGACGCTGAATCCTGCCGTGCTTTGGCTGCCAGCAGCCATTGGCATCCTCGTCACCGTCATCTTGAGCTGGCTGGCATTTGAAAAACTCGGCAGCGCCTACGGTCAGGGCCTCATGTCGCTCAATGAATCCTCTGGCACCATCAAAGACAGCAAGAAGCCACGCGGACGCTGGCTGGCCGCGCTTGTGAAGTTGCCGCTGCTTAAATGGTGGCTGCGCGATCCCGTCGAGCGCCAGTCCTTCATCCTCACCACCGCCTACCTCGCACGAGATCGCGAGGTCAAGCTGCGGCTCTATCCCGGCATCGCCCCCATGCTCATCATGCCGCTCGTGATGATGTTTTCCGGCGGCAGCCGCGCGGGTGATTTCGACGCTTCCCTGATGATGCAGGCCTTCGCCACCTGCTTCATGGGCATCGTGCCGTTGCAGGCCATGGTTTTTCTCCATTGCTCCGAGCACTGGCGTGCCTCCGCGTTTTTTCACGTCGCCCCGCTGCCGCACTGGACGCCGTTGTTTCATGGCTCACGCAAAGCCGTGCTCGCCGTGCTCACGTTCCCCATTCTTGCGGTTCAGGCGGCCATCATGTGCGAGTAAATGAAATTGGCAGGTCTCTCTTGTTGGGTTAGTGGTCCGCCATGAACGAGGAAATCACCTTCATCGTCGAAACCTGCGATGTCAGCGGCGGCTACGTCGCTCGCTGGGATGACCCGCTCGGACGTGGCGGCATCACCACGCAGGGCGATTCCCTCAGCGAACTCCAAGAGATGGTGTCTGACGCGGTGGCAGGCTTCTTTGAGCCGGATGAAAAGCCCCGCCGCGTGAAGCTGCATTTCGCCAAGGATCCCGTGCTGCAAATGGCATGAAAGTCCCGCGTGACGTCACCGGAACGGAAGCTGTCCGTGCGTTGCGTCGGCTCGGTTTCGAGAGCATTCGCCAGACCGGCTCACACCACATCATGCGTCGTGATGATAAAACGGTCGTCGTGCCGCAGCACAAACCGATCAAGCCAGGCACTCTCCGCGGCATGCTCGATCAGGCCGGAGTGACACTCGAAGCCTTCACCGAGGCGCTTTGAAACTAGAAACAGAAATGGCGGCCTACGGAACACGCTGAACAGACGGAAAATCAGACAAAAGCTCAAGCCTGTTGCCCCACCTTTTGAGTGAGCGATGTGGAAAGCTCCTTTCCGAGTATTCCGGGTGTTCCGTAGGCCATCCATTCTCGTTTTCAGGTTGAACCATATTTTCGCGTTTCCTTGCGTCTCTTTGCGGCTAATCACATCCCCACCATGACCCACGCCGAAGCCGCCACCCGTGCCGAATTTCTCAGCGCCGAACTGCACCGCCACAACCGCCTCTACTACGTCGAGGCGAAACCGGTGATCTCGGACCAGGAATTCGACGTGCTGTTGCGTGAGTTGCAGGACATCGAGACGAAGTTTCCCGACTTGCTGACACCCGACTCGCCCACGCAACGCGTTGGCGGCGCTCCGCTCGAAGGTTTCACGCAGATCACGCACACCGTGCGCATGATGAGCCTCGACAACACTTACTCCGAGGAAGAACTCACCGCTTTCTTCACCCGGGTGCAGAAAGGCTTGGGCCGTGAGAAGATCGACTGCGTCATCGAACCGAAGGTCGATGGCGTCGCCATCACGATCCGCTACGAAAACGGTGTCTTGAAACACGGCGCGACGCGTGGCGACGGCCAAACTGGCGACGACGTCACCAACAACCTCAAAACCATCAAGCGACTGCCGCTGCGCCTGCCCAAAGACGGCCCGCAGACCTTTGAAGTGCGTGGCGAGGTCTTCATGCCGAAGGCCAACTTTGCCAAGCTCAACGAAGAGCGTGACGAAGCCGGTGAACAGCGCTTCGCGAATCCACGCAACTCCACCGCAGGCACTTTGAAGCTGCTTGATCCAAAAACCGTCGCCAAACGCCCGCTCGACATCGTCTTCTACGGACTCGTCGAAGCCAGCGACGTACAATCACAGACCGATGTGTATGCCTTGCTCGATGCGGCTGGATTGCGCAAAGCCGATCTCATCTGGCATGCCGACAGCGCCGAAGGCTTGCTCAAAGCCATCCGCGAACTCGATGAGAAGCGCAAATCACTGCCCTACGAGACCGATGGTGCCGTCATCAAGGTGAACAGCTTCGCTGACCAGCGTGAACTCGGCGTGACGAGCAAGGCTCCGCGCTGGGCCATCGCCTACAAATACCAGCCGGAGCAGGCGGAGACGAAACTGCTCGCCATCGACATCCAAGTCGGCCGCACCGGCGCTTTGACGCCCGTGGCACGTTTGGAGCCCGTCTTGATCAGCGGCAGCACCGTCAGCAACGCCACGCTGCACAACTACGAGGAGATCGAGCGCAAAGACATTCGCGTCGGCGACATTGTCGTGATCGAAAAAGCCGGTGAGATCATTCCGGCGGTCGTTACCGTCAAAAAAGAGCATCGCAAAGGCGATGAAGCCGCCGTGACCGTCCCCACGCACTGCCCCGTTTGCGGCACCGGCGTGCATCGCGATGAGGAGCAGGTCGTCATCCGCTGCCCGAATCCGCACTGCCCGGAAGTCGTGAAGCGCCGCATCGAGCACTTCGTCAGTCGCGCCGCCATGGACATCAGCGGCCTTGGCGAATCCGTCATCGCCCAGCTCGTTGAAATCAAACTCGTGCGCGATGTGGCCGATCTTTACGTGCTCAACGAGCTGCTGCTGGCCCGTCTCGAACGCGTCGGCACCAAGAGCATCGACAACTACCTCAAAGCCATCGAAGCCAGCAAGCAGCAGGACCCATGGCGGCTCGTCTTTGGCCTCGGCATCCTCCACGTCGGCGCTGGCGGTGCCCGCAAGCTCCTCGAACACTTTGGCAGCATCGACGCCATCGCTGCCGCAAGCATCGAAGACCTCACACAATGCCCCGACATCGGAGCCATCGTCGCCCCGAGCATCCACGCTTGGTTCCGCGACGAGCACAACGTCGCTCTGCTCGCCCGCCTGCGTTCAGCAGGCCTCAACTTCGCGCAACGAACCGTCACCGCCGCCTCCGACAAACTCAACGGCACCACCTGGGTCATCACCGGCACCTTGAGCGAAGACCGCGAAACCATCGCCGACACCATCCGCGCCAACGGCGGCAAAGTCAGCGGCAGCGTCAGCGGCAAAACGACCTACCTGCTCGCTGGCGAAGACGCAGGCAGCAAACTCGACAAAGCCACCAAGCTCGGCGTGAAGATTCTCACCGAAGCGGAGTTTCGGGCGATGCTGTGATCCAGAGTTTGGGCAATAGAATGGGGGCAAAGGAATGAGCCACTTGCAAAACCTCTGCCACCTCTGCCGCTTTGCCCCTCTGCGGCAAATGGCTGGTCTGTGGACTCTCGATTTATCCGCAGAGGAGCAAAGCGGCGGAGGACGCAAAGATCTTTGTTGGGAGGTTTTGCAAGTGCCTCGAATGATTGTTTTGGTGCGTGAGGGATTGGTGCGCCAACGGCGCAAAGGAGTCCAGCCCAGGGCTGAGCGAGGCTTGGCGAGCGATGCCCTGGGTCTGCCACCCATCAACGCCTTTCTCAAGGACGCGCCCCAACGGGGCGCAGGAGAAGGAGCTTTTGCCTCATGCGGACTCCAGCGACGTGGCGGTGTCTTCCTGCGCTCTTTCAGAGCGCGATCTTGATTGCCATGTGCTCGCGGCGTGACCCAGGGCGGCACTCGCCGAGGCTCGCTGGCCCTGGGCTGGATTCCTCCGGCCCGTTGGGCCGCAGAAGCCCACCGATGATTCTCACAAAAGCTGCGCTTCGGTCTCCGCCTTGAACTCCTCCAGCAGCGCCCTCAGTTGCTGGGGTGTGTGGCGGGCTTTGACGGCGGCGATGGCTTGGTTGGCGAGTTCGTCGCAGCGTTCGTTGTCGGTGTGACCGGCGTGGCCTTTGACCCAGTGCCAGTGGATTTTGTGCTGAGCGGTGACGGCGTCGAGTTCGCGCCAGAGGTCGGCGTTTTTGACGGGTTGCTTCGCGCTGGTGCGCCAGCCGTTGCGTTTCCAGCCAGCGATCCATTGGCTGATGCCCTGGCGGACGTACTGCGAGTCGGTATGGAAGTCGATCTCGCAGGGCTCTTTGAGGATGCGCAGGGCTTCGATGGCGGCCTGTAGCTCCATGCGGTTGTTGGTGGTGGCGGGAACGCCGCCTTTGAGTTCGCGAACGTGTTTGCCGTAGGCCAGCACGACGGCCCAGCCGCCGGGTCCGGGGTTGCCGTGGCAGCCGCCATCGGAATGGATGACGACTTTCTTCACGCCGGAGTCTGATGGGATTCCGCCGCCCACGCACGCATGCGGCGGTCGATGAAGAACGGCACAAACGGCAGCAGCGAGGCGATGAACACGAGCACCACACGGCTGAAAGGCCAGTTCGTGATCATGAGCACCCGCCACAACGCGAAGCAGAACACGACAAACAGGCCGCCATGCACCGAACCGGCGATTTTGACCGCCATCGGCATGCCCATGGCATATTTGAGCGGCATGGCGATGAACAGCAGCGCCAAATACGAGATGGCTTCGAGCAGGGCGACTGAGCGCAGGAAGGAGACGGGGTTTTTCATCGAGACGCGTGTTCTTTGCATTGGTTCATCGAACGATGAAAGCAAAAACTCCGACCGCCTTGCGACGACCGGAGTTTTCGAATGAGTTGAGGAATTACTTCACGCCAGAAGCCTTCAGGTCGTTGTATTTCGCGAAGCCCTGCTCGGCGCTGAGGCCGCCGTGGACGACGCCTTGGACGGCCTGCATCATGGCGATGGGGGCGTCGGACTGGAAGATGTTGCGACCCATATCGACGCCGCTGGCACCTTGAGCGATGGCGTTGGCGCACATCTGGAGGGCGTCGAGTTCCGGAAGCTTTTTGCCACCGGCGATGACGATTGGCACGGGGCAGCAGCTCGTGACGGTGTCGAATTCGGTGTCGGTGTAGTAGCATTTCACCACGTTCGCGCCGAGTTCGGCCATGATGCGTGTCGCAAGACGGAAATACTGCGGCGTGCGGGCCATCGCACGACCGACGGCGGTCACGCCCATGACGGCGATGCCGTAACGGGAAGCCGCATCGACGAGGTCGGTGAGGTTTTTCAGGCTCTGGCGCTCGTAGGCGCTGCCGATGAAGACCTGGACGGCGAGGATGCTGGCATTGAGACGGATGGCTTCTTCGATGTTGAGCGCGGTGCTTTCGTTGGAGAGCGGTTCAAAGCCGGGGCGGCCAAACTTGGCCTTCTTGCCGTCGATTTCGCCTTCCCATTCTTCCATCGGGCTGATCATCGAGGTGCCACCGGAAGCGCGGAGAGCGATGGCTTTCGTCGTTGAGGCTGGAATCACCGAACGCTGGATGCCACGGGTCAGCATGAGGCAGTCGGCATACGGGGCGAGGGGCAGGATCGTCTGATCCACACGCTCCAGGCCGGTCGTTGGGCCTTGGAAGTAGCCGTGGTCAAAGGCGAGCATCACGGTGCGGCCGTCCTTGGGGTTGAACACGCGGCTGAGGCGGTTTTTGAGGCCCCAGTCATACTGGTGGCAGCCCTTGAGGAAGAAGCCCGGGGCTTCCTGGGGGACGTGGGTGAAGAATTCTTTCTCTTTCTTGTCAGCAGCGCTGGTTTGGATGTCGGCCATGGTCGTGGGTGTTCAGGGTTCGTTTAAGGGCGCGCATGATGGGCGTGAATCAGTTCCGTGCAAGCATATTGCCAGCGCTTGCAAAACCCTCCCGCCTGTGGTTTCTACGCGCCCCTCATGTCTGCAAATCTCCTCATCTACCTCGACGGCAAACTCGTCCCTGAATCCGAGGCGAAGATCTCCGTCTTCGACCACGGCCTGCTCTATGGCGACGGGGTATTTGAAGGCATCCGCATCTACAATGGCCGCGTGTTCCGCCTCACCGAGCATTTGCACCGTCTGTATGACTGCGCCAAGGCGATCTGCCTCACCATTCCGATCCCGTTTGAGGAAATGGAGAAAGCCACGCTCGACACCGTGGCCGCGAACAACCTGCGTGATGGTTACATCCGCCTCGTCATCACGCGTGGCGTCGGTTCGCTCGGTTTGAATCCCTACCAGTGCCCGAAGGCCAGCGTCATCGTCATCGCCAGCAGCATCACGCTGTATCCGGCGGAACGTTATGAAAAAGGGCTGAACCTCATCACCTGTGGCACCCGCAGGCCGAATTCCGCCGCGCTCAGCCCGCAGGTGAAGAGCCTGAACTACCTCAACAACATCATGGCGAAGATCGAGTGCCTCCAGGCCGGTTGTGATGAAGGTATCATGCTCAACGACCAGGGCTTCGTCTCCGAATGCACCGGCGACAATGTTTTCATCGTCAAGAACGGCAAAGTCAGCACGCCGCCGATCTCTTCCGGTGCGCTCGATGGCATCACGCGTCGCGCCGTCATGGAAATCCTCGCGGAGATGGGCAAGCCCTGCACCGAGGCCGTCATGACGCGCTTCGACATCTACACCGCCGATGAATGCTTCCTCACCGGCACCGCTGCGGAAGTGATTCCCGCCGTGCAATACGACCGCCGCTCGATCGGTGACGGTCTGCCTGGCCAGCTCACGCAGGAACTGACGAAGCGCTTCAAGGCGCTGGCCAATAGCACGGGCACGCCGGTGGTGTATGCCTGATTAGTTCTGGAATCATGGCACGCCGCGTGCATCCTATCTCCGCATGAATTCAGCGCCATCATTCACTCGGCAATGGGCCCTTTTGCTGGCTTTGGTTTTTTCGTTGAGTGGTTCCAGTTGCAGCACCCCGCCGGAGCCTGTTGCGGACAATCCACTCAACAGCCGCGCCTGGTGGCGAGGAGATGGGGTGCAGGGCAAGTCCACGATCGTCATCAATCTGAGCACGCAACGCTTGCAGTATTACAAAGGCGGGCAGCTCGTCGGAGTCTCGCCGATTTCATCAGGGCGCGAGAGCAATGGCACGGTGACTGGCACGTATCGCATTATTGAAAAGGACATGGATCATCGCTCCTCGCTCTTTGGTGCGTACGCGGACAAGGCGGGCAATCTGGTGCAGGAGGACGTGGACACCCGCACCGATGCGCTGCCGAATGGCGCGAAGTTCATCGGTGCCAGCATGCGTTACTTCATGCGCATTGTCGGCGGCATCGGCATGCACGAGGGCTATCTGCCCGGTTACCCGGCCTCGCACGGCTGTATCCGTCTGCCCACCAAGATGGCCGCCATTTTCTTCAGAGAGACGCCGGAGGGGACGCCCGTCCAGATCATTGGCGAAGGCTCGCTGGCAGCGAACGAGTCCGCCATTCCGGTGGGCGTGGAAGAAATCGTCGATGTTCCTGCGGTGAAAACCGCGACTCGTGCCGCCGCGAAGATCGAATCCAGCCCCGCCGCGCAGGTGGCTGCCAGCAAGGTGCCCGAACAACTCACCGTGCGTCGCGCCATCGTACAGGGCCCCAAATCGGCTGGTTTCGGCTCCATGTTCAACTGGTTCCGTAAACCGCCGCCAGGAACCACGATTTATCTGAGCCAGTAGTCTTCAAAACTCGCCGCCGAGCGCGAGATGCAGGGCCGCGCGATTGCGCAGACGCTGCGCTTTGACGCTGGTGAGCGTGCTGCGGGCGTCAAAGGCACGCTGGCGTGTGTCGAGCAGCGTTAAAACCTCGCTCAGGCCTTTCTCATACTGGCTGAGGGCCAGTTGTTCAGCGCGTTCGGCCTCGTCGGCGGCGCGTTCGAGCGCGGACTCTTGCTGGAGCAGGAATTGCTCAGCAGCGAGGGCGGTTTCGACCTCGCGGAAGGCTGTGAGCACGCTGGCGGAGTAGGTTTGCAGGATCTCTTGGTAGCGTCCGCGCTGGAGATCCACGCCGGCCTTCAACAAACCGCCCTGGAACAAGGTCTGGCCGACCTGCGTGCCGAGGTTCCAGATGGCCGATTCGGGACGGATCAGTTGCTCGATTTCCTGTGAGGTGCGGCCCGCCGAGCCGGTGAGCCGGATGCTGGGTAGCATGGCTTTCTTGGCGGCGCTCTCGCTGGCGAGCGCGGCGGTCAGGCGGCGTTCGGCGGCGCGCAGGTCAGGGCGGCGCAGCAGCATTGCCGAGGGCAGTCCGGCGGGAATGCCGCGTTTGAGCGAGGGCAGGGAACCGATGCCGCGCTCAGCGCCCGCCGGATAACCGCCGAGCAGGGTTTCGAGCGTGCGGCGGGTTTGATCGGCCGTGGCTCGGCGCTGCTGCACGGTGGCTTCGGCGCGCGCGAAATCGGCGCGGCTCAGGCTGACATCGAGCGCGGCACGTTCGGGATCGATGCCGCGGTCCAACTGCCGTTCGAGGATGCCAAGCTGGACCTTGCGCGTGGCGACGTTGCTTTGCGCGAGCGCGAGCAGGACTTCGGCTTCGGCCAGTGTCACGGCGGTCTGCACCGTGGTCGCGGCGAGCGAAAGACGCGCTGCGTGCCAATCCTCCTCGGCGGCTGCGGAACCGGCCTTGGCGGCGCGGCGGGTATCGGCCACGCGGCCCCAGAAGTCGATCTCCCAGCTCATGTTCAGCCAGTTGCCGGTGAAGCGGTTGGCGATCCGGTTGTTGCCGGGGAAGCGCAGGTCGCCGGGGCTTTGGGTGCGGTTGCCGGAACCGGTGGAGGTCAAGGCCGGGAACAGGCCTGCGCCGGCCTGCATCGTTTGCGCACGCGCCTGCTCGACGCGGGCGGCGGTAGCCTTGAGGCTGGGATTGCCGGTGATGGCCTGCTGCACGAGTGCAGACAGCTTGGAACTGCCAAATTCACCGAGCCAGCCGGTGGCGGCGTGCTTGGGGATGCCTGGCAGCGCGGCCCACTTCTCTGGCGCGGTGCCATGCAGCGCCGCGAGGTCGGTCTTGAGGCGCTTGCTGCCCAGCGGCGGAAAAAACGCGCATTGGGCGAGCAGCAGCAGCGCTGCGCTGGAAAGGAGGAGGCGCATGCGTCAATGAGAGTCGTGAACCATCAGCCAGCCGACGATGATGAGGATCGGCAGCAGGATCGGGATGGAGAAATAAACCATGTAGGCGACGAAGGACGGCGCATGCACCTTGGATTTGTCGGCGATGGACTTGACCATGAAGTTGGGGCCGTTGCCGATGTAGCTGCCCGCACCGAAAAACACCGCGCCTAACGAGATGGCGATGAGGTGCGGCGCATGCTCCGCTGCAAATTTCACCACGTCTGCCGTTGAATCGACCGAGAGATGCTCATGACCCATCGCCGCAGCGAGGAAGGACAGGTAGGTCGGGGCGTTGTCGAGAAAGGCGGAGAGCGCGCCGGTGGAGAAATAGTACTGCAGCGGCGAAGTGAGCTGCACCGCCTCGCCGCTTTGCAGGATTTGCAGCGCCGGAATCATGGTCAGGAAGATACCGGCAAACAAATAGCCCACTTCCTTCACCGGGCCGAAGTTGAAGTCGTTCGCCTCATGCACTTCGCGTTTCGTCATGAAGTAGGAGGCTGCCGCAGCGGCGAACATGACGAGTGCGGGGATCGAGAACACACCGAGCACGGTGGTTTCCTGAAGGTGCTTCGGCAGGAACACCGCGCCGAGCACGACGCCGAGCCAGAGCACGTTCAGCAGGCCGCGGAAGAACCAGTCTTCATGCGCGGTTTCCAGTTCACGCACTTCTTCCGGTGCGCGGCGGAAGTTGACGGCGTCGAAGACATAAAACACCGCCAGCAGCAGCCCAACGGCCAGCGCCCAGGCCTGCCAGCAGTGCGCCAGCACCCAGAAGAACGGCACGCCGCGCAGAAAGCCCAGGAACAGCGGCGGATCACCGATGGGTGTGAGCGCGCCGCCGCAGTTGCTGATGATGAAGATGAAGAAGACGATGTGAAAGCCGGTGATGCGATACTTGTTCATTTTGATCCAGGGCCGGATCATCAACATCGACGCGCCGGTGGTGCCGATGACGTTGGCGAGCACGGCACCGATCAGGAGAAACGCCGTGTTCACCAGCGGTGTCGCCTGGCCCTTCACGCGGATGTTGATGCCGCCGGAAATGACGAACAACGACCCCACCAGCGCCATGAAACTGACATACTCATGTGCCGCGTGATGCAGCGGATGCCAGTCTTGTTGCACGAACACATAATACGCCGCTGTGACGAGGCCAAGGCTGATGGCGACCTTCGGATAATGATGCTCCCAGAAGTGCGCGGCAAACAGCGGCATCAGCGCGATGCACAGCAGCAGGAGGACGAAGGGAGCGATCATTCCGGCGGGTGGAAGCGCGGCGTGGGCGGATGATGCGGCAAGGATCAGCATGGAGGCGCGGACACAACGCGGCGCACGGATCAATGCAAGTCCAGCACCTGAAACAAATCATGCCGGCGGTCGGTCCACACGGGCGGATTCAGGCGCTTCTCACGTTCCGCCTCCGCCGCAGGCAGCGGCGTGGGCGGGTGGGCGCGCAGGAAGGCGGTGTTGCGCGTGACGATGACATGATCGGTGCCGTAGTTGTCTCCCTTTTCCGTGGTGATGATGCGCGTGGTGCCGAGACCGAGAGCGGAGGCGATTTTTTCAACGACCGGGGCCAGGGACAGGTAGTGATTGCTGATCTGTGCAACGATGATGCCGTCCGGCTTGAGGTGGCGCAGGTAAATCTGCCACGCTTCCAGCGTGAGGAGATGCGCGGGCACGGAGTCGCCGCTGAAGGCGTCGAGCAAGAGCACGTCGAAGTTCTGCGGCGGCTCGCGTTCCAGCGCCAGGCGGCCGTCGGCGATGACGATCTCGATCTCCGCGCCGCGATCCTCGGCATCGCCGAGGTAGGTGAATTCGTTGGTGGCGATGCGCTCGACGTCGGGGTCGATCTCATAGAAACGGAACACATGGCCGAGGTGCGCATAGCAGGCCACGGTCCCGACTCCCAGGCCGACGACACCGACTCGCGCGTTCGTATAGCGCACGCTTTCCAGCGTCCGTCCGATGCCGGTATGGCCTCCGTAATAGGTTGCCGGAACCAGGTGCAGCGGGGCGCCCTGGTTCTGCATGCCGTGGGTGATGTTTCCGTGAATGAAACGGCGGAATTTCATGCGCAGGCCGCTGTCCCAGGCCTCCTCGACAGACATGGCGCCGTAAAAATTTCGCATGCGGAGGAGGCGCGGCTCGGTTTTGAAGCCGAGATGGAGCATGCAGGCGATCACCCCCGTGGCGGCGGGGATGAGACATAGGAGCGGCGCGCGTTTCAAACCACGCGCCAGCACGAAGGCGGCGAGAATGGCCGTGGCGACGAGCCCGCCGGGCCACTCGGCGAAAGTGGTGAAGCAACGCGGCGCGGCCAGGCTCACGAACAGGCCGCCCAGCGCGCCACCGGCGGAGATGCAGAGATAAAACTCCGTCAGCCGTCGTGGCGCGGGGCGCAGCCGCGTCAGTTCGCCATGACAGAGCATGCAGGCGAAGAACAACGCGCCGAAGGCCCAGGCGAGCTGCCAGAGGTAGTTCGGCGCGAGGCTGAGCTGCTCCGGCAGGGCGGGGAACCAGGCGTGAAGCTGCCTGCCGAGGGCGAGCCATGAGGTGTTTTTTTCCAAGGGTGCCTCCACACAGGCCAGGAGCGCCAGCAGCAGCGCGGGAGCGGCCCAGAGCGCCGGACGGCGCAGATACCAGCGCTCATGCTCAAAGCAGAAGATGAAGCTGAGCAGATACAGCGCGAGCGGCAGCACCCAGAGGAAGGGGATGACGGCCACGTTTTGACAGACGTGATTCGTCGCGGCCAGCAGCAGCGCGCAGGCCAGCGCGGGCAGCAGCAGCCAGAGCAGGCGCTGTCCGGGTTCCGGCGGCGTGTCCTCCACCGGCGCGGCGGCAGGGGCGGTCACGGCCTGAGCACGATCCCGCCACAAGCACCACAGCACTAGCACGGCGAAGACACCAAACGCGCCCGACCACACCCGCGCCTGCGTGAGCACCTCCCACAGCGGCTCAAACACGAAGGGATAGCTCAGCAGCGCGGCCAGGGAGCCGAAATTCGACAGCGCGTAGAGCCGCCACGGCTGCGCGCCGCCCGTGGCGCGGGTGAACCACACCTGCACCAGCGGCGCGGTGCTGGAGAGCACGAAGTACGGCAGCCCCACGCTCACCGCCAGCAGCGCGAGAATGCGCGGCACAGGATCGGCCCCGTCCACAGGCTTCCAGCTTGCGTCCGGTGCGAATGGCAGCAGCGCCAGCGCGGCCAGGATCAGCAGGCCATGCACCAGCCCCTGCCATCGCAGCGGCAGCCGCGTGAGCGCATGCGCGTAGGCATACCCGGCAAAGAGCACGACCTGGAAGAACAGCATGCACGTCGTCCACACCCCCGGACTGCCGCCGAACCACGGCAGGATGAATTTCCCGATGAGCGGCTGCACCTGGAACAGCAGAAACGCGCCGAGCAGGGCCGTCAGGCCGGGCACTAAACGAACGAGACGCGATGTCTGCACAGAGAACATGTTCGGAGATATGAAAACGCCTGTCCTTCGGAAGGAAGGACAGGCGCTGAGCTGTTTTGCGAAGGTTTGCTAGCGTGAAGCAGGACTCACGGTATAAACTCCTTCTTCTTCGTCGTCGTCGTGGGCTTGTTCGGGTTCTGACCGGCGGCCTGGCCGGTGCTCTGGAAGATGCCGCTGAGCGGATTGATCGGGTCGTCTTCGCGGTGACGGCGTTTCAAATTCTTATCCTTGCCGAAGTAGTAGCGCAGGCCGCCCGTCAACTGATAGAAATCGCCATCCCCAAGGCCACCGACGCCGAAGACGGAGAGTCCTGCGACCGGTGTCTGGTATTCTACCGTCAGGTCGTAAAAGTTGCGGTTGAGACGATTGGTGTAGTCGAAGCGCACCATCAGGTCGTCCACCGGGTAAACAGCGGCGTAGAGATTGGCCAGCACGAAATTATCGTGATTGTTGGTGCGGGGGATGAAGGAGGAGTTGATGCCGTTCTTGTCAACGTGGTCAAAACCGACGAACGCGCCCACGGAAACCTTCTCAAAGTACAACTCACCTTCCACGGCTGCGGCGAGGTTGTCCATGGAGCTTCCGCTTTTGATGCCGCCAATAAAGACGCCCAGGAGGCCGATGTCCGGCTTGCGGGTGAAGAAGTGGCCGCCCAGTCCATAGAAGTCATCTTCAGCGGCATGCTGGTACATTGAGTCAAACTGGATGCCCCAGGACTCCGCCACCGGAATGGAAAGGCTGGCCGCAACGCCACGACTGTAAGAGTCATTCACAGAGCCGTAATTGCTTTCGATCTTGCCGTTGATCGCCGAGACGGCGTCATTGGCATGAGATTGGATGAGCAGAAGAGCGCCGCCTGCGAGTGTCAGGCAGGTCAGAAGCCACGGAGAGGCGGAACCGGAGTTTTTGGATGTTGTGTTTTTCATGACAGCGTCCCTTTTCAGCAAGCCCCCCTCCAAAGTCGAGGCAAAAATTCGCTTCGCTGTTTTTTTTGCTCATCAATCCGGCCGCCGCTCCAGGATGACCTTGGCCTTCTCCAGTTCGGCGGTGATCCAGGCGCTGATGCCCGCTTCATCGGCCTCCAACGAACCGGTGAGGTGCAGCCGGCGCGCGTAGTACTTGTCCAGGAAGGCCACAAACTTCTCCGACACGCCGAGAATGCCGCGGTGCAGGTGAATGACCGGCTTTTTCTGCTTCTTCGCATAGCTAACGGCCTTCTGCGCCGCGCCTGCCGCCTTTGGGGCCAGCGTGAAGACGACGGTGGCGTCCGAGTCACGCACATTGAACTCCACGCTCTCCAGCACATTCTCCGTCGGCGTTTCCTTGAGCTTGTAGGGCAGCACGCTGCCGTCGTCGTCCTTCAGGCCGCCCAGCGGGCACCAGCCGCCATGCGGCAGTTCAGATTTGATAGCCCAGTCGAGGGCGGAACGGTTCGCACCCTTTTGGGCGGCGGTGATGATGACGAGTTTAAGGGCCATGGCGTCCCTGAGAAGAATGCAGGACGGCGCATGCGGCAAGCACGAAGTCACATTCGTTGGCAGGGCGGGCGTCGGGTAAGGCACTTGGTCCCCAAGCGCCATTCTCCCACCAGCAGTGTGTTCGTGATGAGGTGCTGCGACTCGTCACCGAATGGCTGAAATCACTATCCAAGGCGGCACCGGAACCACCCTGAAGGCTTCACCCAACGACCTGCCCGAACTCCTGTGGCGGGATGAACCAATGCGGTATTCTTCCGACTTCGAACAGTCCGATTGCAATAGGCCAGAGCGATCCGCCGTATCGGCTGCATGCAACGCACGATCGTTTGTCTGCTGGTTCTGACCGCCACCGCTTGGGCGGATGAGGCGGCGCTTGCGCCGAGAATCGACACTTTGCTGTTCGCGAAGGCTGCAAAGCCAGCTCAAGCCGATGACGCGGAGTTTCTGCGCCGCGTGTGGCTCGACTTTGACGGTGGCATTCCGATAGCAGATGAAGTGCGAACTTTCCTGGCGGACAAAACGACGGACAAGCGCACGCGATTGATCGACCAGCTCATCACGGCACCACGCTTCGCGGTGCGGATGGCGGATGCGTTTAACGTGATGCTCATGGAGCGCCGGGGCGAGAACGAAGCGTGGAAGACATGGCTGGTGGAGAGTTTCAAGACGAACAAGCCGTGGGACGTGATGGTGCGCGAGATGCTGGCGCCGGATTTTCTCAATGAGCAGCAGCGCGGGGCCGGTTACTTCATCACGCGGCGGCTGGAGAAGGTGGGGCAGCAGGACACGGACTATCCAGGGCTCACGCGTGATGTCGGCCGCATGTTCATGGGCATCGACTTGCAGTGCTGCCAGTGCCACCGGCATCTCAGCGTCAGTGATTACAAGCAGATCGACTTCAGCGGCCTCTACGCCGTCTATCAGAACCTCAAACTACAAACTGCCGACGACAAACACAAGACGCCGTGGGTCAGCGAGGGCCTCATCGCCGCCAAATACGACTTCGTCTCCGTCCTCACCGACAAGAAGGCCCAAACCGCCCCACGCATCCCGTTTGGTGAGGAAGTCATGATCCCTGCCGCCACTGGCGACGACGCCTGGCTCGTCAAACCCGACCGCAAAACCAAGGAAGTAGGCCAGCCGAAGTTCAGCCCGCTGCGTGAGATCGCGCAACGGGTGCCAGCGCCGGAGAACGCGCTGTTCGCCAAAAACATCGCCAACCGCGTGTGGTTCCTGCTCATTGGCAAGGGCATCGTTGAGCCGCTCGATCTGCATCACACCGAGAATCCACCGTCGCATCCCCAACTGCTCGATCTGCTCGCCAAAGAACTCACCGCGCATCATTTCGACCTGCGCTGGCTCATTCGCGAAATCGCCCTCACGCAGACCTACCAGCGCTCCGGTGCTCATCAACGCCATCTCACCGCCGAGCAGCAGCTCCGCGCCTTCCTCATCGCCACTGGTGAACGTGAACGGCTCGAAAAGAACCCCAAGCCCGATGTGAAGGTCGATGCGCTCAAATACAGCCTCGCCGACTTCGAAAAAGCCTTCGCCGCCGCGCTGGCGAATCCCGCGAAGGAACCCGAACTCGTCGCCAATCCCTCACTGCGCAGCGCCCTGTTCCTCCGCAACAGCGACCACGTCCAATGGGCGCTGAAGCCGCGTGCAGGCAATCTGATCGGCCGCCTCGCTAAACAAACTGATCCAGCGGACGAGCTATACCTGACGCTGCTCACTCGTTTGCCTGATGCGGAAGAACGAACACAACTACAGTCATGGCTCACCGCTCATGCCACCGACAAATCGAAAGCATTGGGCGACTACGCCTGGGCCTTGCTCAGCTCGACCGAGTTCTTTGTGAATCATTGACACTCATGCTATGATCTTCCCATGAGCACCGTGGCCGACATTACCTCCGCCTTGAGCCAGCTCGACATCCAGGGGCTTCTGGAAGTCGAGGGCAGGCTGCATTCGCTGCAACGCGAGAAATCAACCGGTGTCATCTTCGATGATGACTATGGCGTATGGACCATGGAAGACCAGGCCAGCGCCGCTGCAGAGGCGTTTGCCGTTCTCGACGCCGATGAAGCCTGAGCCTCTGCGCGGCGAAGTCTGGCTGGCAGACTTGGGCATGGCGGCCAAAGTCAGGCCAGTTCTGATTGTCAGCGCATCTCTGGAGCCGGATGACTATGCGCTCATCATGGTCATTCCGCATACGACCTCATCCCATCCCTCCAGACACAGCGTTGCGCTGGCGGCGCATGGTCTGAAGGAGGGATCGTTCAATCTGCAAGGCATGCTTGCCGTGCCATTGGCGAAGTTCATCCGCCGCATGTCAGTGCTCACTTCGGTACAGATGCGGGACATTGATCAAGCATTGAAGAAGTGGCTGTGCCTGGAATGAGTTCTGACAAATCGAGTGTTGCTTGGCCGTAGTGGTGGTCATGTCATCACCGCTCTGCACTCCACGCGATCACACCTTCTCCCGCCGGGCCTTTCTCGGCGGCGGGCTGGGCTTGCTGGCATCGCCGGTGTTCGCGGAGGCGATGAAGCAGCGGGACAAGCAGGTGCTGTTTGTGTGGCTGGATGGCGGGATGTCGCAGCTTGAAACGTGGGATCCGAAGCCAAACACGGAGTTCGGCGGGCCGTTTCGCAGCATTCCGACTTCGGTGCCGGGCGTGCATTTTTGTGAGCTGATGCCGAAGCTGGCGAAGCAGATGCACAAGCTCTGCGTGGTGCGCAGCATGTGTACCAAAGACAATGCGCACTCCTCCGGCGTGGATCGCATTCAGCGCGGTGATCCGAAAAATCGTGGCGTGCCGTATCCGCACTTCGGCGCAGGCGTGGCGAAGCTGCTGGGGCCGGGAACGAGCGGGCTGCCGCCGTATGTGTGGATCAAACCGGGCAGCGGCGGCTTCAAGGCGGAGGATGCAGGCTTTCTCGGGCCGAAATACGGCTCCCTGGCCTTTGGCGACGGCAAACCGCCGGACAATCTGCTGCGTCATCCCGACATCAGCGCTGATCAAGACACGGCGCGCAATGAGTTGCGGCAGATGCTGGATCAACGCTTTGCGAAGCAGCGTGAGAAGCGCGTCGTGGAGGCGAATGCCTCTGTATTCGACATGGCGGAGAAGTTGATGGCGCGTGCGGACATCTTCGACACCACCAAGCTGCCAGAACGTGATCGTGAGCGCTACGGCCGCAGTGATTTGGGCCAGCACATGCTGGTGGCGCGGCAGATGCTGGAAGCGGGCGTGCGTTTCGTCAAAGTGACGAGCTACGGCTGGGACACGCATGGCGATAACTTCAACGCGCATGCCACGATGGTGCCGAAGTTTGACCAGGCCTTCAGCGCCATCCTGGAAGACCTGGAAGCGAGCGGACTGCTCAAGACGACGCTGGTCATCTGCCTGAGCGAATTTGGCCGCACACCTCGCATCAACGGACATGTGGGCCGCGATCACTGGCCGGAGGCCTGGAGCATTGCGATGGCGGGTCACGGCGTGAAGCACGGCATGGTCGTCGGTGAGACGAATGAGCGCGGCACCGAGGTGAAATCGCAGCCGCATGACATCGGCGCGGCGTTTCACACTTGGTATCGCGCGCTGGGCATCGACCCGATGAAGACGGAGTTCGACAACGCCGGGCAGCCGCTGCCCATCGCGCACGATGACATGCTGCCGATCAAGGAGGCCCTGGCGTGATGAAACTGGAACCCAAACAGATCACCGAGTTCAAATCTGAACGCCAGATCACGGCGGCGCGGTTCAGCCATGATGGCAGCGTGCTCGCAGCGGTGGGTTATGAGCCGACAGTGCGGCGCTGGCAGTTTGATGGCAAAACATTGACGCCTTTGCCTTCGCTGAACGGTTTTCACGGCTACAGCACCGCCATCGCGTTTCATCCCAAACTGCCGCATGTGTTCAGCGCGGACTCCTGGGGCCAATTGCGCTGTTCGGAGGCCGAAAAAACTCTCTGGCAGCATGAATCAGCTCATGATGGCTGGTTGCGGCAGATTGCCGTTTCGCCGGATGGCAGCCGCATCGTCACCTGCGGCAAGGATGGTTTCGTGCGCGTATGGAATGCCACCGACGGCAAGAAACTGGCCGAGCATCAGGTGGGCGAGGATGTCTATGCCGTGACGATGGGTGACAGCATCACCTTCGGCGACATGCGGGGCCGCATTGAGTCGTGGGACATCGATTTCAAGAAAAAACAGCGCTCGTTCGATGCCGCCGTGCTCTACAAACTCGACCGCATCCAGGATCTCGGCGGTCTGCGCGTGCTGCTGTTCATCGACGGCGGCAAAACATTGCTCGCCGCTGGCACCACGCCGCAAAACGGTGCGACACCGCAGAGCATCCCGACGATTCTGTTCTTCGACACGGCCAGCGGCAAGCTGACCAAGACCGTGACGCATGGCACGAACAAGGAAGGTTACGTTCACGATCTGGTGCAGCACCCCACTGGCTGCCTGATGGCCGTGACTTCTGGCTCACCCGGCAGCGGCCTGCTGTTCCTGCTCGATCCGGCGGAGAAGGAGGCGTTTCACGAGAACAAGAAGATGGCGAACTGCCACGCCCTGGCGCTGCACCCGGACGGCAAGCACTTCGTTGTCACCTCCACCAATCGCGACAGCAACGGCAACGGCAAATCACTGGCCAAAGACGGCCAGTACAAGACCAACACCTCGCCGCTGCATTTGTTTGAGGTGTGAGGCGGTCATTGCAACCGTAGGCGGGCTGCCGCACTGCCCGTATTGGCCGCCATGGCGTTTTCGGCGGCCTTGATAAAGGCCTGTAGTTGCGCATCCGCAGGCTGAATGCCGGCGGCGGCCTGAAAGTGAGCCAGTGCACGCTGTGGCAGGCCGGTTTGGAGATAGACCAATCCAAGTGCCTTCCGCGCCTGGATGTTATCAGGAACGGCGGCCAGGATATTGGTGAAAGTGGTGATGGCCTCATCATACCTGCCGACGCCAGCGAGACCAATGCCCAGAGTGAACGCCACCGGCAGCTTGGTGGCGGCCGTCTGGTCCATTTGAATGAGCTGCTGGGTGGTATCGAGCGATTCCTTGGGGCGGTTGAGCCGGAGTAGTGAATTGGAGAGGTTGAGCAAGCCGTTTTGAAACCGTGGTTCGATCTTGAGGGCCGCACGAAAGCAAGCCACCGCCTTCTCCTCATTGCCACCCGCCGAATAGACCGCTCCCAGGTTGCCCCAGGTGCGATATTTGCCGGGGCTTTTCGCCACAGTGTCCTCCCACAGGCTTTCCCGCGTGCTCCACACCTTGTTCCGCGCACAGGTGGCCCAGGAGAGCGCACCCACACACAGCACGGCGGCGGCAGGCACCAGCACCTTTGCCCAACTGGAACGGAGGTTTGCGCTGCGCAGCCGGTCCAGCAGACATGCCACGAGGACAAAAATGCCGATGGAAGGCAGGTAGGAGCGATGTTCCGCCATCAGATCCGGCAGCGGCACCAGGCCGGAGGACGGCGACACGGTGATGAAGAACCAAAGGGTGAATGCGAAGCCCAGGGCGAAACGCACATCGCCACGAAAACGCCGGAACAAACACCACGCGGCGGCGATCAGCCCCGTCAGCACGCCCAGCGCCACCAGCACCGGCCCCTGCCAGAGGGATTCATACTTCGGCCAGGCGGGGTCCAGGTTCAAACCGGCGGGCCAGAACAACTGCCGCAGGTAGTGCGCCACCACCGTCAATTCAGTCACGATGTAGTGCCAGTGGTTCAGGGGGGTGTGCCTGTCGTTCACGATGTTGATCGAGGCCTCCCAGTTGAAGGCGCCGCCATGCTGTGCCGCAGCGGTGAGAATCACCAGCGCCGGAATGAGCGGCGCGCACAGCAGCAGCGGCAGCGCCCTGACGACGGCTAGACGCAGCCGTGATCCAACCACCAGCCAGTCCAGCAGCACCGCCAGGAACGGCACGGTGAAACTTTCTTCCTTCGTCTGCATGGCCAGCAGCATGGCCACCACGGCGGCGGAGCGCAGCAGCCACAGGCCCAGGCGTGACCGTGCTGAGAGGGAGGTGAAATGCAGCCAGAGCGCCAGCAGGGAGAACAGCACCGCCAACGAGGTGAAGCGCTGGATGATGTAGGTCACGGACTCGATGGCGAGCGGATGGGCGGCAAAGATCAGCGCGGCGGTGGCCGCAATGAACAGCACCGAGCCGCGCTTCAAATCACCGGCGGCGGAACGCCTGAGCAGGCTGTTCAGCAGCGCGTAGATCAGCAGCGAGTTCAGCGCATGGATGACGATGTTCACCACGCGGAACCAGCGCGGTTTGAAGCCATCCATGAGGTAGTTCAGATAAAAGCTCGCGTAGGCGACCGGGCGCAGGATGAAATTCACCGCTAGGTCGGGGTCATTACCTGCCTTCGCCGGGCTGTTGGCGAACTGCTCAAAATGCGCTGGGTAACCAAAACTTTTCACGTCCAGGAAGACGGGGTTTTGGGTCAGGTAGGCGTGGTCGTCGAAGACCATGGGAAAATCCGCCGTCCAGGCATACAGGCCCGCGCACAGGGCCATCAGCAGGGTCGCCACGGCCGCATGAGTCCAACGCCCGCCAGCAGTGCGGCCCCCCGACGGCTCTACGGTCGCACTGGAATCTTCCAGGAGCACCGGGGGAACCGCTGGCGGCGCACTGGCGCAGTGCGTTCGTGGTTGGTTGTTTCGGCGTGCTTGGCGGTGGCGTTTCGACATGGCTTGGAAATGGCTTGTTTGAACAACGGCATTCTGCCCTGAAACCGGTCCGTCTGGCAAAGGACAAGCCGTGTCATGCCTTGCGCTACACGCTCCCGAACTCGCCAAACGGCGTCATGCGCCATGCTCGCGCACCCACTGGCCGGCGCGCAGGTACAGCTCGGCGGCGCTGCGCAGTTGCAGCTTGTCCTTGATGCGTGCGCGGTAGGTTTCCACGGTGGAGTCCCCCAAGTTCAGCGACTGGGCGATCTCATGCGTGCTCTTGCCACGGCCCAGCAGTTGAAACACCTCCAGCTCACGATCCGCGAGTGTTTCCATGCCGGCGAATTCGATGGGCGTGCGTTTTTGCGTCAGGCGGTCGAGCAGTTTTGCCGTCATCTGCCTGCTGGCATACACCTCGCCCTTCATCACCATGCGGATGGCTTTCACGACCTCGGTGGAGGCCTCGTTTTTGGTGATGTAACCCTTGGCGCCAGCACGCAGGGCACGCTCGGCATACAGTTCCTCATCGTGCATCGAAAGCACGAGCACGTTCAGGGGCAACCCCTGCGCCTTGATGTCCTTGAGCAGTTCCAGGCCGCTGGAGCCGCGCAGAGTGATGTCCACAATGGCGATGTCCGGCTGCTTCTCATGAATCAGCCGCATGGCATCGCGGATGTTGTCCGCCTCGCCGCAGACGGACATGCCGAGATCGCGGTTGATGAGCTGGCCTAGGTGCTCACGGAACATGGGATGGTCTTCCACGAGCAGGACTTTGCAGCCTTTGTTGGTTTTTGTTTCAGCCATGAGTGTGCGCCTCCTCCAGTTGAGTTTGTACCGGCAGCCGGCAGCGTACCGTGGTGCCGCCGCCGGCGCGGGGTTTAATTTCCAGCACGGCTCCCAAGGCCTGGGCGCGGTAGCGCATGGTCCGCAGCCCCATGCCCTCACCTGCATCAGGACTTCGGTCCGTCATGCCGGTACCGTCGTCCTCCACGCGCAGTTCTAGCTCACTGCCCGTGAGTTGCAGGCTGATGACGATCTGTCGGGCGCTGCTGTGGCGCACGGCATTCGCCACCGCCTCCTGGGCGATGCGGTAGAGGTGCATGGATGCCTCAGGATTGTCCAACTGTGCTTCGATGCCTTCTTTGACTTCAATGGCCACGCCGGTGAGCTGGCTCGTCATCCGTGCCAGATCGGCCAGTGCGGCGGCCAGTCCGCTGCGGTCCACATGCACCGGAAAAATGCCACGGGCCAGATTGCGCGCCTCCAGCACCGCCTGCTGGATGGATGCCTCGATCATGACGGCATCACGCACCGCCGGTACGGCCAGCGCCTGCAACTCCTCCGCCAGCAGGCGTGCAGCGCAGCCGATGGCCGCCAACTGCTGGCACAGGCCGTCATGCAGATCCTGGCCGATGCGCTGCTGCTCGTATTCGCTGACGCTGACGATGTCCTGCTCGAGTTGCCGTCGTTCCTCCAGCATCTGAATCCGCGCCGCATCCGCTTCCTGCCTGCTGCGCACCGCCGTCACCGCAAAGACCACGACGCAGAAGTAGAACACCCGGTTGACCAACGCCCAGGCATAGCCCATCTGCGTATCATAGGGATGCGTGCTCTTGTTGGCGAACCACCAGACCACTCCCGAAAGCAGTGCAATGAGCAGTCCCGCCCGGCTGCCCGACCACCACACCGCCAGGAAGATCGGCAGGGCGTAAAAGATGAACAAGCTCACCTCCCAGCCGGTGTCATAGTCCAGCCAGCCCATGAGCAGCGCCAACAGCAGCGGCAGCACCAATGCCAGCCATGCAGGCTGGCGGCGCATCACAGTCGTCACCGAGCTCCAGCCGCTCGTCGGAGCCATGCTCAGCTCCGGCGCAAACAAGGCGGTGCGGGTGTTGGATTTCATACGCTGCTTTTACCATCTTTTACGGCGGCCAGGAAGTCCCTGTAATCACGGATGTAATCCTCCGGCTCATACGGACGTGACGCCAGCACCATCAGCACGGAGTCGTGTGAATGTAGATGCGCCGTGGCCCACACCAGCGGCGGCACCAGCACGCCGAAGGTCGGACGGTTTAGGCAGAATTCTTCGCAGTTTTCACCGTCATCGACGCGGAGATGGCACTCGCCATGCGTGCAGACGAGAAATTGAGCACACCTGCGGTGCGCGTGTTCTCCACGCGTCTGCTCGCTCGGGATCGCATAGGTCAGGAAGTAGCGCTGCGGGATGAAGGGCAGATCGCTGCCAAAGTCTCCCACGGTCAGATGGCCGCGCACCCGATCCACCACATGGCGCATCTCATACCGGCGCACGCCACGCACGGAGCAGGTCTCGCTGGTCGTTTCGTGGATCATGCCGCCCGCCTTTCATGCTGAATGACCGTGCGCACCAGGGATTGCGGCTTGCCCGACACGGTCAGAAACGCCCGTCCGACATACTCGCCGATGATGCCCAGCATCAGCAGTTGAGCGCCGCTGAACACAGCCAGCGCCCCCATCAGCGACCCCCAGCCAATCTGCCGCTGGCCGACGAAAATCGTTTCAATCACCACCTCGGCCAGAATTACCGCCCCCAGCGCACACAGCACGACGCCGAGCACGCTCGCCAGCCGCAGAGGCATGACGCTGAAGTCAAACAGCAGGCTCAAGGCCAGCCGGATCAGCTTGCGCGGCGTGTAGCCGCTGTTGCCGCTCGCACGCGCCGCATGTTCGACGACCAGCGTTTCGATGCGGTTCGTGGCACCGAGGATCAAACCGTCGATGTAGGGATAGGGACCGCGATACATGACGATGCGCTCGATCAACTCACGCCGCAGCGCCCGGAAACTGGAAAGATACAGCTCACGCGGCTTGCCCAGCAGCAAGGTGGCGCAGCGGTTCGCCAGCCAGCTCGCCGCATTGCGCCGCCTGGAATGTTTTTTGTCCGCGTAACGCGAATACACCACCTCCGCGTCGGATGCGCGCAGGTGCTGTAGCAGTTTGAGTGCTTCGCTCAGCGGATTTTGCAGATCGTCATCCAGATTCACCACGAAACGACCACGCGACCGGCGGTAGCCCTCCAGCACTGCCGCATGCTCGCCAAAATTCCGCGCCAGCGCCACCAGCGTCACCGGTGCCGGGAAATCACGCAGCAGTTCGCCTGCGCGCATGAAGGTGCCATCCGTGCTGCCATCATCCACCAGTACCAGTTCCCATGACTCCTCGATCTGCATGGCGCGAAAGGCCTCCAGCAGCAGCGGCAGCGCGCTGCCGGTGTTGTGCAGCGGTACCACAAAACTCACCTCGGGATGTTCAGCATCCGCCGCCATCACCGTGCCCTCCTGATGGGGAATTCATTCTGCGCGCCACGGCGAAGACGGAAGATCCCAACGGGAGGCGTAGGACGCGGCACAGCCACGCATCCAGCCTGCCAGCACCTGCCAGTGACCGGTTCAGCCACGTCGGCGGCAGTTTCACGTCTGAGACACTGCCATCTGCATGCTTCATGCGCACACGGCTCCAGCGCCGCCACACGAGCAGCGGCAGAAACAGCCAAGCGTTCCAGTAGTGAATCATTTCGACGTGAAGATTATGAGGTTCGAGCAATGGCCGCATGTGACTCGCCTTGTAGCGCCTGACACCACAAACCGCCGCATCATGCGCTCCGCGCAGACCGGCAAAGGCAGGCAGATTCAGCACCAGCAGGCCGCCTGGCCGCAGCACGCGGCTCATTTCGGCCAGCGCTCGATCTTCATCGACGCCAGCATGATACAGCACGTCCAGACTGAGCACGGCGTCAAACGCCCCGTCTTCAAACGGCAACTCATGCACCGTGCCATTGCGCACGCCGGCCAAACCACGCTGCTGGCAATGCCACACCGCCTGCTCCGAAGCATCGATGCCTGCCGCATCGAGATCCTGCATGCGCTCACGCAAAAACACCAGCATACCGCCGGTGCCGCAGCCCGCATCCAGCACCTGGGCATGCGCTGGCAGCCCTCCGGCCAGTGCGCGCAGCACCAGCCCGTGTAGCACCGCATACCACCAGTGGCGGTCCTCCACGGCCCGCAGCGTGTCATATTCAGCAGCTTGCATGATTCAGACGTTCGATGGCATCACACACGGCAGCGACAGCAGCCTCATGCAAATACGGATGCAGCGGCAGTGCCACGATCGCCGCCGCCGCCCTCTCGGCTTCCGGCAGCGCTATGTCGGCGTGAAAAGCTGGCTGGCGATGCAACGGCACCGGAGAAGACACCGCCGCCGGAATCCCCGCTGCATGCAGATGCTGCGTCAGCGCATCCCGCCTCTCACAACGCACCACATATTGATGAAAGGCATGCTCGCAGCCTTCCCGCACGCTCGGCGGCGTCACGCTGCCGCTGGCGCTCAGCCGTGCCTCATACATCGCTGCCAGTCTTCTCCTCTGATAAACACTTTGCCCCAAGGTGGACAGCTTCACCCGCAGCACTGCTGCCTGCAGTTCATCGAGCCGGCTGTTCACGCCCGTCATCTCGCTGACATAACGCCGCCGCCAGCCATACTGACGGATCAACCGCAGACGTTCCGCGAGATCGTCATCATCCGTCGCCACAGCGCCCGCATCGCCGATGGCACCGAGATTCTTCGTCGGGTAAAAACTGAACGCCGCCGCCGTGCCGAGCGCTCCGGTCATGCGACCATGCCAGGTCGCGCCATGAGCCTGCGCGCAGTCTTCCAGCAGCAGGATGCCGTGCTCATCCGCCACCTGCTGCAAGTTTGCCCAGTCCGCCGGATGGCCATAAAGATGCACCACCAGCGCCGCTTTCACGCCCCGCCCGGCGGGCGAACGCAGCACCGCATCCAGCGACTCCGGGCAAAGCGTGAACGTGTCCGCCTCAATGTCTGCGAACACCGGCTTCGCACCGCTGCGTGCCACACCCGCCGCCACCGCTGAAGGTGCATGGGAGGGCACGATCACCTTGCTGCCTCCACCGATCTCCAGCGCCCGCAGCATCACTTCAATGGCATCTGTGCCGCTCGCCACACCGACGACATGCTTCACACCGAGAAACGCGGCAAACTCGCTCTCAAAAGCGGCCACTTCCTCTCCCAGGATGTAGCTGCCGCTATCGAGAACACGCCGGATTGCTGCCGCCAGCTCCGCCTGATGCTGTCGCTGATCTTCGAGCGGAAACGGCGGAAACAAAGAATGGGTAGGCCAGAGCATGAGGCTACTGTCATTCTCCCCACCCCATCCGTTGTCGCAAATAACGCCACACGTAGCGCCGCCCGCCACAGCATCATAGCAGCCCGCCGGCTTTTACATCGAGATACTTGTTCGCCAGCGCCACGGGCAGCATCTGGGCGGATTCATCGACGGTCAGCACGCGCTTTGAGCGCAGAGACTCTAGCAGGTGGCGGCGTTCGGTGAAGTAGTGGGTCAGCGCGCCGTATTGCAGCGCATCGTGGAGGTGGTCGATGGGAGCCTCGGCACGTTGTTCGAGTTCCTGCTCGCGCAAGGTGGCAGCGAGAACCAGATGGCGGCGCTGCATGGCGCTGACGGCGGATGCAAGCGTCGCGCCGTCCTCGCTGCGCAGGTTGGTGAGCAGGATCACCAATGCGCGGCGGCGTTGCAGGGTCATCACGCGTTCGGCGGCCTCGATGAAATCGCTCGGTTCGCCACTGGCCTCGTAGTTGTAGAGATGATTGAGGATCTTCGGCATGCTGTGAGCGCCTTTGACCGGCGGCAGCCAGCGTTGCACGCCACCGAAGCCCACGACGCCGACTTCATCGCCCTGACGCAGTGCAATGAAGGCAATCAAGAGCATCGCGTTCAAGCAGTGGTCGAACTGACTCAGGCCGCCATCGAGCGCACGCATACGGCGGCCGCAGTCGGGCACGAGAAGGATGGTTTGATTGCGCGTCTCTTCGTAATCACGGCTGACGAGCGTGGAGCGCCGCGAAGTGGCCTTCCAGTCGATGCGCGAGAGCACATCGCCGTCCTGGTAGTCGCGCAATTGATGGAAATCGAGCGAAGCGCCCATGCGGCGGCGTTTGACGATGCCCATGGTCTCAACGCGGTTCGCCATTGCCAGCATGGCGAAGCGCACGACCGGTTCGTAGTTCGGGTAGGCCTTCGTCTGGCTCTCGCCCGCGACGAAATGTCGATTGCGCCACAGTCCGAGCAATGAATCCGCCAGTACATGCGCCGGAGTGAACGCATGTTGGCCCCGACGCACGAAGCGCGCTTCATACGTGATTGCCGCGAACTCACCCGGTGGCACGCTGACCTGATGCGGCAGTCCTTCGGCCTCCGCAGCGGTAGGAATGCCGTCGAACACCTCCAACGCCAGCGGGCGGTTCGCCGCATGCGTGATGGTCACAGTCACCTGCGATTTGACGCCAAGGGCAAAGCGTCCCGGAACAGAGCGCTTGCCCGTGATGCGACCACGACGCGGCAACGTGAATACATCCACCAGCATCACGAACAGCAGCAGTCCGCCGGTGATCTGCCATAGAATGACGAACGAAACCCACACACACGCCGCCACCGCCAGCACGAGCCAGGCGGTGAGCAGTTTGAGCAGCAGGGCGGTCGGACGCATGGAAATCAGACGCGAGGGGCCTCCACGGTCTTGAGCAATGAGGTCAGCATGTCATCCACGGATTGTCCGCTGATGGCGATTTCGGGTGCGAGCTGCACGCGATGACGCAGCACCGGCAGCACGGCGCGTTTCACATCGGCAGGCGTGATGTAGCCACGGCCTTCGAGCAATGCATACGACTTCGCGACGCGCACGAGGCTGATGGCACCACGCGTGCCGGCACCGAGCGAGATGGCGCTGTGCTGGCGGGTCGCACGCACGATGCTCACGGCGTAATCAACGACCGGCTCGACCGCCTGCACCGCCGCCGCTTCTTCTTGAGCCGCGAGAATGTCTTCCGGGCTGCAAATTTGCGGAACAGATGATGTCGAAAGGCCGCCGCCTGACGCACGCGAGGACACGGCCTTCACAATCCACGTTTCGTTCACCACATCAGGGTAGTCGATGAGCACCTTGAGCAGGAAGCGGTCAAGCTGTGCCTCGGGCAGCGGATAGGTGCCTTCCTGCTCGATGGGATTCTGCGTGGCGAAGGTCATGAACGGCGGCGCGAGCTTGTGGCTCTCGCCATCAATCGTGACCTGCGTTTCCTGCATCACTTCGAGCAGCGCGGACTGCGTTTTGGCCGGGGCGCGGTTGATTTCATCTGCCAGCAGTAGATTGGCAAACACCGGACCACGCCGTACGCGGAAGGTGCTGCTGCTCATGTCAAACAGCGTGTGGCCACAGACATCGGAGGGCATCAAATCAGGCGTGAACTGGATGCGGCGGAAGCTGCCACCAAACGTGTGCGAGAGCGCGAGCACGAGATGAGTTTTACCGAGGCCCGGCTTGCCTTCGAGCAGCACATGCCCGCCGGCCAGCAACGCCGCGAGCACTTGATGCAGCACTTCCGGCTGTCCGACGAAAACCTGCCCGACGGCAGCATAGATCTGCTGGAAGATCGCCGTGCTTTTCGGCGGTGCGGGTGGCGCATAAGCGCTGGGCATGTCAGTAGGGATCGGGTTCATGGAGGTGTGGAGGATGATTTAAAGAGCGCGGCGGATGGCCTGGAGATCGCGCATGAGAGTGACGAAGTTGTGGCCGCTCTCGGGTGGGATCACATCAAAGGCGGCGGCGATGCGTTTTTCAGGCAGGCCAGTGCGTCGGGCGATTTCGGCGGCGAGAAGATCGTTCATGTGGCGACTGCCATCGTCGAGCGAGCGATGACGTTCGCGTACTCGCTCCCACACGGCTTCGCGTGCGGCAGTCACCAGCATGCCGCCACGACGCATGCGCCAGAAGAATTCGCCCAACGCGCCGATGTGGCTGGCGAAGTGCCGCGTGGAATCGAGTTCGACCTCGGCCAGCGGACCAAAGCGCGGCATCTGCTGCCAAAGCCAGAAGATCAGGCACACCGCCAATGCCACGAGCGCCATCCAGCCATGCTGCCACAGCAAGGTCAGGAAACTGCCCGCTGAACTGGCGACAAACAGCACCTCTTTAGAGCCATGCTCGCCGACCAGTGCCGACAACCAACGCGCATGATCGCGTTCACCGATCCAACGATTGCGAAACGGCCGCGCATGCGCCAGCAACGTGATCTTGCCCATGCCGTGCTGCAAATGCAGCGCCAGCGCTTCATCCTTCGGTCCGGCGGCGAATTCACCGGCACGCAATGAGCGCTTGAGGATCAAATGCTGGTAGCCGCCGAGGCTGAGCTGATAGGTTTTGCTGTTCCACTTCACTTCCTGCACCGATTCGAGCCAGGAATCATCGTCTTCTTCGTCATCGGTCTTTTTCTTCTTCGGCTCAGCTTTTTTATCACCGTCTGGAGCAGACTTGTTCAGCATGTCCTTGGCGAATTCCGCCAGTTCTTCTTTGGGCAGACGTTTCGCCGCGCTGACACCAAGTTGATCCAGAATCGGGTCTTTTTCCTCCTCCAACAGCAACGAGGAAATGAACGTGCCGAACTGCGTGTCGAAGTCATTGTAGGCCCGCGCACCATCGAGGCAGTAGATGAGATGGCCGCCGCTGAAGGTCCAGCGCAGCAGTTGCTTCGCACGACCATCGGGCAGGCCGTTTTCACCGGAGATGAGGATGACGCTGTCGTGCGATGGCAGCTTGGTGAGCGATTTTGCACCGTGCGCGTTGTGGCCGAGTTCCTTGAGCAGCAGCTCGGCGGCGAGAAACGGATTTACCCGCGCCTTACCACGATAGCCGAGCGTCTTTTCATAATCCTCCCAGTGCCCGTCGCAGCCGCAAAGCGCTAGCGAGGTGAGCAGCACCATGACAATGCGAAGGCTGAGCTTCATGCCGCGCCTCCTTTCTCCACGAAGGGCCATTGATCGCAGAGCGCGTTCATCTCTGCGTTGGAAACCGGCAACACCGCATACGCGACCTGCACCCAGGCTCCGGTGAGCTGGCGGAAGTAGGCGGCCTCCACTTGCTGTCCGGCGCCAACGACATGCATGAGGCAATCTTCCTCGGTGTCGCTGTCGGTGATGGGAACACGACGACGCGTGACCAGCCATGACAACGAGCCGCGATAAAGCAGGCTGAGCGCTTCTTTGACATCGCCCGCAGCCCAGGCGGCGCGTGCGGCGGCGACAATGTCATCAGGCAGGCTCTCTCGCGTGATGTTCATGCCCATGAGCACGTTCGGCACCTGCACCTTCGTTTTGCTGACGCCACGCGAGATGAAGATATGGCGGTTCTTCACCAGATAAACAACCAGCCACGTCACAAGTCCGGCCACGAGCAGCCAGAACAGCCATTGGGTGATGCTGCCAACAGTGGTGAGATACGGGCTCTCGCTATCATCCTCTTTGTTTTCGGGGAAGTCCGGCTTCCAACGCTGGGTCTTGACCTTGTGAATCTCGAATTCAGGATCTTTGAGCACCTCAGTCACGACTTTGGCAGCATCATCACCCGCAGCGGCCTGCACCGATGGCTGCATGCCAAAAACAAACAGCATGGCGATCACGAGTGCCGCAGCAGCAGTCAGTCGCGTGGCCATGCGGCGGAAGGCCAGCTCCACATCCCAGCCTTCGAGTTGTGTGCGGCTGTTCAGATACAAAGCGAAGCCGGCACCGACATAAAACGGCTCAATCAACGTGACGATGACCATGTGACAGCCCGCACCCCACCAGAGGAAGCCGGCGGGAATGGTGTTTTCAAAATCGAAGGCCTGGAAGATGCCAAACCAGTCGGGCGTGGCCGCTTCAGGCAGCAAGTCATACGTTCCCAGCATCAAGCCGAGCCAGAGGAACAACTCGATGGTGGAAAACGCAAACGTCAGCGATGCGCCGGAGCCGCCGCCTTCCATCGCGAGGGTTTTGACACGCTGATTTGCCGCCGCACCGCGCAGCCCTTCCAGCAACTGCGCTGGCAGCGCGAAGCTGCGAATGAACGACAGCCGCCGCCACAGCAATGCGGGCAGAAAATTCGTGAACATCAGCCGGGGCCAGGCCCGCCACGTTTCAGCAAAGCCGGGACGCACGCCAAACGCGGCACGGCTGAGGAAAAACAACGGCACGCGATCATACAGCGGCTTCAACCACCACACGACGAGCGGAATCCACACCGGCATGTCACGGAAGATCCAGCAGACCACGACCCACAGCGGCAGCACCGTGCTCGCCCACAAACCGAGGAGCCGGCCAAAATCACGCCGCACCATCGCACAGCCGAGATCAGCGGCTTCCCATGGCTGACGCGGGCGTAATGTGACGGTCATGTCCTCAAGCCGCATGCGCCTGCCCCCTTCCGCTGAAAAACAGGAACGCCGCCAGCAGCAGCCAGTTGATCGCGCCAAACGTGTACTTGATCACAGGTGCAAAATTTTGCGCGGACCAGAAGCCTTCGATCACCGCCGCGATGCAGGTCAATGTGGCCGCGCCGATGAGCAGCGGCAGCGCTTTGCGCCCTGCGAGCACAAGCGCTGCATGACGCTCGAGTCTTCCTGGACGCAGCACGGACAGGCCCAGCCGCATGCCCGCCATCGCCGAGATCACGAGGCCCGTCAGCTCGGGTGCGGAGTGACCGGCCACAAAAGAGTACAGCGTCTGCGGATTGCCCGAGTAGTGAACATAGCCCGCCACGGCACCGAGGAAGAGTGAGTTGAACAGCAGTGCCGCGAGCGAACCCACACCGCCGAGCATGCCCCCGGCGAAGGTTTTGAAATTGATGCTGACGTTGTTCCAGATGTAAAAGCAGAACATCGCGAAGTTGGAGCCGAACTTGTCGCGCATGAACTCACCAGGCGAGCTGTCCTCGCCATACATGCCTTCGATCTGCGCCATGCCGTCCGGCCCGAGCAGCGCCATCGACCACTCGGGATGGGAAGGGGTGAATGCAGCCATCACGACGGCAGGCACATAGAACAAGGCCGTACACCACCAGAACAGTTTTGCTTCCGTGCGCACGCCTTGCGGGAACTCCACCAGTAGCAGCCGCACAAACGACTCCCAGCCACCCGTGCTGCGGCGCTCCAGCACACGATAGCCGCGAATCGCCAGTGCATTGAGCCGCTGCGTGAGCCGCTGCGGGCTCATGCGATGCTGCGCCACGCTGAGATCATGGCAGACTTGGCGGAACGTCGCGGGCAGTTCGTCCACATTCACGGTGGGCTGCGACTTTTCCGCTTCGGTCAGCAGTTGCTCCAGCTTCTGCCAGCGGGGTTCGATCTGTTTTTCAAACTGGGCGGGAGTCATGAGCGGAACAATGGCGCTCCTTTCAGCGGTGGCGGCGTGCCGCGTTTGTCTTCCGGCTCCTGCAGCCACAGCGCCATGCCGCAAAGATTGCGCAATCCTTCCATCCCCGGCGCCTGTGTCAGCGGCTCCGCCAGCGTGGCCAGCTCGATGCGGCGTTCATCTGCCCACAGCGGGGCGCGTTCCATGAACTGCAACAGCGCCGCCTGCTCCTCACGCGTGAGCACCTGCGACGGCGCACGACGTTGCGCACGCACCTCGACATTCGGCGTGCTGGCTGGCGGTGGATCGGCATAAGTGACGACCGTGTCGGCCACCAGATCGCCCAAACGCTGAAAACGTTTCGTGAAGAGCATGCACACGATGCCGGCAAGGTAGAAGGCGGGCATGAAATCGACCACGCGCAAAAAATTGCGCATGACCGCCTGCGCCAGCGATACCGGGCCGCCGGTCACGCTCATCACCCGCAGTCCCATGCGCCGCTGCCCCGGCGTGGCACCACGCGGCCCAGCCTCGAAGAACACATTGTAAAACCACTCCATCAAAAACACGAAGATCATCATCAGGCCGCCGGTCAGCTCGGCACCAATGGCACTCATCAGGAGAAACACGGCCGCCAGCCCCACGACGATGTAAATGACGATGCGTAGCAGCAGATCCATCGTGTAGGCCATGCTGCGCACCGCCGGGCCTGCCACGCGGAGCTGGATCTCCACGCCGTCCGCGAGTTCGACTGATTGCAAGGTGTCCGCTCGTGCTGCCGCCATTGATGAGCATTGAAGCGGTGGCATTTGCCTTTGACAACCACCGATTTTTTTTCGTAGCCTGCGTTAATGCCGGATAAAATGCCCGGCGGTCGATTCAATACTCACTCATCCCGTTATGGAAGCCAATCCCTACTCCTCCCCCTCCGCCAACCTCTACGGTGCCGCCAGCGGCGCAGGTGCAGATGCCGTTTCACCCGGAACGATCGCCCAACTCGCCGGCACAAAGCCGTGGGTGCGGTTCTTGTCGGTGCTGATGTGGATCATGAGTGCCCTGATGATCCTGGCCACCTGCATCATGCTGTTCATCTCCGCCTCCGGCGTGATGAAGTCGAGTGGCAACACCGCCTTCAGTGCCGGAATACTGGTCGGAACGGCCCTGTATTATGGCGTGCTTTCCTTTGTGGTGATCTATCCGGCCCTCAAACTCGGGAAATATGCCAGCAGCATTGACAAACTGATGGCGTCACGATCCACGGCCGATCTCGATGCCGCCCTGACCGAACAACGCCGCTATTGGAAATTTAACGGCATCCTCATCATTGTGATGCTCTGCTTTGTCATCATTGGTGTCATTGGCATGCTGGCATTTGGTTTCACGGCCTTCAAATCAGGCATGACCCTCCCGCATTGAAGCATCTGCTTCTGGATTCTGCTGGAAGGCTGCGATAGGCTCCGCCCCGCATGCCCAAGCCACGCTTTCGTTTCATTGTCTCCGCCCTCCTGATCCCCGCAGCGCTCTGCGCCGCAGGTCTGGAAGACGCGGCTGATTATGTCTCCGCCCGGCAGGCGCTGGCCGACGGGCTGCCTGGTGTCGCTGGCGTGAAAGCAGAGCGCCTGCTCAAGCAGAAAGGCTGGACGCGCGTCGAGACCCGCCAGCTCGCCACCTTTGCCGCTGAAGCCTGGACGCGTGCCGAGGCAGGCGGACGTGTGCTGGCATTGGCGGAGGCTTATGATCTCGACGACGAAACGTTCTGGCGCGGAGAAGCGCTGGTTTTGAACGGCGACCTGCTCGGCGCACGGAAAATACTGACGGAGGATGAACAGGCACCCCGCCAGGCCCGCACCCGGCTGCTGCTGGCGCAGATTCTGGCCGCGCTCGGTGAAAACGCCGCCGCCCATGCCGAAACCACACCGCTGCTGACAGCCACCGACGAATCCCTGCGCACGCATGCGCAACTGCTGCACAACGAGATCGACATCAACGAAGGCAAGACGGCAGCAGTGCTTCCCGCCGGAGCCGATGATGCCGCCAGCAACTACCTGCGTGCTCGTGCCCTACTACAAAGCGGGCAGATCATTCCCGCCCAGAACGTGCTGAAAGCCGTCCTGGCCGCCACCACCGGCGGTGAACGTCTGCATCAGGCCGCCATTCTGCTCGAAGCCGAAGCCTGGCTGCGGCAAAATCAGACCGCCAAGGCGCAGGATCATCTGCTTAAATTTCTCGATGCCACCGCCGACAGCCGCTTGTGGCTGGAAGCATTCGATCTGCTCGATCGTGCGCACCAGAGCCTCAAGGAGCCACGCACTCTGCCAGAAGCCGTGCTGCGCTGGATTTCCTCGGGCAACGCAGCGCAGCAGCAGCCTGATCCGTCTCCAGTTCTCGCTGCCGCCGCCGCTGATTTTCGCGGCCACGCGATCTACCTGACCGCGAAGTGGCTGGCCACCGAAAAACGCGATGACGAAGCCGTCAGTCTGCTTGAAGCACTGCTCCAGCTTCATCCCGGCCATCCGCGCCTCAGCGATGCGATGCGTCTGGCGATGGAAATCTATGCGGAGCACAAAATCGATGCCCGCGTGCTCGCGCTCGCCGAGGCGTGGCGCAAACAATTCAACAATGCCTCTGCAACAGTCGATTTCGCCGCCGGCAGCATTTTGTTCCGCCGGGGAGATCACCGCCAGGCGCTGCAACTGTTTCAAAACGCCGCCAACATCGCCACCACGCTCACGGAACGCCGCCGTGCGCTGTTCAATGCGGCAGTCGCAGCCATCCTCGCTAGTGATTTCACGCTCTACACCAGCCTGCTCGGCCAGCTCGAGATCGTGTCGAACGCCGCCGCTGTTGGCAAAGAAAGCAACGACTCCGCCGCCACGCTGGAACTCGAAAAAGCCCTGTTCTTGGCCGCAGGACGCAAACCCGAGGCGGAACTGGGACTGCGCGCATTCATCCGTGCCTATCCAAAACATCCGCGCTACGCCGACGCCTGCATCGCTTTGACCGAATGGATGCTCATGGCGGTGCCACCACGCATTCAGGATGCCCAGACGACCCTCGACAGCGCCACCGCCGCCGAACTCACTCCAGCGCAACGTCAACGCATCGACTACACACGGCTCTGGCTGCGCGATGCAGCGGGAGATTTGAAGACCCTCGTCACTGACGGCGCGGTGTTCCTCAAAATTTGGCCGCAGAGCCCGCTGCTGACTGAAGTGCGCATGAAAATCGCCAGTGCGTATTTCCGGCTCGAAGACTTTGCCAATGCCCGCACCGAGTTCGAGATCATCGCCCGCGATTACCCCGACACGCCGCATGCGGAGACGGCACTCTACTTCGCCGCCATGTCCGCCTCCTCAGTGATGAGTATGGAAGGCCGCACCCGCGCACTCGCGATCTGGGAGGAACTCGCGCAAAAAAATGGCCCGCTCGCGGTGGCCGCACGTCGGCAGCAGGCTTTGTCCGAACGCCTGCAAGGCAACCACGTCCCCGCTCTCACAGCCTTGGACAAGGTGCTGGCCATGAAATCGCTCGATCCCGAACAGCGCCGCATGACCGTCTGCGAAAAAGCGGAAGTGCTGCTGCTGCTCGGCAAAACCGAGCCGGTGCGCCTGGATGCCGCCGCAGATTTGCTCGATGCTTTTCTCTCTGACAATGCCCTGCCATTCATGTGGAAGGCCCGCGCCGGCTTCACGCTCGCCTCCGCACATCATGACGCGAAACGCGACACCGAGGCGCTCGAAGCCTGCTACAACGTGCTGCGTGCCGCCGACATGACACCGCCCGCGAGTCCGGCGGACTACGTGTGGTTTTCCAAAGCAGGCTTCTTCGGCATCGACCTCCTCGAAGCGGCTCGTCAATGGGAGCCTGCGGCACGTCTCGCGGAACAAATCGCCCAGCGCCCCGGTGATCGTGCCGTGGAAGCACGCGAACGTGCGACCAAAATTCGTCTCGAACACTTCCTCTGGAACGGTCCGGCGCCCACACCGCCCAAAGTGATAAAATTCGACGACAAAATCGAGGAAAAGCCCGCCTCAGCCGACAAACCAGCAGCCAAGAGCACGAAGAAAAAATCGCGTTAAGCGATCAAACCTCGCTTTACCTCGCCAAACACATCGGTGAGGCGGAAATCGCGCCCCGCGTAGCGATAGGTGAGCTTTTCGTGATTGAGACCGAGCAAGTGCAGCATCGTCGCATGCAGATCGTGCAGATGCACCTTGTCCTGCTCCGCCTTCGCACCCGTTTCATCCGTGCTGCCGTAGCGGATGCCCGGCTTGGCACCACCGCCGGCCATCCACATCGTGAAGCCCACGTTGTTGTGATCGCGGCCGTTGTTTTTGTTTAGCAGCGGCGGACGGCCAAATTCACCACCCCAGAGCACCAGCGTGTCTTCCAACAGGCCGCGCTGCTTCAAATCCGTGAGCAGCGCCGCCACCGGCTGATCCGTTTCGAGCGCATGCTGCGGATGACCTTTGAAAATGTCGCTGTGATCATCCCAGAACTCGTGATTCACCTGGATGAAACGCACACCCGCCTCCGCAAACCGTCGCGCCATCAAACATGCGCGTCCGATCTGATCGGTCGGCTTCCCATCGCCGATGCCATACATCTCCTGCGTCGCTACACTCTCCTGGTTGAGGTTCATCACCTCCGGCATCTCGCGCTGCATGTTGAAAGCCAGCTCCGCCGACGTGATCAAACCTTCCAGCGCCTCATTGCTGCCATCCTGCGCCAGTTTTTGCCGGTTCAACGACTGCACCAGATCAAGCTGCCGCCGTTGCGCTGTCACATCCATCCGCGCATTCTTCATGAACGGCAGTTGGATGTCTTTGAGTGATGTCGCGGGTGCAATCGGGCTCGCACCATTGCCGCTGTCCTGCCCGATCTGCGTGCCCGCGCACACGGACGGCAAAAACGCACTGCCAAACTTCACAGGCCCGCCGCCGGAGAAGGATGGATTGATCGTCACAAAGCCCGGCAGATTTTGATTCTCCGACCCCAGCCCGTAAACACACCACGCACCCACACTCGGCCGCGTGAAGGCAAAACTGCCCGTGTTCATCTGCAAAATCGCCTGCGGATGCGCATTGTGGTCCGTGTGCATCGAATTGATCACGCACAGATCATCCGCTTGCCGCGCGATGTTCGGCAGCAGATCGGAGACGAGCATCCCGCTCTGCCCGCGCGGCTTGAACGCCCACGGCGACTGATAAAACACCGTCGGGCTATCCTTCACCACCGGCTTGCCATGCTGCTTCGTCAGCGCGGGCTTGAAATCAAACGTGTCCACCTGCGACGGCCCGCCCTGCATGAACAAAAAGATCACCCGCTTCGCCCGCGCCGGGAAATGCGTCTTCGTCGGGACCAGCGGATTCACCAGCGCCGCCTGCGCATTGCTGGCGAACAACCCCTTGAGTGCCAGCATGCCAAACCCTGCGCTGGAGGCGCTGAGTAGTTGGCGGCGATTGAGCGCGGTGTGCATGACCGCTTGAAGAACGTGTCTCGCCCGTCACTTTTTGCGTTGCTCCGAATATGAAGCCGCTTGGCAGGCCGGTCATGCCTGTGGCATACTCGGTGCATGGGACAAGCGCTCGCCATCAAACACACCGCCGAGGAGTACTACCGCCTGGAGCGCGCCGCGCCACGCAAGAGCGAATTCGTTCACGGTGAGATCATCGCCATGGCGGGCGGCACTTCACGCCACAGCCTGATCAAGACGAACCTTCTTGGCGAGTTGCGCAACCGCCTCAAAGGGCGCCCATGCACTCCTTATGACAGCGACCAACGCCTCCGCGTGAAGGACACCGGCCTGCGCACCTACCCGGATGCCGCCGTGTACTGCGGACCGATGGAGTACGACCCCGAGGACAACCAAGCGGAGACCGCGACGAATCCCACGGCTATTTTTGAAGTGCTGTCTGACTCCACCGAGGCGTATGACCGTGGTGCGAAGGCCGCACACTACCGCCGCATCGCATCACTGCAGGCGTATGTGCTCGTTTCACAGAACATGCCCTTCGTTGAGATCTTGCAACACATCCCCGGTCAGGGCTGGCAGGTTAGCGATGCCGCCGGACTCGACGCCGTGCTGCGCATCCCATGCCTCGACATCGAACTCAGCCTCGCGGAGATTTATGATCGCGTGACCTGGGACGGGCCGGGACAGAGTGTTGTGCCGCTGCGTGTGGTTGAGTGAGGTTCCCTCCTCAATACACCGTCTGAAACTCCCCGCTTTGCATCACCGCATGGCAGAGTTGAGTCCAACCTTCGTCAGTGTCACCCGCAGCAGTGATGAAGCCGCGCAAGGCTTCGACCTCCTGATTCGTCGGCTGACGGCAGCAGGCCATCTTCCAAACATGCACGATTCGGGCTTCGAGCGTCATCCCAACGACTCGTTTCGAGAAGTTTTGCGCCTGCGTCATGACTTGATCGCTGTTCATCAGCAGCAGCGACTGCATGGGCGTGATGCTGGCGGAGCGGCTGCCGATGACGAGGCCGGGATCGGCGGCGTTGAAGCATTGCATCATCGGCAACTGCGCGCCGCGCACGATGGGCAGGTAGATGCTGCGATGCGTGGTGTCGTCCTTGAGATCGTTGAGGAAATGCTTTCGCCCCACCTCGCGCCCCTGCGGCGTGATCGCCTGCGCCTTGTCGGCAATCGGTGATCCTTCACGCGGTGTGAGATCGAGCGTGCCGCCGAGACAGAGAATCGCATCACGCAGCGGTTCAGCTTCGAGGCGCTTCCGATTCGCTCGCCAGAGCAGGATGTTTGAGGGGTCAATCACCTGACGACGGTTTAAGTGCTCAGTGCTCAGTGCCGAGTGCTCAGTTTTCTGAGAACTGAGCACTGAGAACTGAGCACTAATTTCCGAACTCATCTGGTAGCTCCGAGACATCACCAACTCGCGAATCAGACTCTTGATCGACCAGCCGTTCTTCACGAATCGCGCCGCCAGATCATCAAGCAGTTCGGGATGCGACGGCTTCACGCCATTTTTGCCGAAATCATCGGGCGATTCGACCAAACCGCGGCCAAACACATGCAACCAGACGCGATTCACGATCACGCGGGCCGTCAGCGGATTCTGCGGACTCGCAATCCAGTCGGCGAGTTGCCTGCGTCCGCTCTCCTTCGGCCCAATCGCGGCCAATTTGACCGGAATGGCCGACAACACGCCGCGTTTTACCGGCGCGAGAGGCTTCTTGACCTCTCCCTTGTCATAGACCGGGCAATCCATGGGCGTTTCGCCATCGCGCACGGACATGCCGAGCGGTGGCGGCGGCGGCGCGCTCTTTTGCTTCTCGGCGAGCTTTTTCTGCCACGTCGTCACGTCTTGTTCGAGCGCTCCGAGCACGGCCATTTTTTCCGCCATCTCCTTCGTCATCGCTCCGGGTTTCTTGGTGGGATCAATGCCGGCCTTGATCAGTTCTTCGCGCACCGTGCTGCGTTTTTTCGCCACTTCCACATAGTCCTTCTGCATGTCGGCGATGTCCTTTTCGTGCTGCTTCACCGCCGTAAGGCGCTGCATGCCGTCTTTGCCCAGTGGCATCGCCTCCCCCTCCTTGAGCACGTTGTTCGTTTGCACGCCGGAGAGGTTCTGCGTGCTGCGGAAGATGCCGGCGAGCGCGTGGTAGTCAGCGGTGGGGATGGGATCAAACTTGTGATCGTGGCAGCGCGCGCAGTTCGCGCTGAGGGCCAGGAAGGCATGGCAGGTCGCGTCGATCTGGTCATCGGCCACGTTCATGTCGTAGAGATCCTTGTCCTGCTCGCCGAGCGATTTCACGCCGACATTAAGGAAGCCGGTGGCAAGAAGCTGATCATCCCGCCGCACCTGATCGTTTGCGGGCGGCAGCAGATCGCCCGCGATCTGCTCGCGGATGAATTCATCGAACGGCGTGTCACGATTCAACGCACGTACGACGTAGTTCCGGTAACGCCAAGCCAGCACATAGGCCATGTTGCGCGTATTGCCGCTGGTCTCCGCATAGCGTGCCACATCCAGCCAGTGGCGGCCCCAGCGGGCACCGAACTCGGGTGAAGCGAGCAACTTGTCCACCACGGCGGCGAACTTCGACATTTCAAAACCCTCGATCTCCTCCAGCGACGGCGGCAGGCCGATCAAATCAAAGTACACACGCCGCAGCAAGGTGGCCGCATCCGCATCACCATTCGGTCTGAGATTTTCCTTTTCCAGCCGCGCCAGGATGAAATGATCCACGCGTGAGCGCGGCCAGTTCTGCTGCTTCACCGTCGGCAATGGCTGAACCGCGAAGGGCTGCAGCGACCACAGCGGTTCCGCCGACGGCACGGCAGCCGTCGCCAGTACGGGCAGGCAAAACCAGGCTATGAGGCGCGAAATCACTTCCCCAATACGCCCTCGCGGTCGCATTCTTGAACCGGCGCATGAAAAACATCTTGCCAGAACGCCCGCCATCCCGCACACTCCTCTCCGTTCCAGGTTCTCTCAACTTGGTGAACACTTGGTGTTGTCCCCGGCAGGTTTGCCGATGTTTCCCCGGCCCTCGCGCTGATGAAACGCGCCCACGCACTCGTTGCATGGCCGTCATTCCTCCTGGAGCACACCGCGGCAAGGCCGCTTCCCCACCCACATTTCCACCTCACCACCGCACGGATGACCGCCGTCATTGGCCGCTCCGTACGCTGTTTTCACCCGACATCGCTCTTCAATCATGGCCGGCCACAATAAATGGTCCAAGATCAAGCGTGGCAAAGCCATCGTTGACGCCAAACGCGGCAACGCTTTCAGCAAGCTTGCCAAAGAAATCACTCTCGCCGCGAAGCACGGCGGCGGCAGCCCCGACACCAATGCCCGCCTGCGCAGCGCCATCACCGCTGCGAAAGCCGCCAATGTCCCGAACGACAACATCGACCGCGCCATCAAAAAAGGCACCGGCGAGCTCGCCAGCGCCGCCCTCGAAGAGGTCCTCTACGAGGCCTACGCCCCCGGCGGCGTCGCCATGATGATCGAAATCGTCACCGATAACCGCAACCGTAGCGCCAACGACGTCCGCGTCCTCCTTTCCAAGAACAGCGGCACCTTTGCCGATAGCGGCAGCGTGGCCTACATGTTCCTGCGTCGTGGTGAAATCCGCCTCGACAAAGCCGCCGCCTCCGAGGATCAGCTCATGGAGGCTGCCCTCGATGCCGGTGCGGACGACATCGCGGACGAAGGCGATGACTGGGTCGTTTACACCCCCACAGACAAGCTCTTCCAGGTCGCCAATGCCCTGCGGGACAAAAACATCACCTCCCGCAGCCAGCAGCTCATCTACCAGCCGCAGACCACCGTCACCATCAGTGA